>NZ_JAQJCH010000027.1:0-20796 GCF_030182525.1 Rhizobium pantanalense
GTGGCCGGGGCAGTCAACGTGCGCATAGTGGCGGTTCGGCGTCTCGTATTCAACGTGGGCCGTCGAGATCGTGATGCCACGAGCCTTCTCTTCCGGAGCCGCGTCGATTTGGTCATACGCCTTGAACTCGCCGAAGTACTTCGTGATCGCTGCCGTCAACGACGTCTTGCCGTGGTCAACGTGACCGATCGTCCCGATGTTAACGTGCGGCTTATTGCGCTCAAACTTACTCTTTGCCATTACCGGCTCTCCGTTTTCTTGTCCCCTGAGGGATCAATTCTTGTTATCGGTCAATTGGTATTCCGGTCACTTCTGACCGGAATACTTTGCCTGGATTTCCTGTGCGACGTTCGACGGAACCGGCGCGTAATGATCGAAGGTCATCGTGTACTGTGCACGGCCCTGAGACATCGAGCGCAGGTTATCGACGTACTTGAACATGTTCGCCAGCGGGACGTTCGCGCTGATGACGACGGCGATACCGCGGCTTTCCTGGCCCTGGATCTGGCCACGGCGAGAGTTCAGGTCACCGATAACGTCACCGACGTAGTCTTCCGGCGTTACGACTTCGACCTTCATCATCGGCTCGAGGAGCTGAGCGCCGGCTTCGCGAGCTGCTTCACGGAAGCAAGCGCGAGCAGCAATTTCGAAGGCCAGAACCGACGAGTCGACGTCATGGAAGGCACCGTCGATGAGCGTCGCCTTGACGCCGAGCATCGGGAAGCCTGCCAGCGGGCCCGAAGACAGAACGCTTTCGATACCCTTCTGAACACCCGGGATGTATTCCTTCGGAACAGCACCGCCGACGATCTTGGATTCGAACTTGAAGTCTTCGCCTTCCGGGTTCGGCTCGAATACGAGCTTGACGCGTGCGAACTGACCGGTACCGCCGGTCTGCTTCTTGTGCGTGTAGTCCTTTTCCGTCAGGCGCGTGATGGTTTCGCGGTATGCAACCTGCGGGGCACCTACGTTTGCTTCAACCTTGAACTCACGACGCATGCGGTCGACGATGATGTCGAGGTGCAGTTCGCCCATACCGGCGATGATCGTCTGACCAGATTCCTGGTCGGTCTTGACGCGGAAGGACGGGTCTTCTGCAGCCAGGCGGTTGAGCGCGAGGCCCATCTTTTCCTGGTCGCCCTTGGACTTCGGCTCGATCGCGATCTGGATGACCGGCTCCGGGAACTCCATGCGCTCGAGGATAACCGGCTTTAGCGGATCGCAGAGCGTGTCACCCGTCGTGGTTTCCTTGAGGCCGGCGAGAGCAACGATGTCGCCAGCATAGGCTTCTTCGATATCTTCACGCGAGTTGGAGTGCATCTGCAGCATGCGGCCGACGCGCTCGCGCTTGTCCTTGACCGTGTTCATGACCGAAACGCCCTTCTCCAGCTTGCCGGAGTAGATACGAGCGAAGGTGAGCGAGCCGACGAACGGGTCGTTCATGATCTTGAACGCGAGCATGGAAAGCGGCTCGTTGTCGTCAGCGTGACGCTCGATCTCGGCTTCCGTCTTGGCATCAATGCCCTTGATAGCCGGAATGTCGAGCGGCGACGGCAGGTAATCGACAACGGCGTCGAGCAACGGCTGAACACCCTTGTTCTTGAATGCGGTGCCGCAGAACATCGGATGGAACTTGACGTCGATCGTGCCGCGACGGACGAGCGCACGGATCTGATCGTTATCGGGCAGATTGCCTTCGAGGTAGGCTTCCATCGCAGCTTCATCGATCTCGACAACAGTCTCGATCAGCTTTTCGCGATATTCTTCAGCCTTGGCCTTCATGTCTTCCGGGATCTCGACGACGTCCCACTGGGCGCCGAGCGATTCATCGCGCCATACGAGAGCGTTCATCTCGACCAGGTCGATAACGCCCTTGAAGTCGCTTTCAGCGCCGATCGGCAGCTGCATGACAACTGCGGTCGCGCCGAGGCGGGTCTTGATCATCTCAACCGAGCGGTAGAAGTCAGCACCGGTTTTGTCCATCTTGTTGCAGAAGATCATGCGCGGAACATGATACTTCTCAGCCTGACGCCACACGGTTTCCGTCTGCGGTTCAACACCGGCATTGGCGTCGAGAAGCGCAATGGCGCCGTCGAGAACGCGCAGCGAACGCTCGACTTCGATGGTGAAGTCGACGTGGCCGGGAGTGTCGATGATGTTGAAGCGGCGGGTCTTGCCGTCACGGCCCTTCCAGAAGGTCGTGGTCGCAGCAGAGGTGATCGTGATGCCACGCTCCTGCTCCTGCTCCATCCAGTCCATCGTGGCAGCGCCGTCGTGAACTTCGCCGATCTTGTGCGACTTACCGGTGTAGTAAAGAATACGCTCGGTCGTCGTGGTCTTGCCGGCGTCGATATGCGCCATGATACCGAAATTGCGGTAGTCTTCGATTTTATATGCGCGAGCCATTGTGGACTGCCTTTCCGAAACCGTTCGGGATTACCAGCGATAATGCGAGAACGCACGGTTGGCATCAGCCATCTTGTGCGTGTCTTCGCGCTTCTTGACGGCAGCGCCGCGGTTGTTGGAGGCATCGAGAAGTTCACCGCACAGACGGTCGATCATCGTCGTCTCGTTACGCTTGCGAGCAGCGGTGATCAGCCAGCGGATGGCCAGAGCCTGGCGACGCTCAGGACGAACATCAACCGGAACCTGATACGTAGCACCACCTACACGGCGCGAGCGGACTTCAACGTGCGGAGCGATGTTATCCAAAGCCTGATGGAACACGCCGAGCGGCTCCTGCTTTGCCTTGCCCTGCACGGCGTCAAACGCGCCATATACGATGTTTTCTGCTACGGACTTCTTGCCGTCCAGCATGATGGCATTCATGAACTTGGTAACAACCAGATCGCCGAACTTCGGGTCCGGATTGATCTCGCGCTTTTCTGCTCTATGACGTCGGGACATGTAACTTCTCGTCTCTCAACTGTTGCGACGCTTAACCACGCGGAGAACCTCGCGCAGCGCCGGATTATCTAAAAATCCGAATTACTTCGGACGCTTTGCACCGTACTTCGAACGGCGCTGCTTGCGGTTCTTGACACCCTGGGTATCAAGAACGCCGCGGATGATGTGGTAGCGAACACCCGGAAGGTCCTTAACACGGCCGCCACGGATCATGACGACAGAGTGTTCCTGAAGGTTGTGACCTTCACCGGGGATGTAACCAATGACTTCGAAGCCGTTGGTCAGGCGGATCTTTGCGACCTTACGCAGAGCCGAGTTCGGCTTCTTCGGCGTCGTGGTGTAGACGCGGGTGCAAACGCCGCGCTTCTGCGGGTTCTCCTGAAGAGCGGGAACCTTGTTACGCTTTACCTGCGCCTGGCGAGGCTTGCGGATCAGCTGGTTTACGGTAGGCATTCAACCATCCCTTGTAAATCTATCTCGACACCCTTGCGGGCATGACTTTCGCCGTCACCGGCACCGACACACGTTCGTCTCAATGCGCAAAACGTGGCCCGATCCGCTCTCGCAGATGGACCACAGAAAAAGCAGAGGACACCAGAAGTGGCGTCGTGCGTGCAGCATTCGTGTCTTCAACGTGCGTTTAGAACCTTGTTTGAGGTGAACTCCAAGGCGCGTCGCCCCGAATAGCCATGCCTCACATGGGTTCCGATGGCGGCGGTACTACTGGTTTCCCGCCGGTTCGTCAAGGCCGGTTAAGAAATTATCTTTGTCATAAAGCCCGGAAACCCCGGCCAAACCAGCCATTTGGCGCATTGGATACGGAAATGCCGCCCCTTCGGCAAGATGGACTTTGGTATTTCGGCAAAATCCCTATAAGGAATCACGGAAGAACATTTCCATCCGACGGACCCAGGTGGCGAAAAGGAATCGCCGGGTCGATTCGATACTCCCGAAGGAAGATCCATGATTACTGCGCCAGATAACGACAACAATTCCGACGGCCCCATGGTCTTCATCATCATCGGCAAGGGTTATGAGACCGATGGCGGCGAAGGCATCGACTTGCATGTCATGCTGAAGGCACCCGACGACGATACCGCTGTACGCGAGGCGCTGAACGCGCTGGCCGAAGAGGGCTTCATCGAGGCGGACCTCGACCAGATCGGTCTCTTGACGGATATACCGGACGAAGAGCCGCATGCTTCTGCCTACCAGGGCGCGCTCGAAGGCGAAGTCGCGATCATTCGCTTCCGCTGATCGGGACAATCGCCCGCGGAAACGGCCTCCCCTCGCCTCATCGATTTTAGCATCGCACAAAAAGAAACCGCCCGGATCGCTCCGGGCGGTCTTGATTTGATCAATTCAGTACCAGCTTATTCGGCCGGGCTGTTCTCACTGGCGAGATCCTGCAGCATCGGCGTTGCGACGCCGGCATCCGTGCCCTTGCGGCGCTCTTCGAGGATGAGCTCGTCGCGGGCCGTGGCAATACGGCGGATCTGCGTCATGGTGCCGCCGGTACCGGCCGGGATGAGGCGGCCGACGATGACGTTTTCCTTCAGGCCCTGCAGACCGTCGGTCTTGCCGGCGATTGCAGCTTCGGTGAGCACCTTCGTCGTTTCCTGGAAGGATGCGGCCGAGATGAAGGACGGCGTCTGGAGCGATGCCTTGGTGATCCCAAGCAGAACAGGATCGCCATAAGCAGGCTTCTTGCCTTCTTCGATCAGGCGGTCGTTGGTATCTTCCAGCTCGATACGGTCAACGTTGTCGCCGACGATGTACTGGCTATCGCCCGCATCGGTGATCTCCACCTTCTGCAGCATCTGACGGACAATCACTTCGATGTGCTTGTCGTTGATGACAACGCCCTGCAAGCGGTAGACTTCCTGGATTTCGTTGACCAGGTAGGAAGCCAGAGCCTCCACGCCCTTGATCGCCAGGATGTCGTGCGGAGCCGGGTTACCGTCGAGGATGTAATCACCCTTTTCGATATAGTCGCCTTCCTGAAGGTGGAAGGGCTTGCCCTTCGGGATCAGGTATTCGACCGGCTCGACACCGTCTTCTGCCGGCTCGATGATGACGCGACGCTTGTTCTTGTAATCGCGGCCGAGGCGGATCGTACCATCGATCTCTGCGATGATGGCGTGGTCCTTCGGACGACGAGCTTCGAACAGTTCGGCAACGCGCGGCAGACCACCGGTGATGTCCTTGGTCTTGGCGCTTTCCAGCGGCGAACGGGCGAGAACGTCACCCTGCGACACCTTCTGACCCGGCTCGACCGACAGGATCGCGTCGACCGAGAGCAGGAAGCGAGCTTCGCCACCGCGCGAGAGCTTGGCGACATTGCCGCTGGCGTCCTTGATGACGATCGCCGGCTTCAGATCGGAGCCGCGCGGCGTCGAGCGCCAGTCGATAACCTGACGCTTGGTGATGCCGGTGGATTCGTCCGTCGCTTCGAGGACCGAGAGACCGTCGACGACGTCTTCGAAGTGAACCGTACCGGCCACTTCCGTCATCATCGGACGGGTATAGGGGTCCCACTCTGCCAGACGCTGACCGCGCTTTACCTTGTCGCCGTCATCGACATACAGCTTCGAACCGTAAGCGACGCGCTGCGAGGAGCGTTCAACGCCACGCTCGTCCAGGATCTGGACCGTCATGTTGCGGCCCATGGCAACGAGGTTGCCTTCGGAGTTACGCAGCATGTTGCGGTTCTTGATTTGAACCGTGCCCTCGTAGGAGGCTTCCAGGAACGACTGGTCGACCACGGTCGCCGTGCCGCCCAAGTGGAAGGTACGCATGGTCAGCTGCGTGCCCGGCTCACCGATCGACTGTGCGGCGATGACGCCGACAGCTTCGCCGATGTTGACAGGCGTACCGCGAGCAAGGTCACGGCCGTAGCAGACCGAGCATACGCCCGTCTGGATTTCGCAGGTCAGAGCCGAACGAATGCGGATCGACTGGATACCAGCCTTCTCGATCTCGATGACATCAGGCTCGAGGATCATCTTGCCGGCATCGACAATGCGCTCACCCGTGACCGGATGATCGATGTCGTCCAGGGCCGTACGGCCGAGGATGCGGGCGCCGAGCGAGGCGACGACCTGACCGGCATCGACGATGGCGGTCATGGTGAGGCCGTTTTCGGTACCGCAATCGATCTGCGTGACGATGCAATCCTGCGCGACGTCGACGAGACGGCGGGTCAGGTAGCCCGAGTTCGCGGTCTTCAAGGCGGTGTCGGCCAGACCCTTACGGGCACCGTGGGTCGAGTTGAAGTACTCGTTAACGGTGAGGCCTTCCTTGAAGTTCGAGATGATCGGCGTCTCGATGATTTCGCCCGACGGCTTGGCCATGAGGCCGCGCATGCCGCCCAGCTGGCGCATCTGGTTCGGCGAACCACGAGCACCAGAGTGGCTCATCATGTAGATCGAGTTCATCGGCTTCTGACGACCGGTCTTTTCGTCGAATTCGACGGCCTTAATGCGGGCCATCATTTCTTCGGCGACCTTTTCCGTGGCCTTGCCCCAAGCGTCGACAACCTTGTTGTACTTTTCGCCCTGGGTAATCAGACCGTCGTTATACTGCTGCTCGTATTCCTTCACGAGCGCTTCTGTATCGCCGACGATCTTAACCTTGGTATCCGGAATGACCATGTCGTCCTTGCCGAACGAAATGCCGGCGCGGCAGGCATGGGAGAAGCCGAGCTGCATAATGCGGTCGCAGAAAATGACCGTGTCCTTCTGGCCGCAATGGCGGTAGACCGTGTCGATCATCTTGGAGATGTTCTTCTTGGTCATTTCCTGGTTGCAGATGTCGAAGGTCACCTTGCCATGCTTGGGCAGGAGTTCGCCGATCAGCAGACGGCCGGGGGTCGTCTCATAGATCTTCGAATAAGGCTTGCCATCTTCGCCGACCGACTTGAAGCGGCCGCGGATCTTCGAATGCAGCGTCACGACCTTGTTTTCAAGCGCGTGATGCAGCTCGCCGAGATCGGAGAAGGCCATGCCTTCGCCCGGCTCATTCTGGTTCATGATCGACAGATAGTAGAGGCCGAGAACCATGTCCTGCGAGGGAACGATGATCGGCGCGCCGTTTGCCGGATGCAGAATGTTGTTGGTCGACATCATCAGCACGCGGGCTTCCAGCTGGGCTTCCAGCGAGAGCGGCACGTGGACGGCCATCTGGTCACCGTCGAAGTCGGCGTTGAAGGCCGTGCAGACGAGTGGGTGCAGCTGGATGGCTTTGCCTTCGACCAGCGTGGGTTCGAAGGCCTGGATACCCAGGCGGTGCAGCGTCGGTGCGCGGTTCAAGAGAACCGGATGCTCGCGGATGACCTCGTCGAGGATATCCCAGACTTCCGGCTTTTCCTTTTCAACCAGCTTCTTGGCCTGCTTGACGGTCGAGGAATAACCCTTCGCGTCGAGGCGGGCATAGATGAACGGCTTGAACAGCTCGAGCGCCATCTTCTTCGGCAGGCCGCACTGATGCAGCTTCAGTTCCGGACCGGTCACGATGACCGAACGGCCGGAATAGTCGACGCGCTTGCCGAGCAGGTTCTGACGGAAGCGGCCCTGCTTGCCCTTGAGCATGTCGGACAGCGACTTCAGCGGACGCTTGTTGGCACCGGTGATGACGCGGCCACGACGGCCGTTGTCGAACAGCGCATCGACAGATTCCTGCAGCATGCGCTTTTCGTTACGAATGATAATGCCCGGAGCGCGCAGTTCGATGAGGCGCTTCAGACGGTTGTTACGGTTGATGACGCGGCGGTACAGATCGTTCAGATCCGAGGTCGCGAAGCGGCCGCCATCGAGCGGAACCAGCGGACGCAGGTCCGGCGGGATGACCGGGACGACCTTCATGATCATCCATTCCGGACGGTTGCCGGATTCCATGAAGTTCTCGACGATCTTCAGGCGCTTCATCAGCTTCTTCTGCTTGAGATCCGACGTCGTGTCGGCAAGCTCGGAACGCAGGTCGCCGGCGATCCTTTCAAGATTCATGCTGGCCAGCATCTCGTAGATCGCTTCAGCGCCGATCATGGCGGTGAACTGGTCTTCGCCATATTCGTCGACGGCGAGCATGTACTCTTCTTCCGTCAGGAGCTGATGCTCCTTGAGCGCGGTGAGACCCGGCTCGGTGACGATGTAGTTTTCGAAGTAGAGAACACGCTCCACATCCTTCAGCGTCATGTCGAGCAGCGTCGAGATGCGCGAAGGCAACGACTTCAGGAACCAGATGTGGGCAACGGGAGCGGCGAGCTCGATATGGCCCATGCGCTCACGGCGAACGCGCGACAGCGTGACTTCGACGCCGCACTTTTCGCAGATGATGCCCTTGTACTTCATGCGCTTGTACTTGCCGCACAAGCATTCGTAGTCCTTGATCGGTCCGAAGATTCGTGCGCAGAAAAGACCATCACGTTCCGGCTTGAACGTACGATAGTTGATCGTTTCCGGCTTCTTGATCTCGCCATAAGACCAGGAAAGAATCTTCTCCGGCGACGCAATCGAAATCCGGATGGAATCGAAATTCTGCGCAGGCACCTGCGGATTGAAAAGATTCATGACCTCTTGGTTCATGCCTATCTCCTTTAGGGGCGAAACGCCCTCGAATTGCGAACAGTGCCGGCAAATCCCGGGAACCGGACTGACGCTTTAAAACCGCCTTGCGGCGCCATGCATCCGAAGGGACGCCAACGGCGCTGCAATATTCCAAGCGGTGCGCGCTGACCGACAGCGCGCACCCTGACAGGCTATTACTCGGCTGCGTCCGGAAGCTGGCTTGCCGTCTGCAGATCGTCGACCTTGGAGTTTTCCAGTTCGACGCTGAGGCCCAGCGAGCGCATTTCCTTGACGAGAACGTTGAAGCTTTCCGGAATGCCCGCCTCGAAGGTGTCGTCGCCACGAACGATGGCTTCGTAGACCTTGGTGCGGCCGGCCACGTCGTCCGACTTGACCGTGAGCATTTCCTGCAGCGTGTAGGCTGCACCGTAAGCTTCGAGCGCCCAGACTTCCATTTCGCCAAAACGCTGGCCGCCGAACTGCGCCTTACCGCCCAGCGGCTGCTGGGTGACGAGCGAGTACGGACCGATCGAACGGGCGTGGATCTTGTCGTCGACAAGGTGGTTCAGCTTCAGCATATAGATGTAGCCAACCGTGACCTGGCGGTCGAACTGCTCGCCGGTACGTCCGTCGTACAGCGTCGACTGGCCGGTTTCCTTGAGACCTGCCATTGCCAGCATCTTGTTGACGTCGACTTCGCCAGCACCGTCGAAGACCGGGGTTGCGATGGACACGCCACGCTTCCACTGGTCGGCCAGACGCAGAACCGATGCATCGTCGTACTCGTGAACGTCGTCGCTCTTCGGGCCATCGCCAACGACCAGATCGATCGTCTTGCGCAGAGGCTCGATGTTGCCGCTTGCCTTGTAGGCTTCGATCAGTTCGCCGATCTGACGACCCATGCCGGCGCAAGCCCAGCCGAGGTGCGTTTCGAGAATCTGACCGACGTTCATGCGCGAGGGCACGCCGAGCGGGTTCAGCACGATATCGACATGCGTACCGTCTTCGAGGAACGGCATGTCCTCAACCGGAACAATGCGCGAGACCACGCCCTTGTTCCCGTGACGGCCTGCCATCTTGTCGCCCGGCTGGATCTTACGCTTCACAGCGACGAAGACCTTGACCATCTTCATGACACCCGGAGGCATTTCGTCGCCGCGCTGGACCTTTTCGACCTTGTCCATGAAGCGCTGTTCAAGGCGCGACTTGGATTCGTCGTATTGGCCACGCAGTGCTTCGAGCTCGCTCTGGACCTTTTCGTCCTCGACGGCGAACATCCACCACTGCGAACGCGGATACTCGGAAACGACGGCGTTCGACAGTTCCGTGCCCTTCTTGAAGCCCTTCGGACCAGCAAGAGCAACCTGACCGCGCAGCATCTCGACCAGACGACCGTAGACGTTACGGTCGAGGATCGCCTGTTCGTCGTCACGGTCCTTGGCAAGGCGTTCGATCTCTTCGCGCTCGATCGCCATGGCACGCTCGTCCTTTTCGACGCCGTGACGGTTGAAGACGCGAACTTCGACGACCGTACCATAGGTGCCGGGCGGCATGCGCATGGAGGTATCGCGAACGTCCGATGCCTTTTCACCGAAGATGGCGCGCAGGAGCTTTTCTTCCGGCGTCATCGGGCTTTCACCCTTCGGCGTGATCTTGCCGACGAGGATATCGCCCGGCTGAACTTCGGCGCCAATGTAAACGATGCCGGCTTCGTCCAGGTTCTTCAGCGCTTCTTCCGAAACGTTCGGAATATCGCGGGTGATTTCTTCCGGACCGAGCTTGGTGTCGCGTGCCATCACTTCGAATTCTTCGATGTGGATAGAAGTGAACACGTCGTCTGCAACGATACGCTCGGAGAGCAGGATCGAGTCTTCGTAGTTGTAGCCGTTCCACGGCATGAACGCGACGAGCACGTTGCGGCCGAGGGCCAGATCGCCGAGGTCGGTCGACGGACCGTCTGCCAGGATGTCGCCCTTGTTGACCACGTCACCGACGGTGACCAGCGGGCGCTGGTTGACGCAGGTGTTCTGGTTCGAACGCTGGAACTTCATCAGGCGGTAGATATCGACGCCGGACTTCGACGGATCGAGGTCTTCGGTGGCGCGGATAACGATACGCGTTGCGTCGACCTGGTCGACCACGCCGCCGCGGCGGGCGCCGATAGCAGCACCGGAGTCACGCGCGACGACCGGCTCCATGCCGGTACCGACGAACGGAGCTTCAGCACGCAGAAGCGGCACGGCCTGACGCTGCATGTTCGAGCCCATGAGAGCGCGGTTGGCGTCGTCGTTTTCCAGGAACGGGATCAGAGCGGCAGCGACCGAAACCAGCTGCTTCGGCGAGACGTCCATCAGGTTGATGTTGTCGCGCGGAGCGAGCATGACTTCGCCGGCATGACGGCAGACGACGAATTCCTCGATGAAGGAACCGTCAGCGTCGAGCTCGGCATTGGCCTGAGCAACGTAGTACTTCGCCTCTTCCATTGCGGAGAGGTAGAGCACGTCGTTGGTCACCTTACCGTCGATGATACGGCGATAAGGGCTTTCGATGAAGCCGTACTTGTTGACGCGAGCAAAGGTCGCCAACGAGTTGATGAGACCGATGTTCGGACCTTCCGGCGTTTCGATCGGGCAAATACGACCGTAGTGCGTCGGATGAACGTCGCGGACTTCGAAGCCGGCGCGTTCGCGGGTCAGACCGCCCGGGCCGAGAGCCGAAAGACGGCGCTTGTGGGTGATTTCCGAAAGCGGGTTCACCTGGTCCATGAACTGCGACAGCTGCGAAGAGCCGAAGAATTCGCGGACGGCAGCGGCAGCCGGCTTTGCGTTGATCAGATCCTGCGGCATGACCGTGTCGATTTCGATCGAGGACATGCGTTCCTTGATCGCACGTTCCATGCGCAGCAGACCCAGGCGATACTGGTTTTCCATCAGCTCGCCGACCGAACGGACGCGGCGGTTGCCGAGGTTGTCGATGTCGTCAATCTCGCCCTTGCCGTCGCGCAGCTCGACGAGCATCTTGACCACAGCCAGGATGTCGTCCTTGCGCAGGATGCGGACGGTGTCTTCGACGTCAAGGTCGAGACGCATGTTCATCTTCACGCGGCCGACGGCGGAGAGATCGTAGCGCTCCGCATCGAAGAACAGCGAGTTGAACATGGCTTCGGCCGATTCCATGGTCGGCGGTTCACCCGGGCGCATAACGCGGTAGATGTCGAACAGAGCGTCCTGGCGGTTCTCGTTCTTGTCCGCAGACAGGGTATTGCGGATGTAGGCGCCGACATTGATGTGGTCGATGCCGAGAACAGGGATCTCGTCGAAACCGGCGTTCAGGATGACCGGCAGGGTCTTCTCGTCGATTTCGTCGCCGGCTTCGAGATAGATCTCACCGGTCTGGAAGTTGACGATATCTTCTGCCAGGAACAGGCCATACAGCTCTTCGTCGGTCGCCTTCAGAGCCTTGAGGCCCTTGTCCTGCAGCTGACGCAGCAGGCGCGGCGTGAGCTTCTTGCCGCCTTCGACGACGACTTCGCCGGTGTCGGCGTCGATCATGTCGGCAACGGTCTTGGCGCCCTTCAGCGTTTCCGGCTTGAAGGGAATACGCCAGCCATCGCCGTCGCGCTGGTAGAGCGACTTCGTGTAGAAGGTCGACAAGATGTCTTCGCCATCCATGCCGAGCGCCATCAGCAACGACGTTACCGGAATCTTACGGCGGCGGTCGATACGGGCGTAGACGATGTCCTTGGCGTCGAACTCGATATCGAGCCAGGAGCCGCGATACGGGATGACGCGAGCAGCAAAGAGCAGCTTGCCGGAGGAATGGCTCTTGCCCTTGTCGTGATCGAAGAAGACGCCCGGCGAACGGTGCATCTGAGACACGATCACGCGCTCGGTGCCGTTCACGATGAACGTACCGTTGTTCGTCATGAGCGGCATGTCGCCCATGTAGACGCTCTGTTCCTTGATGTCCTTGATGGACTTCGCGCCCGTATCCTCGTCGATATCGAACACGATCAGACGGAGGGTCACCTTCAGCGGCGCGGCGTAGGTCAGGTCGCGCTGGCGGCACTCATCGACGTCGAACTTCGGCGGTTCGAACTCATAGGAAACGAATTCCAGCATGGAAGCGCCGGAGAAATCGGTGATCGGGAAAACCGACTTGAAGACAGCCTGAAGACCTTCGTCCGGGCGGCCGCCCTTCGGTTCTTCGACCATGAGAAACTGATCGTAGGACGCCTTTTGAACCTCGATGAGGTTCGGCATCTCTGCGACTTCGGGAATCTTACCAAAAAACTTGCGTACGCGCCTGCGACCGTTGAACGAAAGGGTCTGAGCCATCGTCGCTCCTTTAAAATCCTGCACCCGGGCCTGCAACGGATGGGAACCGCTGGCCAGGCGACCCCATCAATCAATGAGTAGTTCAATCTCGTCTATCTAACCGAAAACCGCTCAGCCGGATTGCGTCGCGGTTCGGTTTGAGACCATCCTCTTGAAGAACCCATTACCCAAAAGCCGTTTTGCCCGCGGCTTTTGGGTAATTCGTTCAGAAAAACGGCAAATGGGAGGTAGCAAGAAGCCACCTCCCAAAGCAGTTTCAAGCTTACTTAACGTCGACCTTAGCGCCGGCGTCTTCGAGCTTCTTCTTGATGTCAGCGGCTTCAGCCTTGGAAACGCCTTCCTTGACAGCCTTCGGAGCGGCTTCAACGAGGTCCTTGGCTTCCTTGAGGCCGAGGCCGGTGATGCCGCGGACTTCCTTGATGACGTTGATCTTGTTCGCGCCGGCATCAGCGAGGATGACGTCGAACTCGGTCTTTTCTTCTTCAGCAGCTGCAGCAGCGCCGCCAGCACCACCAGCAACGGCAGCAACAGCTACCGGAGCAGCGGCGGAAACGCCCCACTTTTCTTCGAGAAGCTTCGACAGTTCTGCGGCTTCGAGAACGGTCAGCGAGGAGAGGTCGTCTACGATCTTTGCGAGATCAGCCATTTTTGTAGTTCCTTTTGTTCGGTTCGAACTGGTTGGTTATGAACAGCGAAAAACCGCCTTACGCGGCTTCGTCCTTCTTGGCGTAGGCCGAGAACACGCGAGCAAGCTGGCTTGCCGGCGCTGCAACAACACCTGCGATGCGGGTAGCCGGAGTCTGGATCATGCCCAGCAGCTTCGCGCGCAGCTCGTCCAGCGAAGGCAGGGTCGCGAGCGACTTGACACCTTCGGCGTTGAGCGTTGTTGTTCCCATGGCGCCGCCCAGAACAACGATCTTATCGTTGCTCTTGGCGAAATCCACGACGACCTTCGGAGCGGTAATCGGGTCATTGCTGTATGCGATCAGCGTCTGACCGGTGAAGAGATTGGAAATCCCTTCCGCATCCGTGCCCTGAAGAGCAATTTTGGCCAGGCGGTTCTTCGCGACTTTGACGGTGCCGCCAGCAGCGCGCATCTTGGAACGGAAATCGTTCATCTGAGCGACTGTAGCACCAGCATAGTGGGCCACGACAACCGAGCCCGAAGCCTTGAAGACTTCGTTCAGTTCCGTGACGAATTCGCGTTTTTCCGCTCTTTCCACTGCTTTTCTCCAGTTGACAGGACCGGGTTAACGGACCTGCCGGGTTGCCTTTTGCCTCCTGGGATCAATGAGATCCCAAGCGACGCTTGAGGATCCTGTCCCCTCGCGCTCGAGCCTGACGGCTCCAAGGCACAAGGCATCCAAGGCTCGAACCGAGTTCATCGAAGCGAAGCTTCTTCAAAATTCGGGTCTTACCCGTCTCATGCAGGCTTAAGTGATTAAGGGATAACCACCTGCAATCTCGGACAGGAATTCCGGATTTCTCCGGAAATCCCGGCCCCGAAGGGCCGGGAATTCTTAAAATACCAGGCTAACGCCCGGCAAAATCAATCAGGCGCTCGGCGCCGTGACGGACGACGGCTCGATCTTGACGCCCGGACCCATGGTCGAGGAGATCGCTACGCGCTTGACGTAGTTGCCCTTGGCGCCAGCCGGCTTTGCCTTGATGACGGCGTCGGCGAAAGCGCGGATGTTTTCTTCCAGAGCCTTGGCGTCGAAGGAAGCCTTGCCGATACCGGCATGGACGATACCAGCCTTCTCGACGCGGAACTCGACAGCGCCGCCCTTGGAAGCTTCAACAGCACCCTTGACGTCCATCGTGACGGTGCCGACCTTCGGGTTCGGCATCATGCCGCGCGGGCCGAGAACCTTACCGAGACGGCCGACGAGCGGCATCATGTCCGGGGTGGCGATGCAGCGATCGAAATCGATCTTGCCGCCCTGAACGATTTCGACCAGGTCTTCCGCACCGACGATGTCAGCGCCAGCAGCCTTGGCTTCATCAGCCTTGGCGCCACGAGCGAAGACAGCAACGCGAACCGTACGGCCGGTGCCGTTCGGCAGGTTGACGACGCCGCGAACCATCTGGTCGGCATGACGCGGGTCAACACCGAGGTTCATCGAGATTTCGACGGTTTCGTCGAACTTGGCGACGGCACGTTCTTTGACCATGTTGATGGCCAGATCCAGAGCATAGAGCTTGGTCGGATCAACGCCTTCACGAATCTTCTGAATACGCTTTGCTACCATGGTCTTAGCCCACCACTTCCAGGCCCATCGCGCGGGCAGAGCCCTCGATCATGGCCATTGCGCCTTCGATATCGGCGGCGTTCAGATCCTTCATCTTGGCTTCGGCAATTGCCTTGACCTGAGCCTTGGTCAGGGTGCCAGCCTTGGCGCCCTTGCCCGGGGTCTTCGAGCCGGACTGGATCTTCGCTTCCTTCTTCAGGAAGTAGCTGACCGGCGGCTGCTTCATGACGAAGGTGAAGGACTTGTCCTGGTAGTAGGTGATGACGACCGGGATCGGCATACCCTTTTCCATTTCCTGCGTGGCGGCATTGAACGCCTTGCAGAACTCCATGATGTTAATGCCACGCTGACCAAGCGCAGGACCGATCGGCGGCGACGGATTCGCCGAGCCGGCCTTGACCTGCAGCTTGAGCTGGCCTGCAACTTTCTTAGCCATTTCTCTCTGCCTTTCTACATGACCGGTTGCCCGGCCTACTATGCCGAATCGCTCCGGCGGCTGCGGTTGCGTGGTACGGATCACCAGGCCCGGCTAAGACCCTACCCTTCCACGCGGATTGCGGCTTGGCCGCGAGGTATAAGCAAGCATTTGCTTATATCCAAACTCGAACGAAAGGCCAGCCGCCAGGCCAACCTTTCGCAGAAATCACAATCAGACCTTCTCGACCTGGCTGTACTCCAGCTCGACCGGCGTAGCGCGGCCGAAAATCGACACTTCCACCTTCAGGCGCGAACGCTCTTCGTCCACATCCTGAACCGTGCCGTTGAACGAAGCGAACGGACCATCGGAAACGCGGACTTGCTCGCCGATTTCGAAGGATACGGAAGCCTTCGGCCGCTCAACGCCTTCCTGGACCTGACCGAGAATGCGCTCGGCTTCATAATCCGGAATCGGAACGGGCTTATTGTCGGAGCCGAGGAAGCCAGTGACCTTCGGCGTATTCTTGATCAGGTGGTAAGCCTCATCCGTCAGGTTGGCGCGCACAAGCACGTAACCCGGGAAGAACTTACGCTCGCTGTCGACCTTGCGGCCGCGGCGAACCTCAACAACCTTTTCGGTCGGCACAAGGATCTTCTCGAACAGATGCTCGAGCCCCTTCTGCCTGGCCTTCTCCTCGATGGATTCAGCCACCTTCTTTTCGAAATTAGAGTAAGCGTGGACGATGTACCAACGTGCCGCCATGTTCATCTCCACCCGATATCAGTTGCCGGTATTCAGCACGTAGCTGAGAATCCAGCCAATGAGCTGGTCGGCAGCAAAGAAAAACAGCGAGGCGAAAACGACCATGACGAGCACCATCACCGTCGAGATCATCGTCTCGCGACGCGAGGGCCAAGTGATTTTCGACGTCTCGGAGCGCACCTGCCGCAGAAACGCTAGTGGATTCGTTTTGGATGCCATTGACTGCCCACGCAATTACGGCGCGTAAAGCTGAACATATCAGCCCCACGCACCGCGTGTCTGTTAAACCCTACATAAACACCGATTCCCGATTTAACAAGAGGCAATACGGTGTTTTCTAAAATTTGCCGACAAACCGGCATGACCCTCAACCCAAGAAGCTGCGAAACGACGCGCCAGTCAAGTCAAGGAAAATGGCAGGGGCAGCAGGGCTCGAACCTACGACCTGCGGTTTTGGAGACCGCCGCTCTACCAACTGAGCTATACCCCTTCTTCCTTCGAATATTCGCTTCAGGCGGTGGACCGCCCGAGCAGTTCGAAGACATGGCGCTCCCTTTAAGGCGGGACGAAACGATTGGCAAGAGCGTTTTTTGCTTTTTCCCAATCGAACCCGCAACTTCACAGAGGACATGCCTGAGCGGACAGATCTGCCGGACGGTCAAAGCCGCGGCAAATGCTGCAGAAAGGATGCC
Source organism: Rhizobium pantanalense (assembly GCF_030182525.1). Taxonomy (NCBI): domain Bacteria; kingdom Pseudomonadati; phylum Pseudomonadota; class Alphaproteobacteria; order Hyphomicrobiales; family Rhizobiaceae; genus Rhizobium; species Rhizobium pantanalense. Next base: position 16,933 of record NZ_JAQJCH010000027.1, read on the forward strand.
CCTCGCCTCATTGCTCTCCGGGAGAGCCTTTCGGCCTGCGCTTCAGAAATTTCGGCCTGAGGCGACGCATAAAATTGTCCGCAGAGCGAATCACATTGGTCAGGGAGATCAGCTTGTCTATTTCTGCGTCGGTATTGCCGAGCCGCTCCGACAAAACCTCGGCCGCAGCCAAAGCAATCTCGGCCGAAGGCACTTCCGTGAAGCGCTGGGCAAGGCTGATATAAGGGTTCAATGCGACCCCACCATGGATGGTGATCTTTCCCAACCGGGCAAACAAGCGCAGAAAGGTCTGCTCGAAACTCCAGTCGTGGGCGGAAACCACCCTCCACTTCTGGCTGCGCCGGGCCGAGAAGCCGGCAAGCACGATCTTGCCGGGCAATTTTAGATCGCTGAGCCAAAGGGCCATGGCAAAACCGCTCGTCGGGGTCTTGCCTTCCGTATAGAAATCGGAGCAGAAGCCCACGAGATCGAGGTGGCCAGTCGGCGCCCCCTGGAAGTCGGCGGCGGGATTGAGCTTCTCTTCCAGACCAAGGCGGATATTCATGACGCCGAGGAAATATTCCTTCGGAAAGAACTTGACCACCTCGCCCACCTCGCCGCGATAGACGATGTTGGCGCCACGCGGCTGACCACGGGAGATCAGCAGTGAATGCCCATGGAACGGTCGATCCAGAACCTTGTAGACCTTGTTGAAGAAGACGAAGAGCGCAGTCTCAGGAAACTGCGCCTGCAGGCTTGCGATATCGACCGCATCGCTATTGGCGACCAAGACGATATGGGAAAACCCCGTCAATATGGTCCGCCATTCGTCGGCGCTGTTCAAACCGGTCGCGGAGCCCGCAGCCGGTATGCCGACATCGATATTTCCCGTCGTCTTGTTGTGGTCCAAATCGCTCACTTCTGCTGGACGTGCAGCATGCGGTCGCGCATGGCGAACCATTCTTCAGCGTAGTCGTCGTTGCGATATTCGTCGAAATACGGGCCGCCATCGGTGAAGTGCACGAGCTTGGCATCTTCGCGATAGTCATATTCGTTGACGAGATAGTTCCATACGACCGGCACCTCGCCGATCTGATCGTCATTCTCCAGCCACTTGAACTGATGAAGCTGAAGGCCTGTCGCCGTATTGACGAAATCCTTCGTCAACGCCGTGCACTTGGCATTGTTGAACAGGATCATGCTCGACCAGTTCTTCTTTTCATACTTCGTCTGCGTCTGGCCGAGGAACTTGGTTTCGATCTTCGGCTGGTAGTCGTGCTTGACGCACATGGCGGCATAACGGTCGTCACGCAGCGCCCAAAGCTCGGCGATATCGGCGCGGGCGAGCATGTCGCAATCCATGAAGATGCTCCAGCCCTGGTAATCGCTGAGGTAAGGCACGAGGAAGCGCGAGAAGGAAAATTCGGTGGATTGCAGCGGGTTGCGCTCGCGCGTGAAAATGCCCTCGAGATTGTTGAGCACGATCGGCGAGAACACCACCGGAATTGACGAGCGCTCGATGATGCTCTGGGTCAGGACGTGATAAGCCACGACCTCCTTGGAATCGAACCCGACGAAAATACGTGCAACATTATCCTTCATGATACCTCCGAAACGGCTGAGCGCCTGCAGGCCAGCCGGCTATTATCTTTCGCCGCGACGCAAATCGCACGCTGCTCACCCTTGAGGCCCATCAGCCGGAGGGTGGTTCAAAACAGGCGCGCGGATATACCGAACCATGCGCTGCAATCTCTAGGAGATGCTTCGCGAACGCAACCCTACTTAAATAAACGGCTGCTTTTGTCGAGTGTTTGGGGAAGCATTTTTGGTTTTGTTGCGTAACAAATGGAGAGGCACCCTACTCTGGATCGATGCCTTTGCCGGACGCCAACACACAGCGCCCGGCCGATTGCAGGGACTATGTGCCCTCAGACCTTCACATATTTCCGCCAGTCGTGCTCTTCCTTGAAGCCTAGGACCTCGCGGATCTTGCGATTGGACAAGAGCCCCTCATATTCACCGATTTCGCGTGTGAAGGGCACATTCGGAAAATGCTTCGCGGCAAGTTCGCGCGATGGCGTATTGGCCGAAACCGTATCGTTGGCGGCATTGAACACCTGGAAGCCGAGGCCGTCCTTTTCGATGCAGAGATGGACGATCTGGCCTAGGTCGCGGGCGTCGATATAGCTCCAGGCAATGCGCTTGCGGATTTCGCTGTTGGCGAAAAACTCGGGAAAACGCTCATATTCGTGGGGCTCGATGACGTTGCCGATGCGCAGCGCATAGATGTCGATGCCGAATCGCTCGGCGAAAGCCCGAGCCGTCTTCTCGTTTACGACCTTGGACAGACCGTAGGAATCCATCGGGTTGACATCATAATCCTCCTCCAGCGGAAACTGGTGAAAATCGCGATGGCCTTCGGCAAAGCAGACGCCATAGGTCGTCTCGCTGGAAGCGACGATGATCTTCTTGATGCCAAGCTTCGCGGCCGCCTCGATGACATTGTAGGTGCTCATCGTGTTGATGCGGAAGGTCTCGTTGTCCGGTTTGATCAGAATGCGCGGGATTGCGGCGAAATGCACGACGGCGTCGAAAGGCTGGACACCCCTGACTTGATCGAGATCGGGAAAATCGCGATGCATGGTCAGGACGTTATAGACTTGTCCCGCATCGGTGACATCGGCCTGCAGATTGGTGACGCCGGGGCTATTCAGCGGCACGAGATCGACATTGTGGACCTCGTAGCCGGCATTCACCAGCCACGGAACCGCGTGACGCCCTGCCTTGCCGCTGCCGCCCGTGAACAAAATACGTTTCTTCATGAAAATCTCCTCCTTGGAAAATCGAGCGATACATAGGCCCTTGCGCTCATTTCGCAAGACACGGCTTGGTGAGCGGAGGCTCTTCCGCCAAGATAATCGAATAGAGACGGCCAGCCTGCCAAAGAGGCTAATGGCGACTGGAACCATTACAACGGCGGCAAGAGCGATTTCGTTGCCGATATCGTGCGCCGCGCGAAGGTCGAATTCGGATCGACGAAAAATATCACCGACTGGTGATAGTATCTTCCGACTAATCGAGCAGGTACTTCAGTACAGTATCCCCGCTCTGCTTCAGCGAAAGATGGCTTGTGTCGAGAATCTCAAGGCCGGATGTTTGGGCTTCGCGGCGCAGATAGGCTGCCCCATTCATCATGTTCGCGTCGGCAAGTTCCGGCTGGCCTCTCCCAGCGGACAAGCGATGTGTCCTCGTTGCATCATCGCAATCGATCAATATGAGGCGATAGTCATCGGCCCTGGCAGCCCTGGCAGCCTCCACGACGAAGGATGGCCGCATCTGCCCTTCGAAAAGAATGGCCGTGCCCTTCTGCGCTCGCGGCATAAGCCGTTCCAGCCATTCGATGGTCTTGTCGCGCTGTCAAGCCTCGGGCGAACCATGATCCCTGACCATGCATCAAGCGACGGTACGCCGATGCTGTCGAAATGATAGACGGCTAACCATCGCGCATGGTCCCGGGCTGTTGCCGCCGCAATAGCAGTCTTTCCCGACCCGGAGGCACCGGTAAGAATGATCAGGCTCATGCACCATCTCCCAACACAAAAAGGCCCCGCTGTTTCCAGCGGGGCCTTCTTATAAAGGATACAGGAATAATCCGAAGATTACTCGACGATGCTTGCAACGATGCCTGCGCCGACGGTACGGCCGCCTTCGCGGATGGCGAAGCGAAGCTTTTCTTCCATCGCGATCGGAACGATCAGCTCGACGTCAACCGTGACGTTGTCGCCTGGCATAACCATTTCCGTGCCTTCCGGAAGCGTCACGATGCCGGTCACGTCAGTCGTACGGAAGTAGAACTGCGGACGGTAGTTCGTGAAGAACGGCGTA
>NZ_JAQJCH010000028.1:0-14360 GCF_030182525.1 Rhizobium pantanalense
TAGCAGAACATACGCAGATATAATCAAAAATTGTAATTTGTATTCAAAGATATATTGTGCTAAAACATGGATAAACTTGGGGAGGGTGCGGTGTTTTATCTCCGTCACGCCGTGACCGTTGTGTTGAGCGCCATGCTGCTCGCACCATTGTCTTCGAAAGCCACCGAGGAGGTCGGCCAGGCGGTGCTGATTAAAACTGAGGTTACGGGCGCTGGCGGTCCGCTGGCGGTCGATGATCCCGTTCATCGGGACGAGCAAATTCGCACCTCGATTTCGGGCCTCGGACAGTTCACATTTCGGGACGGCACGAGACTGGCAGTCGGAGCCGGATCGTCCGTTACCATCGACAAATTCGTGTTCGATGACTCGGGCACAGTGAAAAAGCTGACCATAAATGCGGCAAAGGGCAGCTTTCGCTGGATGAGCGGAAATTCGAACCACTCGGCCTATCAGATCGTGACTCCGGCCGGAACGATCGGCGTGCGCGGAACCGCTTTCGATTTTTATGTCGGAGCAAACGGCACGACGGCGGTCGTCCTGTTAAACGGCGCCGCGCAATTCTGCGGCGCTGGCGGCTGCAGGCAGCTGAAACAGCAATGTGATTGCGTCGTTGCGAAGCGTAATGGCCAGATCAGCGAACCTCGCCGGGTCAATCGCGACGTTCTCAAAAGGCTGGGCAACCAGCGGGCTCTGCCGTTTCTGTCCGGGGATCAGCAACTTTCAGGGCGAATGGGTTTTGTCGGTGGTGGTGGTTGCGGCCTGTCGGCGGCGATGAGAGATCGGCCTAACGGCATATCTCCACGCAACGCTCCGGCAAACAATCCTGCACCGGCACCGCACGATATGCCTAGCGCACCCAACCTCCAGGGATCGCCACACGCCGAGGCGCCTGCCGCACCACATGAAACTCCCAGCACGCCGGATGTCTCAAATCCGCCAAGTGCGCCCGACAAATCCGGCAAACCGCACGAGCACGATGACGACGAAGGCGAGCATCACAATCACCATGAACATCACGGCCATCATGGCAGGGGCGATCACGGATGGGATGATCACCAGGGAGACGACCAGGACAGCCAAGGCAATCGTGACCATCACGGTGGCGGAGATCGCCATCGATAGGACGGTGAGTTGCGAAGGATGGCTATCAAATCAGTTAGATTTCGGCTGCCTTGTCCGCAGTCTCGTCGACGAAGTGTCCGCCTCGTCGTGAAATCTGGCTGTAAAAATCCTGCAGCAGTCCTGTTGCAGCGGCTTGCGCCTTAAGTTTGGCGGCGCTGAGGAGTTTGCGGCTGCCTGTCGAGCGCACCCGAAGTGCATTGACTAGCTGCCTGTGCGTAGCCTGCAGGTCGATAAATCCGGCGGATCTCGCCACGCGTTCGTCGCCGACCACCGCAAAGAGTTTGGTTCGCATACTCTTACCTTTCAGCATCAGCGTTCCCGCTTCGAGTAAAGCGCAATCGGGCAGCAAACCTGCCGTCGATCCGGAGACCAGAATATCGAAATTGACCTCCTTGCAGGCGGATTCGATACGCGCGGCAATGTTCACGGCGTCACCAACTGCCGTATAATTGAAACGGGTCTCGGCCCCCATATTGCCGACGCATGCAAGCCCCGTATGGATGCCGATGCCTATTCCGACCCGCCGCGCGTCTCCGAAACCGAAGGCATCGGTGCCATTGAGGCGGGCGAGTGTTTCCCGCATGCCGAGAGCCGCCCGCACGGCCTTGCCGGCATGATCAGGGACATCGACGGGGGCATTCCAGAAGGCCATGATCGAGTCTCCGATGAACTTGTCGAGCGTGCCGTCATTGACGATGACATGATGGCTGAGCGCATCGAGAAGCGTGTTCAGAAACGCGACGACGGCGCTCGGGCCTATCTCCTCGCTAATCTGGGTAAAGTTTCGCACATCGACGAACATGACCGTCAGTTCGCGTTCATCTCCCCCGAGGCGTAGTGCGTTGCGCGTATGCTCGATGCGATGGAGCAGCGATGGCGAGAGATAATGGCCGAAAGCCCGCCGTACGTCGCGCCGCTCCCGATCCGTCACGAGAAAGCGGAATGCCGTTGCAGCGAAGTGCGTGATCGATCCCGAGACGATCGGCGCCAGCGGGTCGAAGAGAAGTCCCCCATAAAGAAAAGCGGCCCAGGAGGCCACAAGGGCAAAAAAGGTAATTAGCAGGCCGCAGGCGAGGGCTGCGGCCGGATTGACGAAGGTTGTGACGATCACCAGAAGGCTGCCCAAGACGGCGATGGACAGGATTTCCAGCCCATTTGCCCAATCCGGCCGGGAAAGGAAGCGGCCTGAAAGGATCTGCTCGACGATCTGCGCGTGGATGGAGACACCCGGCACATTCTCGTCAAGGGCGGTCGTGCGGACATCCTGGAGGCCGGAAGCGGAGGTTCCGACGAAAACGATACTGCCTTCGATGGCGGTTTTGATACCGGCGGAGGCGCCTTCGGTTGCGAGTATCTTGCTTGCCGAAATATATCGCTCCGCGGTATCGCGGCTGACATAGAGCCAAAGCTCGCCCGCTGCCGTTACCGGCACGACGAAATTGCCGATCTTGACCCGGGTGAGTGTATTGGGTGTGTGCGGCGCGGCGTCAAGCACGTAGGTGGAGGCTCCCTGTGCGACGCGAAGCGCCTCAAGCGCGAGATTGGGATAAAGCTGCTTGCCGTCGCTAAGAAAAAGCGGAACCGCGCGTACCACCGCCGAAGATGTGCCCGGGTTAAGGCTGATATGGCCGAGCCCCGCTGCATGGGCTTCCAATTGCGGCTGCAGCGGCGTGGCCGCCTTGATTGCAGGCGGCGCACCGGAGGGATCTTCGCCGGTATAGGCAAACCCTGCCTTGACTGGCGGCAGATAGTTTCCCTCGTTGGAGAGACCGAAGCCCAGAACCACCGGCCTTCCCGATAACGATTGGGAAAAAATCTCATCGTTATCCGGTAGTTTGCCAAGCAGTGACGGATCGATGCCAATGACATTGCGAATGATGTTGTGTGGCGACAGACGGTCCGGCTCGGCGAAGAGGATATCGAAAGCGATAGCGGCCGCGCCCAGATCGGAAAGCCTGTCGACAAGCGCGGCAATCCGGTCTCTTGGCCAGGGCCATTGACCGAACTCCCGCAGCGAAGCCTCGTCTATGTCGACGACCCGCACAGGCTGGTTCTCGAACGTCCGCGGCACTAGGCGCTGATACTGGTCGAATGTCAAATCGCGCGCGAGCCTTAGCAAGGGAGGATCACTGGCCCGCAGGATCGTCAATGCCGTGACGAAGGTCAGGCCGATAACGACGCCAATTTGCTGCGCACGCGTCACCATTGTGGTGTCAGCCCTTTTGCCGTGCATCCCCGGCAATAAGTAAAGGTTAGAAGAAATACAAAAATCTATTGGTCTGCTGCACCAAGGAAGAATATGCTGCCTTGTTACCGAGAGCGATGCAATGATCAAAATATCGAAGAGATAGAGAACAGAATTTTTGCACGGCGATAGTTGAGGTGTTCATTAGCGTCGAGAGATTTCACACAACTTTGCGTTTCGTCGTTATATGCTTCGATATCGATATGGCAGACTCATCAATTGGTTCCCCATGACTGAATGGGCCACCCTCAAATGAAAATCGGGGTTAAAGCGTTGTGAAACTTGACGACATAGCCCTTTGGATGTTGGGGACCAAGCTTTCGCCGATCCCCCTGCAAGCCAGCTCGTCTTCTTTAGGGGTTAGAAAACTCAATGCGTGATGGCCATCACGAGCCAGTCGTCGCTGTTTAGAGCTGCAACCATTCTGCGCGCATCTTCCAGTGCCTTGCTTTCATCAAGCAGATCCCACGCCGATTGGGCTGCCTTCCCAGCTTTTGGTGGCTTGCCTTGCGTCAACTGATCAAGTTTTGCCCGTAGTCTTTGCGTCATCCCAGGAGGGGTCCAGCCGCCGGTGTGACGGAATTGGCCAGGATCAAGCAGTTCCTCCGAACTCACATAGTGGTGGAGCATTGTTTCTATCGATCGCCCATGGACAAGAAAGTTGATTTCATCGGCCGACCAGCCGAGCGCCGGCAGGTGGGATGCCAAACGATGATGGTTCGTATCGTCGCTGGCACTCAAGGACGGGATTGGGACGAAATCCTCGGCAAGCGACACCAAGGCGGCAAGCCCCAGCCTTATGAATTGCGGTTGCAGCCAGGATAATGCAGCACCGTCCGGGGCAAGATAGAAAGCCGCATGAACATCTTCGCGTTCGCGGAGTGCCGCATATCTGCCGACCGCCATGGCAGAAAGCCTGTCGCGGTCACCGGCTTCCCATGCGGCGGCGAGGTCGCGCACCTTCTGCTCGAAGGCTGGAGTGACCGCACAGCGGAAAGCATGATGAAGCACTGCCATAACGAATTCTCCCGTGAAAAGCCGCCGGATCCAAGGAGGCCGGCGGTGAAAGCCATTGCGCCCATAAACATTAGGATTCTCTCAATCGAAGTCTATTGGGCGGCGCAATTTTGCAACGTCCCGTTGATTACGGTGACACCGGAGCCGGCCGTGTTGGCGAGGACCTGAAAGGCTGCTGCTGCCACTCTGCTTGCCGCATTATTGGAGGATGTCGGATTTTGGATCTCTGTTTTTGCAATGCTCCAATGGTCGGGGGGAACATTGTCGAAGGTGATGTTCCACGGCAGGGGGGCTGGATTGTCGGCGGGATTGGCTTGATATTGGATTCCGGCATTGCCAACTGGAACCTGGGTTCCCTGCAGCGGATTGACCAGCGCGCCGAGGTCCACCTTTATGAAGCACTGGGCTGCAGGCATGGCGAGGCGCGCGGCAGCATCGCTCGCATAGTAGAAGAATGATAGGGTCGATGGATTTCCGCCGACGCCGAAATTCGCTGCTCCCCAGGCTACAACGCCCGTCTGGGCGTCTGCTGTAACCCTCCGATAGGCGGAGTAGGCTTCCGCGGTGCTTGCCGCGCCGAGCGCAACAAGACCGGTCAGCATTGCAGCCAGGATGCGGCCGCATAGGTTTCTTGTTTGCATGATGATTTTCCTTTTCACTATAGGGACAAGAACGTTCCTCGCGGCATGCGGGGAGCGTTGACCGGCAAGGCATGCTGCCGGACCTGCTGTGGCGGTGAGCGAAATCGCGCCGTCCGCCGTGTCTGTGTGTGTTCAAGAAGGCGCGCTTATGCCGCCTCCATCATTCAGGCGAAAGGCCGGCTAATGTTCCGTGCCGTGGCCTTGCGCAGGATGTTTTGCGGGGTCAGGATCACTTCCTGGGATGGCGACGTCGAGCTGAAATCAACGACCTGGACATTGGTGAGTGCCCCGACGTCGAGCGCTTCACCAGCGGTGTAGCTGCCGAATGCGACCCAGCAGCGATCGCGATGCGGGATGAAAGTGCTGAGGACGTTCGCGTTGAAATCGACGGTATAGATCGGCGATTTTCCGAGTGCGACGCCAAGGTGAACTGGGAAATCGAAGGTGACGCTGAGCTGGCGGACGGTCATCGTTCCCTGCGGACCGCCGATGCGCAGATTCTGGAATGTCGGCGCTCCGAAATTGTCCGCCGTCAGGTCGATGACATTCTCACGGTCGGGGTCGGCGGCAACGTACTGGTAGGCGGTAAAGGTCGTTTGCCCGCGGAAGGTGCCGCGTTCGCCCCAGATGAAGCCTATTTCAGTGGACCAGGAAAAACGCACATGAGTGCCCGGTGCTGCCGGTCGCGCCAGCCAAACGAGGCTAGCAGGCCCTGTTGGTCCACGTGCCTGAGGCGGGACCTGATAAAGTGCGAAGCTTCCATGCAGTTCGGAATTGTTGATACAGGTAAGCGTGTATTCCTGCATTGCTGCCTCCTACGGTCTTGGGAGAAGAGACGGCGGCCGTGTCAGCCGCCGTCAAGGGCGTCAGGCGACGCTGATCAGGTTGTCGAGGCCGAGCGTCGCGGTCCGCGAGGTCAAGGCGCCGCCATAGGTGGCTTCGACAGCGCCGGTTACGTCCTCGATGTCGATGACGTCGCCGGTCTCGTAGTTGCCGAACATCACCCAGTAGTTTGGATGCGGGGTGAAGACCGCCGTCATGTTCGGAGCCGCCTGGACGGCGAAGGTACCCGAACCGGCCATGCCGATGCCGACGGAAGTCTTGGCCGGTGCGACGTTGGACAATTGCTGGATAGTCAGCGAACCGAGGGCGCCCGTGCTGCTCTGATTGACGAAGGTTGTCGCGCCATATTTGTCCTGCGTCAGTTGGATCAGGTTCTGACCGTTCGGATCGGCCGGCAGAACCTGGGTGGCCGCAAAATTGATGCCCGGCTGAAGCAGGCCCGTTTCCGACCACAGGAAGCTGTAGTCGAGGCTCCAAGTGAAGGTTACGCGGCTGCCCGGCGCAGTCGGTCGGGCAAACCAGGCCAGCGAAAACACGTTCCCGGGAACGGTCATCGGCGGAGCCTTTTGGAAGACAGCGAAGCTGCCGGAGAGTTGGGAATTGTTGACGCATGTCAGGGAATAGGTCGTCATTGTCTTTGCCTTTCTCTTGAGGTTCCCGGGAGTGTTGAAGGCCCGCATCGCCTCCGGGGATGAAACGTGCGGGCCTGTGCCCCTCGCCGCTCGTCGTTGAGGAGAGATTTTGGAGCAGCGAGGGGCGCCCGGCATGGGCGTGACGGTTGCCGGGCATGCTCGTTGAATGTCAGGGGACTTCAACGATCTGGTTATCCAGCCCGACCTTGATCTGAGCGACGAAGGCTGGACCGGCAGATGCCGAGGTATCGTCCACGAAAGTGATGGTCGCGGCCTTGCTGAGGTCGGACTCGTCGGGTTTGGGCAGTTGAAAAGCAGTACCGAAATTCACCGTGACGGCCGGCGACAGATCCGGCTCGAGCGTTAAAGGCGACAATCCGATGGGGATGGGGACGAGGATGGGTGCGGGGCCGACGACCAGGCCGATCTGACTCTCGACCGGCACACCCGCAGCAAACGTGACTTCGATTGCGCCGGCCGGACCGCCAGTGGCCGGCGTAATTGTAAACACACCATCGGCCCAGGCCACGGCAACCGTATCCCCCAATGCCACCGGCGTTCCCTGGACGTTGATGGGGCTCTTGCCATCGACGAGGGCAAACAAAGTCAGCGCATTGGCTCCGCCGGTCCATGTCAGAGTCGCCGTGGCATTCTGCGGTGTCGGATCCGACACCAGGGCCGTGAGGATTTGAAATTTTGCCGAAGGGCTTTTCAGCGCTGGCGGAAACACATTGAAGTACTGAACACCCGGTACGGTTGATCCGTTGGCGGCAGACAGCGTGAAAGCAGTCCCGGTCGTCGCCGGCGAAGTGTCCTGCGGAGCATCGGAACCTGAGTTCGTCATTTGTATCGACATCGGCATGCTTCCTTTCGCTGGGCTTGGTTCCAGTCTTGCGTGTATTTCTGTTAGATTTCCCGTGTTATGTGCATTTGAGACTACTAATATTCATGGCGGTCGTCCTGAGGCGAGCGTTCCAGAAACTTGGACGACCGTCCCAAGCCGTGCGATCTCAACCGGTGGTAAGCGAGGTAAGCCAGCTGCCAAAGGAACCACCACCGGCGGGCCAGAGCAAACCGCTCAAATCAGATGAATCACCGCGAGCCGCATTGCGCGCACTGCGAGGCGATAATCCAAACAATCGTCGAAACAGCCGGCTGAAATGGGCCTCGTCGGTGAATCCCATCTCGTAGGCAATGTCTCCAATTCGCCTGTCGGCGTGGCGCGCATCGCACAAAATGAGGAGGCAGCGGCGTAGGCGACGCCGGCGGATATATGCCTCGACACCGCCTGTTGCTCCGAATTGTCGATAAAGCTGGCTGCGCGAAACGCCGAGATCCCGCGTCAGGCGTGATAGGGTGAGATCGCTGTGATGCAGATTGTCCTCGATATGGCGACGCAGTCGTCGCCCGAGATCGCCTTTAGTCTCCGCTGAAGGTGCTGCCGGTCCAAGGCAGGACGCAAGCAGATTCGGCACAGACCCTCCAAGCGCGATTGCTTCCGCGGATGTCAATCGCGAGACCGCGCTCATCAAAGCATCTAGAATTCCGCGAATGAAAATCGCCATGGCGGTATCTCGAGCCAGAATGCGGCAGGCAGTCGGATACACCGGCGCCAAGGAGGCTGGCAGCAGGGTCCGAGGTAAGATCAGATGAATGCCTTCGGCGGCAGTCATTGCAAAAGCCGCTGGCGCGGATAGATCGAATATCGCGACGTCACCCTGCCGTAGGCGCCGAGAAGCGGGATCGGCGAGAGCAATGACACCGCGCACGCAGGAGGAAATGACGATATGATCGATATCATCTCGAATTTGGGTCGTTTCCGTACGCCTGTATCGTCCACTGCCGGTGACGGTCCGACACAGAAGGAAAGACCCGAAATGATGGACCATGAGATCTGCGTGAAAATTGCTCGGCGAACTGGCCTTCGACGGGGCGCTTTCGAAAATTATCGAGAGGAGGGACCGCCAGGCATCAAAGGGCGCGTCAATTCCGGCGGTCGCGAAGTGAAAGCTAGCGATCGCGCCCAGCTCTCCCTGCGGAAGCGCCAAATCACCACATCTCCCGTGCTCGAGAAATTGCCACTTCTGATTATATTAGTGATGTCGAATGTTTTATTGCTAGACTTGGGAAGAAGGAGAACGCACTAGTTTGGTGTAGGCTTAACGCTCTCTGAAGCGTCGGCATTTCAAAAGAGACGCCCGTAGTTTTCGATCCAACTTGGAGCACGTCACTGCATGCGTTTGCACTGGCATTCGCAGCCAAGTCTATTGGATAAACCTAGCTGCGTTCACCGCGAAGAGGCTCTGGATGCGCTGCCGCTTAAAGCCGCTGATATTAATCCATTCAATCGCCGCGAAGGGTCATAGCGAAATACAAAGCTAGGTGAAATCCCAACGTAAATGGACACGCTTTGCCATTGAAGAGAGCTATCAAGAATGATATATATTGCTGATATCATATATCGGAGTTTCTCATGAGAACGTTGGTGGATATCGGCGACCCAGAAGTCAAAGCGTTGGACCGGCTGGCACAGAGGGAAAAAGTGTCAAGGGCGGCCCTGATCCGTAAGGCGATCAATGATTTTCTAGCTAGGAACAGTACGGAAAGCGCAGCGGATGCATTCGGGCTCTGGGGTGATCGACAGATCGATGGCTTGGCGTATCAGGAGAACATGCGCGGCGAATGGTAAAGTCTCTCTTCGATACCAATATCTTGATCGACTATCTTAATGCCGTACCGCAAGCGCGCGACGAACTGACAAGATATCGCGAAAAGGCGATTAGCATTATTACCTGGATGGAGATTCTCGTAGGCGCTAAGCCAGAGGTGGCGATCGGAACGCGTGCATTCTTGGCGGATTTTGCGGTCGTAGCTGTCGACGGCGCTATAGCCGAACGAGCGGTATCTTTAAGACAACTGCATCGCATCAAGCTCCCAGATGCTATTATCTGGGCAACGGCCAATGTCCACTCGATGTTGCTGATCACCCGAAACACCAAGGATTTCCCACGGGAAATGCCGGACATTCGAGTGCCTTATGAAATCTGACAGTCTTGTCAGTGAGATAGCAGCTAACGCTTGTCATAGATCATCGGTTCGTATCCCATCAAGAGCATTGGGTTTAATAACACTGCTCGAATTCCCCGGCATGATCGGGCGGTACAAGGCGGTCTTGGAAGATCATTATCCCTTTCATCCAGGATCGGCGGTGGGTGCGGGCGGGACGTCGGCGCCCGCACCCTTCTCTTCGGCCGGCCTTTTGGTCCGGAGGAGGGACAGCACAAAGACGAAAAAGACCGGGACGAAGAAGACGGCAAGGACCGTTGCGGAGATCATGCCGCCGAGGACGCCCGTGCCGATCGCGTTCTGGCTGGCGGCACTGGGACCCGTTGCGATCGCCAGCGGCACGACGCCGAGTGTGAAGGCAAGCGACGTCATCACGATAGGGCGGAAGCGGACGCGGGCTGCCTCGGTCGCCGAGTCCAATAGGGACTTGCCCTGCGCGTAATAATCCCTCGCGAACTCGACGATCAGGATGGCGTTCTTCGCCGACAGTCCGATGATCGCGATGAGCCCCACTTTGAAATAGAGATCGTTCGGCATGTCGCGCAGGATTGCCGCCAGCACGCAGCCGATAATGCCGAGCGGCACGACAAGCATGACCGACAGCGGGATCGACCAGCTCTCATAGAGGCCTGCCAGCAGCAGGAAGACGAAGAGGATACTGAAGGCGAAGAGGATCGGCGCCTGGTTGCCGGAGGTGATTTCCTCGCGCGACTGGCCGGACCACTCGTAACCGAAACCGTCGGGAAGTTCGGATGCGAGGCGTTCCATCTCGGCAATGGCGGCACCTGACGACTTGCCTGACGCTGCTTCCCCGGTGATACGGATCGTCGGATAACCGTTGTAGCCGACGATCTGCGGATCGCCCCTGCGCCAGTCGGCGGTCGCAAACGACGCGAGCGGTACCATTCCGCCGCTCGCGTTGCGGACGTTCAGCTTCATCATGTCTTCCACCTGCATGCGGCTGCGGTCGTCCGCCTGCACGACGACCCGCTGCATGCTGCCCGCATTGGGATAGTCGTTGATGTAGGAAGAGCCGAGATTGGCGGTGATCGCATCGTTGATGTCGGTGAAGCCGACGCCGAAAGTGTTCGCCTTCTCGCGGTCGATCGCGAGCACGATCTGGGCGGCTTCCTGCATGCCCTCGACGCGGACATTGGTTACTACATTGCTCTTGGCGGCTTTTGCCATCAGCTCTTCCGTCGCTTGTTTGAGAGCCTTCTGCCCGCGTCCGGCGCGATCCTGGAGCCGGAAGGAGAAGCCGCTCGTCGTCCCGAAACCTTCGATTGGCGGCGGGGAAAGGGCATAGGAGGTGGCATCCTTCAATCCGGCGAGCTGTGCGTTGACGCGCGCAGCGATTTCCGGCACCGAACTGCCTGCCGGCCGTACGGCCCAGTCCTTGAGGGTGACGAAGGCGATGGCCGAGTTCGGGCCGTTTCCCGAGAAGCTGAAACCTTGCACGGCAAAGATGTTTTCGACAGCCGGCTCGGCCTTGAAAATCGCTTCGATCTGCTTCAGCGACGCGATCGTGCGGTTGGCGCTCGCCTCGGGCGGTCCTTGAACGTCGACGATCAGGATGCCCTGATCCTCCTCGGGCACGAAGGAACCTGGCAAGTTGACGAAAAGATAGCCGAGGCCGATGACGAGCGCGAGATAGACGCCCATCACGCGTCCCGACCGGCGCGCAAGGCCGGTTGCCGTCTTAGCGTAGCCGGCAGTCATTCCGTCGAACTTGCGATTGAACCAGCCCCCCAGCCCTTTCTTGTTATGGTGATTTCCGTCGATCGGCTTCAGGAAGGTGGCGCAGAGCGCCGGTGTTAGCGACAGCGCCAGGAAAGCTGAGAACATGATCGAGACGACCATGGTCAGCGAAAACTGGCGATAGATGATGCCCGAAGCGCCAGGGAAGAATGCCATTGGAATGAAGACGCAGGAAAGCACCAGCGTGATGCCGAGGATAGCGCCGGTGATCTGCTTCATTGCCTTCTGCGTCGCCGCTTTGGGCGACAAACCCTCTTCTGCCATGATGCGCTGGACATTCTCGACCACGACGATCGCGTCGTCCACGAGGATGCCGATCGCAAGCACCATGGCGAACATGGTCAGCACGTTAATGGAGAAGCCTGTCGCATACATGATGGCACAGGTTCCGAGCAGCGCAACGGGCACGACGAGAGTCGGGATGATCGTGTAGCGGAAGTTTTGCAGGAAGACGAACATCACGATGAAGACGAGCACGATCGCTTCGATCAGCGTATGCACGACCTTTTCGATCGAGGCATTGACGAAGGGGCTGGTGTCATAGGGTATCGAATACTCGACGCCCTTCGGAAAGAACTTCGACAGTTCGTCCATCTTCGCCTTGACGGCCCCCGAAACGGCAACGGCGTTGCCCGTCGAGGAAAGCTGGATGGCAAGGCCGGCGCTCGGATTGCCGTTGAGCCGGCTTGCGGTCGAATAGGTTTCCGCGCCGTCCTCGACGCGGGCGACGTCGCGCAGGCGCACGGTCGAGCCATCGGGATTGGCGCGAAGGATGATGTCGCCGAATTGCTTCGCACTGTTAAGTTGGCCTTCGACGATTACGGTCGCGGTCAGATCCTGGCTGACCGGATTGGGCGTGGCGCCGATCTGACCGGCTGCGACCTGCGCGTTCTGGGCGGCGATTGCCGCGCTGATGTCGGCCGCTGTCAGATGAAGACCGACCATCTTGTCCGGGTCGATCCAGACGCGCAGTGCCCGCTGCGAGGCGAAGACCTGCGCACGGCCGACGCCGGGAAGGCGACGCAGTTCTCCGAGGATATTGCGGTTGATATAGTCGCCGAGCGCGATCTCATCCAACTTGCCGTCGGTCGAAGTCAGGGCTGCGATCAGCAGGAAGCCGGCACTGGCTTCTTCGACCTGAATACCTTGCGTGCGAACCGTCTGCGGCAGCCGCGCCTCGATGCGTCGCACCGCATTTTGTACGTCGACCGTCGCCTTGCCGATATCGGTTCCGGAGACGAAGGTGGCGTTGATGCTCACCGAGCCGGAATTGTCGGAGGTCGACTCGAAATAGGCAATACCATGGACGCCGTTCAGCTCCTGCTCGATCAGCCGAGTCACCCCCTGATAGATTTCCTGCGGGGAAGCGCCTGGATAGGAGGCGGAAATGGAAAGCTGCGGAGGAGCGACGGCCGGATATTGCGCGACCGGCAATATCGGGATGGTAATGATTCCCGCGATCATGATGAAGAATGCGAAGACCCATGCGAGGACGGGTCGCCTGATAAAGAACTGTGCCATGATTTGTTACTTTGCGGCCTGGTCTGAGGTATTCGGCTCGGCGTTCTGCGGCGTCCATGGTTCGGCGACGACTTTGCCACCGGGCGTGACCTTCTGGACCCCTTCGGCAATGATGGTTTCGCCATCCTTCAGCCCGGAAAGCACGAACCATTCCGCGCCAAAAGACGCACCGAGGACGATGTTGCGCACCTGTGCTGTTTGGTCGGCGGCGAGCACGAGAACCTGAGGGTTGCCTTGGGCGTCCCTTGTCACCGCTCTTTGCGGAACTGTGATACCGTTTTGCTGGACGGCCTGCTCGATGCGCACGCGGACATACATGCCCGGCAGAAGATCGCCATCGGGGTTGGGAAATTCGGCCCGCAGTGTGACCTGCCCCGTATTGGGATCCACGTTCGCATTCGAAAAGAGGAGCTTGCCCGGCTTGGTATAGGTCTTTCCGCCGTCGAACACGAGCTCGACGGATGCCTGTCCGGGTGCAGGGCTCTGGAGCTTGCCTTCGCTGACGGCGCGCTTCAGCTCCAGCAGGTCCTGCGCGGATTGCGTGAAATCGGCATAGACCGGATCGATCTGCTGGATGAGCGCGAGATTGGATGTGCCCTCGGCTGTCACGAGCGTTCCCTCCGTCACGAGAGCGCCCCCGATAATGCCGGTGATGGGCGCTTTTACCTCGGTGTGGTCCAGATTGATCTCGGCTTCGTCGAGAGCGGCTTGCTGAGCCGCGACATCGGCGTCGGCCTGTGCCAGATTGACGGCCGCGGTATCATAGTCGACGGCGGTCGAGACATTGCGCTCACGCAGCGAGCGCTGGCGTTCCAGTTGCTGCCTCGCATTGGCCTGGACGGCCTTTGCTTTCTGCAAGGCCGCCCTGGCACTCGCGACCCGCACCTGAAACAGCTTGGGATCGATCCGGTAAAGGACGTCGCCCTGATGCACGAGGCTGCCCTGCTGAAAGACGCGCTCCTGGAGAATGCCCGAGACGCGGGCGCGCACCTCGGAGATCCTGGTCGCGGCGATGCGACCGGGAAGCTCGCTCATGACAGGCACTGGGTGCGTCTTGATCTGCAGGATACCGACGGCAGGCGGGGGAATTTCGCCGCTCTCCTGGGCGCGCACCTGGCTGGAAGCCAGCACAAGCATCGCCATTGCCGCCAATATCGCCTTCCAGGAAGGCAGCTTGAATGCAGATCGCATAGATATATTCCCAATTGACCGTGACGTGCCGAGATCGTCGCTCTGCGTGTTGACGGCATGCACTATCCGAAAGAAGCCCGCTTCAGTGCCGGGCGCGAATGGCACTTTTTTCCGAGCCTAAGCAGACATTGAGATTGTTGGCCTTCGGTCGACGTTATGTGGAGGTTTCATCGAGGAGAGCGAAGGAATGTTGACGCGCAGGCCATGTCTGGCGTTACTTTCCGATAAAGGAGCCTTGGATGGAAAATGCACTGATATTGATCGTGGAAGACGAGCCGGAAATCTCCGATATTCTCGAACGCTATTTTGAGCGCGAGGGATTTC
>NZ_JAQJCH010000029.1:0-13298 GCF_030182525.1 Rhizobium pantanalense
GAAATCCCTCGCGCTCAAAATAGCGTTCGAGAATATCGGAGATTTCCGGCTCGTCTTCCACGATCAATATCAGTGCATTTTCCATCCAAGGCTCCTTTACCGGATAGAAACGTTCGACCATTGGCCAGGCGATAACACGTCACCAGCTGCAGAGATATGCTGATCTTGCTAAACGCCTGAATTACCGCTTCAAGTTGCGCTGGAATTGGTATCTTCACGACCAAGCATGATCTTTTCAAACCTGAACATCCCGTCATCGCCGGGAGGGGTGCCCTTCTCCGGCCTATGAGGATCCGGATTATGGGCGTTGTAATATTCGACAATCTTGAAGCCGCATTTGTTGACATAGAAATGAATGTTACGCTTCTCAAAATATGGCGTTTGGGTTGTCCAAGCCCGGGTTTCGGGGTATCGGCGCTCAATCGATTTCCAAGCTTTCTGGCCTATGCCGCGACCATGGTGCTCTTTGGAAATGTAGAAAAGATCGAGGGAATTATCGTGCGTTATCTCATTGATGCTGAGAACGGCACCGCCCACCCATTTTCCGCCGGACAGAATACGAAGAATGACGGCGCCGGGCGCTTCGAAAGACGCTTCGATGTCCTCATCGGAAGGAATTGGGCCGTCGATAGAGCCGAGCTCGTCGATAACAGCGAGTGCGAATGCCTCCTGCAAAGATATCTTGAAACGTTGCAAATCCGAATCGCTTGCAACAGCTAGCGTTACGTCTTCTACCAATTCATTCATGATGTTCTTCCTGTATTTGCAACGTTTGTGCAACACGAACCGTAGCCAAGCCTCGCTCGCAATCGCATTTCCCACTTCACGCATGAAGCACTCGCCGGATTGTCGTCAGGCTTCACTCTCGAGAAAGGGCATCAACCGGATCGAGGCGCGCCGCATTGCGAGCCGGCAGGAATCCAAACACCAAACCGATGAGGAACGCCACGAGGCAGGATCCCAGCATTGCCTGTAGCGAAATAATCATGGGCATGTCGCCCTTAGGATCGCCAAACAAGCCGGCAATCGCGAAGGCGAGCCCGATGCCGATAATAGAGCCAGCGATGCAAATCGCGATCGCCTCGATGAGAAACTGGAGCATTACGTCGAGCCGCCGCGCACCGACAGCCATGCGTAGACCAATTTCTCGCGTTCGCTCCGTCACAGACACAAGCATGATGTTCATCACGCCAATGCCTCCGACGATGAGGGCAATGACGGCGACCGAGGAAATCAAAAGCGTCATTGTCCGCGAGGTCTTCTCCATGGCCTTGCGCATCTGATCACTATTGAAAACAAAGAAATCTTTCGTTCCATGCCGACGTGTGATCAAGCTGACTATGGCGCGTTCGGCCATGGCGGTATCAAACTTCTCTGCAATCCGCACGGTGAGACCGCCGAGACTGCTGCCAGGTGTGACCACTCGACTGGCGACACTGGAGTGTGGCGCATAGATCTGCAAGGTCTTGTCGCCAGCAGAGCTTTTGGGCCGCTGAACGACGCCGACTACCGTCGCCGGCATGCGGTCAAGCAGCACCGTGCGGCCCAGCGACGTTTGCCCATTCGGAAACAATGCGGCCGCTGTCCGGTCGTCCAATACCGCTTGGTAGGCACCGTGCTGGCCCTCGATGGAAAGGCCGCTGCCCGCGATCAGCTTCATGCCGTTGATCCGAAAGTAATCTTGCCCCACCCCATTGAGATTAGCGTTAAGTGAAGCGTGATCGGAGCGGGCGCGCACCGAAGCATACAGAATCGGAGTAACACCGAGCACATAGGTTTGCGCCGACAACGCATCGGCGTCAGCCATAACGAGCGAGGTGATATTTGCCGCTCGCTCGTCGCCCCAGCCACGGCCCGGATAAATGGAAAGCGTGCTGGCACCAAGCTCGCTCATCTGAGCGAGCACTTTTCGCCGGGAGCCTTCACCCAATCCCACAACGCAAACCACCGCCGCGATACCAATGATAATCCCGAGCATGGTCAGAAACGTTCGAACGCGATGCGCGGCCATTGAGCGAAGAGCCATTGGGCCTGCATCGGAAACTCGTTGCAGGAGCCTTGAAAGGGGGCCAGCGGCCTTTTCGTTGTCAGTCGCCAGTGCAGCCTCAGTCGCCCGCCTCTCTCTGCTTCGCCGATCTGAAAGCACCTTGCCGTCGCGAATCTCTATTATGCGATTTGCGTTTCCCGCAACTTGCATATCATGGGTCACGATGATGACGGTGTGACCTTCGCAGTGCAGCTCCTTGAGAATGTCAAGAACAGTATGGCCGCTCTCGCTATCGAGCGCACCTGTCGGCTCATCGGCGAGAATGATTTCGCCGCCATTCATCAATGCGCGCGCGATAGAAACGCGCTGTTGCTGCCCGCCGGAGAGCTGGCTCGGATAATGATCAAGACGCTCACCCAGACCGAGGCGAACAAGCAGCGATTTGGCACGCTGTTGGCGGGCGCTCGAATTAAGACCGGCATAAACGGCTGGCATCGCCACATTTTCCCTGGCGTTCAACGTGCCAAGCAAATGGTAGCGCTGGAAAATGAAACCAAAATGTTCGCGCCGCAATGCCGCCAGCTCATCGGCGGAAAGACCGGCAACGCTTTTCCCGCCAATAAGATATAGGCCTGCGCTTGGTTGATCGAGACAGCCAAGAATATTCATCAGCGTCGATTTGCCCGAGCCGCTGGCGCCGACAATCGCTACAAACTCACCCGCGTCGATCGAGAGGCTGACCTGATCAAGCGCGGTGACTGTCTCGTCGCCGGCGGTGAAAATCCGTGAAACTTCGTCGAGTCGAATAAGGGGAGTCACATCATCACCGTGTCGCTATCGGCGGAAATTTCGCCATCCGCCGGAATGATCACCTCATCGCCGATTGAGAGCCCATCTATGACCTGACTGTTGATCTTGTCGCTCAGCCCGACCGTCACCCGCTTTTCGACGGTCGTGCCGGAAGGCAGGCGAACACGCACACGGTAACGACCCTCGACATCGCGCGAGGCTAATGCCGACCACGGGACCAGAGGTACGTCTTGCGCCTTCCCCACGACGATCCTAACGGATGCGGTCATCAAGGGACGAAGATGTCCGTCCGCATTGGGGGTATTGAACAAACCGTTGTAATATACGGCTTGGGCACCTTGGATCGAGGACGTGCCGGTCCCGGCCGTGGGGTCCGCGGCTATGGTTGTTGGTGCCGGCTCGATCTGTTCTAATTTCGCGGAAATTGGATTGTTCGGACTCCCCATTATCGTGAAGCGAACCTGTTGTCCTATACGAACGCGCCCGATGTCCGCTTCGGATATTTGAATCTTCACCCGCATCGTGTCGAGCTGCGCGAGAGTAACGATCGTCGGAGCAGATTGAGCGGTATTCAAAGTCTGCCCCGCTTTCGTGACTACGGCGACGACGGTGCCGTCGATCGGTGCGCGGACTTTGGTGTAGCCAAGATTCACCTCGGCATTCTCTACTTCGACGGAGGCTTGCGAAATTTGCGCGTCCAAGGCCTCGACCTCAGCCTGCAGAGAATGGAATGATGCTTCCGCGGTCTCCAGATTGGCCACGGATACAATGCTCTGCGCTTTCAACAGACTCTGTCTTTGATAAGCCAGCTCGGCCTGGTGGAGCTGAATCCCACGGACACGACGTTGCGCTTTGACGTTGGCGAGCGCGGCTTTTGCGATCCGCAGGCCATTGGCTTGAGGCGTAGAGTCCACCTCCGCGATCAAGTCGCCCCGCCGCACTTTCTGCCCGAGCTCGACGTACAAGGTTTTCAGCTGCCCGGAAACCTGCGCGCCCACGTTCACCAGACGCGCGGGTTCGAGAACAGCACTGGCGGCGACAGTTTCTTCCACCGTGCCAAGGATGACGGGCCTGGCCATTTCGGCGGGGCCGTCATCCTCGGAAAAGACGACACGTGCGGAAGCCCCGCCTACGGCTGCCAGTCCGAGAACGGAGAGAATGACCAGAATGCTTTTCCTAGCGGTTTCTCGTTTCATTTCTGTCGTGGCTCAGTAAGTTAAGCGGTGCTGAAAAGTCGTCCGCAAATGCTCGTTAATGTGCGATTCAGCGGTTTGGTGAATGAAAACAACCGCAATGATCGAGAAGATTATGCCCGCGAGAAGGAGATTTCGCTCCGTCATGCAATCGCTGCTCCTGGCTTTGTCCTTTGCCTTGGAGCGCGAGCGAGATCTCGTTAGATCCGTCACTTTCACCATTGAGGATCCCAGCCAGGCGGAGGTGCATCGGCTTCCCAATCGTAATCGTCCCAACTGTTCATCTCGTGGTAAAACTCATAGTCGGAATAGTGGCTGGACCAATAGGTATTGATATTGAACGAAACCGTCGGCACGGTTGGTTCATCTACCTCACGCACATAGACCGGCACTCGAACCCGATGCGCATCATAGTCAACATCAATATAGGCGGCGGAAACCCAGCCTCGACGCCCGGATGCCTCCACGTCGCACCACCGATATCCCTTCGTGCAACCGAAGAGGTGCAACGATATGCCCTCCGGCAAAATGCCGATCGAGGGATAATGCGTGCTTGGGCCGGCACGCATGTTGATTTCAGTTACGGCATAGGAACCGGCGATCGCTGATTGAGAATTAAATAAAGCCGCGCCCGCAAGCATGGCCGCAAGAATGAGTTTTTGTTGCATCGAAGGCTCCTATTAGTTTGTATAAGCGGATGGCCTGCTTCTCAGATCGAATGCCAGCCAGTGTGCTTGAGCCTACTAACCTCCTTCCAGTGCAGATTGGGTGGAGGATATATGGACATTTAGTGGCCCTAGGACTGAGATGACCGTTGGGCTTGCGGCGCTGATGAAGATCCGTCCACGGTAGTAAGCACGCTGGCTGAGTTCTTATCCGTGGGTAACGCCGAATGGCTCCATGTCCCGTCCCTCCCAGCTAATGGACGGTCGCGCATTATGCTGGCCGTCCGTGGAATCATTGTTTCGCGGCAAGCGGTCCGGCTCGTGGACGGAGGAATTCGAACCTAGTTTTGCCAAAGACATTCGCCGTCGATCATCCGAGCGCCCTGGCGACAAGTGGCACAGAGGAATACGCTTTCAGGTTTTTCGATGGATATTTAGGGCCCTGAATATGGCGATGGGAGCGATACCATTTTGCTGACAAAATGATTGGACGACCCCTGCCCCTCATCTCGATACGATCTCAATAGTCGGTTGGTAGCTCTTGGTTGCAGCGCAACGAAACTGGCGCGGCACTAAATGTACTGGAGTCTTTTCCAGCTCGCATCAGTCGATGCGTCCACCAAAGAAAGGAATGCCAACATGAACAAGATCGCTCTCCTTACCGCCTCCATGGCTTTCGCCCTGATTTCCGGTTCGGCATTTGCGGCCCAAGTCTCGCCCGGCGGCGCAAACTCCAATGGCACAAGCACCAATAACGGGAAGGTCATAACGGGAACAAATGCCAATGGATCTTCCCAGAACAGCCTTTCACGTGGCTCGCAGAAGGGCGTCATCGACAAGAGCAAGGACAATACAAAGTCAAAGGCTAGCGTAAAGTAAGCGTTGCTCGACATTCATCCTCTTTTGCTGCGCCGATAGGCGCAGCATTGTCACTCAGGCTAGCGCGTTCTGCCCACGACGCGGAGCTGATCTGGCCGTGCGCAACCGCATCGCAACGTTAACCTTTCTCCTGTCGTTGCGGCCATTTTCTTACAGCGCTGGCATAACCTGGCACATGCGAAAAGACCGTGACTTGCAGCCCGTTGACCTCGGGAACCTCTCCTCTTGTCATCCGACTTCATCACAAGGACTAAAACCATGAGTGATTTGCTAAAGGGTATCTCCATCTTTCGTGGCACCGTCTTCCCAAGCCACGAGGCTTTGTATCGCAAACTCGCACAACAGGGGCAGCAGCCGCAGGCATTGATGATCTCCTGCGCGGACAGCAGAGTCATGCCCGAGACGATCACACAGTCGGGACCTGGCGAGTTGTTCGTCTGCCGCAATGCCGGCAATGTCGTGCCTCCATTTTCGACTGCGAATGGGGGCGTGTCCTCTGTCATTGAATATGCGGTTGTCGCACTTGGTGTCAGCGATATCATCGTTTGCGGCCATTCCGATTGTGGGGCGATGAAAGGCCTCTGCCATCCGGTGATCCTGGAGCCGATGCCCAACGTCGCTGCCTGGCTGAAGCACAGCCACGCCGCGCGCTCTATCGTTTGCGAGGCATATCCCAGTACCCTCTCGGAGCATCAAAAAATTCGAGCGATAGCCATGGAGAATGTTATTGTCCAGCTGAACCATTTACGCACGCATCCATCAGTCGCGGCCAAGCTGGCGACGAACGACATAACGCTGCATGGCTGGTTCTTCGACATCGAGACGGGCGAAATCCAAGTGTATGATGGCGCCGTTGCACGCTTCACCGAAGTACGCGAGGGCATGCCGTTGCCGGTAGCAGTGACCGGCCGTTATCGTCCGCACGTCTTGCCGCGGGCGGTGGAGTGACGTCATGAAGGGAAATTTCACTCTTTCGCGCGATTTCGCCTCGTCCGCAGTCGTCTTTCTGGTGGCAATACCACTTTGCCTCGGAATTGCAGTTGCATCGGGGGTACCCGTCGCGATGGGCCTCATTTCCGGCATCGTTGGCGGGATAGTGGTCGGCCTGCTGGCCGGCTCGCCACTACAGGTATCCGGCCCCGCTGCCGGCCTTGCCGTTATTGTCTTTGGGTTCGTCGAACAACATGGTATCGCGATGCTCGGCCCCGTGCTTGTTGTCGCGGGACTCCTGCAGATTTTCGCGGGCTTCCTGAAGA
The DNA here is from genome assembly GCF_030182525.1 of Rhizobium pantanalense. NCBI lineage: Bacteria > Pseudomonadati > Pseudomonadota > Alphaproteobacteria > Hyphomicrobiales > Rhizobiaceae > Rhizobium > Rhizobium pantanalense. Next base: position 6,791 of record NZ_JAQJCH010000029.1, read on the forward strand.
TAGGCTCGTGGTTCCGGGCGATCTCTCCTGCTGTAGTTCACGGAATGCTCGCCGGGATCGGTGTCCTGATCGTTCTCGGCCAGGTTCATGTTTTGATGGGCGCCAGACCCGCGGCAGGTGGTATTGAGAATATCGTGGCCATGCAAAGGACTTTTGGACATGTCCTGGGAGCAGGATTGACACCGGAGGCGGTTGCTTTGCTGGTGGGACTACTCTCACTCCTTGCCATGATCGCTTGGGAAAAGTTTCGGCCTAAATCGCTCGTTTTGATACCTGGTGCATTGGTTGGGGTTGTCGTCGGAACAATCCTGACGGCTGCCATGCAACTTCCCATCGCAAGGGTAGAGGTTCCATCCTCGCTGATCAGCGGCATCTCGCTGCCGACGTTTGAAAGTTTTTCACACCTGACGGAGCCTAGCATCATCATTGCCACGCTAATGATTGCTGTGATTGCCAGTGCGGAAACGCTTCTGTCATCCGCTGCCGTCGACCGAATGCATGACGGGGTTCGTACCCGCTTCAACAAGGAGCTAGTTGCCCAGGGAATTGGCAATAGCGCGTGCGGCCTCCTCGGCGCACTGCCTATCACCGGTGTGATTGTTCGCTCTTCGGCCAATATACAGGCTGGTGCACGCACGCGCGCTTCGGCCGTATTGCACGGTGTTTGGATCTTCGGTCTCGTGGCGTTTCTGCCCCAGCTCCTTGCAATGGTGCCATTGACGGCCTTGGCGGCTGTGCTGCTTGTAACGGGCTGGAGATTGATCAGTCTTCAGCACGTGCACCATCTGTTCGAGCATCATGGATGGGTGCCTGTAGGGATTTGGGCGGCAACTGTGACAATGGTTGTTCTGCAGAATCTACTTGTCGGAGTAGGCCTCGGCCTGATGCTCTCGCTCCTGGAAATCTTTCCCTATTTGCGCCGCAGGCTTTCCATCCAGCGATTGGAGGAAGCAGATACCGTCCATGTCAATCTTTCCGGCGTCGCAACATGCAAGGACGTTCCAGCGCTACTTGATGCTCTTGAGACACTTCCGCCGAGCCGCAAGGTCTGCATCAGAGGAGCGGATCTGCACTATCTCGACCATACGAGTGCAGAGGCTCTCAGAGAGTGGCTGAAGCGTCAGAAGAAGATCAATCGTGCAGTTGAGATCCAACATCCGCCTGCCGAACGTCACTCCCGATCGAAGCCGATCTTTGAGCGGCTCTCGGCGGAAATCGCCTAGCCGAAAGCATAAAAGTCACATCTTACCGATGCCGACGTCACACCCGTGAAGCCGGCATCGATCGCTGATTGCCGATGGAGGCAGCCGCTAACGGATCCGTTTGGATCAGGACCTACATTTTCGAGAGCTCATGATCTGGGAGCCGGATTAGGGAGAGAGTTCTTCGAGCGTCCGGTCCTTGGTTTCCACGGCAAATACGGCGGTGACAAGTGCGCCGAGCAGCAAAATCGCAGCGAATACGGCAAACACGTACTGGATGCCCATCGACGAGAGGAGGAAACCCGTCGCGATCGGGCCTGCCGAGGACCCCAGGCGAAGCCATGCACTTCCGGCACCCGTCCCGATTGCCCGCAGGCGCGTCGGATAGATTTCCGCAGAGTAAAGATACAGCGAGAAGGTGACCGTCTGGACGATGGCATAGGCAAGACCTGCCAGCACCAATACCTGTATGGCGGATGTCGCTCCGAGCCATGCGAGGATGGCAAGCGGGATGGGAGCGATAAGCAATGCTCCCGTATACCAGCGCTTGCGACCTACCTTGTCGATGAGCAGCGCGCAGATAACCGCTGCAACAACGCCACCCACCGATGTCGCGAACCCATAGAATATACTGGTTTCGAGCGGAAGGCTGAAGGTCTGACGATAGAGGGTGGGCAGCCAGGTAATCGTACCATTGGCGACCAGATAAGCGCTGAACCACATGGCCCAGATGGATAGCGTGCGCTTGAGATAGATGCCTTGGAAAAGTTCCCGCCAGTCGGATGGCTTGCGGACGGGCACTGTCGCGTATTTCGGCTCGGGAAGCATCTTGCCTGCGGCACGGGCGCTGTCTTCAAGCTTGGTGACGATGCGATTGGCTTCCTCGTAACGCCCGTTGGCAACGAGCCAGCGGGGTGACTCGGTGAGGAACCAGCGCAGCGGGATCATCAATACAGCCGGGATCAGGCCGACGACGAACATGGCCTTCCAACCATAGAGCGGCACCATGAAATAGCCGATCAGGCCCGCGCCGACGAGGCCGAGCAGGAACATCACTTCGTATAGAAGAAAGAAACGCCCGCGGCCTTTCGAGCCGATCAGCTCATTGATGTAAGCGCTGGCGACCGGTACTTCGCCGCCGGTGCCAACCCCCTGAACGAAGCGAAACGCCATCATCGTTGCCGCGCCGGCTGCAAAGAGGCAGGCGATGTCCATGCTGACGAAAAGCAGGATGGTGAAGAGAAGAACCTTCAATCGACCGATCTTTTCGGCTAGCCAGCCGAACAGGACGGCGCCGATTAGTTGCCCCAGATACCCAATCGACAGGATCATGCCCGTCTGGCCGGGTGTCAGGCCCCACTCGTGCACGAGTACCGGCATGGCGTAGGCAATGGCGATAACGGTGTAGCCATCGAAGAATGTCGCGGCGCCGACGATATTGCGAGCCCAGAACACTTCTCGGGTGACGGGCAACCGCTCCAGCCGCGCACTTATGTCGGCTTGCGGATCGATGACAGGCGCAACCGGCGCCGTCATTCGCTGTTCGATATTCATTTCATCCTCCCTCTGCCCGGTCTCCCGCTCCTCGACCTGGCATTGACCTACGTATTGAACATCTTGCCTCGGCTGCCGCTTATCCTGCAGGCGGCGATCCGAAGCTGCGATCCGTTATGGGCAAAGCAACTTTCCGGTGCATCACAACCGGCGGCTTTAGAGAGCGTCGCTCCCCGACGCATCTGCAGTCTCCCCCTTGAATACGCCTCCGCCGATTGGCGGCGGAGGCGTGTTTTTTATTCGGCCGCCAAAAGCTGCTCGACACGGCCGATGCCCGCCGCGTCGAAAGCGGCGAAGATTTCAGCCTCGGCCTTTTCCCCGAGGTTCTTCAGCGGCTCGCGGATCGTGGCATGATCGAGCACGCCGCGATGAACGAGGCCAAGCTTGAGGGCGACGGTGCCTTCCATGTGCGAACCCCGGTGATAGACGGCGCGGGTGACCGGCAGCAAGCGCTCGAAGATCCTGCGGGCCTCCGGATAATCTTGCGCCTTGCCCGCCCGGATGAGATCGATGAGCAGCTCCGGTGCGATGTTGCCATAGCCGACAAGCAGACCGTCGACGTCGAACATGGTCGGCAGAAGCCATTCGTCGTGGCAGCTCAGGATCTGCAAGTTTGGATTGGCCTTCTTCAATTCCGGAATTTCCACATACCAGCGCTTCATGTTGCGAACGCCGTTCTTGGTCGCAACAACCCCCTCCTGGGTTGCAATTGCGAGCTGCGTATCCAGATCGTAGGAAGCCTTGGTGGCATCCGGATACTGGAACAGGATGCACTGTAGACCCGACTCTTGCCAGATCGCCTTGTAACGGTCCTGCGGCGCCCCCTTCTGGAAGCCGAAGCGCAGCCAGCCGTGGTTTGGATAGACAAGGGCCCCTGTGGCGCCCGCGGCCTTGCACTTCTTGGCCTCTTCGGCAGCAACCTTCGTGCCCTCACCCGTGATGCCGGCTATGATCGGAATTTCGCCATTCACAGCTTCGACATAGGTGCGGATCAGCTTGAGGCGTTCCTCTTCGGTCAGGAATGTGCCTTCGCCGGCGTGCCCGAGGATGACAAGGCTCTTCACGCCGTCCATCGATGCCAGCCACTTCGCAATCCGAGCGTTCGCCGCATAGTCGACTTCACCATCGCGGGTGAATGCGGTCACCGGTGCGGGGCTCAAGCCCCTGAGGTCCATTGGGTTCATAGGTAGTCTCCTCCTTGTCGTCGCTGTCCGGTTCGCAATCAGCGATGGGATCGTTAATGGGAACGTTCCCACTATCGTTTCCGATTTCTCTGGAGTCAACAGGATTTTTCAGGCATCATCAGATTCAAACGCAGATCAGACTCGCCGGCACGGAAATTCCGAATGAATTCAATAGTGGAAGACAACGTTCGCCAGTCGCGCATAACGATTCTCGACGTCGCGGCGGCGGCAGGCGTTTCGAAGTCGACAGTGTCGCGAATTTTGGATGAGCGTCTGCCGCGCTCGGACAGCGAAACAGCCAGGCGCGTCAGAAAGATCGCCGAGGAACTCGGTTACGTCAGAGATGTGTCTGCGGCCAGTCTTCGTCGCGGCAACACCATGACAGTCGGTATTATCGTACCAAGGCTCACCGACACCGTTATGGCGATGCTCTATGAATCCCTCGCAAAAGCCTGCAGCAGGAGCGGGCGGTTCGCAATCGTCGCGACGACGGACGACAAATCGAAAGCAGATCGCCTCGCTGCGGAGTCACTTCTGAAGCGCGGCGTCGATGGGCTCATTTTATCGACGGCGCGCGACGACGATGACTTTCCCGACATGTTGGCGGCAAGAGGCGTGCCGACGGTTTTGGCACTTAGAACCGATGGCCACAGTCTTTCGTCGATCGGCGACGACCGGCTTGGGGGATATCTCGCCACGCGGCACCTGCTCGATCTTGGTCATCGCAGGATCGGAGTCATTGCTGGCCCCTCCTATGCCTCCAGCGCGCGAACCCGTGTGGAAGGCTATCGCCAGGCCATAACTGAAATGGGCCTGACGATCGATCCATCCCTGATCGTCTCATCGACCTTCGGAATTGAATCCGGAGCGGAAGCCGCCGAGAAAATCATGCACCTGCCGCAGGCGCCGACGGCAATATTTGCGGTAAACGACAACACAGCCATCGGTGCATTATCGGGTCTGATGCGCATGGGTCTGTCAGTCCCTGGCGACGTCTCGCTGGTCGGCTACAACGACATTCCGATCGTCAGCCATCTCTCCACGCCGCTGACCACCTTGCGGGTGCCCTTCGAGCAGATTGCCGCGAATGCGCTCGATTTGTTGGGAGGCGAGGCTATACCACGGGATGATCGCATTCGGGTGTCGGCCCCGACACTCATTCCTCGGAAGTCGACGCGATCCATCGTTCTCTAGCTCCTGAGAGAGTCGAACCAATTCCGACGCTGATCGGACTTCATGTGCTGGGAACGCTGAGGCATAGGCTGATGGACAAAGGTGGTCCGACCAATGTTCTGCCGCGCATGTAACCGAACGACAGAATCGCGCCAGTGCTGGAGTGGGAATGGTAAGGCATGAGATAGCGACACTCGTAGGTATCTCTCTTGCAAGTAGCGGCCGTGATCCGACCGATCGCCCCGCCGAAGAACTCGATCCACTCAACGCCATCCTGCCGTTTGCCCTCCATGCCTGGGCAGGCCGTTTGCTGGCCTGCACACGAACTCAGCAGCGCGGGATGGTCAGTACTACTGTCGTCCCGCCGCCCTTGCGGCTGTCGATCGTCGCGTGGCCGCCATGTGCATCGGCGATCGCCTTGACAACGGCAAGGCCGAGGCCCGATCCGCCGCCTCTTCGCGATCTCGCATCGTCGGCTCTCCAGAACCGCTCGAAGGCGCGCTCGCTTTCCGCAGCCGTCATGCCCGGACCGTCATCCGAAACCATGATGACGCACAGGTTGCCGGCCTCCTGAGACGCTACCCTCAACCTCGAGCCTGGAGCGTAACGTGCGACATTGTCGATGAGCGCGAGCACCGCCTGCCGGACTCGTGCCCGGTCAGCAATCACGGCCATCTTCTGCAAGTCGGTTTCAATCCTGATGTTGAGGCTGGCAAGCGACGGCCCAATGGAATCGATGATGTCTACGATTTCCTCTCCAACGTCGAAACGCGATTGCTGCAACTCCATGCGCCCGGCGTTCATCAGCGAAAGCGTCTTCAGATCGTCAACGATGCGCGTCAACGCATCGATATGCCCGATCAATCCGCGGAAAACCTCTTGGCTCGGCTCGAATACCCCGTCCGCCAGCCCCTGCATGCGCCCGCGAAGGATCGTCAGCGGCGTGCGCAATTCGTGCGCAATGGCCGAATTCGAATATTGGAGCTCTTTTTCCGCCCTTTGCAGTTCCTCTGCCATGCGATTGAAATCACTGATCAGACGGTCGGCTTCGCCGAAATTGCCCTCGCCGGTCGCCCGGCCGGCAAAGTTTCCATCCGCGATGAGACGGGCGGCCTCGGTCACGGCCGTCAAGGGCTTGACCAGACGCCGCGCAAGCCGCCATCCGACATAGGCGCCAATGGCCTGGCCGATCGCCACGTTGATGCCGAGCACGGCGAAATCGCTGACGGCCCAGTCGCCCGGGTGAGCGGAGCGCTTGAACAGCCATTCGTAGACATAGCCGTAGATCAGGAACCCAAAGAACATCACGGACAGGGCGACGAATGCGACGATGGTGGTCGACCAGATGATCTGCCTGTTGAGGCTGTTGCTAACCGAAATCGCCAAGGCGGTAAC
>NZ_JAQJCH010000030.1:0-13076 GCF_030182525.1 Rhizobium pantanalense
GCGAGGATTACTGATTTCGACGAGATTGTCGCCGGCTTTGACAGGAACGCCAACCTTTGCTGGTTCCCCCGAAATCACACCATCGATGGGAGCATTGAGGAGAGCCAGACGCGCATTGACGGTGCCGTCCCGGCTTGTATAGCCCGTGATTGCCGGTAGGGAGACGACAATTGCAAGCGCCAGCAGCAAGAGGCCGACGGTGACACGGGTAATGCGATGATTCCAAATCATGTCAGCCTATAAGACCATCGGGGTTAGCGGTGATCGGTCCGCCGACCGCGGCCGACAGAAATGCAACTAAGTCTTGCGTAATTTAGCGTAGCGAAATTTAGCGGACAAGAGGCGAGTGTGTGCTTGAGTTAACGAAAGGCGCAACCGTGTTCCACTCATGGATCATGCATCGCTGTCGATATAGCAGATTCGTCAATCAGTCCCCCTCATCACGGTGTAGCTCTTCCCTCAATCTGGATCGTGTGTTCGCTAATCTTGGGTGCAACTGAAGCCACTTAGCGCCAACTATCCGCGATCTTCCCTCTCGGTTGGTACTTGACCTTTAAGTGTGAGTCTCACTTGCAACAGCGCTCGGACAATTCGAGGCGGGGACGATTTCGAACTAGATCTTCTTTCCCCACCCCAGCTATTCACTCGTTAGCGGAGTGATTCGAGTGGGCGCACAGTAGCCGTTGTCATCTCCGAAACGGGATACGTCATGATGGCGCAGATGATTGCGGAATGGGCAATACAGAATGGGTTTAATCTGCTCGATTCCTGGAGGTATCGTCGCAGCAACGAAGGGCGCACGGTCACTATCGAGATCAAAAGGTTTTCGGTAGTGCTGATCGATGAAAGGGCAGGTGTGCGGCCGCAGATCGTCTCTACCTTGTTCAAGGATTTGTTTTTCGGGAGCCCCAATGGCAAACTCGAGCGGCTTTTGCTTGATCGTTGAAGAGCGCCGAATGACAGGTTTTCGATCCTGTTGATCGATCAATTTGATCGTGTCCGCAGCCGTCATCTTCCAAACCGGATGAATGAAGGGCGCAATTACAGATGAACCCTGATCGGTAGAAGTCCGCGGCGTACGCGAGGCTTGAGGATCATTCGCGTTTTGGAATTGCGGCAGTGGAAGTGTAGCAGGGTCGTCGCGGCGTTCCATATCGAACAAGTCCGCAAGATCCATCACAACGCGCTCACGAAGCCCGGCAAGGACCGCGCCGGAGTAGGTCACCAGATCTCCAGTGGTGGCATCTTTCAAAGACCAGGATTTTCCCTCCTGTATAGCGCGCTATCTCGCTTGCATTCTCCACCTCCAAAACTCGGTCCATCCAGCATTCAAACAAGCAAAAGTTCCCATTCCAGTAATGGGAGGAACAAGAAGGGGAATAACGCAATCTCTTCCATGCGATTGATTTGATGCATCTTTTAGGAAGATGGCGCGTTTTCGCGGTATGACAACCGGAATGGAGTAATTCCATGACGAAGAGAAGACGCATCGGTGCCGGCATCGATAAACGCTATGTCCGCCGAAACGAGACAGGTCAAGTCAAGGAAAGCGTCGATGTCAGCCGTTCGCTTTCGGCTGACACCGGCATCACAAGGCAAAGATGAGTGCCAAGCTCGGTCAAAGTGATGGTGCCGACCATTACAGGAAGCATAGAAGCGGATGAGGATCGCCACCTTCAATATCAACGGCATCAATGGCCGGCTCGATATTCTTCTGAGATGGCTCAGTGAAACAAAGCCTGATGTTGTTTGCTTGCAGGAATTGAAGGCACCGGACGATAGATTTCCGGTCAAAGCGTTGAACGCCGCCGGCTATGGGGCGATCTGGCATGGTCAGAAAAGTTGGAATGGCGTCGCCATTCTGGCCAAAGGGCAGGAACCTCTTCAGACAAGACGCGGGTTACCGGGCGATCCCGACGACACCCATAGCCGATATATCGAGGCGGTTATCGACGGCATTTTAATCGGCTGCCTCTACCTTCCAAACGGGAATCCGACACCAGGTCCGAAGTTCGATTACAAGCTTCGCTGGTTCGAACGGCTGAGCACCTACGCGATTGAGCTTTTGGATCTCGACGCACCCGTGGCGCTGGTCGGTGACTTCAATGTCATGCCGACCAACATCGATGTCTATGCCCCTGATCGATGGCGCGATGACGCGCTCTTTAGACCGGAGGTTCGAGCCGCTTATGCCGAGCTCACGTCGCAGGGATGGACGGATGCATTGCGATCTCTGCACCCAGACAAGCGAATCTATACCTTCTGGAAATATTTCCGGAACGCATTCGCGCGAGACGCGGGTCTCAGAATCGATCACTTTCTGCTCAGTCCTGCGTTGGCGACCGATCTTACCGCGGCCGCGGTGGACAAGTTCGTGCGCGCATGGCCGCACGCGAGCGATCACGCGCCCGTATGGATCGAGATTGGTTGATATTTAATCAGCAAATTTCATCAATCCCGCGTGGTGGCCGGGAAGGGAGCAAAGGCCGGCCGTCTGACGCGGGCGTTTGCGGCGACGAACTCCATGTGTGCGCTATTCAGCGGCATCGCTCTATAAGTTCTGAACCGCGGAAGACTTTCCGTGTGATCGGGTGAAGCAGCCTCTGCCGGCTCGAGCAAGGTCAGCAGGAAAGCCGCCACTTCATCCTTTCCATTTGGCGTAGAGCCCAAGACGATGCCTTTCTAAGGCCTGTGCTCGCTCGCTGCCACAGCGTCCGGCAGAAACCGGATGCCGGCTCCGCTCAAGGCGGCGTTGATCTCTTGCGCTTGACGGAGATGATCGAGCACGATCGGTAGCATCGATCCGGCAAGACGTTGCATCTCTGCATCCTCGCCGAGGGAAATCTCCCATGCCAGCAGTTGTGCAGTCTTCTGATGATCGACGATCTGGGCCGCAATGTAAGCTCTGTCGAAAGCCTCGCCGTTCAGCTTATCCAGGTGGTCGCGGACCACCTGATGGTCGGCATCAAGTTCGGTCGGGAGCGGGATCTTTGCGGCATCGGCGAGATTTTTGAGCTTTCCATTGGCATCGCTGTGGTCCTGAACCATCCTGTCGGCAAACTGCTTTACAGGGTCGGCGCTGGCTTTCTGGCCCGCCACACGGCCCAACTCCACTTTGGCCAACCCACCGGCGGCCGCAAGCTGTGCGAACAGCCGGTCTTGATTGTTGGTCTGGTTGGGAGCCGGAATACCCGGCTTCGCCATTCTCGTGTCGACACCCATTCCGGCTGGGTTGCCGATCTGGGCTGTGGCCGTGCCCGCAAACAGCCCCAGTGCGCTGAGAGCAACGATAACATGACGGCCCATGCGCTTCTCCTTTGTCCTCACAGTGTCAGCATGTAGGCGACGAGATCCTTCTTTTCCTGCTCCGTCAACTTCACTCCCAGGACAAGATTGAAGAACTCGACGGTATCGGCAAGGGTTAGCAAGCGGCCATCATGAAGGTAGGGTGGAGAATCCTTGATGCCGCGTAAGGTAAAGGTCTTGATCGGCCCATCGGGCAGCGTGACGAAATCGTTGAAGACCTGGCCGATCTTGTAGAAGCGTTCAAGCTTCAGGTCGTGCATGTTGTTGTCCATGAACGCTGTCTGCGGCACATGACACTCGGCGCATCTTCCCTTGCCCATGAACACCCGTTCGCCGGACAGTTCCTGGGATGTGGCGAGCGCCGGATCCAGCCGCCCGAACGGATCGAGTTTGGGTGCCGGCGGAAAATCGATGATGTTCTGCATCTGCGCCATCATCGCGACCTGGTTGGGTCGGTCGGGAAGATTGACCCCTTTGCGTGTCGCGCTGACGTGATCGCCGTTGAAATAGGCTGTTCGCTGCTCGAATTCGCTGAAGTCTTCGACCGAGCGCAGCGATCGTTTGGACCCGTGGATCTGCTGGTTGAAGAGGCCGCGCAAGCTGGTGGTATCGAGGCGAAACCGATCGGCCTGAGGACGAACGTCCGGCGTCAGATGAAAGGCGGCATTGGTGTGAAAATTGGAATGGCAGTCGAGACACGCGACACCGGTGCTCTGATCCGCAACCTTGCGGTCTTCGGTCTGGTTGAATTCCTCCTGCGGAAATGGGGTCAGAAGCAGCCGAAGTCCTTCCATCTGGACTGGCGTGATGACGCCGTTCATGATTTCGTAGAAGTTTTTGATCGTCAGCAGCTGACCTCGCGAGACGTCTCCGAGTTCCGGATGTGTGGTCAGGAAGATCGGCGGCGGAAACTCGGGCGTGAAATTGTCCGGAAGATCGAAATCGACGTCGAAACGACGCAGATCGCGCATCTCTTGAGCGTGGATTTCATCGATTTCGCGATTTGGAAAGACCTGGCCGCCCGCCGCCTGCTTGACATGAGGCAAGGGCAAAAATCCTTCCGGTAGAAGGTTCCGCTCTCGGATGTCCCATGGCTTCATGGCGGCGAGCTGATCCCAGCTGACATTTGTCGGGAGCTTGATGCGAACGCCGTCCTGCACCGGCTTCATGCCGCCGGACATCTTGACGTCAGGCATGGGCTTGTCGGCAAGATCATAGCGCCGCTCGAGCAACATGCGCTGCCGTTCCATGACCGCGGGCTTTTGAGCCTCGTCGATCGCCCGGGCTTGCGAAAGCGGCATGGTCGGTAGCGGTCGGTATGTCGCGTCGGGCGGCAACGGGTCGGAAATGGCGCCGACGGCAAGGACCGCAACTCCAGAAAAGGAGGCGCCAAAGGCCAGACTTAAATAACGAGATCTCCGCATGTCCCTCTCCCCGTCGCGGACAAAGTCAGCGTTCCCAACTTTGTAGAAGATCAAAAGTTCCGGGCGGCAATCGGACATTGTGAAGAAACTTCGAAGCGAGATCGAGGCGATGGTGCTTCTCTACGTATTGCTCTGTATTGGTGTAGGTTTCATTCTCTGGTCCTCTCAATGGGCCAGAGCTTACTTCAAAATAGATTATTTCAACGGGGCAACGTCAGATGAGATGGCAGATGTGGAGCATTTTTTGCCTGCCTATTTCCTTCTCGACAAATCGATATCAGGCAAAAGCCATTGTGATATCTAATCGACGACCTAGCGCAGATCAGATCTGCCGGGTTTTAGGTTCGATTCCTTGCAAGAGCATTGGCTTCCTTCCATTTGTTAAAAGCTGGTCGGCTTGGAGGTGTGATGGAGATATGCACAATTTTGCTTTCGCTTCGCTCCGCGGATATCCTCCTTTGAGGATCAGCTAGGTCTGTTCCGATGCCTATTAGTGAAGGTTCAGTAGCGCCTGCGTGGCCTCCCAACGCCCTCATGCCGCAATTTGGTGTGCCATCTATATTGGGCTCGGTTTCAATCAGCCGCCAAGAAGATTTCAATTGGTCATTCCTTGACTTTCAATTAGTCATAACCATAGTTTCAAACGGTCATCAAAGGAATGAAGTTATGCCGCTGTATCCAAGGCTCATTGAGCAACGCGTTGCCGACGCGATGTCAGACACGCGAGTCGTCATGATCGTAGGCCCCCGACAATCCGGAAAAACAACGTTGGCCAAGAAGATGGCCAACGAGGGGATGGAGTATTACACGCTGGACAATGCGACGACGCTCAACGCCGCGCGACAGGATCCAGTTGGCTTTGTAAGAGGAATGGATCGCGCCATTCTCGATGAAATTCAGCGCGCTCCCGAGCTGTTGTTGGCGATCAAGGAAAGCGTGGATACAGATAAGCGTCCAGGACGTTTCCTCCTGACCGGTTCAGCCAATCTCATGACGCTGCCACGCGTGGCAGACTCGCTCGCTGGGCGTATGGAGGTCGTCCGATTGCTGCCGCTCGCTCAAAGTGAAATCAGAACGGCCGGTGGAAGCTTTTTGGTCGACGCCTTCCGAAACGAAGCCAAAGCCGGAGAACTTATCGTCGGCGACGACCTGATGGCTGCAGTTCTGGCAGGTGGATATCCCGAGGCATTGGCTCGCAAAACCTTAAACCGCAGACAGGACTGGTATGCGGATTACATCCAGGCGATCGTTCAACGGGACGTCCGCGATGTAGCACAAATCGAGCAGGTCGCGCAGATGCCGCGACTGCTGCGCATCCTCGCAGAACATTCGGGACAACTCGTGAACTATTCCGGAATTGGCACCGCCATCGGAATGAACCACGTCACAACGCAAAAATACGTTGGCATATTCGAGAGCCTGTTCCTCGCCAGAACAATCCAACCCTGGTTTTCCAACAAACTGAAGCGTCTGACCAAGACCGCCAAAATACATTTCCTCGATTCTGGTCTTCTCGCCTCCCTTCGTGACCTGTCTCTTGAGAGACTCCGCGATGACAGGGGGCCGTTCGGAGCGCTGCTGGAGACTTTCGTCTTCGGTGAAATCCTTAAACTCGCCAGCAGTGGACATAGCCGCTTTGAGTTTTCGCACTTTCGGGATAAGCAGCAGAACGAGGTCGATATTGTCATCGAAGACAGAAGAGGAGGGGTTGTCGGTATCGAGATAAAAGCGGCAGCATCCGTCTCGACTTCCGATTTTTCCGGATTGCGAATGTTGGCTGAAGCATGTGGAGAGCGGTTTGTTTCAGGCATTGTCCTGTACGACCATGACAAGGTGGTCCCGTTTGGGGAACGCCTTTCCGCCGTGCCAATTTCGGCATTGTGGCGTTAGCGCGTGGGAAGTTCTCTTCAGTTTCCAGACTTGAGCATTCTCGAAACTTCCGCACGTAGCCGTTGGAATGGAAGATGGAGATGAACTCCGGGCCCGGCATTTGCTTGAGAAGTCTCAAGGTGTCATGCGGTTATCCGTGCCCCAGGGGAGTGTTATAAGGCCGGGCTTGAGCTGAGGCGGCTCGAACGCGACGATTTGGTATTGTAGCGGTCCTGGATGAGCCTGCTTTCTGTACGCTGCGCTATCAACACCTCAGCGATTGTTCGAAAGCTCCATCTGCTACGGTCTTTATGACGAGCTGATGGCTTATTCCATGCGGCGTCACATTGCCCGTGGCCACATCGTCGATCCTGTCGTCGCTTGTTGCGGGGAAGACGCGATTGCCGTGGGTAATCCGCATGTCTCCGCGCATGTCGGCAGTTTTTTTGCGTCTCGACACCTATTTTGGTGCCGGGCTGTTCGCCGGTTTTTATCCAGCAAAGCGGAATGTCAGTCCTTGCCACCGTGACCACCATGGTTTCTTCCGAGAGCGCCTCCTATGGAGGCTCGGACGCAGGTTCTCCGATCGTATTTGCTCTTGCTTCGCAATCTTTCGGACAAGACCGAAGGGCTCATCTAGCTATGCTTGTTTCTTCTGAATCTCTTGATAGACTTCAATCGAGGATACAATCATAAGCTTCTGCAATCAAAAGGCGCCGGAAAGCAGTTGAGGTTGGGATGGGGATTGTAACGCTGGATCATTTCGCCCGCTGTGTCGGGGAGGGGTTCGAAATCGATGTGGGGGGAGGAGGCCCTGTCTTTACATTGACCGAGGCGCGGCCCTTGCCTGAACGAGGCTTCGCCGGAATGACGCGGGCGCCATTCGCGCTGCTGTTTCGCAGCGGATCGAAAGTTGTCTTTCCGCAGCAGATTTATAGGCTGAACAACGCCACGCTTGGAATTCTCGACATTTTCCTGGTGCCGGTCGCCAGGGATCAAGATGGGATCATCTATCAGGCGATCTTCAATTGATGCAGGATGATGAATCCCGCGGATCTGACGGAAGCTGATGTCTGCTCCACTCCATGCCTATGTGGGTATCGGTGGCGTCAACTGCCTTAAATCCCAAGACCTGATAAAGCTGGTATGCACGTCTGTTGTTTCGATCGACATGCAAGGTAATCCCCGAGCTTTTGCTCGCTGCTGTCGCATCTTGAATGGTTTTTAGCGTCGCGGTGCCTAAGCCCAAACCACGCCATTCCGGTAGAAACCCGATATCGATGATGTGCCAGATGTCCGTCCTGACATTAAGGTAAAGGCGGCCGATGGAAATGCCGTCCTTTTCTATGATGAGGAAGTCTGTCTGCGGGAACGTGGCGATATAATAACGATGTTGGAGATTGAATTGCTGATCTAGAAAAGCCTCTTTGACCTCCGGCGACCACGGCATCAACGCCAGTTCATTCTCGCGAAACGAACGGTAAAGCTGGCGTAAAAACGGAATATCGTCCAGCCGCGCGGAACGCAGCATGCAGGCGGGAACATCGAGCCGATGATGGCCAGCGCGCGCAGGAAACTCCGGTAGCTGGCCGACCACTGCGCCAGACATCAACCGAAAGATGGAAATGTGCCGCTGAGCGCGATGCTGAAGTTGACCGCGAGATAGGGCTGACGGTTTTCGTGCGATTGGCCCGCGCCCGCGATGCCGATAACATTCTGCGCGAACTGCGCGTTCGGCTGGGCATTGGGCAGAAACGGACTGCTCGAATTCGGCAGGCTCAAGGCGTTTCCGGTGCTCGGCGTGGCGGCTCGCTTGGTCGTGTCGCCTTGATTAAAGAGGGTCAAGGAATGCGCGTGTGCCGGCATCTGCGCCTGCGTTAGCGTTACGCCGTTGCTGCCGAAGGCCTCGCCCTCGGTACGTGGCGTCAGGCCCGGCCCTTGGCCCTGATTGCAGCCTGCGCGATTGGCAAAGTTGGGTAGTTGGAATGAGGTGGTGCCGTTGCCGCCATACTGGGTGCCAAGCAGGGAAAAAAGCGCAGTATTCTGTTGTATGGGGATCATCG
This sequence comes from Rhizobium pantanalense, assembly GCF_030182525.1. Taxonomy (NCBI): domain Bacteria; kingdom Pseudomonadati; phylum Pseudomonadota; class Alphaproteobacteria; order Hyphomicrobiales; family Rhizobiaceae; genus Rhizobium; species Rhizobium pantanalense. The sequence continues at coordinate 8,663 of NZ_JAQJCH010000030.1, forward strand.
CGCCGTTGCAAAATGCCCAGTGGAGCGGTGCAAAATTGAAACCAAACAATTGGATCTCGCCGATAAAAGGTTGTGTCATAGCAATCTCCTTGATGGAAAAGGCGCGATTCAGCCCTGTGAGGGAAAGATACCGGCCCATGCGATGCAATACTGCACCGTCAGCGTCGGCATCGTATTGTCATGCGGGGTCGTGGATCCTGTCATCTGCGTTGCTGCCGGTGATGTCGTGATCGGAGTGGCTCCGCTCGTATCCGTCGCATACATCGTATCGCCGCTCACCGCACCAAGCTCGACCGTTGGTCCCACGGTCATGCTGTTCGCGGCGCCCGTGGTGGCGAGGTATGGATGTGTGTGCGACGGCATTTGCAAGGGCAGCAGTGTGACGTTCTCGCTGCCTGCGGATTGGCCGATCACATAGGTCGACAGACCCAGGCCAGTACCTTGATGCATAGGCACGCGCCCGCATAGATTTGGCGTCGCAAATGTTGTGATGCCGTCACCGCCATAGATCGTACCGATCAACGTGTACAGTTCCTGATATATGGAGATGGACTGCAGGGAATTATTGCAGGGCAGCCATCCGTAGGGCACTCGGGAAAAGCCGAAAAGCCGGATTTCTCCGACATAGGGGGCGCTCATTGTTGATCCTCCGAGCAAAAGGTTGACAAGAGATGATCAGCTGCGAGACGGAAAAACTCCCTGCAGCGCAATGCAATAATTGATCACGTCGTAGGGCTGCATATTGTCGTGAGGCTGGTTGTTGCCGGCGGGAGTCACTGTCTGGCTCGACAGCACGACCTGGGCGCCACTGGAGGGGCCATAGATATTGGCGCTGTTGGTCCCGTAAAGCGCGTTGCTCGGGCTGCGCACAGTGCCGTTGCTGGCGGTCCCGGTCGCAATGTGAATGTGCTGGGGCAATTCCTGCTGCAGCACGGTCACATTTTCCGTGCCGCCGGTTTCACCTAGCTCGTATGGTTCGGGCTGCCACGCGGGATCGATGGAAGGTCCAAATCCGACAGGCGTACGGCTTTGCATGTTGGGCAACGCAAAGGTCCGAATTCCATCTCCACCGTAGTAGGTGGCCAATAGTGAGAACAAGGCTTGGTTCTGCGCGATGGGAAGAATCTGGCCATTGCAAAGCGCAAAGCCCCTAGGCGCAAACGGAAATCCTGTGAGCATAATCTGGCCAAGAAACACGTCTGACATCTCATACCCCTGAATATTCTAATTATGTTAATTGCCATCATCTCTCAATCAATACGATAGATGCAAGAACAAATTTGACCCTCATAGGTATAAAAATTCAGGAAATTTCTATGCTATTTTTTAAACATCGAAGGTTGTAGATAAAATGTCAAAAAATAGGAAAGTCGATAATTATCATTATGTTATGCGGTTGTATAAATTAAAAATACATAGCGCGAATTACACCGATCGCGGTCGAGCAAATCGCGCGATCGGCCTCATCAATGGCCGGGGCATGATCTGCCCAACCGGGCGATTTGAAACCGAACATGGAGCCGCCGCCCATAAGGGGGCCTCACGATTGCCCGACCCTCGCGAAGCCTTGAGGCGCCATCAAAATTTCTTGCTTGCGGCGACCTTGGCGCCGACGGATTTCTGCCCGTCGCCTTCGATGTTGAAGAGCAGGCTGGTGTCGAGCATCCAGAAGTTCATGGTCTGTATGGAGACGCCGGCGGTGACTGCACCGAAGGCACCGGCTCCGTCGAGACCGGAGAAGCCAGCGGTCAGCCCGAGCTTCGGCGTCAGCTTGGCGCCGCTTTCGAGCGTGAAGGATCTTGCGATCTCGGCGCCAAGACTGATGCGGAATTGGTCCTCGTTGAAGCCTTCGATGGTGATCGCATCGCCGGCACCGTTCTTGACAGTATAGTCGTCGACCTTTTCCGAGAAGTAGATCGCCCTGAGCTTCGGCGACAGCGTCGTGTCCTCATCGAGGTACCATTGACCCTCGATCGACGTATCGGCCATCCACCGCGTGGTCTTGAAATTGCCGTCCCAGAACTGGGTGTCGATGGTGTTGTTCGAGCCGCCATAGCGCAGGCTGCCGTTCCAGAATACGCCCTTGCCGAGCTCGATCGAGGCATAGGGTCCGGCAAGCCAGCCATTGCCCGTCAGTTCCGCGTCCTCATCGGTCGGATCCGTCATGCGGTCATAGTGGAAGGAGAGCCCGATCAGTGCATGTTCTGAGATCAGATAGTCCACGCCCATGTTGACCATGGCGAAGCTGCCCCATTTCGAGTTGTTGGTGTCCTTGCTGCCCTTGTCGTTATGGGTCAGGAAGGCGCCGCCGATCCAGACGTTGAACGGGGCGGACGCCGCATCCGGATCGCCGCCTGCCGCCCGCATCTGCGTGAGGCTGGTGGAGAAGCTGAGCGTCATGCCCTCTTCCGACGGTGTCATGCGCGCGCTGATCGGGTCCGTCGCCTTCTCCATCTGCCGACGCTGCAGGAGCCCCGGCACCTCGATCGTGTTGGCGATCATGTTCTGCCGGGATCGTACGAAGTCATGCACGAGATTGCTGATGTCGTCGGCAATCTTACCGGCGTCGTAACTGACATTGTAGGTGACGGTGGCTGTATTGGAGGTTCCAAGCGCGCTGACGAGCTTGTAGCCGACGCGGACCTGACCGGAATAGGCCGGGTTCAGCACATAGTGCAAGTACCAGCCAACGGGAGTGGTGACCGGGCCCGCCTGCGCCAACTGCCCCTGGATGATCGTCGCCGTGCCGGCATTGGCAGGCTCCACGAAAGCGAGGATCGCGGACGTGAACGGGCCGCCGGTTGCACCGCGATTGAGGTAGACGTCGGGAGGCGCGGAGCCTGCCGGTACGTTGACGACCATGTCCAGAACGGTAACCGATCGTGTCTTCACTCTCAGGCTATAGGAGGCGCTCCCGGTCGCGCCGTTGCCATCGCGAACCTGGATGGTGAAATTGTAATCGCCTTCCGTGCCTCCCGCGAGCGGACCGTTGAGCTGGCCGGTGGAGATGTTGAGCACCAGGCCGCTCGGCAGGCTGCCGGAGGCAAGGCTATAGATCTTCGTGCCCGCGCCGCCGGTTGTCGTGATTTGCTGGCTGTAGGCTTCCCCCGCCATTGCATCGGGGAGTGCCCCGTCTGCCGGACTGAATACGAACGTCGTTGGTGGCGGCGAGATGGCGATCGTATAGGCTGCAGAGGTCATGGCGCCGTTGGCATCGGTGGCGGTGATAGAGAAGCTGTAATTGCCGGGCGTCGTCGGCGTGCCGGTAACGGCTCCTGTCGCATGGTTGAGTGCCAGCCCGGCCGGCAGCGTGCCGGTCGCGCTATAGCTATAAGGGCTGGTCCCACCCGAAACAGTGATGGTCTCGCTGTAGGCGGTGGTGACGACGCCGGCCGGCAAGGCGCCACTCGGCGGCGAGAATATCAGATTTGGCGCCGTGATCGTCATGCTCACGGTTGCCGGTGCAGAGGTGCCGGAGGCGTTGGTGGCGGTATAGGTAAAGCTGTCCGATCCGCTATAGCCTGGTGTCGGCGTATAGGTGATGGACGTTCCCGAGGCAGTTGCTGTCCCATGGCTGGCCCCGGTTGCTACCGTGACCGAGGCCGGCGCGCCGCCTGTGATGGCGAGTGTGATCGGATTGGCCGATGAATTGGCGGCAACGGTCGCCGCGACGTTGCCGGCGATCGGTGGCTGGACGTTGACCGCCAGACTGTAGGCTCTGGAGCCCGTAAAGGGACCGGCTCCGGTCGAACCGTCCGTTGCGGTGATCGTCACGTTGAAAGTGCCCGATGCCGTCGGAGTGCCGGAGAGAACACCGCCGGACGACAGCGTCAGGCCGGCGGGCAGAGTGCCAGCCGTTATCGCATAGCTATAAGGACTGGTGCCGCCTGAAGCCGTGATGGTCTGGTTGTAGGCGGCAGCAACGGTTGCAGCCGGCAACGTGGTCGGCGCGATTGCAATCGTTGGGGCGCCGACAACCAAGCTGTAGGCCCTGGAGCCCGTAAACGTAGCGCTGTCCGTCGCCGTGATCGTGATATTGAAGGTGCCGCCGGCTGTCGGGGTGCCGGAGAGTATGCCGCCTGACGACAGGGCGAGACCGGCTGGCAAAGCGCCTGCCGTGAGTGCGTAGCTGTAGGAGCCGATGCCGCCGGAGGCGGTGAAGGTCTGGCTATAGGTGGCCCCGATCCCGGCCGGTGGCAGCGTTGCCGGCGCAACGGTGATCGTTGGAGCACCGATCGTGACGCTATAGGCCTGAGAGCCGGTAAAGTGGTTGCTGTCTGTTGCGGTGACCGTGAAGTTGAAAGGTCCTGCGGTGGTCGGCGTACCGACGAGCGCACCGGCCGACGAAAGCGCTACGCCCGGCGGAAGGCTCCCGCTTGCGAGGCTAAAGGTATAGGAGCCGGTTCCGCCCGAG
>NZ_JAQJCH010000004.1:0-464559 GCF_030182525.1 Rhizobium pantanalense
TTCCATCAACACATTGACAATGTTCGGCATGGTGCTGGCGATCGGCCTTCTGGTCGACGACGCCATCGTCGTCGTCGAAAACGTCGAGCGCGTGATGGAAGAAGAGGGATTGTCGCCACGCGAGGCGACGATCAAGTCGATGCAGGAAATCACCGGCGCGCTGATCGGCATCGCCACGGTCTTGTCGGCCGTGTTCATCCCGATGGCCTTCTTCTCCGGTTCGGTCGGCATCATCTACCGGCAGTTTTCGGTGACGATCGTCTCGGCGATGGTGCTGTCCGTCATCGTCGCCTTGATCCTTACGCCAGCTCTTTGCGCCACCATTCTCAGGCAGCCCAAACATGGTGCGAAGGAAAAGGGCGTGTTCGGCTGGTTCAACCGCAATTTCGAGCGGGGAACACGCGGCTATCAGCGCGGCGTACACCGCATGATTCGCATGACCGCCGTTTTTCTGCTGATATTCGTCCTGATCGGCGTCGGTGTCGGTTATCTCTTCAATCGCCTGCCGAGCTCCTTCCTTCCGGACGAAGACCAGGGCATTCTGCTGACGGCCATCCAGCTGCCTCCAGGCGCCACGGATTCCCGTACCTGGGCGGTGCTCGACCAGGTGAGAGATTATTATCTCAACAATGAGAAGGACTATGTTGAGGGCGCATTTGCGGTCGCCGGGTTCGGATTCAGCGGTCAGGGCCAGAATGTCGGTCTCGTCTTCGTCAGGTTGAAGGATTTCGATCAGCGCAAGACGCCGCAGTCGAAGGCACAAGCCATCGCCGGTCGTGCCATGGGAGCCTTTTCCAAGATCAAGGACGGTAGCGTCTTTGCGCTGGCACCGCCGGCAATCCCCGGCTTCGGCAGCTCGAGCGGCTTCGACTTCTTCATCAAGGATATCAACGGCGCCGGCCATGAAGCGCTCATAGCGGCCCGCAATCAGCTGCTTGGCGCAGCCACACAGAACCACAAGCTGTTCGGAACGCGTCCGAACGGCCAGGAGGACACGCCGCAATATTCCGTAAACATCGACCAGGAAAAGGCGAGTGCGCTGAACATCGGCCTTTCGGATATCGACACGACGCTGTCGACGGCCTGGGGGGGCACCTATGTCAACGACTTCATCGACCGCGGCCGCGTCAAGAAGGTCTATGTCCAGGCCGACAAGGATTTCCGCATGCAGCCCGAAGACCTGGGCCGCTGGTATGTGCGTAATTCCGGCGGCGACATGGTGCCGTTCTCCGCTTTCTCGAGCGGCGAATGGACCTACGGTTCACCGCGTCTGGAGCGCTATAACGGCTCGTCCGCGGTCGAAATCCTCGGCTCCGCGGCGCCTGGCGTCTCCTCGGGCGACGCCATGAACGAGATCGACAAGATCATGGCGAGCCTGCCGCCGGGCTTCAGCCACGAATGGACCAGCCTGTCCGCTCAGGAAAAGCTTTCGGGCAACCAGGCAACCCAGCTCTATGCCATCTCCATTCTGGTGGTATTTCTGGCGCTTGCCGCCCTCTACGAGAGCTGGTCGATCCCGCTTGCCGTCATGCTGTCGGTCCCGATCGGCATCTTCGGCGCGCTGCTGGCAGCCACCATCTTCGGCCAGTCGAACGACGTCTACTTTAAGGTCGGCCTGTTAACGACCATCGGCCTGGCGGCAAAGAACGCCATCCTGATCGTTGAATTCGCCATCGAGCAGCAGAACCAGGGCAAGAGCCTGATCGACGCAACGCTGGAAGCATCCCGCCAGCGCTTGCGACCGATCCTGATGACCTCGCTCGCCTTCATCCTCGGCGTGCTGCCGCTGGCGATCGCCAACGGGGCCGGTTCCGGTAGCCAGAACTCGATCGGTATCGGCGTCATGGGCGGCATGATTTCGGCGACCGTGCTCGGCATCTTTTTCATCCCGCTGCTCTTCGTCTCCGTCCGCCGTATCTTCAAGGGCAGGGTCGGCCCGGTGACAACGCAGGAGACGCCTGCAACCGATGGCGGCACCACGCATTAGCGAAACACTGCCCGCTCCGGCATCGAGAAGCGGGCGGTTTTAATCCAGCCTCGAACAAAAGGCTCCGGCATCACCACACCGGAGCCTTTTGCTTTCCTGGCCCAACAGTAGCCAAAAAGCAGTGTCAAGAACGCGATCTGGAATGTGAGAGCTGGGACCGTCTCAGCTCGAAGCGGCAGGCACCGGCACCGTGGCTTGCGCCCTCGGCGACCATTTTGCATGTAGCTTGGCAAGCATCAGGTAGATGATCGGCGTGGTATAGAGCGTCAGTACCTGCGACACGACGAGGCCGCCGACGATAGTGATCCCGAGCGGGCGTCGCAGCTCCGACCCGGGGCCGGTGGCGATGATCAGCGGGATGGCGCCCATCAATGCTGCCAGCGTCGTCATCAGGATCGGCCGAAAACGCTTGAGGCAGGCCTGATAGATGGCCTCTTCCGAGGACAGGCCGAGTATGCGCTCGCCCTGCAGCGCGAAGTCCACCATCATGATGCCGTTCTTCTTGACGATGCCGATCAACAGGATGATGCCGATAAAGGCGATGATCGTCAGCTCGGTACCGCTGATCGCAAGCGCCAGCAGCGCGCCGAGACCGGCGGACGGCAGCGTCGAGATGATCGTCAGCGGATGCGCCAGACTCTCATAGAGGATGCCGAGGACGATATAGACCGTCAGCAGTGCCGCCAGCAGCAAGAGCGGCTGGCTGCCGGAAGATTGCGTGACGCTCGCCGCATCGCCGGCGAAATCCGCATGCAGCGTGTCGGGCAGATGCATGTCCAGCACCGCCTTCTGGATGGCATCGTTGGCGACCTGCAGCGGCGTATTGAGCGCCAGATTGTAGGAGATGGTGACGGAGGGATATTGACCCTGGTGATTGACCACCAGCGGCGCCAGCGTGCGGTCGATCGACGCCACTGCGCTCAACGGCACCTGTGTACCGCCGGAGGCGGGCACGTAGAGCTTGGAAATATCATGCGGATCGAGCGCATAGTTCGGGTCCGCCTCCAGCACGACGCGATACTGGTTACGCTGCGTGTAGATCGTCGAGATCTGCCGCTGCGCGAAGGCATTGTTGAGCGCGGAATCGATAGACTGGATGTTCACGCCGAGCTGGGAGGCCAGACTGCGGTCGATATTGACGGTCGCCTGCAGGCCGTTGGGCTGTCTGTCGGTCGCGACATCGGTCAATCCCGGCAGGGCCTGCATCCGCTCCAGCACCTTGGGCGCCCATTCCACCAGCTCGTCGTAATTCGCGCCCCAGAGCGTGAACTGATACTGCGATTGCGACTGGCGCGCGCCGGCGCGGATATCGCCCGGCGAAAACAGGAAAGTGCTGAGGCCTGGAACAGCCATCAGCTGCTTGCGGAGCCGGTCTATGACCTCGGCCGTCGGCGCACGCTCCGATTCCGGCTTCAGCGAGATATAGAGCTGACCGCGGTTGATGGAGCTGGAAAAGCCGCCACCGCCGACGGAAGAGCCGATACCGGAAACGGCGGGATCCTTCGAAGCGATATCCGCCGCCTGTTGCTGCAGCTTGACCATGGCGGGATAGGAGATATCGGTCGCAGCCTGCGTTCCGCCCTGGATGAAGCCGGTATCGTCCTGCGGGATGAAGCCCTTCGGAACCTTGACATAGAGATAGCCGGACATGACCACGCAGGCGATGATGACGACCACGGAAAGGAAACGGTGATGCAGCACCGCCCGTAGCGTCCGGCCATAAAAGCCGGTAATGGCGCCCAGCGTGCCCTCGACGATACGGCCGAACGGGCCTGGCCGGGCGTCGATATCATGCTGGCGCAGGCGATGACCGCAGATCATCGGCGTCAGTGTCAGGGACACGAGCGTCGAAACGACGATGGTAAAGCCGAGCGTCAGCGAGAAGGTCTGGAAGAAGCGGCCGACGATGCCGCCCATGAAGAATAGTGGAATGAAGGCGGCAAGCAGCGACAGGCTGATCGAGATGACCGTGAAGCCGATCTGCTTGGCGCCTTCGAGCGCTGCCCGCATCGGCTTCATGCCCGTTTCCAGATTGGCATAGATATTCTCGATCATGACGATGGCATCGTCGACGACGAAGCCGACGGATACGGCAAGCGCCATCAGCGAGAGATTGTCGATCGACAGCCCGAAGAGCCACATCGCGGCGAAAGTGCCTGCAAGCGACAGCGGCACAGTGACGCCAGCAGCGACTGTGGGGGTAGTGCGCCGCAGGAACACGAAGACGACGGCCATGACCAGGCAGATGGTGGCAAGCAGCGTCCACTGCATGTCGTTGACGCTGGCATGGATCGTCGTGGTGCGATCGGAGAGAATCGAGATATTCACACCGGCGGGAATGAGCCGCTGCAATTCTGGGATCAGCTGCTTGACGCCATCGACGGTGGCGATGACATTCGCATCCGCCTGCTTGGTGATATTGAGCAGCACTGCCGGCTTGCCGTCATACCAGGCATCCGAGCGGCTGTTGCGCACCCCGGGCTCGACAGTGGCGATGTCGGAGAGGCGAACGGCGGTGCCATCCCCGCTCTGCACGATGATCCGTCCGTAAGCTTCCGGCGTCCGCAACTGGCTGTTCACGGCAAGGGAGAATGCACCCGAAGCCCCATCGATCGAGCCGAACGGGCCGAGCACGTTGGCATTGACGATCGCGGTGCGCACGGCATCGAGCGACAGGCCCATGGCGGAAAGCCGGTCTGGATCCAGCCGGACGCGGATGGCGGGCTGGTCGGCTCCGCTCACGGTCACACCGCCGACGCCATCGACCTGCGAAATGCGCTGCACGACCACCGTGTCGGCGGCATCGTAGATGGCGCTCGCAGGCACATTGTCCGAGGTCAACGCCAGGATCAGGACGGGCGCTGCCGCGGGATTGATCTTGCGGAAGGATGGCAGGGTCGGCAGATCGCCCGGCAGATCGGTCGCCGCCGCGTTCAACGCCGCCTGCACGTCCTGCGCGGCGCCATCGACGCTGCGGGAGAGATCGAACTGCGCGATGATGGTGCTCGAGCCGAGCGAGCTCACCGATGTCAGCTGCGTCACGCCGGCGATCGTGCCGAGATGGCGTTCCAGCGGCGCTGCAACGCTCGCCGCCATGCTGGCGGGATCGGCGCCCGGACGGCTGGCGGAGACGACGATTGTGGGAAGGTCGACGGTCGGTAGGCTCGCCACCGGCAGAAAGCGATAGGCAACGATGCCGAGGATCACCAGCCCGATCGCCAGAAGCGTCGTCCCGACAGGGCGTTTGATAAACGGCTCGGAGATGTTCATGTCTCGTCACCCGCCAATTCATTCATCTCGGCGCTCGGCATGCCGCTGGTGCGGCCGACGATCTTGGCGCGCAGGCGCTCGAAGGCGAGATAGATCACCGGCGTCGTATAGAGCGTCAAAAGCTGCGATAGCACGAGACCGCCGATGATGGTGATCCCAAGCGGAATGCGCAGCTCCGCACCCGTGCCGTGGGCCACCGCCAGCGGCAGGGCGCCGAAGAGCGCTGCAAGCGTGGTCATCATGATCGGCCGGAAACGCAGGATCGAGGCTTTCAGAATGGCCTCGCGCGGTTCGAGCCCCTCCTTGCGCTCCGCCTCCAGCGCGAAGTCGATCATCATGATTGCATTCTTCTTGACGATACCCATCAGGAGCACGATGCCGATCAGGGCGATGATCGACAGATCCTGCCCAAACAGCATCAGCGCCAGCAGCGCGCCGACGCCGGCAGAAGGCAGCGTCGACAGGATGGTCACGGGATGGACCGCGCTCTCATAGAGCAGGCCAAGCACGATATAGATCGTCACGACCGCCGCCAGGATCAGCCAGGGCTCACCCGCAAGCGAGGAGGCAAACTCTTCGGCATCGCCGGAATATTTGCGCTGGATATTGTCGGGCATCTCGATATCCCGCTCCGCCGCCTTGATCTCGAGGACGGCATCGCTGAGCGAGGCTCCCTTGGCGAGATCGAAGCTGAGCGTCACGGCCGGAAACTGCTCGTCATGACTGATGACCAGCGGCGCGGTCGTGAAACTCGCCGTCGTGAAGGCGTTGAGCGGCACCTGCGTATCGCTGGCGCCGGCGACATAGAGCTTGTCGAGCGATTTCGGATCCGACTGATATTGCGGTGCCGCCTCCAGGATGACACGATACTGGTTGGCTTGGCCATAGATCGTCGCGATCTGCCGCTGGCCGAAGGCGTCGTTCAGGGTATCGCTGACGGCCTGCATAGACACGCCGAGCCGCGAGGCGGTCTCGCGATTGACATCGACGAAAATGCGCCCGCCGCCCATCTCCACTTCGGAAGCGACATCCAACAGCTTCGGGCTTTCCTGCAGCCGTTGGGCGAGCTTCTGCGCCCAGTCGACCACCGTATTCGTATCCGTGCCCGTAAGGGTATATTGGTAGGGCGCACGGCTGGCCCTGGTGCTGATCGAGATGTCGCGGACGCTCTGGAAGGTGACGTGAATGCCGGGCAAGCCCGTCACCTCGCCGCGCATCCTCTCGATGATCTGATCGGCGGACGCATTACGCTCACTCCGCGGCTTCAAGACAAGGCTGAGATTACCGGTATTCAGCGTCAGATTGCTGGCGCTGGCACCGATGACGGCAACGACGCCGGTAACATCCGGATCCTTGCGCAGTCGGTCGGTCACATCAGCCTGGATCTGCTTCATGGTTTCGAAGGAGGTCGTCGGTTCGGCCTCGATGACGGCGGTGATGAGGCCCGTATCCTGCGCCGGCAGGAAACCCTTGGGGATGACGACATAGAGCGCGATCGTCGCAGCCAGCGTCACCACCGTCACCAGCAGCATGAGACGGCTGCGATCCACGGCCCAGACAAGGCTGCGCCGATAGCCTTCAACCATCCAGTCGGTGAAACGGTCGGCACCGGCCAGAAAGCCGCCCTGATGCTCTTTCGGCTTGCGCAGGATGCGCGCGCACATCATCGGCGTGAGCGTCAGCGAGACCACGGCCGACACGACGACGGCGATGGTGAGCGTCAGTGCAAATTCGCGGAACATGCGGCCGACAATGCCGGTCATGAAGAGCAGTGGAATGAAGACCGCAACCAGGGAGACGGTGAGCGAAATGATCGTGAAGCCGATTTCGCCGGCACCCTTCAGGGCCGCCTGCATCGGGTTTTCACCTTCCTCGATATGGCGGGCGATGTTCTCGATCATCACGATGGCATCGTCGACGACGAAGCCGGTGCCGATGGTCAGCGCCATCAGCGAGAGATTATCGAGGCTGAAGCCGGCGAACCACATGACGCCGAAGGTCGCAATCAACGACAGCGGCAGCGCGACACCGGCAATGAAGGTCGCCGTCATCGTCCGCAGGAAGAGCAGAACCACGAGAATGACGAGGCCGATGGAAATGACCAGCGTCCATTGCACATCGTGGATCGAAGCCCGGATCGTCTCGGTACGGTCATTGACGATATCGAGGGAAATACCGGCCGGCATGGCCTGCTTCAGCTTCGGGATCTGCTTCAGCACATTCTCGACGGTCTGGATGACGTTGGCGCCCGGCTGGCGCATGATATCGAGAATGACGGCGGGCTGTCCCTGATACCAGGCGCCGACTCGATTGTTCTCCAGCCCTTCGACGACAGTCGCGACGTCTTTCAATTGCACCGGCGCGCTGTTGCGGTAGGCGACGATGACCGATTTATAGACGTTCGGATCGACGATCTGGTCGTTGGCGGCAAGCGTGAAGCTTTGCTGTGTGCCGTCGAGCGAACCCTTCGCGCCGGCAACGCTGGCGTTGGTGATGGCGGTGCGGATATCCTCCAGGGCAAGTCCGTAGGAAGCAAGGCGCGGCAGATCCGCCTGAATGCGGATGGCGGGCTTGACGCCGCCCTGGATATTGACGTCGCCGACGCCCGACACTTCGCTCAGGCGCTGCGCCATCATGGTATCGGCAAAATCGCTGAGCTCGCGGATCGAATAGCTGTTGGAGCGCAGCGCCAGCGTCACGATCGGCGTATCGGCGGGGTTCACCTTCGAATAGGTCGGAGGATAGGGAAGCGTGCGCGGCAGGGTCGAGCCGGCGGCATTGATGGCCGCCTGCACATCCTGCGCCGCGCCATCGATATCGCGGCCAAGATCGAACTGGAGCGTGATCTGGCTGATGCCAAAGGCGCTTGATGAGGTCATCGAAGCCAGCGACGGGATCTGGCCGAGCGGCCGCTCCAGCGGTGCGGTCACCAGCGCCGCCATCGTATCGGGATCAGCACCCGGAAGCTGCGTCGTCACCTGGATCGTCGGAAAATCCACCTGCGGCAACGGCGCGACCGGCAGGAAGAGAAAGCCGAGAATGCCGCCCAACAGCACCGCCACCCCGAGGAGCGAGGTGGCGATCGGCCGGGAGATGAAGAGCGACGAGACGTTCATTGTTGCTGCGTCGGCGTCGCGGAGGAATTGTTAGAGGCCGAGCCGCCGCCCGTATCCGCACCCTGCTCGCCAGCGGCGCCAGGCTGACCATCCTGGCCGCGATGGCCATTATGACCGCCAGCACCACTCTGACCGCCCTGCCCACCCTGGCCGCCTTGGCCATTGTGGCGGCGATGCGGACGTTCGCCCGCATTCGCGGTGCCTGGAGCAGCATTCTGTTGATCGTTCTCTGCAACAGGCTGTCCGTTATTGTCAGTTGACGGAGCAGCCGGCGAAGCCTGATCCGGATTGGCCGAAATCTGCACCTTCGACCCATTCTGAAGCCGCGCGAAACCGGTCGTCACCACCTTATCGCCGGGCGTCACACCATCGGCGATGACCGCAAGCGTATCGTCCTGCTGGCGCACCTTGACCGGCTTCATCGCAACGGTCTGATCCTGGCCGATGATATAGACGAAGGTGCCGTTCGGTCCGCGCTGCACGGCGCCGCTCGGAATGACGGTAACGCTCTTCAGCGTCTCCACAAGCAGGCGGGCATTGACGAAGGCGCCTGGCCACAGCGCCAGTTTGTCGTTGGGGAAATTAGCCTTCAGCTTGACCGTACCCGTAGTGGGATCGACCTGATTGTCGACCACGCCAAGCGAGCCGTTGTCGACCACCGTCTCGCCGTCATTGCCCATGGCCTGGACGGCAAGCGTTCCGGCCGCACTGGCCGCATTGACGCGGGCAAGCTGCTGCTGCGGAATGGAAAACAGCACGGAGATCGGCTTGATCTGCGAGAGCGTCACGATACCGGTCGCATCGGACGAGCTGACGAGATTGCCGACGTCCACGTTGCGGATGCCGGTGCGCCCATCGAAGGCCGCCCTGATCGTCGTATAATCGAGTGTTGCCTGCGCGCTCTCGATGGCTGCCACATCCACCTGGACCTGTGCTGTATATTGGGCCACCAACGAGGTCTGCGTATCGACCTGCTGCTGCGTGCCGGAGGCGCTCTTCACCATCAGCTGATAGCGGACGAGATCGCGCTGGGCGCCTGCGAGCAGGGCTTCGTCCTGCGCCTTCTTGGCAATCGCCTGATCGAGCTGCGCCTTGTAGACGGAATCGTCGATGCGGGCGATGACATCACCCTTCTTGATATCCTGCCCCTCGACGAAATTGATTTCGACGATTCGTCCGCTGACCTGCGCGCGCACCGTCACTGTATTCAGCGCCTTAACCGACCCAACGCCGTTGATGTAGACGGGGACATCGGCCGTCGTCGCATCGGCAGCAAGTACGGGAACCGGTCCGCTGAACTGCGACATGCTGCGCCGTCTGCCGCTGCCGCCGCCCTGCCCCTGACCGCCGCGGCGCTCACCCTGGGCTTGCTCTCCCGGCGCAGCCGCGTTCTGATAGCCGAGCAGCTTCTCTGCCGGCCCAAGCCAACGATCGCGGGTCGCATAGGCGCCATACCCAACCGCGCCAATCACAGCCAACCACACGACGACCCGAAACGTCCGAGCCATTCACGCACCTTTCCTCAAAGCCCGGGTGATCGGCGATCCCCCGATATTCATGGCGCGACCTTAGCTTGCATCGTGCCGCTTAGGAATTTGGTATGGCCATTAAATTTTGTCCATTTTAGCGCCACTTAGCGTAACAAACTGTAACATTGGACGAAAAACTAGGGTTGTGGTTGCAAGGTGGATGCGTCTACCCGCACAGGCCGCTACAGCGCATCAAAGCACGCCCCAGCCACGGTAGCGACCACGGCCCGTCATCTCGCGCAGGCCGAGTTCAGCCACCAGATTGAGCGCACCTCTGGAGGTGACGCCGACATGACGCGCGATCATCTTCGCCGAAACGATCGGCCGCGACAGCACGATATCGATGACTTCGGGCAGGCTGCTGTTGGACCGCCGGTCCTTGAGCCGGAGCTCCATCTGCAGCCGAGCAAGCGAAAGGCGATCGAGCTCCTTCAGGCCCGAATCGGCCGAAAGTGCCATGGCCTCCATAAAGGCTGTCAGCCGCGTGGTGCGATCTGGCGCACGCCGGCGGTCGTGACGGACGGCTTTCAGGCCGACATTCAGGCAAAAGAGATGGGATGTGACCTTGCCCCGGCTGCGCAGATAGGCGCTGACCAGCAAGCCGCCGAGCCAATGCTGCCGTCGCAGTGGCTCTATTCGCTCCCAGGCATCGAAAAGCACCGCGGCGCCGAGAGCGGGCGGCAGCAAATCAGCCTCGCGAATGACAGCGCGCCAGCTCTCCAGCCGCTCATCCTCATCCCAATCCTCATCACGGATGAGTGCAAGGGGATCATCAACATCAACGGTCGGCTGCCGCGCTTCCGGAACGCCGCCATTCAGGATCTTGTCGGATCGGGCGAGAATGGCGTCGATCTCGGCGAAATCAACGCCGAAATCGTCTTCCTCGTCCACTGGCTCGTCGGGCTCTATGGCCGGGGCACGCGTCGAACGCGGCGAAATGGTGTCTTCGGTTTCGCCGACATCCCCGCGTAAGACGGCAAGACCGGCCGGCTCCAGGCCCCAGGAAGGATCGGCGGTCCAAAGGCGGCGACGGCTGCGCAGCACCGCATGGGCGATGGTCAGCTCGTGCGTCGGTGTGCGCGTATCCATGCGCGCATCATGCAGGACGAGATCCTCCACATGCACGAGTTCGCCGCCGACCCAGAGCGCGCCTGCGGCATCGAAAAAGTGCCCGCGCTCGCGAAAACCATCCGCCACCGCATGCCTCAGGACACGCTCATCCAGCCGTGCCAACATATCCTCCGCCTTGACGATGGCGGGCAGAAGCGCGGCAAGCGGCAGTGTGGTTAGATCATATCGCATTGGAATCACATCATTGCATCGATCTTACGGAACTTATCATCGCCGTCCGCGGCGAGATAGGAAGGCAACCCTGTGAACTGTGGATGGCAATC
This sequence comes from Rhizobium pantanalense, assembly GCF_030182525.1. Lineage (NCBI taxonomy): Bacteria > Pseudomonadati > Pseudomonadota > Alphaproteobacteria > Hyphomicrobiales > Rhizobiaceae > Rhizobium > Rhizobium pantanalense. The sequence goes on from NZ_JAQJCH010000004.1 coordinate 11,297, forward strand.
ACTATTTTCCGCCTTGACCTTCCAGCGATGGGAAGGTTCATAAGGCTTTCCGACGCCCTTTCGGGCAAAGGAGTATGACATGGCACCGCACAACGAGCACGATCACGGCCATCATGGCCACGGTCATCACCATCATCATGATGCCGACATTCAGGATGTGGTGATCCGCGATCCCGTCTGCGGCATGACCGTCAATCCCGATGCTGGTAAGCCGTCGATGGATTATCACGGCCGTATTTTCCACTTCTGCAGCAATGGCTGCCGCGCAAAATTCGAGGCTGCACCGGAAAACTATCTCACAGCAAAAGATCCCGTCTGCGGTATGGTGGTCGATCGCGCCACCGCCCGCCATTTCATGAAGCACGAGGGTGAGAAATTCTATTTCTGCTCAGCCAGCTGCAAGGCGAAGTTCGAAGCGGAGCCATCAGCTTATCTCGATGGCAACAGACCCGCGCCAAAGCCGGTGCCGAAAGGCACGCTCTATACCTGCCCGATGCACCCCGAGGTCATCAGCGACCATCCCGGCGATTGCCCGAAATGCGGCATGGCGCTGGAGCCGATGGGTGTTCCCACGGCCGATGAAGGCCCGAACCCGGAACTTACCGATTTCACACGCCGGCTCTGGATCAGCGCCGCGCTGTCGCTGCTGCTGCTTGCCATCAGCATGGGGCCGATGATCGGCCTGCCCATTCGCGACTGGATTGGCGAGCCGATCGCCACCTGGGTCGAGCTTGTCCTCGCAACGCCAGTCGTGCTTTGGGCGGCTCTTCCCTTCTTCCGCCGCGCCTGGAACTCGCTTGTCAACCGCAGCCCCAATATGTGGACACTGATCGGCCTCGGCGTCGGCACCGCCTATGTCTACAGCGTCATCGCCACGCTCGCCCCCGGCCTATTTCCCCTGGGCTTCCGTGCGCATGGCGAGAGCGTTCCGGTCTATTTCGAGGCGGCTTCCGTCATCGTTGCACTGGTCTTTGTCGGCCAGGTGCTGGAGCTGAAGGCGCGCGAGCGCACCGGCTCGGCCATCCGCGCGCTGCTCGACCTTGCACCCAAGACGGCGCGGCGCATCGGCGCCGATGGAAGCGAGACCGATGTACCCGTCGACGATATCCAGACTGGCGATCGGCTGCGCGTGCGTCCCGGTGAGCGCGTCCCTGTGGATGGCTCCGTCGTCGAGGGACAGTCCACCATCGATGAATCGATGATCACGGGCGAACCCCTGCCGGTCGAAAAGGACAAGGGCGATGCGGTGACAGGCGGCACGATCAACCGAAACGGCACGCTGATCATGCAGGCCGAGAAGATCGGCGCCGAGACCACGCTGTCGCGCATCGTCGAACTCGTTGCCAAGGCGCAGCGCTCGCGCGCGCCGATCCAGACCATGGTCGACCGCGTCTCCGCCATCTTCGTGCCCGCCGTCGTCGCGGCGGCCATCATCGCCTTTGTCGTCTGGGCCTTTGTCGGGCCGGAACCGCGCCTTGCGCATGCGCTGCTGGCCGCCGTCGCCGTGCTGATCATCGCCTGCCCCTGCGCGCTTGGACTGGCAACGCCCATGTCGATCATGATCGCCACCGGCCGCGGCGCGCAGGAAGGCGTGCTGGTGCGCGATGCCGAGGCTCTGGAACGCTTTGCGAAAGTGGACACGCTGATCGTCGACAAGACGGGTACGCTGACCGAGGGCAAGCCGAACCTGACCGACATCGTCCCCGCGACAGGCACGGACGAGGCACGCCTCCTCTCGCTCGCCGCCAGCCTGGAGCGCGGCTCCGAACACCCGCTGGCTGAAGCCATTGTTGCCGGCGCCGAGGAACGCGGGGCGCGCTTCGTCGAGATATCCGGCTTTGCGGCGGTGACCGGCAAGGGCGTGGAGGGCCGCGCCGGCGACTCTACGATCGCGCTCGGCAATGCCGCGATGATGTCCGACCTTGCGGTTTCGACGGATGCCTTGGAAGCCGAGACGGAGCGCCTGCGCGGCGAGGGCAAGACCGTCATGTTCGTCGCCATCGACAGGAAGCTGGCCGGCCTCGTCGCCGTCGCCGACCGGATCAAGCCGACCACGGCAGCCGCCATCAAGGCGCTGCATGAAAGCGGCCTGACGATCGTCATGGCGACCGGCGATAACGGCAAGACCGCCGCCGCCGTCGCCAGAGAGCTTGGCATCGACGAGGTGCGCGCGGATATGCTGCCGGAAGGCAAGAAGGCGCTGGTCGACGAGTTGCGGGCCGAGGGCCGCATCGTTGCCATGGCGGGCGATGGCGTCAATGATGCTCCCGCGCTTGCATCAGCCGATGTCGGCATCGCCATGGGCACGGGCGCCGATGTCGCCATGGAAAGCGCCGGCATTACGCTGGTGAAGGGCGATCTCAACGGCATCGTACGGGCGCGTCACCTATCGGAAGCGACCATCCGCAACATCAAGCAGAATCTTGCCTTTGCCTTCGGCTACAATGCGCTCGGCGTGCCGCTCGCAGCCGGCGTGCTCTACCCGGTCTTCGGCCTGCTTCTGTCGCCGATGATCGCTGCAGCCGCGATGAGCCTGTCGTCGGTCTCGGTGATCGCCAACGCACTCCGGCTGCGGCTGGTGAAATGAAAACTTCCGGAGGTCGGTGTTCGTAACCCAAACAAAAGAATGGAGGAGGCATGAACACGGATCGATTTCAGCTGAAGCGGCAGAGCGACCACCTGATTTACACTTTTCACCGCAAAGAGCTGCCTGACGGAAAGATTGGCTACCAGCGAGAGGACTCCGATCTCTGGATCAGCTTTCAGCCTGGCTTTGGCTGGGGCGCCTGGGATGACGAGGCCTTCTCGGCAGGCCGTGGAATGTGCCGTTCCCCGAACAAGATGCCGATCATCCACCTGAAGGTGAATGGGTAAGCAAGAAAGATGCGAAATCCTACGTCTACGACCTGATCTATGTTTAGCAACGCGGAGAGAGCGTACCACACTGCCCCTCACCCCCTCTCCCCGCGTGCGGCGAGAAGGCTAGGATGAGAGGCCATAGTCGCAGGCGCGGCATCAATAGGCATGCCTGTCCAGCCGCTACATCACTACAGTCACCCAACCCGCTCCACAGCAATCGCCGTTGCCTCGCCGCCGCCGATGCAGAGCGCCGCAACGCCCTTCCTCGCACCCTGACGCTCGAGCGCGTACAGCAGCGTCACGATGAGACGCGCCCCGGTGGCGCCGATGGGGTGGCCAAGCGCACATGCGCCGCCATTGATGTTCAGACGATCGCGTGCAATGCCGAGCTCCTTGGCAGCTGCCATGGCGACAACGGCGAAGGCCTCGTTGATCTCGAAGAGATCGACATCGCCGATCTTCCAGCCCGTCTTGTCGAGCAGCTTGCGGATCGCCGGGATCGGCGCGGTAGTGTACCAGGCCGGCTCCTGGGAATGCGTCGCATGCGCCTTGATCTCGGCAAGAATGCGCAATCCCTCGCGCTCGGCGAGCGAACGGCGCGTCAGGATGAGCGCTGCCGCACCATCGGCATTGGCCGAGGCACTGGCAGCGGTAATTGTGCCATCCTTGCGGAAGGCGGGCTTCAGCGCCGGGATTTTTTCCGGCGAGACCTTTTGCGGATGCTCGTCCTTGGCAATGGTGACCGGACCACCCTTGGCCATGACGGAAACTGGCGTGATTTCGGCTTCGAAGGCGCCGTTCTCCGTTGCGGCACGGGCGCGCGATAGAGTCTCGACCGCATAGGCATCCTGATCCTCGCGGCTGAACTGATAGGCCTCGACTGCCAGCTCGCCGAAATCGCCCATGGAACGGCCCTTCTCATAGGCATCCTCGAGCCCGTCGAGCATCATGTGATCGAAGATGCGGTCATGGCCCATGCGATAGCCGCCGCGTGCCTTAGCCAGCAGATAGGGCGCATTCGACATGGATTCCATGCCACCAGCAACGGTGATCGAGGCCGAACCAGCGAGAAGCAGATCATGCGCCAGCATGGTCGCCTTCATGCCGGAGCCGCAGACCTTGTTGATGGTGGTGGCGCCGACAGCATCCGGCAGGCCAGCCCCGCGCGCAGCCTGCCGGGCCGGCGCCTGTCCCTGCCCCGCTGGCAGGACGCAGCCGAACAGAACTTCATCCACTCTCTCCGCCGAAAGACCGGCACGCGCAAGCGCCGCGCGGATGACATGCGCGCCCAGCTCGTGCGCCTGCAGGGACGAAAGATCTCCCTGGAAGCGACCGAGCGGCGTGCGCGTGGCGGAAACGATGACGATGGGATCGGTAGCGGGCATGACATCTCCTCACGGTCAGCAAACCATATCTTCGCACCACTCCTATCACGTTAGATGATGATCGTCATCTAAATATCGCAGGAAAGGGATGCAATCACCGGCGGATATGATTGCCCTCACTATGTACGGAGCTTAAGGATATCCATAGGATTTGAAGGGATATTCCATGCCGCTTTACATCAAGGACGATGCCATAGACCGATTGGCGCGCCGCTACCAGGCGCTGACCAAGGCCGCCACCAAGACGGAAGCCGTGCGGCTTGCCTTGCAGAAGGCGCTGGATGAGGAGCTGACCAAACCGGCCCTTGCCGACGTCGCCGTGGCTTTCTGCCGCAATCTCAAACAGAAGGCCATCGCCAAAAGCGAAAGCGCCGGCATAGCGGAAGAGATTTGATGTTTATCGACGCTTCAGTGCTGTCGGCGATGATGACCGACGAGGAGGAGGCGCGCGCCTTTGCCATCCGCATGCAGCCGGCAACCGCGCGAATGACCTCGCCGCTTGTCGCAGCAAATACCGCAATCCTTGTCTCCGATAGTTTAGGATTGTCGCCGACCGAGGCCGGCGAAGCTGTCCGCATGTTTCTGCAGCTCATGAACATTCAACTGCTTGCGGTGCCGCCACGCGCCGCCGCATTGGCAACGGAAGCTTACGAGCGCTATGGCCAAGGCGCCCATGCGGCACACCTCAGCCTTGATGATTGCATGAGCTATGCCTGCGCTCGCTATTATCGCCAGCCGCTATTGTCGAAAAGCGACCGGTTCAAGCAGACGGATATCGAACTGGCTTAAGACCAGCTCGAGCCATCACGCCGTTACGGGCAAAGCGAAGCGGAGCCCGCACTATAGGTGCTCGAACGAGCGCCGACGGAGTTGGGGGCAGCGGCGCATTGCAGACGGGAAATGGAGTCGCCGGCGCGGATCGGGCCAGTCACGGACGGGTCGGTGTTGATGGTGCCATCCGGGAGAATTGCATCCTTCGAATGGTCGACGCTGCCGACATCGGCCTGGAACGCCTCGACATTGACGCGCTTAGGATGATGCTTGTGCACCTGCTCGGCCATGGCGGCGCTGGACATGCCGACGATGAGAGCAGTGATAGCGAGGGTTCTGAGCAGCATGGGACTGCCTCCTGTGGGAGTTGACGCGGATTTCATATGGGAACCGGCAGGCCATTTTACAGCGGCTTGCCTGTCAATATCGTTAAGAATTTGAAGGTTTGATCAGGTCTTCACTTTATGGCGGGATACCTCTGCGCCGGCAGCATGCGGCAGGCTGATAAAACGCAATGCGGAGATGCCACCGATAAGGCCAATGATGAGGAAAGCCCAGCGAAAATCGATGAGCGAGAGTGTTTCCCCACCATGAATCGTGCGCGAGAGATTGAGAACGGCGGCAGCGACGGCAACGCCCAGCAGCAGCGAAACCTGCTGCAGCATGCTCGACAATGTGGAAGCGGAGCTGCGCTGCGCGGCATGGATATCGGCAAACCCCAGCGTATTCAGCGCCGTGAAGTTCATCGAACGCGACAGGCCGGCGATGAATAGTAGGCAATATATCAACGCGTCTGGCGTCGATGGAGACAGAAACGCGCATCCGGCAATGCTGGCCGACGAGATCAGCCCATTGACGATGAGCACGTTGCGGAAACCGAAAATCCTCAGCATCTGCGTCGTGATCGCCTTCATGCCGAGATTGCCGGCGAAATAGAACAGCAGATAAGTGCCCGCATCGATCGCCGTACGACCGAAACCGACCTGAAAGAGCAGCGGGATCAGGAACGGCGTCGCGTTGATCGCCACACGGCTCGCCGTACCGGCCGAAAGCGTCGACATGGCGAAGGTCTGCACCTTGAAGGCGGAGAGATCGAGCAAGGGCGCATCGACCGTCATGAAATGCCGGGTGGCGATGACGGAGAAGACCACGCCTGCAGCGATCAACCCAATGCTGGGCGCCAGCCCCGTCGTGCCCTGCACCACAAATTCGAGGCCGGCAAGCAGGAAGGTCAGCCCCGCCGCCGATTGCAGGAAGCCGATGAAATCGAGGCGAGCGACCTTTTCCTCTCGCTGATCCGGCACGAAGCGCAGGACGAGACCAAGGCCGATAATGCCGATCGGGATATTGATCAGGAAATTCCAATGCCAGCTCAAATAGGTGGTGATGAAGCTGCCGAGTACGGGGCCGATAACCGGAGCGGTCAGTGCCGGCCAGGTGATCATCGACATCGCGTGCACCAGATCGGATTTGCGAGCATTCTTCAGCACGATGATACGTCCCACGGGCGTCATCAGCGCGCTGCCGATACCTTGAACGGCACGGGCAATGATGAACTCGGTCAAGTTGCCTGAAAAACCGCAAAACAGCGATGCTACGGTGAAGATGGTGATCGACGCCAGAAACACTCGCCGTGCGCCATAGCGATCACCAGCCCAGCCGGCCAGCGGCACGAAAGCAGCCATGGTCAGCAGATAGACCGTGATGCCGATGCTCATCGAAACCGGCTCGACGCCGAAGGTTTTCGCCATCTGCGGCAGCGAGGTGGTGACGATGGTACCGTCCAGGATCTGCATGAAGAAGGAGACGGCGACGACGAAGGCGATGATACGGGACTGCCGGCCGAAACTTGCTTCGGTAGGCTCTTCTATAGTCCGGGCAATGGTCATAATCTGAATTCGGAGATTGGCGTTCAAAGGAGCCGTGCATGCCGGCCGTAATCATACGATCATTGAATACGCCCATGATGGTGGCTTGCAAAGCCACAAACCCAGCCGTCGCCATCAAAAATTGACACGGTGACATAAGAACCGCGATTCCAGAGAGCCAAGCCACCTCACCCGCAAGGCGCCGGGAGCGTCAATCGTCCGAGTAACGCTGCTCCCGCCACGGATCACCATACATGTGGTAGCCGTTCTTCTCCCAGAAGCCGGCCCTGTCCGCACCGATGAGCTCGATGCGGTTCAGCCATTTGGCGCTCTTCCAGAAGTAAAGATGCGGCACGACGAGGCGCATCGGGCCGCCATGTTCGACTGTCAGCGGCTGGCCTTCCCAGGCGGTCGCGAGGATCGCATCCTCGGCAGCGAAATCAGCAAGCGGCAGGTTGGTGGTATAGCCGTCATAGCTCGTCAGCAACACGTGCTGTGCCTCGGCCGTCGGCATGGCGAGATCGAGGAGATCACGCGTCGAAACCCCTTCCCAGCGATTGTCGTAGCGCGACCAAGTCGTCACGCAATGGATATCACTGACACAGGTGCTTTGCTCGATCGCCTGGAAAGCGGCCCAATCCAAGTTGAGCCGATTTTCCACGAAGCCGATCACATCGAGCCGCCAACTCGACCGAGAAATCTGTGGCTGCACGCCGAGATCGAGCACCGGCCAGTTCTTGACGAGATGCTGCCCCGGCGGCAGCCGCTCTGTTTCGGGCCGGCTGACGCGCCCCGTCAGAAACTTGCCTTCCGCCGCCCAGCGGCGCTTGGATGTTGTGAGCTTGCTATCGGCGGGGATCTGATCGTCGCTCATGCCGGTATCCTCTTTCTACTAGACAGAAATAGGATGACCGAGCTGGGCGGGTGTCAAGTCAAGGAACAGCAGATAGCCGACTATATTGCCGCGATGGCGATATGGAACAGCTGCGCCTTGCCCGAGATCGAGTGCCGCCCGGCGCTGTCGTTGGAAATCAAAAGGCAATCGCCCACGGCAAGCGCCATGCCATCGACCTTGGCATTGCCTCGATGACAAAGAACCAGATTGGTCCCGATCTCGAAAGCGATCTCCCTATGTCCATCTATAGCAACACGCCGCACGGAATGCGTAAAACAGTCCCGCCGCGTCATGACATTGAGATCGGTGATCGTGCCATCGATCAATGTCGCCGAGGTTGGTGCATCGGCAGCAAAGGGCAGCGGCTCGCTTGCCTGTGTGAGACGTTCAGGCGCGCGGCCCTCGATGAAGAGCGTCATGCCTTCGCCATCGAGAATGGATAGCGTGCGATCTATGCCGGGAAAGACCGAGAACCGCCCGTCCGTGGCAACGGTCGCCATGCTGACGCGCCAGTCGAAGTCGGCAAGCACGGCGCCCTCTGGCGAAACGGCGATCTCCACCGTTTCCCCGCCGCCGTTTTTCCAGGGCATACGACGGTGACTATCGCTGCGGAGAAGCGTGATTTTCGGCATTGCCATCTATTCTTGTCCCATCATTGCAATTCGATTCGGAGTAAACTAAGTTTAATGGACTAAGTCCATTCGGAGCCTGCTATGGAAACCGTCAATATTCATGAGGCGAAAACGCATTTGTCGCGGCTGATCGAAAAAGCCGCCAAGGGCGAAGCCTTCATTATCGCCAAGGCGGGGAAACCGATGGTGAAAGTTGTTCCCCTTGAGGAGAAGGATGCACCAAAGAAGCGCCGCATCGGCTTCATGAAAGGCGAGATCGTGGTTCCCGAAGATTTCGACACCATGATGGCTGATGAAATCGAAGAGATGTTTTACGGCAATCGAGACGACATCGCCAACAAATGAGATTCCTCCTCGACACGCATATTCTCATCTGGGCGGCCGGTGATATCGCGCTTCTCTCGCAAGAGGTGAGAACGCTCATCGATAACGATGAAAACGAGCTCCTCTTTAGCCCTGCGAGTATTTGGGAGGTCGCGATCAAACATGGTTCGGGGCGAAGCGATTTTCATACCGATCCATTTCGGTTGCGTTATAAGCTAATGGAGGCTGGCTACAAAGAGCTGCCGATCATCAGCGAACACACGATCGCAATTGCCGGGCTTCCACCTCTTCACAAAGATCCATTCGATCGCATTTTGATCGCTCAGGCTATTGTCGAAGGCATTCCGTTGATCACCGTCGACGAAACCATCTTGCGTTATCCCGGCCTCAATCGAAAATACTGAGGCCGGGAAGCGCGTCTCATCAATTCCCCAGGATGGCCGGCAGGCGCAGGCCCTGCTGCTTGGCCCAGTCGAGCGCAATGTCGTAGCCGGCATCGGCGTGGCGCATGACGCCGGTGGCCGGGTCGTTCCAGAGAACGCGCTCCAGGCGCTTGGCCGCATCATCCGTGCCATCGGCGCAGATGACCATGCCCGAGTGCTGGCTGAAGCCCATGCCGACGCCGCCGCCGTGGTGCAGCGATACCCAGGTGGCACCCGATGCGGTGTTGAGCAAGGCGTTAAGCAGCGGCCAGTCGGAAACGGCATCCGAGCCGTCCTTCATGGCTTCCGTCTCACGGTTCGGCGAAGCGACCGAGCCGGAGTCGAGATGGTCACGGCCGATGACGACGGGCGCCTTTAGCTCGCCATTCCTGACCATTTCGTTGAAGGCAAGTCCGAGGCGGTGGCGATCGCCGAGACCGACCCAGCAAATGCGCGCCGGCAAGCCCTGGAAAGAAATGCGCTCGCGCGCCATGTCCAGCCAATTGTGCAGGTGCTTGTTGTCGGGCAGCAGCTCCTTCACCTTGGCGTCGGTCTTGTAGATATCCTCGGGATCGCCCGAAAGGGCAGCCCAGCGGAACGGACCGATGCCGCGGCAGAAGAGCGGGCGGATATAGGCCGGCACGAAGCCCGGGAAGGCGAAGGCGTTTTCGAAACCCTCTTCCTTGGCGACCTGGCGGATATTGTTGCCATAGTCGAGCGTCGGCACGCCCGCATCCCAGAAGGCGACCATGGCTTCGACATGCACCTTCATCGAGGCGCGGGCGGCAGCTTCGACGGCTTTCGGGTCGCTCTCACGCTTGGCCCTGTGTTCGGCCACCGTCCAGCCGATCGGCAGATAGCCGTTCAGCGGATCGTGAGCGGAGGTCTGGTCGGTGACGATATCGGGGCGCGGACCGCCGGCCTTCATGCGCTTCACCAGCTCAGGGAAGATCTCGGCGGCATTGCCGAGCAGGCCGACGGACTTGGCTTCGCCGGCCTTTGTCCACTTGTCGATCAGGGCCAGCGCTTCATCGAGGCTCGATGCCTTCTCGTCGACGTAACGGGTGCGCAAGCGGAAATCGATGCGGGTTTCGTCCGATTCGACGGCGAGGCAGCAGGCACCGGCCATGACGGCCGCCAGCGGCTGCGCGCCGCCCATGCCGCCGAGACCGCCGGTTAGGATCCACTTGCCCTTGAGATTGCCATTATAGTGCTGGCGGCCGGCTTCGACGAAGGTTTCGTAGGTGCCCTGCACGATGCCCTGCGTGCCGATATAGATCCACGAGCCGGCCGTCATCTGGCCGTACATGGCAAGGCCTTTCTTATCCAGCTCGTTGAAGTGATCCCAGGTCGCCCAGTGCGGCACGAGGTTGGAGTTGGCAATCAGCACGCGCGGCGCATCCTTGTGGGTGCGGAACACGGCGACCGGCTTGCCGGACTGCACCAGCAGCGTCTCGTCTTCGTTGAGCGTCTTCAGCGTCGCGGCGATACGGTCGAAATCATCCCAGGTGCGGGCGGCGCGACCGATGCCGCCGTAGACGACGAGCTCGTTCGGGTTCTCGGCAACATCAGGATCGAGGTTGTTCATCAGCATGCGCAAGGGCGCTTCGGTCAGCCAGCTCTTGGCATTGAGCTCCGGACCACGAGGCGCGCGGATTTCGCGGATATTATGGCGTGGATTGGTCATGTCACATCTCCAGGGAGGGCAGGATGTCGGTTGAAATCGAGGCATTGAGCGCGCCGGAGCCGATAAGCTCGCTGGCGGCTTTCAGGTCGTTCGCCATGTAGCGGTCCTCTTCCAGCGACGGCACGGCGGCGCGGATCGAAGCAATGGCGAGGGTCAGTTCCGGGCTGGTCGTCAGCGGCGCGCGCAGCTCGACACCCTGGGCGGCCGTCAGCGCCTCGATGCCGATAATGGCAAAGAGGTTTTCGGTCATTTGAAGCAGGCGGCGCGCACCATGGCAGGCCATGGAGACATGGTCTTCCTGGTTCGCAGAGGTCGGGGTCGAGTCGACCGAGGCCGGGTGCGACATCTGCTTGTTTTCGGACATCAGTGCCGCCGAGGTCACTTCGGCAATCATCAGGCCGGAGTTCAGGCCCGGCTTCTTGGCAAGGAACGCCGGCAGGCCGTAGCTAAGCGCGGGATCGACGAGCAGCGCTATACGGCGCTGCGCGATCGCGCCGATTTCGCAGACGGCAATAGCGATCTGGTCGGCCGCGAAAGCGACGGGCTCGGCGTGGAAATTGCCACCGGAAACGACGGAATTGTCCGAAAGCACCAGCGGATTGTCGGTGACGGCATTGGCTTCGATTTCGAGCGTGCGGCCGACGGAACGCAGCAGGTCGAGGCAAGCGCCGTCCACCTGCGGCTGGCAACGGATGCAATAGGGATCCTGCACACGCTCGTCGCCTTCGATATGGCTTTGGCGGATCATCGAACCGGCGAGCAGGCCGCGAAGGGCAGCGGCGGTATCGATCTGGCCCTTATGGCCGCGCAGCGTATGAATATCGGGATGGAAGGGGGCGGAAGAACCCATCGCCGCATCCGTCGACATAGCGCCGGTGATGAGGGCGGCCTGGGCGGCACGATGGGCACGGAAGAGACCGGCAAGCGCAAGGCCGGTCGACACCTGCGTGCCGTTGATGAGCGCCAGCCCTTCCTTGGCGGCAAGCACGACCGGTGTCAGACCGGCCTTTTCGAGCGCTGCCGCGCCGGAAAGCCGCTCGCCGGCATAAAAGGCTTCACCATGGCCCATCATGACAGCGGTCATGTGCGCCAGCGGCGCAAGATCGCCGGACGCGCCGACGGAACCCTTTTCGGGAATGACGGGAACGACGCCCTTTTCGAGCATGCCTTCGATGAGCCGCACGAGTTCCAGCCGAACGCCGGAGGCACCACGTCCAAGCGAAATAAGCTTCAGCGCCATAATGAGGCGGACGACGTTTTCAGGCAGCGGCTGCCCGACGCCGCAGCAATGCGAGAGGATGAGATTGCGCTGAAGTGTGGCGACATCGGCACTGTCGATCTTGATCGATGCCAGTTTGCCGAAGCCGGTATTGATGCCATAGACCGGCGCGTTGCCGGCAGCAATTTCGGCGATGCGGGCCGCGGCCTTGGCGATGCCCGCGTCGAAGGACGCTTCGAGCTTAGCCGGCTCACCGCTCCAATAGATCGTCGCCAGCTGCTGCAGCGAGACGGAACCCGGATGGAGAACGACAGTCATCGGTTGAACCTCTTTCCCTTGAAAACATGTGCATGGAGGGGATTGAAGCCGATGCGGTAGACGAGCTCCGCCAGGCTTTCGACATCCCAGATGGCAAAATCGGCCGACTTGCCGGCCTCGAGTGTGCCCGTTTCGGCGAGGAGACCAAGGGCGCGAGCGCCTTCGCGCGTCGCGCCGGCAATGCATTCCTCGACCGTCAGGCGGAAAAGGGTAGCAGCCATGTTCATGGTCAACAGCAGCGAGGTCAGCGGTGAGGTACCGGGATTGGAGTCCGTGGCGATGGCGATCGAAACGCCCGCATCACGCAGGGCCTGAACCGGCGGCTTCTGCTTCTCGTTGATGGCATAGAAGGCACCAGGCAGCAGCACGGCAACCGTGCCAGCCGCAGCCATCGCCTTGACGCCATCCTCATCGAGATATTCGACATGATCGGCTGAAAGTGCACCATAGGAGGCGGCAAGCTTGGCGCCACCGAGATTGGAAAGCTGTTCGGCATGCAGCTTCACCGGAATACCGAGCGATTTGGCAAGATCGAAGACGCGGGCGATTTCGCCCGTCGAAAAGGCAATCCCCTCGCAGAAGCCATCAACAGCATCGACAAGACCTTCGGAATGCGCCTGTTTCAGGCCGGGCAGCACGACATCAGTGATATAATCGCCATTGCGGCCCTTGTACTCCACCGGGGTCGCGTGCGCGCCGAGATAGGAGGTGACGACGCGAACTGGGCGAACTTCGCCGAGCTTGCGTGCGGCCCGCAGCATCTTCAACTCGGATTCAATGTTGAGGCCGTAGCCTGACTTCACTTCGATTGTCGTTACGCCTTCGGACAGCAGCGTGTCGAGGCGCGGCAAAGCGGTAGCAACAAGCTCGTCCACCGATAGCGCCCGCGTCGCGTTGACGGAGGAAACGATGCCGCCGCCGGCGCGGGCGATTTCTTCGTAGCTCGCGCCCTCCAGGCGCATCTCGAATTCGCGGGCGCGATTGCCGCCATAGACGATATGCGTGTGGCAGTCGACGAGGCCGGGGGTCACCCAGCGCCCTTCGAGATCGATGATTTCAGCATCGGACGTATCAGGCAGATCGGCTTCATGGCCGGCAAAGACGATACGGCCGCCCTTGGTCAGGATAGCGCCCTTCTCGATCGTGCCGAGCCGGGCCTCGCCCTCTTTCAAGCTCGCAAGGCGACCGTTGCGCCAGACGCGGGCTGCCGCGCCGTTTTCCTTGCCATCGTTGGGGCCATCTTCGGAAAAATTGTTCCCACCCATCAGCTTTACGCCTTTCCTCGTTGGCTCATAATGTATATACATAATCGAAAGACTGACAAGAGGGATTTTGGACTCCGCGTCCGAAAGGAAAGGGTGAGACCATGACGAGACTTCATGCACGCGCCGCACTGCTTGGCGACGGATGGCACGAGAATGTGCGATTGACCCTCGAAGACGGCCGCATCGCCGAGATCGCGACGGATGTTGCGCCCGAAGCCGGTGACGACAGGCAGCGTGTTCTCGTGCCTGCCATGCCGAACCTGCACAGCCACGCTTTCCAACGCGCCATGGCTGGCCTTGCCGAAGTCCGCGGCCCGGCCAACGACAGCTTCTGGAGCTGGCGTACCGTCATGTACAAATTCGCCCTGTCGATGACCCCGGATCACGTCGAGGCCGTCGCCGCGCAGCTCTATATGGAGATGCTGGAAGCCGGCTTCTCCCGCGTCGGCGAATTCCACTATCTGCACCATGACAAGGACGGCAGCCATTATGCCAACATCGCCGAGCTGGCCGAGCGCATCGGCGCCGCCAGCGCTGAGACCGGCATTGCGCTGACGCTGCTGCCCGTCTTCTACGCCCATTCCGGCTTCGGCGGCGCCGCTCCCATCGACGGCCAGCGCCGCTTCATCAATTCGATCGAGAGCTTCGAAGCGCTGATGGCCGGCTGCCGTACGGTCACGAGCCGCCTGCCCGGCGCCGAACTCGGCATCGCACCGCACAGCCTGCGCGCCGTGACGCCGGAAGAGCTGGCAAGGCTCGTGCCGATCGCCGGCGATGGGCCGATCCACATCCATGTCGCCGAGCAGGTGAAGGAAGTCGAGGACTGCATCGCCTGGTCGGGTGCCCGGCCGGTGCAATGGCTGCTCGATAATGCGCCCGTCAATGAGCGCTGGTGCCTGATCCATGCCACGCATATGACCGAGGATGAAACCCGGCGCATGGCAAGGAGCGGCGCAGTCGCCGGCCTTTGCCCCATCACCGAGGCCAATCTTGGCGACGGCGTTTTCGCTGCACCGCTCTTCCTCGAAGAAGGTGGTCGTTACGGTATTGGTTCGGATTCCAACATCCTGATTTCGGTGCCCGAGGAGTTGCGGCAGCTCGAATATTCGCAGCGCCTGGCGCTGCGTGCCCGCAACGTTATCGCCGAGACCGGCGGTTCGACCGCCCGCATGCTGTTCGACGGCGCTCTGGCGGGCGGTGGCGCGGCTCTCAAGGCACCGGCCGGCCTCGTCGTCGGTAATCACGCCGATATCGTTTCGCTTGATGTGAGTGCGGTGCCCTATGTCTCCGGCGATCGGCTTCTCGATCACTGGACCTTCGCCGGCGGCGTCAAGGTCGATGGTGTTTGGGCGCTGGGCCACAAGCAGGTCGAAGGCGGTCATCATATCAAGCGGGAGGCGATCTCGGCGCGATTCCGCAAGGCGATGGCCGAGCTTATCGATTAAAAACCGCTTTTCCTCCCATCGATTGACCCCTAAATAACTTGCGGGAAATCCCATGTCTCACACGGAACAGATGGGTGGCATGACCACGAGCAAAGAGGCGACCCTCCATCAGCGCATCCTCAGCGATATCGAGGGCCGGATTGTTTCCGGCGCCTGGCCTCCAGGGCATCGCATCCCGTTCGAGATGGACCTGGCGGAGCAGTATGACTGCTCGCGCATGACGGTAAACAAGGTGCTGACCCAGCTCGCACGTGCCGGTCTGATCGAGCGGCGAAAGCGCTCGGGCAGCTTCGTCACGCATCCGCAGGCACAATCTGCCGTACTGGAGATTCATGACATCAAGTCCGAGGTCCTGTCGCTCAACCTGCCCTATTCACACAGGCTGATAAAGCTTGCCGAGCGGCGCGGACGGTCGGAGGACGCGCGCAGGCTGCAGTTCGTCGGCTCTATCCCGGTGATAGAGATCACCTGCATCCATTATGCCGGCCCGCGCCCCTTCTGCCTGGAAAATCGTGTCATCAATCTCGACGCGGTGCCGGAAGCGGCGAAGGCAGACTTCGAGACATTGCCGCCTGGTCCCTGGCTGCTCAACCAGGTGCCGTGGAGCACCGCCGAACATCAGATCCGCGCAATATCGGCCGAAGGCGACGCCGCCGCCAACCTCGATATCCAGAAAGGGACGGCATGCCTCGTCGTCGAGCGGCGCACCTGGAGCGCCGCCGGCCCGATAACCCATGTCCGCCTCACCTATCCCGGTGATCGCCACAGCCTCGTGGCACGCTTTACACCGGCGAGCTGACCATTCCCGGCACCCACTTAGGGACGCTGCGGCGACTCTGTCGGCGGCGGAATGAGGTTGTCGGATTGACGGACAGGCTGGTGGGGATCGACTAGCAGAATACTGAGCGCAATCAGAACCAATGCCAGAATCAGGAGGATTCCGATCAGAAGCGGACGAATCGCGGTCATTTCGTTCTCCAATCTCCCCAGCCCAGCGCAACGCGCGATAGGGAATTCGAGATAACCAGCCCAGTCTAACGTCAAACGTTAAGCAATGCTTGATGTTCTGCGAAAAAATGACCTTTTCCAGGAATTTCTGCCCGCGCCGGACGAGACGGCAATCTCACGCTTGTTTGAATGGCGAGTGATGGAAGCGGCGCATAGGATCGCGAAGTGTATGGCTTCGAAGCCGGTTCCGCGGCTTCCGTCGACCAATTTCAGCCTTCTTATCAAGCACGACCGGCGCATCGCTCGGCCGATATCTCAAGGGAGACTCCACCCATGGATCGCAAACGTCTGATCGCGGCTGCGCTGACGCTCTCCGTCGCCACGCTTGCCGCGTTTCAAAGCGCCCAGGCCGCCGAGCGTGTAAGGGTGCGCGGCACCGTGGAAAGCCTCGATGGCGATACGCTCAAGGTCAAGTCCCGCGACGGCAAGGACGTGACAGTCGCGCTGAAATCGGGCTGGAGCGTCGGTGGCGTCGTCAAGGCTGCTATCAGCGACATCAAGCCCGGCGATTTCGTCGGCATCGCCTCGCAGCCGACCGATAGCGGCATCAATGGCGCGATCGAAGTGGTCATCTTCCCGGCCTCGATGAAGGGAACCGGCGAAGGCGACCGCCCCTGGGATTCGGCGCCGAACGGCTCGATGACCAATGCTACGGTCACCAATGCCGTGACCTCGGTCAGCGGCCCGACCTTGACGCTCAGCTACAAGGGTGGCGAACGCAAGATCAAAGTGCCGGATGGCACGCCTGTCGTGACGCTGACATTCGCGAAGAAAGCCGATCTGAAGCCCGGCGCCGGCGTCTTCATCATCGGCGAGCAAACTGGCGAAACCACCGTCTCCGCCGACCGGGTTGCCGTCGGCCTCAACGGCACCGTGCCGCCGATGTGATTGCTTCGATCCAGCAACTCCTTTTCTCTTGTCGATGTCGGCGAACGACTGATGGCCGTGTCGTCGCCTCGATGCGATATGACGACGGCCGATAGTTATTCGCCGACATGCTGCATGGCCTCGGCCAACGAAATGTCCGACTTGATCTCCCGCGTCGACATCGACGTCACGGTATGCCGGACGCCCGGCAGCCGATTGAGCTCCTGCCGAAGCAACCGGTCGAGCGCCGCCATATCGGTCGCCAGAATATGCAGGAGATAATCAGCCTCGCCCGTCGTCGCATGACAGCGCCAGATCAACGGATGGCGGCGCACGGCGGCCTCAAACGCATCGAAGCGCTCGACATCGATCGACACCTGCACGAAAGCCTCCAGCCCGAAACCGAGCCTGGCCGGATCGAGAAGCGTCCTGTATCCCCGGATCACACCCGCTTCCTCCAGCGCTTTTACGCGCTTCCAGCATGGCGTCTTGCTGAGACCGGCCAGATCGGCAAGCGCAGCAAAGGAGAGGCGGGCATCGACCTCCAGCGCGGTAATGATCTTACGATCTAGGGCATCTAATTCCATCGTTCTCTCCATAGCCGTAAGAATGATCGATCGTACTCCATTTCTTCAGAAATGGATGACAAATAGGAACAATGTTCAAGCTGAATTTCGTATCCTTGAAAGTGAGCAAATATGCTGGACGGCCGAAAGCCGGAACAAAGGGAACGAAGATGCAGAAGAAAGACTATTACGCGCGCATCGAGGCGCCCGAAATGCGCGACTATGGCGTCTACCTGCAGTGCGACAAGCTGCTCGCCTGTCAGAAGCCGCTGAACGGCATGGTCAACGGCGACGAATTGCAGTTCCAGATCGTCCATCAGGTCGAAGAACTCTGGATGAAGCTGATGGCCTACACACTGGTCGATGTCATCGGCTTCATGGAGGAGCGCAATACGCATCGCGTCGTAACCCTTATGGGCCGCGTGCACCGGATCATGCGCATGATGACGACCCAGCTCGATCTTCTGGAAACCATGTCCCCGAAGGAATATCAGCAAATCCGTCTGCAACTCGGCAATGGCAGCGGCCAGGAATCGCCCGGCTTCGGGTTTCTGCTGCGCATGCCGCCGGATCTCTGGCAGGCCTTCAAGGCAAACTATCTCGATGCCGCCGGCCTGACGGTCGCTGATATCTATGACGTTAAATACGATCACGGCGACAGCTACGTGGTCGCCGAAGCGCTGGTCGAATATGACGAACTGTTCCAGAAATTCCGCGCCAATCACATCTATCTGATCCAGCGTTCCATCGGCCTCGGCTCGAAATCGCTGAAAGGTCGTCCCGTCGAGCTGTTGCAGGCCGGCACGCGCCATCGCTTCTTCCCCGATCTATGGGATATTCGCCACGAAATGACCGATCGCTGGGGTGGCCAATATGGCGTCGTCCGCGATTCCATTTCCAAGCACGACGCCGCCGAATAGGCTCTGACCGGCGACCGCCTTCCGCCGCTTCGGTGGCGGAGGACCTCCTTGCACAGACGAGACTCCGGACGAGATTGAGCGAGCTGCGCCAAGCCCCGGCTCTCTCGCTCCAAGATGGATCGACCCGTCATGTAAATCCGTCATGGCAAAACGACACCGTCTCGCCGCTCGTCCCTGGTTGATCCAACCTTTCCTTCAGGGCGCAGGCATTAGAGCATTTCCGGGAAAAGTGCGCAGCGGTTTCCGCAAGAATTTGCCTGAAAACAATAAGATAGAACGTTTTCGCAATTCGAAGAAAGCGGAAATACTCTAGCAGCGCTGGCCGCCTCGACGCCCGGCCCATCGGCAAACGAACGGCAGGTCATGGCCTCGGCCGGGCGGGATGCAATGACCATTGAAATATAGCCTATTGCATAATTTTGATATCGGTCATATTTATTTAGTAGTCTCATAGCATGATCCTCCCGGAGCCCCGCATGACACAAGTTCAGGAAGCCGCAGTACAGGAGCGCGCATGGCAGTTTGCCAGGCGCGACGAGGACGATCGTCCGAGCCTTCCCGAAGTCAATGCCACGGTTAAGGTTCCGCATGGCGGCAGCTGGATTCGACGCCTGATGGCTTTCGTCGGCCCCGGTTACATGATCTCCGTCGGCTATATGGACCCCGGCAACTGGGCGACCGATCTCGCCGGCGGCGCGCAGTTCGGCTACACGCTTCTCACCGTCATCATGCTGTCGAACCTGATGGCGATCCTGCTGCAGGCGCTTTCCGCAAGGCTCGGCATCGCCACCGGCCGTGATCTCGCCCAAGCCTGTCGCGATCACTATCCGCGGCCGGTCAATCTGGCGCTGTGGTTTGCCTGTGAGCTCGCCATTATCGCCTGCGATCTTGCCGAAGTCATCGGCACTGCGATCGCATTGCAGCTGCTCTTCGGAATTCCGCTGATCGGCGGCGCGCTGATCACCGCGCTCGACGCATTTTTGTTGTTGCTGCTGATGAGCAAGGGCTTCCGCTACCTCGAAGCTTTCGTCATCGCGCTGCTGACCGTCATCGCCATCTGTTTTGCCATCCAGATCGCCGCAGCCGCACCGCCGGTGGCGGCGATCCTCCAGGGCTTCATCCCCTCGCCCGAAATCGTCACCAATCACGAGATGCTCTATATCGCCATGGGCATCATCGGTGCGACGGTCATGCCGCACAATCTCTATCTGCATTCCTCCATCGTCCAGACCCGCGCCTATAAGCGCACCGAAGAGGGTCGCCGCGATGCGATCAAATGGGCAACGATCGACAGCACCGTCGCGCTGATGCTGGCGCTCTTCGTCAATGCCGCGATCCTGATCGTCGCAGCCGCCGCCTTCCATACCAGCGGCCATTCCGATGTCGCCGAGATCGGGCAGGCCTACGAGCTGTTGTCGCCGCTGCTCGGCCTCGGTATCGCCTCCACCCTTTTTGCGATCGCGTTGCTCGCATCCGGCCTCAACTCGACCGTAACGGCGACGCTTGCCGGCCAGATCGTGATGGAAGGCTTTCTCCGGCTCAGGATTCCGCACTGGGCAAGGCGACTTTTGACGCGCGGCCTCGCAATTATTCCGGTTGTGTTCGTAACCGCTATTTATGGTGAAAAAGGCACTGCGAACCTGCTCGTGCTGAGTCAGGTCGTTCTCTCCATGCAACTGCCCTTTGCCGTCATTCCACTGGTCCAATTCGTCACGAATCGCGAGAAAATGGGTAGTTTCGTCGTCTCCAGAAGCATCGCCATTCTATCCTGGATAGTTGCCGCCATCATCCTGGCGCTGAACTTCAAACTGCTCTACGACACCATCTTCGGTTGACGAATCATCTTGAACGCGCGAATCTCGCCCTGTGGACGATCACGGCAGTTAACTGACTCGTAATATTTGCCTAGATTTTGCCATGATTTGCCCTAGTTTGGGCCCACAGCAATCTGCAGGGTTCCTCACTTCATGGCCGAAAGTCCATTGCGCGTTCAATTTCCTGCAGAGGCTGCGATCCAGGCGCGGCCGCATCACGATTTTCATATTCCCTTTCTGCCGCGCTCCGCCCATCTTCGCCACCTGATCGCCATCGGTCTCGCAGGCACCGCCTCCTTCGGCCTGCTCGCAACCGTGCTCTATCCCTTGCTGGCGCATCATACGATAGAACGGGCAACGCCGGTGCGCACCGCGCAGCTCGCGCTCTCTCAGCCAGCAATGCGCAAAGCCAGCCGGCTGGCGGCAAAACAGCGTTTCGACGGCGCTCGCTTTGCGCAGGTGGCCGAAAAACTATCCAGCGGCGAAACCCGCATTTTCACCTATCATCGCACGACACTGGTCTTCAAATCCGACGAAACCGCCCTAGCGCGTGACGGCGGCGGCGCTATCAATGCCTCCTACGGCGACGAGCGCGCCGACAATGTGGCATTTTCGCCGCCTTCGCTTTCCGATATCCGCCACGGCATCTATCCGCAGACCACGCATTACGATGCCGTGCGCCGCTCTCGCTTTCCGGTTCGCGGCGTGCCGCTGAACGTCAGCGTATCGCGTGCGACGACCGGCGAAGCCGGCCGTGAGTTCCACAGGCTCGTTTCCATGCCAAAGGACAAGCAGGATCTTCAGGATATCCTGGCGTCTGCGGGCCTCGGCAGCGACGCCGGCGACGAGCTGCAGCGTGCGCTGGAAACCGATACCGTTTCCCCCGGCGACAGCCTGGAACTCCTGCTTGAAAAAAAGGGCCCAAATGCCCGCCCGAAGCTGATCATGGCCCGCCTCAGCGGCGACAAGACGCCGGAGCGTGTCGTTGCCCGTGATGATGCCAATGGCTTTGTGCCGATGGCCAATGACAGGCTGTTTTCCACGCTCTACAGCGAGAGCCAGGCCGACGCTCCATCCTCGACGGAGGTTGCCGCGGTCGATTTGAAGGGTGTCGACGAGAGGGACGAGCGGGCAGTCAGCGACAAGCTCGAAAGAGCCGGCCTGACCAAGGAATATGCCTCGCAACTTATCAAGCTCGCCAAGGCCAAGGGCATTTCGCTCACCAGCATCGACGATGCTCCGGACAGCGTCGACCTGCTCTTCCGCAAGGCGGAAGACGGCCGGACCGAACTGATGTTCATCGAATTCCATGCCGACGGCGACACGCATCGTTTCTATCTGCATAAGAATGAAGGCGAAGGCCCCTCGGAATTCTACGACGAGAGCGGTCACTCGATCGCGAAGTCGCTCGTGCATCGGCCCGTGCCGAATGGTACGCTTGGTGACGGCTTTGCCTGGCGTATCCATCCCATTCTCGGCGTGAAGAAATTCCACAACGGCGTCGATTTCCGTGCGCCGATGGGAAGCCCCATCCAGGCCGCCGGCGACGGCGTCGTCGAAAAGATCTCCTGGGAAACCGGCTACGGCAAATATGTCCGCATCCGCCACGACGGCGGCTACGAGACCACCTATGCCCATATTTCGGCAACGCCGTCGGATCTGCGCGTCGGTCAGCGCGTCACCCAGGGCCAGGTCATCGCCTATGTCGGCTCGACGGGCTACTCCACCGGCCCGCATCTCTATTACGAGCTGCGCGTCAACGGACGTTACGAAAATCCGCTGACAGCGCAATTGCCCGCCGGCACCAATCTGACCGGCAAGTCGCTCGACAGCCTGCGCTCACAGGTCAACCACGTCGAGAACATCATGAGCTACCTCGACGTTCCGCCGGCCCGTGACAATCCCTCCGCCCCCTTCGCCAACTTCGAGCAGGGGCCGAGCTTCGGGCCGAATTCAGGATCGGACTTCGGGCCGAATTTGGGACCGGGCTTTGGACCGAGCCATTTCGGCGCGCCGTCTCCATAAGCCGGCCAGAAATCCGCACGAACGTCCTTCCCGATCCTTGCAAGCCCGGTTCCCGCTGGCGGTAATGGCGCCTCGATGACGAATGCGATAACAATCCTTCTATATTTCGCGATGGAGAAGATATCGCCGCGCACTATCTGACACGATGCCGGATATCCTCACATGGTAACCCGCAAGGAGCAGAAATTGGCGCGCAAGCCGTTGCCGGAACCAAAGCCCATGCTGCCGAATGAAAGCAGGCGTCTGCGCGCCGATGCGCGACGCAACTATGACAAGCTGATCGAAGTTGCAGCACAAGCTTTCGCCAGCCACGGCACCGCCGCCTCCCTGGAAGACATAGCTCGCCGCGCGGATGTCGGCATCGGCACGCTCTATCGCCATTTTCCGAGCCGGGAACACCTGGTGGAAGCGGTTTATCATCACGAAGTCGAAGCACTGTGCGATGCCGCCGAGGAACTTTCACGCGAGCGCCCACCGGATGAAGCTCTGGAGGAATGGATGCATCGCTTCGTCGGTTACATCGCGACGAAGCGGGGCATGGCCGACAGCCTTCGCATCCTTTTCAACAGCAATTCCAAGCTCTTCGCCGACAGTTATGGCAAGGTGCCGGTCGTGCTCGCAAGCCTCATCGACCGCGCAGTCGCCGCCGGCGCGATCCGCACCGACGTCGACAGCACGGACGTTCTGCAGGCACTTTCCGGCACCTATTCCATGCCCGATTCACCGGAATGGTACGACCGATCCCGCCGCCTCGTGCGTCTGCTGATGGATGGCCTACGCTGGGGGGCCTTGAAAACGCCAGGGTCGCAGGGGACCTGATAATCGGCAGGATGCTTCCTATATCCCCTTAAACTGAGATCGTCAGGTGAGTTTGGTTCTGCCGCAGAAGTCGCGACAGAACCAAATTCTGCTGACTGTCATCAAAGCTGAGGAGAGCAGGAATGTCCGAAAGAGCAGTCAAGATCCCCGGTCCGGATCATCCGATCACGATCGAGGACAAGCAGGCCCATGTCATCGTCTCCGTCGCCGACAAGGTTATCGCCGATACGCATGAGGCGTTGTCGCTCAAGGAAGCATCCTATCCGGCCGTCATCTATATCCCCCGCAGGGATGTCGACATGTCCTTGCTGGAAAGGACCAGCCACGAAACCTACTGTCCCTACAAGGGCGAATGCTCCTATTATAGCATTCCGGCCGGCGGCGAGCGTTCGGTGAACGCCATATGGACTTACGAAAATCCCTATGCATCCGTCAGCCGGATCAAGGATTACATGGCCTTCTATCCCGATCGCGTCGATTCCATCGATGTGAGAACTTAAAGAGCCAGGCCGCTCGCGGCGTCGAAGACATAGACCTGCTCCGGGTTCACCGAGACATTCAGCGGCTGCCCATAGCGCACCGGCGCCTCGCCATCGACAACAGCCGTCACCTGTTCGCCGGCAAGATCGAAGAGCACGTGCGTTTGGGCGCCTGTGGGCTCGACGAGCAGCGTCTGACCCGTAAGGGGCGAACCGGCACTTGCAAGGCTAAGATGCTCAGGCCTCAAACCAACCTTCACGCTCTGACCCGCCTTCACCTTACGCTCTCCGGCGATGCGAATCGGCGTGCTGTCCTTCAGCCGCACAGCCGGCGTGCCATCGACGCCCTCGATCACGCCGTCGAGGAAATTCATGGCCGGCGAGCCAATGAAACCGGCGACGAAGAGATTGGCCGGCTTGCGATAAAGCTCGATCGGCGTGCCCTGTTGCTCAATCTTACCCTGATTGAGGACGACGATGCGGTCGGCAAGCGTCATCGCCTCGATCTGGTCATGGGTGACATAGATCGAAGTGGTCTGCACCTTCTGATGCAGCGCCTTGATTTCCGAACGCATCTGCACGCGCAGCTTCGCATCGAGATTGGAAAGCGGCTCGTCGAAGAGGAAGACGGCCGGGTTGCGCACGATGGCGCGGCCCATGGCGACGCGCTGGCGCTGCCCGCCGGAAAGCTGCGCCGGTTTACGGTCGAGCAGCTTGGTGAGATCGAGCATGCGCGCGGCTTCATTGACCCGCTGCTCGATCACCTGCTTGGTCTCGCCCGAGAGCTTCAGGTTGAAGCCCATATTCTCGGCGACCGTCATATGCGGATAGAGCGCGTAGGATTGAAAGACCATCGCGATGTTGCGCTCGCGCGGCGTCATCGCGTTGACAACTTGTCCGCCGATCGACACGTCGCCATCGGTGATTTCCTCCAACCCGGCGATCATCCGCAGAAGCGTGGACTTGCCGCAGCCGGAGGGGCCGACGAGCGCGATGAACTCTCCGTCCTCGATCGAAAGCGAGATATCGTGGATGACGGTCAGAGCCCCATAGGCCTTGTGGATGTTGTGCAGTTCGACGGATGCCATGTTGTTTGCGCTCCAGTAAGGCTCAGGATTTCACGGCGCCGGCGGTGAGGCCGGCAATGATGTGCTTCTGCGCCAGGAAGAAGACGATGACGGTGGGCAGGATGGTCAGCGTGATGAAAGCGAGCACCAGTTCCCATTCCGTGCCGAATTCGCCGCTATAGACCATCATGCCGAGCGGCCAGGGATAGATCGAATCCGAGTTCAACATGATCAGCGGCAGAATGTAGCTGTTCCAACTGCCGACGAAGGAGATGATGCTGACGGTCGCGATGATCGGCCGCGAAAGCGGCAGCGAGATATGCCAGAAGAAGCGGATATAGCCGCAACCGTCGACAAAGGCCGCCTGGAACAATTCTTCCGGGAGGTTTCGAAAATAGTTCCGGAAGAGAAGGATACTCATGCCGAGGCCGAACGCCACCTGCGGCAGCACCACGCCCCAATAGGTATTGAGCAGGCCGAGATCGCGGATGCGGATGAAGAGCGGCAGGATGGCGGTGGCGGCCGGGAACATCAGACCGATGAGAAAATAGTTCAGCAGGAAGTTCGAGCCGAAGAATTTCACATGCGCGAAGGCGAAGGCCGCCATGGCCGATACCGACAGTGTCAGGAACACGGTGAGAACGGCGATGATCAGCGAATTCATCATCTGCCGCCAGTAGCGGTCGCCAAACAGAATGCCGGTATAATTCTCGAAATGCCACTCGGCCGGTAGGCCGAAGGGATTGGTACGGAGATCGCCGAGCGTCTTGAAGCCGCCGAGCGCGGTCGTCAGCAGCGGGATCAGCACGATCGCGGCAATGATCGTCAGTGACACATAGAGATAGATCTTCGTGCCGGTGGTCAGTCGAACGGATGAGGCCATATCAGTCATTGCGCATAAATATCCGTTTGTAGCCGAAGGCGAGGGTGACGCAGATCACGAACAGCACGACGCCGACGGCGCTGCCGAGGCCGACCTGCATGCGGGTGACACCGAAATTGTAGAGGAAGGTCACCATCGTCTGGGTCGAATTGAACGGGCCGCCGCCGGTGAGCGGCATGATCATGTCGAAGAGCTGCAGCGATCCCACGACGGCGAAGAAGACGGAAAGACGCAGCGTCGAGCCAAGCAGTGGCAGCGTCACGTAGCGGAACTTCTGCCAGCCGGTGGCACCGTCGATCTCGGCCGCTTCCAGCACACTTTTGTCGAGCGACTGCATGCCAGCGATGAACAGCATCATGTGGAAGCCGAAATATTTCCACACGATCACGCCGAGCACGGCGTACATCGCGAGATCCTTGTCGGCGAGCACATAGGGTGTCGGAGTGCCGAGGAAATGTGCGATCGCGGCAAACAGGCCGTAGTCGCCGTCATAGACGAAGCGCCAGATCAGACCGGCGGCCACTTCGGCCAGCACGTAAGGCAGGAAGAAGATCAGCCGGAAAAGAACGACGCCGCGAATGCGATGCGCCAGCATCGTCGCCAGCCAAATGGCAAGCGGCACCTGGATCGCGATCGACACGACGATGATCAGAGCATTGTTCTTGAGCGACGTCAGGAAAGCGCCATTCTTGAACAGCACCTGGAAATTGCGCAGACCCACGAATTCGGTCGGCGGACCATAGCCGTTCCAGCGATAGAGGCTGTACCAGGCCGCTTCCCCCATCGGCAGGATGACGAAGATGGTGAAGAGCAGCAAAGCCGGCGGCAGAAATAGCAGGATGACGGGCAAGCGGCCGCGCGCGGCTGGCGATTTTCGCTTCGCTGCGACCTTCGTTCTTGCGACGGAGGGCATGGCGGTCGTGGCGCTGACATCGGTCATGGGCAGTCTCGACAGTTGCAGTTCAAAGAAGAATCGGCGCCGGCACAAGGGAGAGGCCGGCGCCAGAAGGCACTAGAGCTGATCCTGCTCGAAGGCGTCCTGGACCTGCTGCGCGCCATCCTTCGGCGTGATCTGGCCGGAGACGATGCCGACAGCCACATCGTTGACGACGCGGCCGACCGAGGGGCCGAGATCCTGGTCAAAGAAATTCTGATGCCAGGTCGAATGCGCGAGCTGGTCGGCTGCTTCGTGCATCAGCGGACCCTTCACGCCATCTTCGGCGCCGACGGCGACCGGGATGATCATGCCGGCCTGTGCCATGGTGCGCTCGTTTTCGGCATTGGTGAGGTAAGCGAGGAAATCGAGTGCCTCGGGCGGGGCCTTCTTCGTAACCGCCCAGCCATTCAGGCCGCCGAGCGTGTCTGTGGGAAGACCGGCGCCGCCGGTTACGGCAGGGAAGGCAAAGCGGCCGATATTGTCATCCGCCAGGCCCTTGCCGTCGCCGGCATTGGTGCGCTGGTTGGCAACCGTATTTTCGAAGCCGAGGATCATCGCAGCCTTACCGTCGCCGAAAACGCCGAGCGCCTGCGGCCAGGTGGTGCCGAGATAGCCGGGCTGGAAGGGTTCGAGCTTGCCGAGCTCGGCAAGCTGCTCGCCGGCCTTGATGATCGCCGGATCGTTGAAACCGTTGCCTTTCCCGTTTTTGGCGTCGTTGAAGACCTGCTGACCGCCGTCACGCATCACCAGATAGCTCCAGTAGAAATGGATCGGCCACTTCTCGCCGCCGCCGCCGGCGATCGGCGCGATACCGGCAGCCTTGATCTTCTTGACCGCGGCCAGATAATCGTCCCACGTCTTGATGGCACTGGCATCGACACCGGCCTTGGCGAACAGGGCTTTGTTGTAGAAGAAGGAAACCGTGCCGAGCTTATAGGGTACTGCGCTGATCTTGTTATCGAAGGTCAGGCCCTTGACGGCCGCCTGATTATAGCTCTTCAGCCAGGCGCCATCCTTGGCGTTCATCGCCGCGGTCAGGTCGAGCAGCGTGCCGGTCTGCTGCTGCTGCTTCAGCACGCCACCGCCCCAGCTGAAGAAGAAATCGGGAGCATCCTTCGATTGCAGCAATGTCGGCAGCTTCGCCTTGAACGCCTCGTTGGCCAGGAACTGCATCTCGATCTTTGTGCCGGGATGCTTGGCCTCATACTGATCCGCGATCTTGCGCCAGACGGCGACATAGTTTGGATCGGTTTCCAGATGCAGCCATTTGACGACGGTGTCGGCAGCCGCGCCCGTTGCGCCAGCGAGAATCGCCAGGCCGGTCGTAGCGGCGACAGCCGCGATGCGAAGGGCTTTGGCCCCACGTAGATGGATCATGATTTTCTCCTCCCAAGGGAACCAAGAGCCTCAAATATTTTTTCCCTTATGCGGAATAATTCAACGGAGCTTTGCTGAAATGTCAACCGTCATTGCTAAATTTTTGGCAGATCGTCTGCGAAATGGCTTGACATTGGGCAATGGCCATAGGCTATTTAATTCGCACTCCGTTAAAAATACCAGGCCGCAGCCGAGCGGGTCCGTCATTCGGCGCCATTCTCATGAAAACAGCAGATCCCGAGCTTATGCGGGCGATAAACCGCTTCAATGTGCTGGATACGATCCGGCGGGCGGGCTCCATTGCACGTATCGAAATCAGCGACCGCACCCAGCTTTCGACGACCACAGTCTCGGCAATCACGGCCTCGCTGCTGGATGACGGGCTGATCCTGGCCCGCACCGAAGGCGACCTGCGCGAGGCGGCCAGCCGCGGCCGGCCCCGCGTCATGCTGGAGCTCAACCCGGATGCCGCGCGCGTCGTCGGTGCGAAAATCGCCGCCAATCGCATGGTCTTTGTCGTGACGGACTTTTGCGGCGAGGTTCTCTCGACGCTGACACTGGCGCTGCGTGTCGACCGGCAGCCGATCGGCGTCATTGCCGATCTCCTGGAGGATGGCGTGCGCCGCTGCGTCGTCGATGCCAATCTGGCGCTCGACGAGATCGATTCCGTCTGCCTCGGCCTGCCCGGCGTCGTCGAGCATCGCACCGGCCATGTCCGCACCAGCCCTATCTTCCGAGAAGCCGGCGTCGATTTCGCCAAGGAAATGTCGGAACGGCTGGGCGTGACCACCATCGTCGAAAGCGATGCACATGCCATCACGCTCGCGCACCACTGGTTCGGCAAGGCACGAGACCTGGATGACATGGTGCTGGTGTCGCTGGAACAGACGCTGGGGCTCGGCGTGCTGCATGGCGGCCAGCTCTTTCGCGGCGCCGGCGGCCTCAGCCACAATCTCGGCGATCTCGTCCTAGGCATGGGACCACAGGGCATCATTCGTCTGGCAAGCCTTGCCGGCGAAAGCGCCATTCTCGGCGACCAGCCAAGCGGCCGTTTTGCCGAAGCCATCCGCCTCGGCCGCGGAATGGCGCATGCCAAGACGCTGATAGATGCCGAGGACAACACGCTCATCAGCGCGGCCATTCGTGCCGGCGAGGCCTGCGGCATGGCGCTCGCCAACATCGTCACGCTGTTTGCCCCGCCGCGGGTCATTCTCGTGGGTTCGAGCCTGGCGCTCGGACAGCCCTTCCTCGAGAGCCTACGGGAGGCCTATTCGCTGGCCATCCCGCCATCGATCAGGGGCGTCACCGAGTTGGTTTTCGACCAGTCCACCGACGAGACCTGGGCGCAAGGTGCGGCGGTCGTGGCACTGCGCGAACTCTACGAATCGCCCTGGGGAACGACGGGGCCGGCACCGGCTCTCTGATTTCGCAGGGCAGCAAAGACAATTCATCTGGAGGAAATCTATGAACAAGGTCGGCATCGGCATCATCGGCTGCGGAAATATTTCCGGCGCCTATCTCACCGCCATGAAATCCTTTCCCATTCTCGACATCAAAGGCGTTGCCGACCTCAATCGCGACCTCGCCGAGGCAAAAGCCATCGAATTCGGTCTGAAGGCGGTCGACATCGCCGACCTGCTGGCGGACCCATCGATCGAGATCATCGTCAACCTGACCATTCCGAAGGCGCATGTCGCCGTCGGTCTGCAGGCGCTGGATGCCGGCAAGCACACCTACTCGGAAAAGCCGCTCGGCATCAATTTCGCCGAAGGCAAGAAGCTCGTCGATGCCGCTGCCGCCAAAGGGCTGCGGATCGGCGCCGCGCCCGACACATTCCTCGGCGGTGGCCACCAGACGGCGCGCGCCATCATCGACGAAGGGGCGATCGGCATCCCCGTGGGCGGCACCGCCACCTTCATGTGCCCGGGGCACGAACGCTGGCATCCGAATCCGGCTTTCTATTATGAAGTCGGCGGCGGCCCGATGCTCGATATGGGCCCTTATTACATCACCGATCTCGTCAACCTGCTCGGCCCCGTCTCGCAGGTCGCCGGCTTTGCGGTGACGCCACGCAAGGAGCGCATCATCACCAGCGAGCCGCGTAACGGCGAGCACATCCCCGTGCATGTGCCGACGCATGTCGCCGGCGTCATGGCCTTTGTGAGTGGCGCCGTCGTCCAGATCGGCATGAGCTTCGACGTCGCCGGCCACAAGCATGTGCCGCTCGAAGTCTACGGCACCGAAGGCACGCTGATCGTGCCCGATCCCAACCGGTTCGGCGGCCCGGTGGAGTTTCTGAAGAAGGGCGGCGAATTTGCCGAGCGCGAGATCACCGCGCCCTATGCCGACGGCAATTACCGTTCGCTCGGTGTCGCCGACATGGCGCATGCCATCCGCTCGAACCGTCCGCACCGCGCCAATGGCAGCCTGGCGCTGCATGTGCTCGAAGTCATGGAAGCCTTCCAGACGGCTTCCGATACGGGCCGTACGGTCGCCATCACGACGCAAACGGAGCGTCCCGCCCCTCTGTCCGAATCCCTGGTGGACGGGCAGATCGGCCGCT
The DNA here is from genome assembly GCF_030182525.1 of Rhizobium pantanalense. Classification (NCBI taxonomy): domain Bacteria; kingdom Pseudomonadati; phylum Pseudomonadota; class Alphaproteobacteria; order Hyphomicrobiales; family Rhizobiaceae; genus Rhizobium; species Rhizobium pantanalense. Next base: position 41,712 of record NZ_JAQJCH010000004.1, read on the forward strand.
AATCAAGTAATTTCAGGAGGATCATCATGCGTGAAGCACTTATTGTCTGGGGCGGCTGGAGCGGCCATGAACCCCAGGAATGCGCCCACATCATCCGCGACATGCTGGAAGAGGACGGCTTCAAGGTCTATCTCGAAAACAGCACCGAGGCCTTCGCCGATCCCTCGATCCACGATCTCAGCCTGATCGTGCCGATCGTCACCATGTCGAAGATCGAGAAGGAAGAGGTGAAGAACCTCGCCGCTGCGATCGAAAGCGGCGTCGGCATAGCCGGCTATCATGGCGGTGCTGGCGATAGTTTCCGCGAAAGCGTCGAATATCAGTTCATCATCGGCGGCCAGTGGGTCGCCCATCCCGGCAACATCATCGACTATACGGTCAATATCACGCGGCCGGACGATCCGATCATGGAGGGGATCACCGATTTCCCCTACACGTCGGAGCAATATTACATGCATGTCGACCCGTCGAACGAGGTGTTGGCGACCACCACTTTCACCGGCGACCATGCCTATTGGATCGACGGCGTCGTCATGCCGGTCGCATGGAAGCGCAAATACGGCAAGGGCCGCGTCTTCTATTCCTCGCTCGGCCACCAGGCCAAGGAATTCGACGTGCCGCAGATGAAGACCATCTTCCGTCGCGGCGCCAACTGGGCCGCGCGCTAAGCCCCGTCTGTTGCGAAAATTGCCGCTCCTCAAATGCTTGAGGGGCGGTTCTGCATCGGCAAACCCGATGATGGCGCGATTCGCGCGCACGGCGGTTTTCATCGTTTCGAGCAAATGATGAGCAGGCGGGACCACCGTGAACGGAGCTTGGGCAGGGGCTTCCATCCCGCATCCTGCAGCCAACTATCAACCGCCCTTATCTCCTCACCTCGACGTAGGAGGTCCTGCCTCACATTCCGTGCCAGGCTTCGCTCCCCATTTTGATCGTACGACTGTCAGCACGAGCGACCAGGCTCCGTTCGGCCCCAATGCGCGTGGACGCATCGGAAGATGCGTCAGCCTCCATTTGCAATTCCGATCAATTGCTTACCAGATTGATAATAAATCGCTAAAACACATCCGAGACAGGATTCATGAAGCGAAACTGAAACGCGGTCAGTTTTCGTTTGACATTCCTTTATCTTCATTTATCGTCATTCTTGTTTCGGTTTTCGCGTGAGGGATGCAAATCGAAACAAGGGGAGGAATAATTGTCCGAAAATCAGATCAATACGGAAAACGGCTTGGTTTGCGGCATCGGCCGCACCGCCACTGACGTCGTGCGGCGCAATTCTTGCCGGCGCGATATTTCCGCAAACGGATCGGCACAATCCACCTCCCGACAACCATAATCTCAGCAATGGACACCGCCCGGCGACGGCATTTCCGGACGGATCAGTCTCTTCGCGATCCTCGCGGCAGCATCGATATGCGGCGCATGGAAGGAATCTATCGTGCTTGAACTCAGGGGCGTATCGAAGTCTGTCGGCGGCGAAACGCATATTGCAGAAACGAATCTGACGCTGCAGCGCGGCACGCTGAACGTGCTCTTGGGGCCGACGCTGTCTGGCAAGACGTCGCTGATGCGGCTGATGGCCGGCCTCGACAAGCCGACCACGGGCACGATTCATGTCGACGGCGCCGATGTAACCGGTCAGCCGGTGCAGCGTCGCAACGTCGCCATGGTCTACCAGCAATTCATCAACTATCCCGCCATGACCGTCTACGACAACATCGCCTCGCCGATGCGATTGAGCGGCAAGAGTGCCGCTATCATCGACCAGGAAGTGAAAAAGGCTGCCGACCTTCTGCGTCTCGGCCCCTTCCTTGATCGCCTGCCGTTGAGCCTCTCTGGCGGTCAGCAGCAGCGCACGGCGCTTGCGCGCGCCATCGTCAAGAATGCCGGCTTGGTTCTGCTGGACGAGCCGCTTGCCAATCTCGACTACAAGCTGCGCGAGGAACTGCGGGCCGAACTGCCAAAGATTTTTGCCGAATCCGGTGCGATTTTCGTCTACGCAACCACAGAACCGTCCGAAGCGCTGCTTCTCGGCGGCAATACCGCGACCCTGGCGGAAGGCCGCATCACGCAATTCGGACCGACGATCGATGTCTTCCGCAATCCCCGGGACCTGATTACCGCCACCACCTTTGCCGATCCGCCGCTCAACACGATCACGCTCGACAAGCGCGGCCGCGAATTCGCGCTTGATGGCAATATACGCCTGCCCGTACCAAAAGGTTTGGAAGACCGACCGGATGGCCGCTACACGATCGCCTTCCAGCCGCATCATCTCGCGCTTGCGCCGCAGACGCCGGAGGCCGTTGCCGCTCCGGCACGGGTGATGGTGACCGAGATCACCGGCTCGGAGAGCTTCATCCATATCGATTTTGCCGGCCGGCGCTGGGTAATGCTGACGCAGGGCGTGCAGGATATCGATGTCGACGATGCGATCGATGTGTATATCGATCCGCGCCACATCATGGTCTTCGACACCGATGGTGCCGCCGTCACTCCCGCCCTGCAACAAGCCGCCTGAGGAGGGACCATGGCCCGCATCGATCTCGACCACATCAGGCACGCTTACAACGACCACCCCAAATCCGACGCCGACTATGCGCTGAAGGAAGTGAACCACAGCTGGGAGGACGGCAGCGCCTATGCGCTGCTCGGCCCTTCCGGCTGCGGCAAGACCACGCTTCTCAACATCGTTTCCGGTCTGGTGCAGGCTTCCGAAGGCCGCATCCTCTTCGATGGCAAGGACGTGACCCGGCTGTCGACCCAGGAGCGCAACATTGCGCAGGTCTTCCAGTTCCCCGTCGTCTACGACACGATGACCGTCTACGACAATCTCGCCTTCCCGCTGCGCAACCGGCACGTTCCGGAAGCCGAGGTCAAGCGCAAGGTCGATGAAATCATCGAGATGATCGGCCTTTCCGACAGTGCCCATCGCAAGGCGCGCGGCCTGACGGCCGATGCCAAACAGAAGATCTCGCTCGGCCGCGGCCTCGTGCGCTCGGATGTGAACGCCATCCTGTTCGACGAACCGCTGACCGTCATCGACCCGCACATGAAGTGGGTGCTGCGCTCGCAGCTGAAGCAGCTCCACCGCCGCTTCGGCTTCACCATGGTCTATGTCACCCACGACCAGACGGAGGCGCTGACCTTCGCCGACAAGGTGGTGGTCATGTACAATGGCGAGGTGGTGCAGATCGGCACGCCGAACGATCTCTTCGAGCGCCCGCGCCATACTTTCGTCGGTTATTTCATCGGTTCGCCCGGCATGAACGTCATGCCTGTCGAAATCGAAGGCAGCAGCGCGCGCATCGGCAACCGCACGATCGCGCTGCCCGGCGCGCCTAAAGAAAAGCGAGCCGGCCGTTCCGAACTCGGCATCCGCCCCGAATTCGTCCGCATCGGCCGCGAGGGCATGCCCGCTACCGTCACCAAGGTCGAGGATCTCGGGCGCCGCAAGGTGGTCCGCGCCAAGCTCGACGGCCAAGACATCGTCGCCGTCATCGGCGAGGACCAGACGGTGCCGGCCGAGCCGCACATCGCCTTCGATCCCGCCGGCATCAATATCTACGCCGACTCCTGGCGCATCGAGATGGGAGCCTGACGATGGAGAAGACCTGGAACAACAAAGCCTGGTTCATGCTCATTCCGGTTCTGCTGCTCGTCGGCTTTTCCGCCGTCATTCCGCTGATGACCGTCGTGAACTATTCGGTGCAGGACACCTTCGGAAACAATCAATTCTTCTGGGCGGGCACGCAGTGGTTCGAAGAGATCCTCCATTCCGGGCGTTTCTGGGATTCGATGATCCGCAACCTGATCTTCTCCTTCGTCATCCTGGCGATCGAAGTGCCGCTCGGCATCTTCATCGCGCTCAATATGCCGAAGAAGGGCATCGGCGTTCCCGTCTGCCTGGTGCTGATGGCCTTGCCGCTGCTGATCCCTTGGAATGTCGTCGGCACGATCTGGCAGGTCTTCGGCCGCAGCGACATTGGCTTGATGGGCTATGTTCTCGTCAATCTCGGCATCGACTACAACTACGTCTCCGATCCGGCGGACGCCTGGGCGACGATCATCATCATGGACGTCTGGCACTGGACGAGCCTCGTCGTGCTGCTCTGCTATGCCGGCCTTGCCTCCATTCCAGATGCCTTCTATCAGGCGGCCAAGATCGACGGCGCCTCGCGCTGGTCCGTCTTCCGCTATATCCAGCTGCCGAAGATGAACCGCGTGCTGCTGATCGCCGTGCTGCTGCGCTTCATGGATAGTTTCATGATCTACACCGAACCCTTCGTCGTGACAGGCGGCGGCCCCGGCAATTCCACCACCTTCCTGTCGATCGATCTCGTGAAGATGGCGCTTGGCCAGTTCGACCTCGGCCCTGCCGCAGCCATGTCGCTGATCTACTTCCTGATCGTGCTGCTGCTCTCCTGGGTCTTCTACACCGTCATGACCAATTACGATGCGGGAGCGAGCCGATGAGCGGCAAACCTCTATCCACCACGGCCGATGCCGCCGCGATGCACAAGATGGCCGCTTCCGATGCCGCGGCAAATGCGACTGTTGCGACGGGCACGCAGGTTGCCCGCCGTCACGGCGAAAAAGGGCGGTGGGCGTGGCTGGTGCCGACGATCTACATCATCTTCCTGCTGTTGCCGATCTACTGGCTCGTCAATATGAGCTTCAAGACCAATGAGGAGATCGTCAGCGGCCTGACGCTCTACCCGCATCAGCCGACGCTGCGCAATTACACCATCATCTTCACCGATCCGTCCTGGTACAAGGGCTACATCAACTCGATCACCTATGTCGTCATGAACATGGTGATCTCGGTCGCCTGTGCCCTTCCCGCAGCCTATGCCTTCTCGCGCTACCGCTTCCTCGGCGACAAGCACGTCTTCTTCTGGCTGCTGACCAACCGCATGGCGCCGCCGGCGGTCTTTGCGCTGCCTTTTTTCCAGCTCTATTCGGCCTTCGGCCTGATCGATACCCATATCGCCGTGGCGCTGGCGCACTGCCTGTTCAACGTGCCGCTGGCGGTCTGGATCCTCGAAGGCTTCATGTCCGGCGTGCCGAAGGAAATCGACGAAACCGCCTATATCGACGGCTATTCATTCCCGCGCTTCTTCATCAAGATCTTCATTCCCCTGATCGCAAGCGGCATCGGCGTCGCCGCCTTCTTCTGCTTCATGTTCTCTTGGGTGGAACTGCTGATCGCCCGCACCTTGACCACGACCGATGCCAAGCCGATCGCCGCCATCATGACGCGCACCGTCTCGGCCGCCGGCATGGACTGGGGCCTGTTGGCCGCCGCCGGCGTACTGACCCTGGTTCCCGGCGCTCTCGTCATCTATTTCGTCCGCAACTACATCGCCAAGGGCTTCGCGCTCGGCCGCGTCTGAAGGAAAACCACCATGAATACAGACTTTTCCTGGATGGCCTGGACGCTGCCGACGGCGCTGTTTTTCGCGACGATCCTGCTGCTGCTGATCGGCATGGCTGTGTGGGAGTATGTTTCGCCCGGCGGCCATCCGCGCCTCGGCATTCTGCGCTTCGAAACGACGCGTGGCGACCGGCTGTTCATTTCGCTGCTCGGCGCCGCCTTCATCCATCTCGCCTGGCTGGGTCTGGGAGGCCCAAGCCTGTGGTGGGCTCTCGCTCTTTCCGTGGTCTACGCCATCGGCGTCTTCCGCCTGGTCTGACGCGGAAATTCAAACCGTTACCGCCCCGTTGCCCATCCGGTCATGCGGAGCAGTAAGGCAAATCGATACAGATGGCCGGAAATCCGGCTGGCTGACAATGCACTCGCAACCTGTAGGGAGGAATATATGCGACGGCATCTCTTGACGACAACGGCAGTTGCCTTGCTGGCCCTGGCCGGCACGGCGCACGCCGGCATGAACGAAGCCAAGACATTCTTGGACAAGGAGATCGGCGATCTCTCGACGCTCTCGCGCGCCGACCAGGAAAAGGAAATGCAGTGGTTCATCGATGCGGCCAAGCCTTTCCAGGGCATGGAAATCAAGGTCGTGTCGGAAACCCTGACGACGCACCAGTATGAATCGCAGGTTCTCGCCCCGGCCTTCACCGCCATAACAGGCATCAAGGTCACTCACGACGTCATCCAGGAAGGCGACGTCGTCGAGAAGATCCAGACCCAGATGCAGACCGGCCAGAACCTTTATGACGGCTGGGTGAACGATTCCGACCTCATCGGCACGCATTGGCGCTACAAGCAGGTTCGTAACCTGACCGACTGGATGGCTGGCGAGGGCAAAGACGTCACCAATCCGGGCATCGACATCGCCGATTTCATCGGCACCAGTTTTACGACTGCTCCCGACAAGAAACTCTATCAGCTCCCCGACCAGCAGTTCGCCAACCTCTACTGGTTCCGTTACGACTGGTTCAACGACCCGAAGAACAAGGCCGATTTCAAGGCCAAGTATGGCTACGAGCTCGGCGTGCCGGTCAACTGGTCGGCCTATGAGGATATCGCCCAGTTCTTCACCGGTCGCGATGTCGACGGCAAGAAGGTCTTCGGCCATATGGACTATGGCAAGAAGGACCCGTCGCTCGGCTGGCGCTTCACCGATGCCTGGCTTTCCATGGCCGGCAACGGCGACAAGGGCCTGCCGAACGGTCTGCCGGTTGATGAATGGGGCATCAAGGTCGATGCCAATTCGCGCCCTGTCGGCTCCTGCGTCGCCCGCGGCGGCGACACCAACGGCCCGGCTGCGGTCTATTCGATCCAGAAATATCTCGACTGGCTGAAGGCCTATGCTCCGGCGGAAGCGCAAGGCATGACCTTCTCGGAATCCGGCCCGGTTCCGGCCCAGGGCAATATCGCCCAGCAGATCTTCTGGTACACGGCCTTCACCGCCGACATGGTCAAGCCCGGCCTGCCGGTCATGAATTCGGATGGCACGCCGAAGTGGCGCATGGCGCCGTCTCCACACGGCGTCTACTGGAAGGACGGCATGAAGCTCGGCTATCAGGACGTCGGCTCCTGGACGCTGATGAAGTCGACCCCCGTCGATCGCGCCAAGGCCGCATGGCTCTATGCGCAGTTCGTCACCTCGAAGACGGTGGACGTGAAGAAGAGCCATGTCGGCCTCACCTTCATCCGCGAATCCACCATCCGCGACAAGAGCTTCACCAAGCGCGCGCCGGAACTCGGCGGTCTGATCGAGTTCTACCGCTCGCCGGCCCGCGTGCAGTGGTCGCCGACCGGCACGAACGTTCCTGACTATCCGAAGCTCGCACAGCTCTGGTGGCAGGCGATCGGCGATGCCGCTTCCGGTGCCAAGGATGCGCAAGGAGCCATGGATGCACTTTGCGCCGACCAGGAACGCGTCATGCAGCGCCTGGAACGTGCAGGCGTTCAGGGCGACATCGGCCCGAAGCTCGCCGAAGAGCACGATCTTGCCTACTGGAACGCCGATGCCGTGAAGAACGGCCATCTCGCTCCGCAACTGAAGATCGCCAACGAAAAAGAAAAGCCGATCACCGTCAATTATGACGAACTGGTCAAGAGCTGGGCCGACGCGAAGAAATAAGCAACCGCACTTGGAGATGCGGCAGTGCCGGGGTCTGAAAGGACCCCGGCATTTTTTATTGTTTCAGAGCTCCAGCACGGCCTTTGTCAAAAACGACGCCGCATGAAAGCGCTTGGTATAGTGGGCCGCAAATCAAAATCAACTGAACCCGGATCCGCCAGCTGTCATATACTTGACACATTCCGTCTACGCGCAAACTATCCTTATCCGGGTCAAGACTTTGACGCCTGTTTGAAATCGTTGATGCAATGAGTTGATTTCCAGAATTTCATAAAGGAGAACGGAGTGGAAAATAGATATATAGGGCGCCTGACATTCGTGATCGGCCTTGCGTCCGCCTTGCCGGCTTTGGCCGCCGATCTGCCGGCCGCCATGCCCGACGACAATCTCAATGCCGTTCTTTGGGATCAGACCTCGGTGGAGGCGCAGGCCAACGCGCTTGGTGCCTATGCGCTCGGCCGCATCAGGCTCGACGAAGCGCTGGCCGAGAAGAACTGGACCGCAGCTCCGGTTGAGCAGACAGGTAATTTCCAGGACTTTCCACCCGCCATCATCCTCGATGTCGACGACACCATCCTTAACACCTCGCCCTATCAGGCGCGTAACATCACGACGGGTACAAGCTTCAAGCCTGAAACCTGGACGCAATATGTCAATGCCCAGCAGGACAAGCCGATTCCCGGCGCGGTGGAATTTACCCAATATGCAGCGTCAAAAGGCGTGAAGGTCTTCTACGTGACCAACCGCACCGCCGATGAGGAAGGACCGACCGTTGAAGAAATGAAGCGCCTCGGTTTTCCGATGGGCGACAATGTCGACACTTTCCTGAGCGCCAAGGAGCAGCCGGACTGGGGTTCGGCCAAGGGCACGCGCCGCGCCTTCATCGCCAAGAACTATCGCATTCTCCTGATGTTCGGCGACAATTTCGGCGACTTCACCGACGACTACAAAGGAACCGTCGAGGAGCGGCAGAAGGTGTTCGAGGCCAACAAGGCGCATTTCGGCCACGACTGGATCGCCATCGCAAATCCGACCTATGGCTCGTTCGAAAGCGCACCCTACAAGGGCGATTACAAGCTGCCGCCGGAAGAACAGCGCAGGATGAAGCAGGATGCCCTGAAGCCCTGGGATGGGAAGTAGGCGTCTTTCGAGAGTGATTGCCAGGCGCGTTCAAGTCTGTGGGACCTTTGTGCCTGGCCCCTCATCCTAGCCTTCTCCCCGCATGCGGGGAGAAGGGACGATCAAGAAGCCGCCGATCGTCAAACAGACTGAAGCTAAGTGAGGCACGATACCCCCTCGCCCCGCTTGCGGGGAGAGGGTTGGGGTGAGGGGCCAGGCACAAAATCAAGGCAAAACCGAATTAGCCTGACCGTCATCCACATAGCCAACTATCAATCACCCCTTCCGCTTCAACTTCGCCGCACCTTCCTCCACCAGCCGCTGCGCTGCCTCGGCGACCGTGATCTTGCCGAAGGCGAGCTGGTCGGCGACAGGGCGGGCGACGTTCGCGTCGAATTCCTGGGAGCCGAGTGGCGCCGGCACGGGATAAGTGCCGACCTGATCCTTCAACAGCTCGATATAGTGCACCGTCTGCTGCTCCACCGGATTGAGCGTCGGCAGGATGGCGGCGCGTACGGCGGGCGACATCGGCACGCCGCGTTCGACGCCGAGGATCTTGCCGGCTTCGACATCGTTGACGAAGAAATTGATGAACTTGGCTGCCGCTTCGCCATTCTTGCTGGTGGCACCCACGCTCCAGATCAGCGCCGGGCGATAATAATGGCCAGAGGGGCCATCCTTCTTCTCACGCGGCAGCATGGTGACGGCGAGCTTGCTCTTGACGACAAGCTGATAGCCGACGAGCTGGTTGGAATAGGCCATGCCGATGGCCGATTTGCCGAGCGCCAGACAATTGCTTTCGATAACGTTCTGGTCGAGCGTCTGCACATCGGCGGAGACCGTACCACCGCGTTTGCGCAGCTCTTCCCAGTAGCTGTACCATTCCTTGGCATCGTCGACACCGAAGCCGAGCCCGCCTTCTTCCGTAAAGAGGCTCTTGCCGCGCTGGCGCAGCCAGACATCAAGCACATAATTGTAGCGCGCGCCATAAGGGCCGCCCCAATAGCCACGCTTGCCGGCAGCCTTGGTCATTTCCACGGCGAGATCGGCATATTCGGCCCATGTCGTCGTCGGACCGGGAGGCGTCAGGCCGGTCTTCTTGAACATGTCCTCGTCATAGAACATCGCGAAGGAATTCAGCCCGAGACCGACGCCGTAAAGCTTGTTGTCGACCGTGGTCAGCTTCAGCACGTCCTTGCCGAAGCTGTCGACATTCAGCGTCGAGGGCACGAACTGGTCGAGCGGCATGCAGGCGCCGCGCTTGGAATAGTCGGAGATCGTGCTCGGCTCGAGCTGGAAGACATCGGCGATGTTCTGGCTGGCCATGCCCGTGGCAAGCTTCGCCCAGTAGCCGTCACCGCTGATGCTCTCACCGATGACGGACAGATCGGGATTCTTGCTGTGAAACAGCTCGGCCACCGCGACGGTGCGCTTGCCGCGATCGGGCGAGCCCCACCACATGGCCCGGAGCTGCGTCGTATCGGCAAAGGCGGGCATTGCGCTTCCCCCGAAGGCAAGGCCAGCTGCGGTTCCGGCAGCTCCGATCATGAAAGAACGACGATTCATGCGCATGAGATTCCTCCTTCTCTTGCGTTGTCATCCGCAGCGATCTCCCCGACGCCTTCTACGGACAAGTCAGCACGACGATATGCAACTTCATTGCATAGTGCAATAAAAAATCTTTCTATTGCAAATTTGCATAATTTTGCATAGCGTTTGCGATATGAACGATATTCGCTCCAAACGCATCAGGCAGGCAGACATTGCCACCGCCGCCGGCGTCTCCGTCTCGACGGTGTCGCGGGTCCTCACCAATGAACCCGGCATCAGCGAGACGATCCGCCAACACATCTTCAAGGTGGCAAGCGATCTCGGCTATCCGCTGAAGACCTCAGCCGAGACGGCGGCCGGCGGCCTGGCATTGATCGCCAGCGACAGCGTCACCGGCGGCTTGAGCGTCTTCTATGAGGGTATTCTGGAGGGCCTGCGCGCAGGCGCTGCCGAGCGCGGCATGCGCTTCGACATCCGCCTCATCCGCGAGGCAAGGACGGAACCGGAACTGGTGAAAGAATATCTGCAGAGCGCCGGTGCCGAGGGCCTCTTTCTCGTCGGCATTGACCCCTCGGAAGAGCTCTGCCGGTGGCTTGAGACCAGCGGTACGCCGACCGTGCTTGTCAACGGCACAGACCCGAAGCTGCGCTTCGACGGCGTTTCGCCCTCGAATTTCTTCGGCGCCTACAATGCCACCAGGCGCCTGCTCGATGCCGGCCATCGCCGCATCCTGCATCTGACCGGCTCGCATCGCCAAACGATCCGCGAGCGCATCCGCGGCTTCGAGGCGGCGATCGCTTCGGTGGAAAGTGCTGAAGGCCGCATCGTGCCGATGAATTTCAGCGGCAGCTCCAGCCAGGAGGCCCACGACAAGACCGCCGAGATCCTTGCCGCAGGCGAAGGCTATACCGCCGCCTTCTGCATGAACGATTTCATCGCCGTCGGCGTGCTCGACGCCGTCATTGAAGCCTGCCTGCGGGTGCCGGAGGATTTCGCCATCGTCGGCTTCGACGATCTTCCTTGTGCCCTGATGACCAATCCGCGGCTGGCAACCATGCGCGTCGACCGCGCTGCCCTTGGCCGGGAAGCCATCGGCCTGATGATCGCACGCTTCCGCGATCGCGATGCGCCGGCCCGCCACATCTGCCACGGCGTTCCGCCGATCGCCGGCGGCACGCTGCCACCCGAAACCTGAAGCTCAATCCCACCGCGGAAACGATCGAGAAGGCCGAACCGATGATCTATGACCCCGCCAGCTCCAATCCGCTTGCCGGCAACCCGCTGAAGACTCTCCCGGACATGCGCCGCGCGCTGACTGACCTGTTCGATCCGCTGTTGCCTTATTTTTCCGAGGGCAATGCCCGCGTCCGCATCGATGGCGCAGGCGCTCATTTCGACCGCGCAGCCGCCGATCTCGAGGGTTTCGCCCGCCCCCTCTGGGGCTTGGCGCCGCTCGGCGCCGGCGGCGGCGACTTCCGCCATTGGGATCGTTACGCCGCAGGGCTCGCCAACGGCGTCGACCCGAAGCATCCGGAATATTGGGGCACGGTCAATGGCCGCGATCAGCGCATGGTCGAGCTCGCCGCCCTCGGCTTTGCGCTGGCGCTCGTGCCCGAAAAGATCTGGGAACCGCTCGATCGGCGCGCCCGCGACAATCTGATCGCCTATCTCAAGCACGCCCGCGCCTTCGACTACGCCGACAATAATTGGAAATTCTTCCGTATCTTCGTGGATATCGCTCTCGACCGACTCGGCGCCACCTTCGACCGCAGCCTGACGGAAACCTATCTGAACGAGCTGGACGGCTTCTATATCGCTGACGGCTGGTATCGCGACGGCAATGTCCGCCGCATTGATCATTACATTCCCTTCGCCATGCACTTTTACGGGCTGATCTATTCCAAGCTCGTCAATGATGACCGCTCCGAGCGCTACCGCGAGCGCGCCATCCTCTTCGCCAAGGATTTCCGTCACTGGTTCGCGCCCGATGGCGCCACGATACCCTTCGGCCGCAGCCTGACCTATCGCTTCGCCTGCGCCGGCTTCTGGTCGGCGCTCGCCTTTGCCGATGTCGAGGCGCTGCCTTGGGGCGAAATCAAGGGCCTGTGCCTACGCCATTTGCGTTGGTGGGCCGACAAGCCGATAGCCCATCGCGACGGCACCCTGCCGATCGGCTTTGCCTATCCCAACCTGCTGATGTCGGAGAATTACAATTCCGCCAGCTCACCCTATTGGGCCTTCAAGGCCTTCCTGCCGCTGGCACTTCCCGAAACGCATCCGTTCTGGGCTGCAGAAGAAAAGCTGACGGAGAGTGAGCCGGCTATCATCCCGCAAAAGCATCCCGGCATGGTCCTGATGCGCAACAAGGATGATGTCGTTGCACTCTCCTCCGGCCAGGAAAACCAGCAGATGCGCTTCGGCGCGGAGAAATACTCGAAATTCGCCTATTCCGTCCGCTACGGCTTCAGCGTCGAAAGCGACGAGCGCATCTTTGCCGGCGGCGCCTTCGACAGCATGCTCGCCTTCAGCGACGACGGCCTACACTATCGCGTGCGCGAAACCAATGAAGAGGCGAAGCTCGCCGGGGATACGCTTTACGCCAAATGGTCCCCCTATCCGGACGTGACAGTAGAGACCTGGCTGATGCCGGCCGCGCCCTGGCACATCCGCCTGCACAGGATCACCACGCCACGGCCGCTGCAGACGGCCGAAGGCGGCTTTGCCATCGCGCGGCGGGATTTCGAAGCCGACACGCTCTCCTCCGCCACTGGTGCCGCCTCTGCCATAGGCGAAGAAGATTTCAGCGGCATTCTCGACCTAGGCTCGACGATCCCACGCGAAGGCGTCGCGCAGAAGGCGCCGCCGAACACCAACCTCATCGTTTCCAAAACGCTGGTGCCGCAATTGCGGAGCACCATTCCGGCCGGCGAAACCATTCTCGTCTCTGCCGTGCTTGCGGAGAAAGACCCGTCCGCCGTCAATCACGCCTGGAACAAGCCACCCGCAAAACCCGATATCGATGCCTTACGCGCCCTCGTCAAAGACAAAGGCATCACGGTCAGCGCCATCAAGGCACCGGGTCGCCTGCCATGACGCAATCCCTCTCCGGCCGTCCGGCCATCGCATTTGCCATGCAACCATCGCGCACGCAGCATGTTCTTCCAGACGCACTTATTCAGCGCCTCGATACTATCGGTCGAGTGCTCGATGCCGCACCGATGCAAAGCTTCGACGACGAGCGTGTGGCCAAGCTGCTCGCGGAAACCGAAATCCTGATCACCGGCTGGGGCGCTCCGACGATCGATGCTGCTGCGCTCGCAAAGGCGCCGCATCTGAAGCTGGTGGTCCACGCCGCCGGCACGGTGAAAGGCCTGCTCGGCGACAGCCTCTTCGATCGCGGCATCCTGGTCAGCCATGCCGCCCAGGCCAATGCGCTTCCGGTCGCCGAATTTACGCTTGCGGCCATCATCTTTGCCGGCAAGAAGGTCTTTCGCTTTCGCGACTTCTACGTTGCCGACCGCAATCGCCAGCGGACGGTACCGATGCAGGCCGAAGCCATCGGCAATTACGGCCGCACCATCGGCATCATCGGCGCCTCGCGGATCGGCCGGCGGGTGATCGAGCTGCTGGCGCCCTTCAATTACCGCATCCTGCTCTATGACCCGATGATCGATGCGGCCGAAGCGACACGCCTCGGCGTCGAAAAGGCCGAGCTGGACGCGCTGATGGCATCGGCCGATATCGTTTCCCTGCATGCACCCTCGCTGCCTGCCACAAGGCACATGATTAACGCCCGACGCCTCTCGCTAATGAAAAAAGGGGCGACGTTCATCAATACGGCACGCGGCGCACTGGTCGATGAAGCGGCCCTGATCGGCGTGCTAAAGACCGGGCGTATCGACGCGATCATCGACGTCACCGATCCGGAAATTCCAGAAGCCGCCTCGGCGTTTTACGAGCTGCCGAACGTCTTCCTGACGCCGCATATTGCCGGTGCCGTCGGGTTGGAGCGAACTCGCCTCGGTGAGATGGCGGTCGACGAAGCCATCCGCTTTATCGAAGGCAAGCCGCTCCTCTATGAAATCCGTCGCGAGGATATGGCGCGGATGGCATGATGCGACGCAGCAAATCCATGAAAACACCCTGAAATCGCCCCATTTCGGCACAGACAAACAACCCGTTTTTAATCATTCCGCGCTAGCAATCTCATGAGCGTGTGTCCGTCAAAAGCTCGGTTTCGAATTTTTGGAAAGGACCATGCGCCGGCAGGTTGTTGCTGCGTATCGTGTGCCTCCGGAAGACGCACGGCGCAGCAATGAAGAGGTTCTAGTAATGCGTAGCCGCGTCCTTTCCATTCTGGCCGTAATGCTGCTCGGCGTGCTGGCGGGCTGCGCCACCGCACCCCGCCATACTCGCAACATCTGCGCGATCTTCGACCAGCGCGACGGCTGGTTCAACAATTGGCAGCGGGCTGCCGAACGCACTGAACGCAAATACGGCGTGCCCGTGCCAATCCTGATGGCGACGATCTATACCGAATCCGGCTTCCGGCCGCGCGCCCGCCCGCCGCGGCGCTATTTGCTCGGCTTCATTCCCTGGAAGCGCCCGACGACGGCTTACGGCTATTCACAGGCGCTTGACGGCACGTGGGACAAGTACAAGCGCGAAACCGGCAACTGGACGGCGAGCCGCACCAATTTCGCCGACGCCATCGACTTCGTCGGCTGGTATCACTACCAGACGCACCTGCAGACCGGCATTGCCCTGAACGATTCCTACGATCTCTATCTCGCCTATTATTCCGGCGCCAAAGGCTATCTGCAGGGAGCGTGGCGCGGCAATGGAACCGCCCTTGCCGGCGCCAAGCGCTTCAACGGCATGACGCGGATCTACGCTCAGCAACTGCCGAGCTGCAGCTGATCTCGAAACGGGAAAACTCAATACCGCGGCTTTAAGGCCTCGGCTCCAGCAAGTTCAACCCGCCATCTTCGCCCCAGATATCGGCAACCGATACCTGCTGACCCGTGCGGCTGCTCTGCAGCGCGGCAATGCCGCAGAGAACCGACATCGCTCCAGCCCGCGAGCCGGCCCGCTGCTTGAGCTCGTCATTCGGGCCGGAGCGCAAGAGCATATTGCGCAGCCGGTCGTCGCCGCCATAATGCCCACCGGATGAATGCGGTACCCATATCCGCTCGACATCGCCGAAATTCTTCATAACGACGATCTCGTCTGCCGGCGGTGTCGTCCAGTTCTGCTTCTCGTATTGGCGCAGCTCGATGCGGCCCTTGTGTCCGTTGAAGGCGATGTGATGCCCTTCGATCGGCATGTAGGTATTAAGGGAATAGGAGACATTGACGCCGTTGCGATAGCGGATGGATGCCACCATCGTGTCCGGAATATCGATATCCTCGCGGAATACGCAGGCATCGCGCACATAGCCGTCGACGGATGAGGGGTCTTCATAGAGGCTTTCGAGTAGCGGCGTTGCGCTGATATCGAGATAATAGTCGCACTCGTCCTTGAAACGACAGGTGCGACAGCGCTCGCCGCGGAACGGGCCTTTGCGGCCATAATGCTTGAGATCGGCAAAGGCGGCGACCGTTTCCGGATCGGAATCCAGATACCAGTTCAGAAGGTCGAAATGATGCGTCGCCTTATGAACGAAGAGGCTGCCGGAATTTTCGACATAAGCATGCCAGCGGCGGAAGTAATCGGCACCATGGCTGGTGTCGAGATACCAATGGAAGTCGACAGAGGTGACATCGCCGATGACACCGGAATTGATCAGCTCCTTGATCTTCGCCGCCGTCGGCGCGAAGCGGTAGTTGAAGGAGATATCCAGCCGTTTGCCGGTACGCGCCTCCGCATTGAGGATGCGCTTGATCTTGCCGACCGTCGTCGTCATCGGCTTCTCGCTGATGACATCGGCGCCAGCCTCCATCGCCTTGACAATCAGATCGTCATGGGTGGAATCGCGGCTGCAGACGATGACGAGATCCGGCTTTTCCGTCCGCAGCAATTCGTCGAAGTCGGTATAGATAGGCACCGATGCGCCGATATAGTCGAGCGCCCGCTTTGCCCGCATGGCGTTGAGATCGCAGACCGCCACGAGCTCGACCTCGCTGCTCCAGCGCTCGACCAGATCCCTGCCCCACATGGTCACGCCACGATTTCCCGTGCCGACCAGTGCGTAGCGTTTTTTCGATGACTGCATCTGCTCCTCCAGAATCTGCAAACAGCGATAATGAGGCCTCGGCGGCCTGAATTCATTTCGGCGGCGTGCCCCTCACCCCGCTCGCGGGGAGAGGGGCTTTCCCTGCCATGCCCACGCCTGCTGAGGGTGGCGAGCTAGAATGCTTCGCTCCGTCGTCCCCCTCTCCCCGCTTGCGAGGAGAGGGCTAGGGTGAGGGGCCAAGCACGGCAGCATCTGCAGGCTAGTACGGCGACCTCTCCATCGCCGTCCAATCCGGCGCGACCGACGAACCGAGACCGACAGCACCGATAACGGAGCTGATCGCAAGTTGCCCCGCCTCGATCCGCAATCGTGTGCGGCCATTGCTGACACGGTAGAGATCTGAATGCGCCTCGGCGAAAGCGGCCTGCTCCGCCTCCGGCGCACCGGCCATGCCGTCGACATAGTGATGGCCGTTGCGCTCGATATGCGTCATGCCGATGAGGGAGGCGAGCGCCAGATCCTGCTGCACGGCAAGGCCACCCTGCGTGGTCAGATCCTCGGCCGACATGAAATAGGAAATGCCATCCTCGGCGCTCCATTTGGCGACGCGCGCCCGGTTCAATAGCGAGCGATAGAAACCCTTGCAGGATTTCGAGGATATACCGGTATAGCCCAGCCCCCTCGCCGTAACGAAGGCATCGATATCGGCATCGGATTCGTCGATTTCCACCGGCTTGAAGGAGGCAAGCACCTTGACCGGCTTCTCGAAAGCATGGGCGCGAGCGATCGGCTGTTCGACGAACAGGACCGATGCCGCAAATCTTGCCAGCCTCGGCTCCGCCTTCACGCGGGAAAGCAGATCAGCGACCGCCTCGGCGGATGAGAATTGTTCGTTGCCGTCTAGCGTCACCGAGTAATTGGACACCTTCGCATCGATAACGGCAGCGACGCGGCAGAGGCGATCAATATCAGCCTCGGCTGCACCCGAAACCTTGACTTTGAAGAAGGTCAGGCCGTAGGCGTCGATCGCCTCTTCGAAACTTTCCGGCAGGCCGTCATTCAGCCGCTCGCTTGGCGGAATATCGCCTGGCACGATGGCGTCCACCAGACCGACGGTATGGCGGGCGGCAAGGCTTGCGGCCGGCTGCAAGGTTGCAAGGAAACCTGAGAGATCGAAGCCCGCGAGATCGCGCGTAGTGGAAGCATCGATGCCAGGGCGGTTCGCCTTGATCGCTTGCGCGACGGTCAGCCCCTCCAGCCGGCAGAGCGCATCGAGAATGGCCCGATTGGCAAGTGCCAAGCCGAATGATGCGACAAGCCCGTTCAGCTTCTCGGCTGCCGCTTGCGCATGATGCGAGGCCTCGACGGCGGCATGCAGGCCGAAAGCCGTTTCTGACCCGGCACTTCGCAACGCATCGAGCGCCAGTGCCAGCGACCGTCGCAGCTGGTTTTCATTGTCGGCGTTGGAAAGCTCGGGCGATTTGTCGAACCATTTCGGCACCATCAGCTCGGCAGCCATCCCCTCGGCCGAGCGCCCTTGCGTATCCACGATGCGCACCCGCAGAAAGATCTGCCGCGCCTCGCGCAAGGTTGCTGCGCCGAAACGGAAGGGCAGCCGCAGCTTGACCGGGCGCTCGAATGCCTCGGCCTCGACAAGCCTGATTTTCAATGGATCGGTCATGATGTTAGGCGGCTCCCGTGATGGTCAGGCAAGTCTATTTGCTTGGGATCGGTTCGTTGCAGAACCGGTTCTTCAAATCTCCGGCTCCGTCGCATTGTAGCGACAGGCTCACGCTATCCCCTCCATCCCCAATTCCCTCCAGAACCAGGAAAAGCAAATGCTTGATCAATCAAACAATGTAACCATATGGTTACAAGATCGCGCGTTACCTCCAGCCTTGTCAATCACCCTTTTGAAAATTTCTCGAAACCGCTGCGCTGCCCGGCACTACGCCCGGATAGAAGCGAGCGTGACGGCAACGATATGCTCACCCCACTCATTCAGCGCATCCGGGGACGTTAGCTTCCGCGCGAAAATCGTCGATAGTGTATGGCGGTTCGACAGATAGAAAAAGCCAAGTGCCGCGATCGTGAGATAGACGGATATGGGATCGACCGCCGGCCGGAAAATGCCAAGTGCCTCCCCACGGCGCAGCACGTCCGCAAGTTCGTCGATCAGATGCGAATGCATGGCCGAGACTTTGTCGGAGCGCTGCAGATAATGCGCATGATGCAGGTTTTCGGTGGCAAGCAGACTCAGAAACTCAGGATGCGCAAGAAAATGCCGCCAGGTGAACAAGGCCAGCTCCCGTATCCCCTCTTCCGGATGGCGATGCGCGAGATCGAGCTGTTTTTCGGCATTACGGATCGTCGCATAGGTCGCCTCCAGCACGGCGAGATAGAGCCCCTCCTTGTCGCCGAAATAATGATAGAGCATCCGCTTGTTCGTTTGTGCCCGCGCTGCGATCGCATCCACCCTGGCGCCACCGAAGCCATGCGCGGCAAATTCCTCCGTCGCCGCGTCTAGGATCGTGGCATGGGTGCGCTGCGGATTGCGCGACGCTTTTCTCGACCGCTTGCCCACGACCTTGTCGGCATCCACTTGCGCTTTATTTTCAGTCTCTTGTCTCGCCCTGACCGCCATGGACGATCTCCTTCCGAACGGTAGCATTAGCGACGGATGCTGCCGGTTCCGGCATGCATCGTTTTGATCGCCGCACGATTGGCGCTTGACAGCGGTCGCGTTTCTATCCAACTTGTAACCAAATAGTTATATCATGCAAAGCAGTTCGTAAATCATCGGTTCACTGGGGAGGAGACCAGGATGACGTTGACGATCGACCGCCGGCAGTTGCTAGCCGGCATGGCAGCCACGCTTGCCTTCAGCGGTATGGGACTTTCACGCGCCAATGCGGCAACCGCGATGCGTCTTCTTTGGTGGGGGTCGAAGGAGCGCAGCGACCGGACATTTGCAGCCGTAAAGGCCTATCAGGCCAAGAACCCGGATATTACCATCGCCGGCGAATCCTTCGGCTGGGACAGCTATTGGACGCGCTTGGCCACCCAGACCGGCGGCGGCAACGCGCCCGACCTTATCCAGATGGATTACCGCTACATCTTCGAATATGCCCGTCGCGGCGCGCTGCTCGATATGACGCCTTACCTCGGCAAGAGCCTGGCAATCGAAGATTTCGGCCCGGCCAACATCGATTCCGGCAAGGTTGATAACAAGATCTACGGCGTCAGCCTCGGCGTGAATTCCTCAATGGTCGTCGTCAACTCGGCCGCCTGGAGCGAAGCCGGCGTCGAGCCGCCGCATGACGGCATGGCCTGGGAGCAGCTCGGCGATGCCTGTGCCAAGGTGACAGCCGCCAAGAAACGCCGGGGCTTCTATGGCACGGCCGATGCAAGCGGCGGTGAGCCGGCCTTCGAATGCTGGCTGCGCCAGCGCGGCAAGGCGCTCTACACGGCCGACGGCAAACTGGCCTTCGAGGCTAAGGATGCCACCGAATGGTTCGATTTCTGGGGCCATATGCGAGAGATTGGTGCCTGCACGCCAGCCGACGTCCAGGCGCTGGACCAGCAGACCCTCGAAACCGACATGCTCGTGACCAAGAAGGCGGCCGTCAGCTACGCCCATTCCAATCAGTTCGTTGCCATTCAGGGCTTGGTCAAGGAGAAGCTTGATATCGTCTCCTATCCGGCCAATGCCGACAGCAAGCCCGGCCAGTATCTAAAGCCGTCCATGCTGATGTCGGTTTCGGCAACGTCCGCGAACAAGGATGCCGCCGTCGCCTTCGTCAATTACCTGGTCGAAGACCCGGAAGGCACCAAGGCACTCGGAGTCGAGCGCGGCGTTCCGCCTTCAAAAAAGATCCGCGATCTCCTGACGCCGGGTCTGGACCCCGTCAGCAAGCAAGTGGTCGACTATATCGGCCGACTGACACCGCATGTCGGAGCGCTGCCACCGTCACCGCCGAACGGCGCCGGCGAGAATGCGTTCCTGTTGAAGAAGATCGCCGAGGAGGTGGCCTTCGGCAAAACCAGCGCACAGGACGCTGGAACGAAGTTCACCGAACAGGCAGCAGCAAACATTACGCGAGGCTGATACCGTGGGTACAAACAGCAAGAGCGTTGCCGGCGGCTTGGCCGTCGGCGCGCGCGCGCCGTTGCGCGTGGAAACCGCTTATAAGGCGCCGAGCGCATTCGCGCGCAACGCACCCGGCTATCTCTTCCTTCTGCCGTGGTTCATCGGCTTCTTCGGACTGACCCTCGGGCCTGCGATTGCCTCGCTCTATCTCTCCTTCACCGATTACAATCTGCTGCAGTCGCCGAACCTGGTCGGCATGGAGAACTACGTGCGGATCGCAACGGCCGACGACAAGTTCCTGTCGTCGATGAAGGTGACGCTGTTCTATGTCGTCTGTTCGGTGCCGCTGAAGCTCGCCTTCGCGCTGCTGGTAGCGCTGCTGCTCAACCGCGGCATCAAGGGCCTGCCGGTCTACCGTGCCATCTTCTACCTGCCCTCGTTGCTCGGCTCCAGCGTCGCGATCGCGGTGCTGTGGCGGCAGATCTTCGATGCTGACGGCATCGTCAACACCCTGCTCTGGTACGCCTTCGGCATCAACGGGCCGAGCTGGATCTCCAATCCCGATTATTCGCTCTATACGCTCGTCATTCTCGCCATCTGGCAGTTCGGTTCGCCGATGATCATCTTCCTCGCCGGCCTGCGCCAGATCCCCACCGATCTCTATGAGGCCGCCAGCCTTGACGGCGCTTCCAAGGCGCGGATCTTCTTCAAGATCACCCTGCCGCTTCTGACCCCGGTCATTTTCTTCAACGCGGTGGTCCAGACGATTGACGCCTTCAAGGCCTTCACGCCGGCTTATGTGATTTCATCCGGCACCGGCGGGCCGATCGATTCGACGCTGTTCTACACGCTCTATCTCTACCAGGAAGCCTTCGGCTATTTCCGCATGGGCTATGCCTCGGCGCTGGCCTGGATCCTGGTGATCATCATCGCGATCTTCACCGCCTTCTCCTTCCTCTCCGCTCGTTATTGGGTCCATTACGATGACTGACGCGAAGCTCACTCATTTTGCCGAGGACATGAAGCCGCCGCGCGAGCGTCCATGGTTCCTCTCCGCCCTCATCCACGTCGCTCTCGTCGCCGCGTCGATCGTGATGCTCTATCCGCTACTATGGATGCTCTCAGGCTCGATCAAGGACCAGAACGAGATCTTCGGCACGGCGTCGCTGATCCCCTCGCAATTCGATTTCAGCTCCTATGCCCGCGGCTGGTTCGGCGGCCAGGTCACCTTCGGCAAATTCGTCTGGAATTCAGCCGTCATCGCCGTGCTATCGGTCATCGGTAACGTCATTTCCTGCTCGCTGGCGGCCTACGCCTTCGCGCGCTTAAATTTCTGGGGCAAGAATTTCTGGTTCGCCCTGATGCTGGGCACGCTGATGCTGCCCTATCACGTCACGCTGATCCCACAATATATCCTCTTCCTGAAGCTTGGCTGGGTAAAAACCATGCTGCCGCTCGTCGTGCCGAAATTCCTGGCCGTCGACGCCTTCTTCATCTTCCTGATGGTGCAGTTCTTCCGCGGCATTCCGCGCGAGCTGGACGAGGCCGCGATGATGGATGGCTGCAGCCCATGGCGCATCTACTGGCGCATCATGCTGCCTCTGTCGCTTCCCGTTCTGGCGACGGCCGCCATCTTCTCCTTCATCTGGACCTGGGACGATTTCTTCGGGCCGCTGATCTATCTCTCCGACATCAATACCTACACGGTGCAGCTCGGCCTGCGCTCCTTCGTGGATTCCACCGGAAGTTCCGACTGGAGCAGCCTGTTTGCCATGTCGAGCCTGTCACTGATCCCGGTCTTCCTGATCTTCCTCTTCTTCCAGAGGCTGCTGATCGACGGCATCGCGACCGCCGGCCTCAAACGCTGATTATGAACCTCGCAGCCCCAAATACCCAAGATTTGGGGCTGCGAACCAACAAACCCACGAAAGGAAATGTCGCATGAGCGCGCTGCGCTTCGCCGCCATCGGCCTCAATCACGATCATATCTACGGGCAGGTCAACGTCATGCTGCGGGCCGGCGCCGAACTCGTCGCCTTCCACGCGTTAGAGGATGATCTCGCCGCCGTCTTCGCCGACCGTTTCCCGCAGGCACGACGCGTTGCCGACAAAAGGGAAATCCTCGAGGACAACTCCATAGCGCTGATCGTCAGCGCGGCGATTTCCAACGAGCGCGCCGGCCTTGCTATCGAGGCCATGCGCCACGGCAAGGACGTGATGCTCGACAAGCCCGGCATGGTGACGCTGGATCAGCTCGCGGAAGTCAAAAAGGTGCAGGCCGAGACCAAGCGTATCGTCTCCATCCTCTATTCCGAGCATTTCGAAACGGCATCGACGGTCAAGGCCGGTGAGCTGGTCAAGGCCGGCGCCATCGGCAAGGTCATTCACACGACCGGCCTCGGTCCGCACCGGCTACGCAAGCCGACCCGGCCGGACTGGTTCTTCGACCGCAAGCGTTATGGCGGCATCATCGCCGACATCGCCTCACATCAATGCGAGCAGTTTCTGTTCTTTGCAGACTCCCTCGAAGCCGAAGTGCTGTCGGCGACGGTATCCAATCGTGCCAATCCGGAAACGCCCGGCCTACAGGACTATGGCGATTTCCATGTGAGGACACCCGACGTCACGGGTTATGTTCGGGTCGACTGGTTCACGCCGGACGGGCTTTCCACCTGGGGCGACGGCCGTCTGTTCATCGTCGGCACGGAAGGCACGATCGAGCTGCGCAAATATATCGACGTCGCCGGCCGGCCCGGCACCGATCATCTCTTCCTCACCGACCGCAAGGGCATGCAGCATATCGATTGCAGCGGAGTGGAACTGCCCTATGGCCGCCAGCTTGTGGCCGACATCAGAGATCGCACCGAGACGGCCATGGGCCAGGAACATTGCTTCAAGGCCATGGAGCTGGCGCTGAAGGCGCAGGCCCTTGCCGAGGCAACATCGCTCAACAACATTCAGAGGTAGTTGCGACATGTCCGACATCAAGAAAGTCGCGATCATCGGCCTCGGCATCGGCCGCTCCCACATCGTCGAAGGCTATCTGCCGCATCCGGATCGTTTCGAAGTCGCAGTTCTCTGCGATCTCAACGAGGAACGTCTGAACGCCGTCGGCGACGAATTCGGCATCGGCAGGCGCCTCAAGGATTTCTCCGAAGTCCTCAACATGCCCGATATCGACATCATCGACATCTGCACGCCGCCCGGCTCGCATTTCCAGCTCATCATGCAGGCGCTTGCCGCCGGCAAGCATGTGGTCTGCGAAAAGCCGCTTGTGGGATCGCTGGCCGATGTCGATGCGGTCATCGCGGCCGAGAAAACGGCCAAGGGCCGGCTGATGCCGATCTTCCAGTATCGCTATGGCGACGGTATCCAGAAGGCGAAGCGCATCATCGCGTCAGGCATTGCCGGCAAGCCCTATGTCGCGACGTCGGAGACGCATTGGGTGCGCGGCGCCGATTACTATGCAGTCCCTTGGCGCGGCAAGTGGGACACCGAGCTCGGCGGCGTGCTGATGACGCACTCCATCCATCTGCACGACATGCTGACCTATCTGATGGGACCGATCGCAGGCCTCTTCGGCCGCGTCGCCACCCGCGTCAACGATATCGAGGTGGAGGATTGCGCCAGCGCCAGCCTGCTGATGGAAAATGGCGCGCTCGCCACCATCAGCGCGACGCTCGGCTCGCAAGAGCAGATCAGCCGCCTGCGACTCGCCTTCGAAAACGTCCTGATCGAAAGCAACCACGAGCCCTACAGCCCCGGCCAGGATCCCTGGAAGATCATTCCCGCCAATGATGAGATCGGCGCGAAGATCGATGCACTGCTCGCCGACCGGTCACCGATTCCCAACCGCTTCAACACGCAGATGAGGCTGTTCCACGAAGCTTTGGTGTCCGGCGGACCGCTGCCGGTGACGACGGCCGATGCCCGCCAGGCGCTGGAACTGGTCACCGCATTCTACGAATCGTCGGAAACCCGCACCGAAGTCCGCTTCCCCGTCGGGCCGGAAGCCAAGAAATACAAAAGCTGGAGGCCGTCATGAACGTTGCCCCGCGAGCCGTCGGAACCAAGAAGGAGGAGGCGCCCATGGCGACAAGCGTATCGCTGCAGAAGGTTATCAAGCGCTATGGCGAGCTTCAGGTGGTTCACGGGATTGATCTGGAAATCGAGCCGGGGGAATTCACCGTTTTCGTCGGTCCCTCCGGCTGCGGCAAGTCCACGCTGCTGCGCATGATCGCCGGCCTCGAGCCGATTTCCGGCGGCGGGCTCTATCTCGACGGCAGCCGCATGAACGATGTCCCCGCCTCCAAGCGCGGCATCGCCATGGTCTTCCAGTCCTATGCGCTCTATCCGCATATGACCGTCTACAAAAACCTTGCCTTCGGCCTCGAAACCGCCGGCATGAAGAAGCAGGACATCCAGCCGCGCGTCGAAAAGGCAGCCGAGATCCTGCAGATCAAGCAGCTGCTGCAGCGCAAGCCGAAGCAGCTTTCCGGCGGCCAGCGCCAGCGCGTCGCCATCGGCCGCGCCATCGTCCGCGAACCGAACATCTTCCTCTTCGACGAGCCGCTTTCGAACCTCGACGCCGAACTGCGCGTGCAGATGCGTGTCGAGATCGCCCGCCTGCACCAGCGTCTCGGCAATACCATGATCTATGTCACCCACGACCAGACCGAGGCCATGACCATGGCCGACAAGATCGTCGTGCTCAATGGCGGCAAGATCGAGCAGGTCGGCGCGCCGCTCGACCTCTACAACAAGCCGAAGAATAAGTTCGTTGCCGGCTTCATCGGCTCGCCGAAAATGAACTTTCTCGATGCGAAGATCGTCGCTTCCGACGATGGCTCCGCTGTCATCGACCTCGCCGGCCAGACGGTACGCCTGCCGCGACGGCTGGGTAGCCTACAGCCGGGGCAACCCGTCACCCTCGGCGCCCGCCCGGAGCACCTGAACGTCGGCGATCGTGGGGTAGGACTGGGCAGCGCCCGCGTCGATCTCGTCGAGCATCTGGGCGGCCAGACGATCCTCTATGTGACACTGCATGGCGGCCAGGCACTGACGGTGGCGCTGGAAGATCAGCAGGCGATCCGCGCCGGCGAGATGGTCAGCATCCATATCGATCCCGAGCGCTGCCATCTGTTCGGGCCGGATGGGGTGACGCTGTAGAAGAGCTGGCGCAGAACCCATCTCACCCCTGGCGGGCGAGAAAGTAAAAACTTAGGATTAGGCGAGGGCTCGTCTCTCGTCTAATTCTTAGTTTTTACAAGAGCGGGGGTAGGCATGGACGCAATCAGCTTCCAGTCTATTGGCGCAAGAAACGGCCCCCTCTCTTGCAATTTCAATGACTTAGAAATTGCGCTGAGCTTTTGAACGCGCTGAACCTCCAATGTCGCAATTCCTAAACCAATGAAATTGCTTTCTCGCCCGCCAGGGGCGAGATAGACCTCCGCACCTCCTCACACTTCGACGATCCGCCGGCTGCCGACGGAGCGGATTTGCCCGGATGGAATGACATCGGCCGGAACGCCCTCCCGCCGGTGCAGCCGAATCCGCCGGCTGCCGGGCGCAAGATGGAACCAGTCCTCCTCCGCCCGATAGGCTTCCAGATCGATCTGCACTGATTGCGCCAGCTGATTAGTGCTGAGGTCAAGGAACCAGTCCTCGCCCTCCTGCACCGCTGACGCCGTGATTTCGGCATCGTGGAATGCCTTGGTGCGGCCAAGGGGGAAGTAAAACGCCTCGGCAATCACCGCGCCGGTTATCGAGTTCGTCAGCCGCGCGACCGTGACATCATGCGACGGCGGCCCGAAACGGAAAGCATAGGTCGTGTCGAAGAAGGCGCCGAAAAGATCAGTGCAGGCTATCTTTTGCTTGCCGCGCGCTTCGAGCACCAGATCGCGGCCCCCACCGACGACAATCTGACGGCCGTCGCGCAGGCAGGAGACTTCGATGGTCAGATCGAGCGCCGCATCGCTCTCGTTGATGACATGTACGTCGAGACCGTTCGTGCCCTCGTCCATTAATAATACCAGCACCGGCCGGAAAGCGCGGCGCAGCCCATACCAGACCGGCTTGGGCTCCCCGGTCGAATCGATCACGCCCCAGCCGGCACCGGGAAGCAGATCCTGCAGCGTCCAGACGAGCGCGCCATTGCAGCCGGAACCATGGCGGCGCCACTCGGCATAGGTCTCCTCGGCGACTTCGCCGGTCACCGCGCGCGAAAGGTTGAGATAGAGATCCGGGTCTTCCCGCCGCAAGCGGTTGGGTTCAAAGCCGTAGAGTTCCTGCAGATAATGATCGCGCACATCCTCGAAATCCCAGGATGCGCCGCGATCGCGCGGGACGCGCTCTTTCCATAGCGGACTATGAACTGCCGGAACCGGCAGATGCTGGCCGAGCGTGCGGGCTTGCGGCACATGTGCGAAAGCCAGGCTCTCGGCGGCAAAGCGAACATCGGCGCGGCGGGCATCGGCAAGCGGCCGCATATAGGCGCCGACGCCATAATAATGCGTGACCCCGGCATTCGGCGAAAACGGCATCGGGCCACCCGACGGCGAATTGACGACATAGGGCACATCCGGTCTGAGCGATTGCACCAGCGGCGGGATGATCTCCTCGACAACAGGGCTTTTCCAGAACTGGTCCGGCAGCCCCATCATGGCCGCCTGCTGGTGAATCTCACTGCCACCGCAAAGAACCGCCAGCGAGGGCGACAGCCGGGTACCGCCCAGAAACTGCGAAACCTCCGCCTCGACATGTGCGTTGAACGCCTTGTCATTCTTCGGATAGTCGAAATTGGCGAACATGAAATCCTGCCAGACCAGCAGGCCGAGTTCGTCACAGAGACGAAAGAATTCCGGCGTCTCGTAAGCCATGGTGCCACCGATGCGGATCATGTTCATGCCGGCCTCAGCCGCCAGCCGCAGCCAGGGTTCATAGTCATCGCGGTCCCCAGGCAGGCGTACGATATCGGCTGTGGTCCAGACCGCGCCACGGCAGAAAATCCGCTCGCCATTCACGACAAGAGCGAAATCCTGGCCATGGGCACCACGATCGATCGACAGCCGGCGAAAACCGGTCTGCCCGAGCGCATGTTCGACGCCATCGACGACGAGGGCGACGTCATAAAGTTGCGGAGCGCCATGCGTATGCGGCCACCAGGGCGCCACATCGGAAATTTTCAGGATTGCGGTATAGCGGCCGGCACCGTCCTTTTCGAAGGACTGCTCCGTCTCACCGCACTTCAATACCAGCTCTTCAACAACGCTCTCGATAAAGAGCGAGGCATAGAGCCTACCCTCGCCATTCTCGAGCAGGTCCGGCCGCAAGGAGAGATCGCGAATAAGGGGCGCGCTCGGGCGCAGCAGCGAAATCGGCCGCCAGGGACCAACGGCCTGAACCTCCGGACACCAACCGGGCATATGGCCAAGCAGCGTCGTGCGCACTGTCCTCAAGCCCTGCGGCGTGATCATCTGCGGCCGCCAGCGGGCGCGTGGCCCGGGCTCGGAAAGCTTCGGCTCCAGTGCACGGAAGCATAGCGCCAACTCGTCGCCGCCAAGCAGGATGACGTCGACGTCGTGAGCCTCGAACATGCTCTCGGACACGAGGATTTGCTGGCCGTTTAGGAAGACTTCGCAGAGTGTCGCCAACCCTTCCAGCCGCAAGACCGCCTCACCGGCCTCGGCATCCACCAGACGGCAGATGTACCAGGCATCCCGGTCGTGAAGCGGCTGTGGCTTCGTCCGGTCGAAGCGCCCGGCCTTTTCCAGGGCTTCCGCCACCGTGCCGGGCACGGGCGCCGGGATAAAGCCGGACGTCAGCGGCACATCGGAGGGCACGATGCAGGTGCCCGCCTCCGTCAACACCAGATTCCAACCTTCGCTCAGCCGCATTCCGCCGCCGAGATCCGCCAAGCGCCCGCCCATGATATCTTCCGGGGATTTCCCCGCCCCAATATGTTCAGAAATAATCCAGCCGTATGACGATGGAACGGAAGCCGGTCAAAGCTTCCGTTCGAGTTCGCTCATCATGAAATCCCACGCATCGGCGGCGGGATCAAGCGCCGTGCGCAACGGCTCGAATTTCTTGCGCGTAATGGCGCGAGCCAGCTGGAACTGCACCGATTTTGCGGTCTCGGAAATTTTCCGCGCTTCGCCGGCGGCATTGACCAGATCGGCCGCAAGCCAATCGAAATGACTGCCGGAAAGCTCGAAATTGGCACCGAGCTGACGCAGCGTGTTGAACGCATATTTATGAAAGAAGCCAAAGGGCCGTTCAGCGACTGCTTCCACCTGGGCCGGGAAGACCTCGGCGAAGGCGCGGATCGGATTGGCCTTGGGCCGCCGCCGGAAATGGAAGGACAGAAGCTGCTGCGCCGTCTGACGGATCGCGGCTTCGCCCGGTGCCTTCTCCGGGAACTTCGCAAATTCCGTATAGGGCAGGAAGGGCAGGTCCCCATCCGTCAGATGCAGCTGGAAAAGCCCGTCGAAATCCTCGCCCGACAGGCTGAAGAACCCGCCATTGTGGAAATAGTCGACCGTGCGGCCGTGCATGTCGAGCCGATTGATCGCCACCGTCGTCTTGCCGTGCTCGCGGCGATAGCCGACGCCCTGCGTATCCGGCATGAAGAAGGAATCCATCTCCACCAGGCAGAGCCGGCCGCGGCCGATCTGCTCGGCGACATGGTTCTGCACCTTGTCGTAGATCGCAAGCTCGGTGCAGCGCACGCCATAGAGCGCTTCCAGATCCTCGAGCGGCACCTTGAAGAAGGTGAACTGGTCGCCCTCGAAATCCTGTATCACCGTGAAGCCGAGCATGGCTTCCGGCGGCAGCTTCAGGCTCGAAAGCACCTCGATCCAGAGATCGATATAGCAGTTGGTCTCGGGCCACATGCGCTCGCTGTCGTGGAGCGCATGTGGCTTGTAGGTGGCGGGATCCAGTCCCTGAAACACGGCAGCCATGGGTGCGATCAGCCCCACAGCGCCTTACGCACGCTCTCGGGCCATTCCTTGGTGTCGAGACCATGGGTGTGGAACAGCGCCAGCGCAATGCGCTCCAGGCCGAAGCCGACGCAGGCCGTGTGCGCGACGCGGCCATCGGCAAAATTCAGGCCCCACTTCGTGCCGAAGGCATCCTGGTGGTAGTTGAAGCTCATGCAGGCGGTCGGCTTGGCGGTCGAGGTGATCGGGATCAGCAGCTCGAACTTCAGGTTCTGGTCGCGCTGGTTGTTAGCGAGCATCTTACCGGCCCGGCCGAAGAACGGGTCGTTGGCGACGTCGATGGTCACGTCGAGGCCGACGGCCTTCATCATCTCCACACCGCGATCCATCCAGCTCTGGCGGAAATCCGTCACATGTTTTTCGCTGCCCATGCAGACATATTCGCGCATGCGGAAGAGCTGCTGGCGGGCCGGGTCCTTGGAAGGCTCGTGGCGGAAGCAATAGGATTGCAGGTCGTAGAGCGCGCCGTCTTCCGGAATGGCGCCGCGCTTGGCAACCGTCGGATAGAGCGGATAGCAGGCGGCGGGCGTCAGCACGATATCGGTCGCCTGTTGGTCTTTCGTCCAGTCGTCACCGACTTCCATGCACTTCAGCAGGCTCATATGGTCGAGCTCGTTGCCGCAGAAGCTGTGCACCGTGCCGGCCAGCTGCGGGAAGCTCTTCATGTAGCCGCTCGCCTCGAAGAAGGCGCGGTTCATGCCGGGCGGAAAGCGGATTGCTTCGGCGCCATCGGCGCCGCCGAATTTGTCGATCAGGCGCTCGAAAGCGGAAATGACGTCTTCGAACTGGCCGCTGCGGCCGTAGAGACCATCAACGCCGGTGTCGATCAGCAGACCGGATTCGAAAAGACGGTCGAGAAACGATGTTTGCATATCCATGACGATTACCCCAACAGGCTGGTATCTTGTTTGTGGACGAGCAGCATGGTCGACGTATTGCCGAGAATGCGGTCATTCGAGATCATCAATTGCGCCGAGTGCGCGTCGCGCAGGTGACGGCCGAGGCTGTAGGGCGTACCGTTCTTGTAGCCCATGATGCCGCAGATCAGCATCGCGTGATTGATGATCGGCAGGATCATCTCGGACGACGCGATCTTGACGTTGTTCATCGCCACGGCAAAAGCCATCGACGACAGACGGTCCGCATCGAGCTTCGCCTCCTCATAGGCCTTCAGCCCGGCAACCACGTTGGATTTCACCATCTGCAGCATGCTGGAGGCTTCGGCGAGACGCAGTGCGCCGGGCGGTTGTGCGCCGGGAGACTTGCGGGCAGCGGCACGAACAAAAGCCTGTGCACGCGAAACCGCATCGGCGGCAATGCCATACCATACGCCACTCCAGAGCAGGTGCGAGCTTGCCAGCATCGATTGCGCGGCGATCTCGGCAAATGGCTTCGGCAGGATCTGCTTGGCCGGCGCCACGCCCTTGAACAGGAAGCCGTCGGAGCAGGTGCCTCGCATGCCGAGCGTGTTCCACTCGACCGTGCGCTTGATGTCGTATTGATCCCTAAGGAAGCAGGTCAGCACCTGATCGGAAGACGCCGCCTCGGCATGGCTGCGCGAGGTAATCAGAATGGCGTCGGCATGGGCGCCGTAGGAGATGACGGTCGCATCCTTTTCGAGGGTGCAGATATCGCCTTCGACCTTAATGGCGCAGATGCTGTTGCGCAGGTTGCCGCCGATCCCGCCTTCGGTCGTCGCCGAAGCGAGCAGCAGCTGTTCCCTGGCGATGCGGCGCATGAAATCGCGGTGCCAATCGCTGTCGACGCCGTGCTCGACCAGGCTCGACAGCTTGATCTGGTGCATGGCGAAAACCATGGCGCTTGCAGCGCAGGCCTGACCGAGGATCGAGCAGAGCTCGGCGATTTCGGTCATCGACGCGCCTTCACCGCCAAGATCGGCGGGGATCTGGATGGAGAGCAGCTTCTCGGCGCGCATGGCGTCGACGGCTTCGCGTGGGAACCGGCCTTCGGCATCGACGGCATCGGCGTGCTGGCTGGCGATCGCTGCGACGCGGGCGGCGCGCACCGCCGCTCCTTCGCCCGACCCAACCTCGAGTAAAGCGACCGCCGCAGTCATTATGCGACCTTTCTACTATCGAGGATCATGCCGACGGTTCTTTCGATCGCGGCGATGCTGGCGAAGGACTTGCGGTTCAGCAGGTTGTCGGGAAACTCGATGTCGAAGGCTTCCTCGATGCCGAGCATCAACTGGACGGAAGCGAAAGAAGACAGGCCGGTCGCATAAAGATCAGCATCATCTTCGATCTGATCGATAGCAACGGGAAGCGCGCCGAACTTGGCCAGCAAATCGCGAATCGTCTTGTTCATAGTCTAGTTCCTTCTGGCAATGGTAAGCATAACCGCAGTTACGCCGTCTTATCCTTCGCCAAGAAGTAACAGGCAAAATAGAACATTCCGCTAAGCGACGTGGTAAATACAAACAACTTACACTTCGTAGAAAATTTCTATATTCAACATTTGTCTCATTAAAATTTACCTTCCGTAAGTCATATAAACGATGACTTCCGCAAAAATATTATATTCATCTAATATTATGACATGTCGATTTTTGGAAGAGCGAGACCTCGAAAAAGGTTAACACACCAAAATTCGCCACTACGTTTTATTCGAAAATAACAATCACAATCAGAGCGTCAGTACAATATAACATCATAAGTACGCACTTTAGCTTTGCGGCGGATAGATATGCTCGCCGCCGCGATAGTCTGAAATCGAGTAGCAACCTTCACCCAGCTCACGGACGGAGCTCTGGCCGATATCGGCCTTGCCGTAGCCACCGGGAATATCGAGAATGTAGGTCGGCTGGCAAAGGCCGGAAATGCGGCCGCGCAGCGCCGCAACGATTGCCTGCCCCTCGCCGATGCCAACGCGGAAATGGCTGGTACCGGGCGCAAGGTCGGGATGATGCAGGTAATAGGGCTTTACGCGGCTTTCGACGAAAGCCTTCATCAGCGCCGCCAGCACGCCCGGATCGTCATTGATGCCCTTGAGGAGAACCGACTGACTGACCAGCACGATGCCCGCATCGACCAGCCGGGCGCAGGCAGCGCGCGCCTCCTCCGTCAGCTCGCGTGGATGGTTGGCATGCAGCGCCACATAGATGGTCTTGCCGCTCGCCTTCAGCGCCGCGATCAACGCCGCATCGACCTTCAAGGGGTCGACGACCGGAATGCGGGTATGGAAGCGGACGATCTTCACATGGTCGATCTCGGCAAGCTGCCTGAGAATCTCTTCCAGCCGGCGCGGCGAGAGAACCAGCGGATCGCCACCGGTCAGGATGACCTCCCATATCTCCTTGTGCTCGCGGATATAGGCAAAGGCGCCGTCCAACGCATCCCCATCCAGCGTACCGAGTCCCTGTGGCCCGACCATCTCGCGGCGGAAGCAGAAGCGGCAATAGACCGGGCAGACGTGCACAGCTTTCAGTAACACGCGATCCGGATAGCGATGAACGATGCCTTCGACCGGGCTATGCGCGTGATCGCCGATCGGATCGGCCCGCTCCTCCGGCGTAACGATGAGTTCGGCGGCATCCGGCACGAACTGTCGGGCAATGGGATCGGCGGGATTCTCGGGATCGATCAGGCGTGTCACGGTCGGCGTCAGGGCGACGGCATAGCGCTGCGCCACGGCTTCCAGCGCCATCACCTGATCGGCATCGATCAGCCCGGCACGCTCAAGCTCGCCGATAGTCCGGATCGGTCGCATCGCATTCATGCGTCGAACTCCGCGACCGGTGCCCACAGCACTTGCTCGATTCGCGAGGCGCCGGTCGCCAGCATCACGAGCCGGTCAAAGCCCAGCGCGATGCCGCTCGCCTCGGGCATGACGGCAAGCGCCTCCAGAAACTCCTCGTCCAGCGGATAGGTCTCGCCATAGACACGCTGCTTTTCCGCCATTTCGATCTCGAAACGACGACGCTGCTCTTCGGCATTGGTGAGTTCGCCGAAAGCATTGGCAAGCTCGACGCCACAGGCATAAAGCTCGAAACGCTCCGCAACGCGATGATCCCTGGCCGATGGCCGCGCAAGCGCCGCCTCGGAAACAGGATATTCGTCAAGAATGGTGGCGCGTCCAAAGCCCAGATTCGGCTCGATCTTCTCCACCAATACGCGGCTGAAAAGATCCTGCCACAGATCGTCGTCGGCAACGCGAATGCCCGCCTTGCGCATATCCGCCGCCAGGCGCTCGCGATCCGTCGATCCGTCGAGACCGACGGACGCGAAGAGATCGATGCCGGCATAGCGCTCGAAGGCAGCAGCGACGCTAACGCGCTCCGGCGGCAGGAAAGGATCGGTTTCGGCGCCGCGATAGCTGAATTTCTTCGCGCCGACGGTCTCGGCCGCAAGCGCCAGAATTGCGGCGCAATCAACCATCAGGACCTCATAGCTTTCGCCGGCTCGATACCATTCCAGCATAGTGAATTCCGGATGGTGCAGCGGCCCGCGCTCGCGATTGCGGTAAACATGGGCAAAGCAGGCGATACGCTCCTCGCCCGCCGCAAGCAGCTTCTTGCAGGCAAATTCCGGTGATGTATGCAGATAAAGAGGCGATGCCTTGCCGTCAGTTGTCAGCGCCTCGGTCTCGAAAGCATGCAGATGAGCCTCGTTGCCGGGCGACACCTGCAGCGTCGCCGTATCCACCTCGATGAAGTCGTTGCGCGCGAAGAAAGTCCGCAGCGCCGTCTGGATGGCATTGCGGCCGATCAGGAACGGCCGCCGGTCCGCATGGACATTGCGGGTCCACCAGGGGGACGCTTTGCTCGTCTTTGGCTTCATTCCTAGCTTTCTTCGGCGCACCGGCCGCCTTGGGGGTGGCTATTTCCGTTGATTTAGGGTAGTTGCGCCCCCAAGCAAACAAAAGCTGCGTCTCGGAGAGCATTTCGACAGTCCCTCTACGACGCAAAAGGCAGCGTTACAAGGAAGTCTTATGGTCAAGGTCATCGCCTCTTCGGTCCGCAAGGGCAACGTTCTCGACGTCGACGGCAAGCTCTACGTCGTTCTCACCGCACAGAACTTTCATCCGGGCAAGGGCACTCCGGTCACCCAGGTCGACATGCGCCGCATCGTCGATGGCGTGAAGGTGTCCGAGCGCTGGCGCACCACCGAACAGGTCGAGCGCGCCTTCGTTGAAGACGTCAACTTCCAGTACCTCTATGAAGACGGCGAAGGCTTCCACTTCATGAACCCGGCCACCTACGACCAGGTCGTCGTCGATGCCGAAACCATGGGCGACCAGAAGGCCTATCTCCAGGAAGGCATGACCTGCATCCTGTCGATCCACGAAGGCGTTCCGCTGGCGCTCGAACTGCCGCGTCACGTCACGCTCGAGATCACCGAGACCGAGCCGGTCGTCAAGGGCCAGACGGCATCTTCGTCCTACAAGCCCGCCATGCTCTCGAACGGCGTGCGCACCATGGTGCCGCCGCACATCAACGCCGGCACCCGCGTCGTCATCGCAACGGAAGACAATTCCTACGTCGAGCGCGCCAAGGACTGAGCCTCGGCCACCTGCTTGCATGAAGAACGCCTCGTCCTGGTGACGGGGCGTTTTGCGTTTTGGGTGGTTGAAGCAGAGGGGCTACACCAAGACGTATCCCACCGCCTTACGGAGCACTGGCCTTTTTCTCATCCGCCTGCATAGCACTGGCGGTTTCAGGAGGCGTTTGCATCTCGGTGCTGTGCTCATGCGGAGCCAGGGCCTGCAGATGCAAGACGCGCGGCGACATGGAATGCATGAAGGCATCGGAGCGTCCGATGTAGATCAGGGTCGCACCTTCCAGTTCGGTGAGCAGAGCAAAGGCCTTCGCCTGAACTTCGGCCTCAAGCCCTTCCATGGCATCGTCGAAGACGATCCATTTCGGCTTTGCGAGCAGCAGATGCGCAAAACCGACGGCTTTCTGCTCTTCGGTATCGAGCAATCGATCCCAGCGAGCCTGCGTATCGAGACGGCTCTTCAGACGGCCAAGCCCTACCTTGTCGATGACGGCATCGACGGCGGCATCGTCATAGGCGTCCCGATCGTCCGGAAAACAGATTGCCTCCCTGAGGGTGCCGGTCGGCACATAAGGCGTGTGCGGCACGAACAGCATGTCGTCCATCGGCGGCAGGCTGACCGTGCCGGAACCGCTATACCATTGATGCGCCAGCACCTCGAACAGCAGTCTGCGGTTCACGCCGTGATCGCCGTTGATCATCACATGCTCGCCGGCATTGATCGTGACCGTACCCTCCGCGATCCGGAAGCCGTTTTCCGTCGCTTCGTCACTGGTCTTCGTCGAAATCTCCAGGTCGGTCCAGACCATCGTGCCCGGCGCCGCCTTTTCGAAAACGAGGGTGTGCGGCATCGGCGTCTTGTCGTCCATTTCCGTCAGCGCCTTGCGGAAATCAGTGACGCGCATCAACGTGGCACGCCATTCGGCAATCGGCCCGAAATTGGCGACATACCAGCGCAGCGCCGAATTGACCTGATTGAAGGCACCGACGGCCACCATCAGCTGGCCGAAGGTCAGGCCGCCGGAGAAATAGGCAGGCGCGGCAACGAGAATGGGAATGATCAGCACCAGCCAGCCATAGCCGGCCGAAACCCATGTGAGATTGGTATTGGCGATGGCAAGCTGGCGGATGACGGCAAGCACGGCCGATATATCGAGATTGATCCGCCGGCGCTCGTTCTCCTCGCCGCCGGCGATGGTGATTGCCGGCATATGCTCGTTGGCATGCATGAGCGCGAAGCGCAGCTCGGCTTCCTTCGAATAGCGATCTGCATTCAATCGCACCAGACGCCGGCCGACGAATTGGCTGAGGAAAGAGGCGGACCCGGCATAGAGGATCGCCGCCCAGACCATGTAGCCGGGAATGGAGAAGCTCATGCCCCTGAGGTGAAAAACCATGCCGCTGGAGAGCTCCCAGAGCACGCCGATGAAGCTCAAAAGCAGGATCGTCGCCTGCACCAATCCGATGGCAAGCCCCGTCGAGCTTTCGGCAAGATTGCGGGCGTCCTCATGCAGCCGCTGGTCGGGATTGACGCCGATCAGCCCGGAGGAGGCAAGGCGAAGCGCACGCTTGGCCTGCAGCCATTGATCGACCAGATCGCGCGCCAGCCCCTCGCGCATGTAGAGCGCGGTCATCTGGTTGAGCCATGCCTGAACGACGTTGAGGACCAGCAGCGAGCCGGCGATGATGCCGAAGACGCCGAGCTGATGGAAGAAAGCGGAAATATCGCGCCTTGCCAGCGAATCGTAGAAGGGCGCATTCCAGCTGTTGAGCAGCACCTGGACATAGGCCGTGACCAGAATGGTCACGAAAAGCGCGATGGTCAGGGAAATGATCTTGATGCGAACAGCCGAATTCCAGAAAGCGGAGAACATCATCCTCAGCCGAAAGAAAAGGCTCAAATCGTATCCGACCTGTTCATTTCCCTGGATATTCGGCTTGGCTTGCTTTTCAACTGCCATCAGCACTTCCCTGCGACGCGTCCCGTCAGTTAATCATGACCCGCCCTCATGTCCACCCTTGCAATAGATCGGTGGGATCACATTCCTATATACACGGTTTCGCGTCTTGAACCGAATAAGGTCAGCAATTAGCTTGCGCCCGAAAGATTGAGAAAGCCTTCCGATGCAATTCCAGGGAACTGCCGACTATATCGCCGACAAGGATCTGATGGTCGCCGTCAATGCCGCCATAAGACTGGAGCGTCCGCTTCTCGTAAAGGGCGAACCTGGTACGGGCAAGACTGAACTCGCGCGGCAGGTGGCGGCCGCGCTTGGTCTTGATCTGATCGAATGGAATGTCAAATCGACGACGAAGGCTCAGCAGGGTCTTTACGAATATGATGCGGTTTCACGCCTGCGCGACAGCCAGCTCGGCGACATCAGAGTTCACGATGTCAGGAACTATATTCGTCAGGGCAAGCTCTGGCAGGCCTTCACCTCGCCGACGAAGTGCGTGCTGCTGATCGACGAAATCGACAAGGCCGATATCGAATTCCCGAACGATCTCCTGCAGGAACTCGACCGCATGGAATTCCATGTCTACGAGACCGGCGAGACGATCCGGGCCGCCATCCGCCCGATCGTCATCATCACGTCGAACAACGAGAAGGAACTGCCGGACGCCTTTCTGCGCCGCTGTTTCTTCCACTATATCCGCTTTCCCGACATGGAGACGCTGAAGCGCATCGTCGAGGTGCATTATCCCGGCATCAAGCAGACGCTCGTCCATGCGGCACTGACGCAATTCTTCGAAATCCGCGACCTGCCGGGCCTGAAGAAAAAGCCATCGACCTCCGAAGCGCTCGACTGGATCCGCCTGCTGGTCGCAGACGATATCGATCCCGAAACGCTTCGCGCCGATGCGAAGAATGCTTTGCCGAAGCTGCATGGCGCACTGCTGAAGAACGAGCAGGATGTCCATCTCTTCGAACGGCTGGCCTTCATGGCGCGCAGTCAGGGAAGATAATGCAGCCCGATGCGGTCAAGGTCTTGATCTATGCCGTTCGGGATGGGCGTCTGCTTGTCTTCGATGAACCAGATTTTCCCGCCGTCCAGCTCCAGGTTCCCGGCGGCACTGTCGAATCCGGTGAGGACATTGTAGCGGCCGCGGCGCGCGAATTCGAAGAGGAGACCGGTTTTGCGCCACACGAACTCTATTCGCTGGGCATTCACGACTACCATTTCGAAAAGAACGGCCGCGATTATCATCACCAACGGCACTATTTCCGCTGCCGTATCTCCGAACGAGCGCCTGCCACTTGGCTTCACTACGAAATGACTCCTTTCGACGGCGGCGACCCGATCGGCTTCCGCTTCTTCTGGCTACCGATCGAAGCTGCCAGGCATCGCCTCGGTTACGGCATGGAAGCCCTCCTTGAATATCTGTAGGCCACATTGCGCCTCCGAGCTCAGCCCCGGACTTTCGCCGGCGCTTGCCCCATTGACCCGCCGAGATGACAGGTCTATTGAATTTCCCTCGTGGTGATTTGGCCGGCCGGCTTGCAGCCACGTTAAATAAGTCGCTAAAGGGCCGCGTGCGGACCGGTAGCGATTCTTATCGCGGCCGGTTTTTTTGTATTTGGCGAGTGAAACAATGCCCATCAAGATTCCCGATACGCTGCCCGCGTTTGAAACCCTCCAGAACGAGGGTGTGCGGGTGATGACCGAAACGGTGGCGTTCCGTCAGGATATCCGCCCCCTTCAGATCGGGCTTCTCAACCTCATGCCGAATAAGATCAAGACCGAGATCCAGATGGCGCGCCTGGTCGGCGCATCACCGTTGCAGGTGGAGTTTTCGCTGGTGCGCGTTGGCGGCCACAAGGCCAAGAACACCTCACAGGAGCATCTGCTTGCTTTCTACGAGACATGGGAAGAGGTGAAGCACCGCAAGTTCGACGGCTTCATCATAACCGGCGCGCCGATCGAGCTGCTGGAATATGAAGACGTCACCTACTGGAAGGAAATGCAGGAGATCTTGGACTGGACGGCCACCAACGTCCATTCGACGATGAACGTCTGCTGGGGCGCCATGGCGGCGATCTACCATTTTCACCAGGTGCCGAAATACACGCTGAAGGAAAAGGCTTTCGGCGTCTATCGCCACCAGAATCTGAAGCCCTCTTCGGTCTATCTCAACGGCTTCTCCGACGATTTCGCCATTCCGGTGTCGCGTTGGACCGAAGTGCGCCGCGCCGACATCGAAAAGGTGCCTGGCCTGGAAATACTGATGGACTCGAGCGAGATGGGCGTCTGTCTCGTGCATGAGCGGACTTGCAACAGGCTCTACATGTTCAATCACGTGGAATATGATTCCACGTCGCTGGCGGACGAGTATTTCCGGGATGTGAACGCGGGCGTGCCGATCAAGATGCCGCACAACTACTTCCCGCATAATGATCCCGAAATTCCCCCGCAGAACCGGTGGCGCAGCCATGCGCATCTGTTCTTCGGCAACTGGATCAACGAGATCTACCAGACCACGCCGTATGATCTGGAGGAGATCGGCCAGGAAAGGACTTGAGGCTTGTTCATTCCCTTCTTCCTGAAGCTGAGGCAAGCGAAAGTTCCGGTGACGCTCCGGGAATTCCTGTCGCTGCTTGAGGGAATGGAAGAGGGGATTGCCGACTATGACGTCGAGGCCTTCTACTACCTGGCGCGTACGACGCTCATCAAGGACGAACGCTTCATCGATCGCTTCGATCAGGTCTTCGCCGATTACTTCCGCGGCGTCGAGGCGATCGGCGGCAATGCCGATGGAGAAGCGGTAGAGCCGACCGCCCTTCCCGAGGAATGGTTGCGCAAGCTAGCGGAGCGGCACCTGACCAAAGAGGAAAGACTAGAGATCGAGGCGCTCGGCGGCTTCGACAAGCTGATGGAAACGCTGCGCGAGCGGCTGGCCGAGCAGAAGGGCCGGCATCAGGGCGGCTCGAAATGGATCGGCACGGCGGGGACCTCGCCCTTCGGCGCCTACGGCTACAATCCGGAAGGCGTGCGCATCGGCCAGGAAACCTCGCGCCACCGCCGCGCGGTCAAGGTCTGGGATCGGCGTGACTTCAGGAATCTCGATGACGGCGTCGAGCTCGGCACCCGCAACATCAAGGTGGCGCTGAAGCGCCTGCGCCGCTGGGTGCGCGAGGGGGCGGCCGAGGAGCTTGATCTTTCCGGCACGATCCGCTCCACCGCAGAGCATGGCTATCTCGATGTCCAGACCCGACCGGAACGGCGCAACGCCGTCAAACTCCTAATGTTCTTCGACGTCGGCGGCTCGATGGATGACCATATCCGTGTCGTCGAGGAACTCTTCTCCGCCGCCCGTGCGGAGTTCCGCCACATGGAATATTTTTACTTCCACAACTGCCTCTACGAGGGTGTGTGGAAGGACAATCGTCGCCGGCGCGTCGACATCACGGCAACGGCCGACTTGATCCGCACCTTCGGTCCCGATTACCGCGTCGTTTTCGTCGGCGACGCCTCCATGAGCCCCTACGAAATCACTCAAGCCGGCGGCTCGGTTGAGCATTGGAACAAGGAGGCCGGCGAGACCTGGCTCGCGCGAATGACCGGCCATTTCCGCAAATGCATCTGGATCAACCCCGTGCCGGAAAGCTATTGGGGCCATACAACCTCGATCTCGATGATCCGCCGGCTGATGACCGACCGCATGTACCCCCTGACCCTCGGCGGGCTGGAAAAGGCGACGCGGGAATTGTCGCGCTGACCGATCAGCCTGGGTTTACAATAGTTAGGCGCGCACTGTTCTGCTGCACTCTCGTGCCTAGCCCCTCACCCCAGCCCTCTTCCCGCTTGCAGGGAGAGGGCTGGGGTGAGGGGCTGTTGCGGAAACCGGAGCTCTGTCATAGGCATTGCATACTTCCGGTGCAGCGTAGCGTCTCGAAAGCCGGACGGAGCCTTGATCCCTGTTAACCTACCCCTAAATTTCGCCATCGAACCGGTTGCGGAACCGCGCGAATGGAGGCAGGGTCTGGCCTCGCATACTCAAAAGCAATGGATGAGCTGATATGACCGAAAGCACTTTGCAGCGGGAACATTTTGGGACGACGGCCGATGGGGATACCGTTTATCGCGTCAAGATCGTCGGTGGCGGCCTGACGGCTCATATCATGTCATGGGGCGCGGTCATCCAGGACCTTCGCCTTGATGGCCACGAGCCGGCGCTCCTGCTCGGTTTCGACAATTTTCATGACTATCCGGCTCATTCCTCCTATTTCGGCGCCACGCCCGGACGCTGCGCCAACCGCATCGGCGCCGGTCGCTTCACGCTTGATGGTAAGCAGTATCAGCTGGAGCTCAACGAAAAGGGCGTCACCCACTTACATGGCGGCAAGGACAATATCGCCAAGCGCAACTGGACCATCGTCGAGCATAGTACCGACCGCGTCGTCCTGAAGATCGTCGATCCCGATGGCCGCGCCGGCTATCCCGGCAATTGCACGATCCAGGCGACCTATTGGGTGCATGGCAACGGCGAGCTGTCGGTGACCTACGAATCCACAACCGACCAGCCAACCCTCGCCAATGTCTGCCAGCACGCCTATTTCAATCTCGACGGTCGCGACGATGCGCTGGGCCACGACATCATGATCGCCGCCGATCACTACACGCCGACGGACGACAAGCAGGTGCCGACCGGCGAAATCCGCTCCGTGGAAGGCTCTGTCTTCGATTTCCGCGAGATGGCGCCGATGAAGCGCTTCGAAGGAAGCGAGCAGGCGCTCTACGATCACAATTTCTGCCTCTCGACCGAGCGTACCGCCAAGCGGTCCGTGGTCCTCGCCCGCAGCGTCAATTCCGGCGTCTCGCTCGAAGTGCGCACCACCGAGCCCGGCGTGCAGTTTTATACCGGTTTTAAGCTGGACGTGCCGGTTCCCGGCCACGACGGCCGCAAGATCGGCCCGTTTGCCGGTTTCTGCCTGGAAACGCAGGTCTGGCCCGACGCCATCAACCACGAAGGCTTCCCCAATGCCGTGCTCCGCCCGGGCGAGGTGTTGCGGCAGGAAACGGATTATATCTTCACCAAGAACTAAGCTGAAACGCCGGCTTTCCTAAATT
Source organism: Rhizobium pantanalense (assembly GCF_030182525.1). Lineage (NCBI taxonomy): Bacteria > Pseudomonadati > Pseudomonadota > Alphaproteobacteria > Hyphomicrobiales > Rhizobiaceae > Rhizobium > Rhizobium pantanalense. Next base: position 83,791 of record NZ_JAQJCH010000004.1, read on the forward strand.
TCGGCCGGGCGTCCAAAGCGCCCGGCCGATTCTTTTTTGCGATGCTACCAGATTCACCTTGTGAATTGGTTCTAAATAGGTTCTATATAAACATCATGGATAGAACCAGTTTGATCCTCGAATTGAACAATCGCGGTTTGGGCGACGAGACCGCGAGCGGACCGCTTTACAAGCGCCTCGCGCAGGCGCTGACCGGCCTCATCCAGGAAGGTTTACTGAAGCCGGGCACGGCGTTGCCGGGCGAGCGAGACCTAGCCGGAGCGTTGGAAATCGGCCGCGTCACGGTGCGTACCGCCTATCGCGATCTCCTCGCTTCGGGCATCATCGAATCCCGCCATGGCAGCGGCACCTTCGTCTCGCAGCATGTCGAGCGCATCGAGCAACCGCTCTGGCGCCTCTCCTCCTTCTCCGCCGACATGCGTTCGCGCGGACGCGAACCGGCGGCACGCATCCTGTCACGCACCGTCAGCGCACCGGCGCCGGAGGAATCGTTCCTGCTCGGCCTCAGCCTTGATGAGCCCGTGTTGCGGCTCGACCGACTGCGCCTGGCGGATGGCCAGCCACTCGCTATCGAGCGCGCCGTCGTTCCCATCAAGTTTCTGGGCGAAGATGCCATATCCGAGGGATCGCTCTATGACGCCCTTGCCGCCAAGGGTTTCAAGCCGGTGCGTGCCCAACAAAGGCTAACCGCAGTGACGCTCGACCCGACCTCCGCCTCGATCCTGACCGTGAAGGCCGGAGCGCCGGCGCTTCTGATCGAACGGGTCTCCCGCCTGGCCGACCAGCGCGTCGTTGAATATACCCGCTCGCATTATCGCGGCGACGCCTATGATTTTGTTGCTGAATTGAGAATTGGAGATGACCTATGAGCGAGACCCAATCCCTGATGCTGACGGAAGCCGGCCAATCGCCCGAGGTGGTTGCGACGCTGCTTGAAAAGGAAAAGCCCGCTTTCGCCGAGATCGCGAAGCTTTTCTCGACCGGTCGTCCATCGCTGATCACGACGGCCGCGCGCGGCTCTTCCGACCATGCCGCCACCTTCTTCAAATATCTCTTCGAAATCTCCTGCGGCGTCCCGGTCGCTTCTGTCGGGCCGTCGATCGCCTCCGTCTATGGCGCACCGCTGCATCTGAAGGGCGGCATCCACTTCACCGTCTCGCAGTCCGGCGGCAGTCCCGACATCATCGCGCTACAGGCCGCTGCCAAGAAGGGTGGCGCCACCACGATCGCCGTCGTCAACGTCACCGACAGCCCGCTCGCCAAGGAAGCCGACATCGTGCTCGGCCTCAACGCCGGCAAAGAACAGAGCGTCGCCGCCACGAAATCCTTCATCGCCTCGGTTGCGGCCCTTGCCGGCGTGACGGCAACGATTTCGCAGGATAAGGCGCTTGTTGATGGTCTTGCGAAACTGCCGGAAGCACTTGCCGCCACCTCGGGCATCGACGGCAAGGCGGCTGAAGATGTGCTCTTCAATGCCTCATCGCTCTATACCGGCGGTCGCGGCCCCGCCTTCGCCATCGCGCTGGAAGCAGCGCTGAAGGCCAAGGAAACAGCCGGCCTTCATGCCGAAGCCTTCTCTCTGGCCGAACTCATGCACGGCCCGATGCGCCTCGTGCAGCCGGGATTCCCGATCGTCGCCTTCTCGCCCGACGATGCTGCCTTTGCCAACAATGCCCAGGCGATCGAGCGCCTGCAGAAGCTCGGCGCCACCGCCGTCTCCTTCTCGACCGCACCGCTTGCCGGCATCAACCTGCGCATGCCGACGACAGGCAACGGCCTGCTCGATCCGCTGGTATCGCTGCTGTGCTACTATCGCCTCATCGAGTCGGTAACGCGTCGCAAGGGTTTCGATCCGGACAAGCCGGCTAATCTCCTCAAGGTAACGGAGACCATGTGATGGACTACAAGGTCTTTACCGGCGCCCGCATCTTCGATGGCGATCGGTTTCACGAGGATAGCGCATTGGTGATCGGCAATGGCCGTATCCATGCCATTACCGGTGCCAATGACGTGCCCGACAATGCCGAAACGATTGCGTTGAACGGCGGTGTGCTTGCTCCCGGCTTCATCGATGCGCAGGTGAACGGCGGCGGCGGCCGCATGCTGAATGACGAGCCCTCGGCCGACTCCATGTACATGATTGCCGCAGGACATCGCCCCTACGGTACGACATCGCTACTGCCGACGCTGATCACCGATGTCGCGGCCGCGAGCGCGGCGGCGATCGAAGGCGCCATCGAGGCGGTGAAAGCCAATCGCGGCGTCGCCGGACTGCATCTGGAAGGCCCGCATCTGGCGCCGGCCCGCAAGGGCGCGCATCTTGCCGAGCTGATGCGTCCGGTCGAAGACAGCGACGTCCGGACCTTCATCCGCGCCCGTGAGGCGATCGGCACCTTGCTGGTGACGATTGCCGCCGAGCAAGTCACCGAGCGGCAGGTGCAGGCACTCGCCGAAGGCGGCGTCATCGTCAGCATCGGCCATAGCGATTGCACGGCGGAAGCCGCCGATGCGCGTTTCGATGCCGGTGCGCGTGGCGTTACCCATCTTTTCAACGCCATGAGCCAGATGGGCCATCGCGCACCCGGTCTCGTCGGCGCGGCGATCGATCACCCTGCCCCCTGGTGTGGTATCATCGCCGACGGCCATCATGTCGATCCGATAGCGCTGCGCGTCGCGCTGCGCGCCAAGCGCGGTGAAGGCCGGCTGTTCTTCGTCACGGATGCCATGTCGCTCGTCGGCACCGATCTTCCGAGCTTCACGCTGAATGGCCGCACGGTCTATCGCACCAAGGGCGGCTATTGCTCCAAGCTGACGCTCGATGACGGCACGCTGGCGGGCTCCGATGTCGATATGGCCTCCACCATCCGCTACGGCGTCAATATTCTCGAGCTACCGTTGGCTGAGGCCTTGCGCATGGCGACTTCCTATCCCGCTCGCTTCCTGCGGCTTGCCGACCGCGGCCATCTGACGCCGGGAACCCGCGCCGATCTCGTCCACATCAACGACGCCATCGAAGTCACCGAAACATGGATATCCGGCCTGCCTTCGGCCTAAAATTTGAAAAGGAGGCTCGGCATGACCGCAGTCACGGACAGCTACTTCACCGCCCTCATCGGCCGGCTGGAAACCTTGCGTGAAACGCTGGCCGAGCCTATGTCCCGGGCTTCGGCCGCCATTTGCGCGGCCGCACGTGCCGATCGCCGCGTCTATGTCTTCGGCACCGGCCACTCGCACATGCTGGCGGAGGAGGTGCATTATCGCGCCGGCGGCCTCGCCTTCACCATTCCCGTGCTGGTGGGCTCTGCCATGCTGCATGAAGGCGCCGTCATCAGTTCGGTCTATGAGCGTACCGAAGGGCTCATCCGCCCGGTCTTCGAACGCTATGGCATGCAGCCGGGCGACGTGCTGGTCATTGCCTCCAATTCCGGTGTCAACGCCGCGCCGGTCGAGGCCGCCGACTATGGTCGCGAGATCGGCGCGACGGTCATCGCCATCACATCCCTCGCCTATTCGGCCGCCATCGCCAATGGACGCCGGAGACTGGCCGATATCGCCGATATCGTGCTGGACAACGGCCTGCCGCCGGGCGATGCCATGATCGATCTGCCGGGCACGGAGCTGAAGGTCGGTCCGGCTTCGACAGCCGTCGGTACGACGGTCCTGAACGCCATCTTCGCCGATGTCGCTGCCGAACTCTGCAAGGATGGCAATCCGCCCGTCTATCTCAGCGCCAACATGCCGGGCGCCAGGGAAACCAACCAGCAGCTGGTTAAGAAATATCGGCCTCGCAATCCGCATCTCTAAGGCCCCGGCCGGGAAGCGCCCAGCAGCATCCTATCGGAAGCAACGTAAAAACAATCGGATAGAGCGGCTGAGCGTTTCCCGTGAAACGCTCAGCCGCTCTGTTTGGTCTCATTGTGCCGCCGCATCGGTAGCCGAGGGCTCCTGCGCGGCTTCTGCCTGCTTGCGCCGGCGGCGCAGGACGACGTAGAAGACCGGCGTCAGGAACAGGCCGAACAGCGTAACGCCCAGCATGCCGGAGAAGACGGCGGTACCGAGGGACTGGCGCATTTCCGCGCCCGGACCAGTTGCGATCATCAGCGGCACGACACCGAAGATGAAGGCGAAGGCCGTCATCAGGATCGGACGCAGACGCAGGTGGCTGGCCTCGATGGCCGCCTCCACGGCGCTCTTTCCCTCAGCCTGCGCTTGTCGGGCAAACTCCACGATCAGGATCGCGTTCTTGGCCGCAAGGCCGATCAGCACGATAAGCCCGATCTGGGTGAGGATATTGTTGTCCATCCCCCTCAGATGCACCCCGATCAGCGCCGCCAGAACGGCCAGCGGCACGATGAGAATGATCGCAAGCGGCAGGATCCAGCTTTCATATTGCGCCGACAGCGCCAGGAAGACGAAGATGACCGACAGGGCGAAGATATAGATCGCGGTATTGCCGGTATGCTTTTCCTGATAGGCAAGCTCCGTCCATTCGAAGGTCGTACCCGAAGGCAGGAGGTTCTTTGCTATCCCTTCCATGGTGTCGAGAGCCGAGCCGGTGGACACGCCCGGGCCTGGATTGCCCTGCAGGGGAACCGAGACATACATGTTATAGCGCTGCACCAGCGTCGGCCCGGTCGTATCCCGGATATCGACCAGCGTGCCGAGCGGCACGAGCGCTCCGGTCGCCGAGCGCACCTTCAGCGCCAGAATATCCTCGCGGTCCATGCGATATTGCTGATCGGCCTGAGCCCGCACCTGATAAACACGGCCGAAGGCGTTGAAGTCGTTGACATAGGATGTGCCAAGATTGATCGACAGCGTCTCGAAGATATTCGGGATCGGCACGTTGAGCGCCCGCGCCTTGTCACGGTCGATCGCCAGGAAATATTGCGGGCTGTTGGCGGAGAAGGTGGTGAAGACGCCACTGACGCCCTTATTCTGCGCGGCAACGCCCATCATCTGATAGGCGAGCGGCAGGATGCGGCGCATGTCAGCATTTTCCCGGTCCATGATCTGCATCTTGAAGCCACCGGAATTGCCGATGCCACGGATCGACGGCGGCGGAATGGCGATGATGAAAGCCTCCTCGATGCCCTGCAGGCTGCCGAAGAGCTGGCCGATGATCTTGGTGGCCGTGTCGCCGCTCTTCAACCGCTCCTCGAATGGCTTGAACGGCGTGAAGATGACACCCGAATTCGAGGCATTGGTGAAGGTTGCACCGTTGAAGCCGGCAAAGGCGACCGCATTGGCGATGCCGGGTGTCTTGTTGATGATATCGGTCGCCTTCTGGATGACGGCATTGGTGCGTGCCAGCGAAGCTCCATCAGGCAGCTGCACGACGACGATGGCATAGCCCTGGTCCATCGTCGGCACGAAGCCCTGCGGTACGATCCGACCCATATACCAGGTTCCCGCCAGTAACCCCGCGAAGACGAGAAGCGCGCAGGCGAGTGCTGCCCACGTCGTCACGAGATGGCGGACGATCCAGGAATATCCCTGGCTCATTCGCTCGAAACCCCGGTTGAACCCGTCACCCAAGGCACGGCCGAAGCGCGCGAAGATATTGTTGGATTTCTCGTGGCTGTGCGGACGAAGGACGATCGCGGCGATCGCCGGCGAGAGCGTCAGCGAGTTCAGGCAGGAAATCGCCGTCGCGACCGAGATCGTCACCGCGAACTGCCGGTAAAATTGCCCGGAAATGCCGGGAATGAAGGCTGTCGGCACGAAGACCGCAATCAGCACCAGCGAGATTGCGAGCACGGCTGTACCGACCTCGTTCATCGTCACATGTGACGCCTCTTTCGGCGTCATGCCGAGCGCGAGGTTGCGCTCGACATTCTCCACCACCACGATCGCGTCGTCGACGACGATACCGATGGCGAGCACCAGGCCGAACAGCGTCAGCATGTTCAACGAGAAGCCGAAGGCGAGCAGGAAGGCAAAAGTGCCGATCAGCGAAACGGGGATTGCGACAATCGGAATGATCGCCGTTCTCCAGGATTGCAGGAAAACCAGTACGACGATGGCGACGAGAATCGCCGCTTCGAAGATCGTCTTGTAGACTTCGTGGATCGACTCGGCGATGAACTCCGTGGGGTTGTAGATGATGCGGTATTCCAGTCCCTGCGGGAAATCCTGCGACAAGTCCTCCATGGTCTTCTGGATATCGGCGGCGGCGGCGAGCGCATTGGTGCCGGGTCGGGCGAAGACGCCGAGCGCCACCGCCGGGCTGCCGTTCAGATAGCTGTTGGTGACGTAATCCTGAGCGCCGAGCTCGATGCGCGCAACATCCTGCAACTGCACGAGACGACCGTTGCCGGTTGCCTTGACGATGACGTAGCGGAATTGCCGCGCGTCGGAAAAGCGCCCCTGGGTCGTGACGGTGTATTGGAAGGCGTTGGTGCCCGAAACCGGCGGCCCGCCGATCGCGCCGCCCGAAACCTGCACGTTCTGATCCCGCAGCGCCTGCACGATATCGCCGGCGGTCATGCCGTAGGCCGCGAGCTTTTCCGGATCGAGCCAGATGCGCAGCGAATATTGCCGCTCGCCGAAGAGCTGCACGTCGCCGACACCGTCCAGACGGACGAGAATGTCGCGGATGCGGGTACGCGCATAGTTGGAAATATAGAGCTGGTCGTAGCGGTTGTTCGGCGAGAGAAGATGCACGACCATCATCAGATCAGGCGAGCTCTTGACCGTCGTAATGCCGATGCGGCGGACGTCGTCGGGCAGGCGCGGCTCGGCGATGGCGACGCGGTTCTGCACCAGCACCTGCGCCTTGTCGAGATCGGTGCCGAGCTTGAACGTGACCGTCAGCGACATGGAGCCATCGGCACTGGAATAGGAGGACATATAGAGCATGTCCTCGACGCCGTTGACCTCCTGCTCGATCGGCGTCGCCACCGTATCGGCGATGGTCTGTGCGTCGGCGCCGGGATAGGAGGTGCGAATAACGATGGTGGGGGGCGCGACCTCAGGATATTGCGCTACCGGCAACTGGAAATAGGCGATGCCGCCGACGATCAGCAGCACGATGGATAGGACCGATGCGAAGATCGGCCGATCGACGAAGAAGTGGGAAAACCTCATTGGCTGGTCCCCTGTGCATCGGCCTGGGCCGGCGGCTCGTCATTCGTCGCCTGCTGCGGCAGCTCAATCAGCTGCGGCGTCACCTTGACGCCAGGCCGGATCCGCATCAACCCGTTGACGACGATCGTCTCGTCACCGGTCATGCCGTCACGGATGACGCGATAGCCGTAGAGCTTCGGCCCGAGGCGCACCGGCTTCGGCGTGATATTGCCGGCGGTATCGGCGACATAGACGACACGCTGATTCTGGTCCGAGCCGATAGCTTCATCGGGGATCAGGATCGCCTTGTAGCTGTTCGAGCCTTGCACCTGAACGCGTCCGAACAGGCCGGGCTGCAGGATGAGATCAGGGTTCGGGAAGCGGGCGCGGACGCGGATCGTGCCCGTTTCGTTGTCGACGCGGTTTTCGGCGAAATCGAGTTTGCCCTTGAATGGCTTCTGACGGGAATCGGCGATGGTCACGGTCACATCCAGCCCGCCGCCGCCCTGCTGCAGGGCACTGCCGTTCTTACGAGCCTCATCGGCGTAGGAGAGCAACCGACGCTCGTCGACGTCGAAATAGAAATCGATGGGATCGAGCGACACGATGGTCGTCAGCACGGTCTGATCGGCCTGCACGAGATTGCCGACGGAAATCAGCCGGCGATCAATGCGGCCGCTGAGCGGTGCGGTGATCTTGGTGAAATCCATGTCGAGATTGGCGCGATCGACAGCGGCCTGCGCGCCACGCACATTCGCCTCGGCGGAAACGAGATCGCGGCGGCGGTCGTCGAGGGTCGACGCCGATTGGCTGCCCGTTGTCGATAGCGATTGCGCGCGCTTGAATTGCGCATCGGCGAGCGTCAGCGACGACTTCGCGACTTCCAGCGAGGCCGTCGATTCGTTCAGCGCGGTCACGAATGGCCGCTGGTCGATGACGAAAAGCAGATCGCCCTGCTTGACCATGGCGCCATCTTTGAAATGCACTTCCTGCAGATAGCCGCCGACCCGCGAGCGCACGGAAACTTCATCGACCGCCTGGAAGCGTCCGATGAACTCGTCGCTGTCGACAACATCGCGAACGATGGGCTTGGCAACCGTGACGGGCGGAGCCGGCGGCGCACCCTGCGCCAGCGCCTGGGCGCCCGAGAAAACGGCAAGAACACAGCTGAACAAAACGGCACGCGGCAGCATCGGCATGAAGCCCCCCTCGAAAAACCGCATGCGGCATCAGGCGCCGTCATCACGGTAAGCGCTCACGAAATTTGTCTGCAACTTTCTACGAAGAACCTGCCGCCATCAGGCGCAATCCAATCAGGCCGCTTCGGACTTCCCCAACATGCGCCACGGGCCACGTCGGCCCGGGGGTATCAACCGGCCCGTCGTCCGGCAGCATGCGTTAATGTATAAACGGTTTATCGGATTCGACAACAGGGAATGAACCAGCCGCGACCGAGCGCAACCGATTGTTTTTACTGCATAGTAAAGACGCGCATAGGATGAGCGGATATGGGCCTTAGCCCTCCAGCTCCTCGCGCAGCATTTCGAGCTCCAGCCATTCCTCTTCCATCCTGGTCAGGCTTTCGCGCAGCTTTTCCATCTCTGCAGCAAGACGGTTGAACGTTGCGGCATCCTTGGAAAAGAGGTTCGGATCGGCCATCTTCTTCTCGCGCGCGGCAATCTCGGCCTCCACCTTCGCCATTTCTTTCGGCAGGTTTTCGAGCGCAAATTTCTGCTTGTAGGAAAGTTTGCCTTTGCCCTTCGAAGCCTCGGAAGCCGGCGCCGAAGCTTCGGTCGATTTCGGCTTTTCGGCCGCCTTTTCAGCCCGTTTCCGTTCTTCGATCGCCCCCTTGCGCTGGGCGAGCATGTCGGAATAGCCGCCGGCATATTCGATCCAGCGGCCGTCCGGATCTTCGGGATCGGCGGGCGCAATCGTCGAGGTCACGGTACGGTCGAGGAAGTCACGATCGTGGCTGACGAGGATGACCGTGCCGGCAAAGCCGGACACGATTTCCTGGAGCAGGTCGAGCGTCTCGATATCGAGATCGTTCGTCGGTTCGTCGAGGATCAGAAGATTGGTCGGCCGCGACAGGATGCGTGCCAGCATCAGCCGGGCGCGCTCGCCACCGGAAAGATTCTTGATCGGCGTGCGCGCCTGTTCGGGCTGGAAGAGGAATTCCTTCATATAGCCGGTCACATGCCGCTGCTCGCCATTGACGAGCAGGTTCTCGCCGCGGCCATCGGTCAGATAGTTGGCGAGCGTATCTTCCGGATTGAGCTCCTCGCGCTTCTGGTCGAGCGTCGCGATCTCCAGATTGGTGCCGAGCTTCACCGTGCCGCTATCGGGCTCGAGCTGTCCGGTCAACATCTTCAGAAGTGTTGTCTTGCCGGCGCCGTTCGGGCCAACGAGACCGATGCAATCGCCGCGATGCACACGGATCGAAAAGGGCGCGACGATGACCCGCTCATTATAGGCCTTGGTAATCTTGTCCGCCTCGATCACCAGCTTGCCGCTTTCCTGCGCGTCAGACGCAGCCGCCTGCACCGTGCCCAGAGGGCCCTTGTGGCCGCGATAGCGCGAGCGCATGTCCTGCAGCTCGCCGAGACGGCGCATATTGCGCTTGCGCCGCGCCGTCACGCCATAGCGCAGCCAGTGCTCCTCGCGCTCGATCTGCTTGCCGAGCTTGTGCTGCTCCAGCTCCTCGGCTTCGAGCACCTGATCGCGCCACGCCTCGAAATGAGCAAAGCCTCTGTCCAGACGACGGGACGTGCCACGGTCGAGCCAAACCGTTGCGGTCGACACCTTTTCGAGAAAACGACGGTCATGCGAGATCAAGACAAGCGCGCTGCGACTCTTCTGCAATTCGCCTTCCAGCCATTCGATGGTCGGCAGGTCGAGATGGTTCGTCGGCTCGTCGAGCAGCAGGATATCCGGTTCCGGCGCCAAAACACGAGCAAGCGCCGCGCGGCGTGCTTCGCCGCCGGAAAGGTTCTTCGGATCCTCTTCGCCGGTCAGGCCGAGATGCGAAAGGAGATAGGTGACGCGATAGGGATCATCACCAGGCCCGAGGCCAGCTTCGGCATAGGCCGCGACCGTCTTGTAACCGGTAAAATCGGGCGCCTGCTCAAGATAGCGCACGGTCGAGGACGGATGACGGAAGACTTCGCCTGACTGCGCCTCGACGAGGCCGGCGGCGATCTTCAGGAGCGTCGACTTGCCGGAACCATTGCGTCCGACAAGGCAGATCTTGTCGCCCGGCTCCACCTGCAGGCCGGCACCGGCGAGCAACGGCGCACCGCCGAAGCTCAGGAAGATGTCGTCGAGTTTCAGAATGGGAGGGGCCAAGATCAGACTCCGGAAAGGTCATAAGGGCGGGCAAGAACGATCGCCCTGCCGCTGCCGAGCGAAAAGCGCACATCGCCTTCCGCCACATTGGAAATGGTGCGCGACGCGCCGAAGGGCAAATAAAAATCGCGCAGGGGGTAACGGGCATTGTCGATGAACAGACCCGTCAGATCGCTGAATCCGAGGACCGAAAACAGCGAGCCTGATGGTAGCGCCAGCGTGACATCGCCCGGCGGAAGCGGCACCGCCTCCTCGTCACCCGAGGTCAGCAAGATATCGAGGCCCTTTTCGGCCAGATGCATGCCGTAAAGCAGGTGCTGGATTGCATGGTCAGAGCGCTCTCCACCCATGGCGCCGGCAAGAATCAGTCTCGTGGCGCCGCGATCGATCGCTTCCGAGACGGCAATCTCGCCATCAGTCGCAGCCTTCGCCGCCGGATAGGGCTGCTTGGGCACATTGGGAAAGGCAGCCTGCAAATCGGTGGGCGTGGAATCGAAATCGCCGACCCACAGCTCAGGCTTCACACCAAGCGCGATCGCATGGCGCATGCCGCCATCGGCCGCGATGAAACGGCTGCCGGAAACGGCATCGCGCAGCCGCTCCGTCAAACGAAGCTCGCCGCCAAGCAGAATGGTGAAGGTGGTGGACTGGCTCATGAGGCAAGCCCATAGCGCAAAGTCGTATCTCTAGGGAAGAGCGCCATGCTCAAGAACAACCGCGCCAACCGCTCAGTCGTCCGTTTCCTTGATGCGCGCCTGGAAAACCCGCTCGTAGCCGCTGACATAGCGATCGAACAGCAGCGAGAAATTCTCGATTTCCTTCGGCGTCCAATCGGCGAAGATGCTGCCGATGACGGAATATTTCTGCGCCTGGATCTCCGACAGCAATCGCTGCCCGAGCGCGGTCAACACAACCACAATACGCCGTGCGTCCGCTTGCGATGCCTTGCGGCGCAGGACGCCGCGCGTCACCATGTCGGCAACGATGCGGCTCGCCCGCGACGGATCGATGCGCAGCATCTCGGCAATCGTGCCGACGGTGACTTCACCCGTCGCCTCGGCCTGCCGGACGACATCGAGGACGTCGAGATGCGAAAGCTCGAGACCTGGCGCTACGCTCTGGATGGCAAGCCTGCCGATCATGCGGCGGCCCGTCAGCAGACGCATGCGCGTCATCGCATGGCCGATACGCAGTAGATTCTCGTCGTCGGTCAGGGCCTGGGCTTCAATTTCACGTGTATTCGTCGCAGATGTCATCTTTCCACCATATCAGAGGCGGCAAAGAAATAAAACATGCAAACAGCATTCACCTGTCATTGACATTTATATGCTAATGGCACACATATATCGGCTATGAAAACCGGCGTCCTGCGCATTCGATCGACCGCGCAGCGTTTCGGCCAAGTTCGGATTTTTGCCCCATGGACATGCAGACAACATTCTCGCCGCTCGTGGCGGATCATAAACGGCGGCTTATCCTCTTCCTGTTTCTGATGACTGCCATGTTCATGGCAACACTCGACAACCAGATCGTCTCGACCGCACTGCCGACGATCGTCGGCGAATTCGGGCATCTGGAGCGCTTCGGCTGGATCGGATCGGCCTATCTTCTCTCGCTCTCCGCCGTCATGCCCGTCTACGGCAAGCTCGGCGATCTCTTCGGACGCAAATATGTAATGATGACGGCGATCGCGATCTTCACGGTCGGCTCCGCCGTCTGCGGCCTTGCCGTCTCGATGGATACGCTGATCGCCGCCCGCGTCCTTCAAGGCTTCGGCGGCGGCGGCATCATGGTCTCGATCTTTGCCGTGAACGCCGATCTCTTCGAGCCGCGCGAGCGCGCCCGCTACCAAAGCTATTCGAGCCTTGTGCTCATGGCTTCCGGCGCCATCGGCCCCGTTCTCGGCGGCACGATGAGCGATCTTTTCGGCTGGCGCTCGATCTTTCTCGTCAACGTGCCGATCGGCTTCATCGTGCTGGCCGGTCTCGCCTTCATGCTGCCTTACCGCAAACCGGCCCGACGCCCGAAGATCGACTATGCCGGCGCAATCGTTCTTGCGTTGACGACGACGAGCATCGTGCTTGCCGCCGACGGCACCGAGCTTTTCGGATCGCTGCTGTCGCCACAATGCCTCGGCATCATCGCCTTCGGCGTCATCTGCGCCATCGCTTGGGTCTTCATCGAGCGCCGCGCACCAGAACCCATCGTGCCGATGACGCTGTTCCGCAATCCGACATTCGGCCTCCTGCTGATCATCTCGATCACCAGCGGTGCCGTCGCTATCGGCATGGTGAATTATTTCGCGCTCTTCCTGCAGACGACGACGGGCCTTTCGCCGTCGATGGCCGGGCTGCTGTTCATTCTGCTGACCGGCGGCATCGTCTGCGGTTCGCTATCGGCCGGTCGGCTGATCGCCGCGAGAGGGCGCTACAAGCCCTTCGCCGTCGCAAGTGCTGCCTGCAGCGCCATCGCATTCGGCGCGCTTGCCTTCCTGCCAGCCGGCACGCCCATCGTCGTCATCGGCGGCCTGATGCTGCTGCACGGTATCGGCATCGGCCTTGCGCAGCAGGTACCGGTTATCGGCGTGCAGAACGCAGCGGCTTCCCGTGACGTCGGCGCGGCAACGGGTGCCGTCACGCTCTCGCGCATGGGCGGCGCCTCCATCGCCATCTCCATCTACGGCGCCATCATCGCCGCCAAACTCGGCAATGTCGGCGTCTCCATATCAGGCGTATCCGATATCGAGCAGCTGACACCGAAAATGATGGCGGCTTTGCCGGAAACAACCCGCGAGGCAGTCGCCAATGCCTATGCGAGCGCCTTCAGCCCGCTGTTCATGACCGCCGCGGGCATCTGCCTTCTCGGCCTTTTGACCGCGCTGACGCTGAAGAACGTGCAGCTTCCGGGGGCGACGAAGAAATTCGAAAGCCCGGCGGTCGCGGAGGCTGCCGAGTAAATCGTTCATGCTGCAATCGGCAAGGGCATCATTTCCCTTGTCATCCCTCCGTCACAAGGCTAAATCTGCCGACGCTCTAACGGGGTGCCCTGTGTTCTTTTGAACATTTGGCTGAGAGGCTTTCACCGGCCAACCCGCGGAACCTGATCCGGCTAACACCGGCGGAGGGATTAGACGCGTGACGAACTCATAGCGCCCTTTCCCCTTCAGACGAAACCAAAGTGGAGGCGCCACCATGCACAACCGTTCGCTATTGTCATTCTTCGCCGGCTTGGCCCTTGCAGCCGGAACGGCTTTTTTTGTCGCGCAGCCTGCCGCTGCAGCCGACAAGACCCTGACCATCTACACCTATGAGAGCTTCACCGCCGATTGGGGCCCGGGCGCCAAGGTCAAGGCAGCCTTCGAGAAGACCTGCGGCTGCACGGTCAACTACGTCGCCGTCACCGATGGCGTCGCACTTCTCTCCCGCCTGAAGCTGGAAGGCACCGGCACCAAGGCCGATGTCGTTCTCGGCCTCGACACCAATCTCATCGACGAGGCCAAAGATACCGACCTCTTTGATGTAAGCGGCGTCGACACCTCGGCCCTCAAGGTTCCCGGCGGCTTCAAGGACGACGTCTTCGTGCCCTATGACTACGGCCATTTCGCCGTGATCTATGACAGCCAGACGGTCAAGAACCCGCCGAAGAGCATGAAGGATCTCGTCGAGGGCGATCCCAATCAGAAGATCGTCATCGAAGATCCGCGCACATCGACGCCGGGTCTCGGGCTGCTGCTCTGGGTCAAGTCGATCTATGGCGACAAATCCGCCGATGCCTGGGCGAAGCTCAAAGGCCGTATCCTGACAGTCACCCCCGGCTGGTCGGAAGCCTATGACCTCTTCACCAAGGGCGAAGCGCCGATGGTGCTCTCCTATACGACGTCGCCTGCCTATCACATGATCGAGGACAAGACCGACCGCTATCAGGCAGCCGCCTTCTCGGAAGGGCATTACATCCAGATCGAGGTCGCCGGCCTCATCAAGTCCTCGCCGAACAAGGAACTTGCCCGCGACTTCCTCAAATTCATGATCTCACCGGGCTTCCAGGATATCATTCCGACAAGCAACTGGATGATGCCGGTTTCAGCCACTTCGGAGCCGCTGCCGGACGCCTTCAGCAAGCTCGTGGTGCCGTCGAAGACCTTCCTGATGAGCCCCGCCGATGTCGACAAGAACCGCAAGGCCTGGATCGACGAATGGCTGGCCGCCACCAGCGGCAACTGATGCTTTGACGATACTCACGGCACCAGAGCGAAGACGCGCCATTTCCGGCGGGGCAGTCAGCCTCGCAGGCATCGTGCTCTTCGTCGGGATCGCCGTGCTCGTTCTGCTCGCCGCCGGCATTGACTCCGGCGGCATCAATCCCCTGGCAGATCCCTACTTGCTGCGCGTCCTGCGCTTCACGCTGTTGCAGGCGGTGCTCTCGACGCTGCTTTCCGTTGTACTCGCCATTCCGATCGCGCGCGCATTGGCGCGCCAGCCGCGCTTTCCCGGCCGCCTTTGGCTCATCCGGCTGATGGCCGTACCGATGGGCCTGCCCGTGCTGATCGGCGCGCTTGGCCTCCTCGGCATATGGGGCCGGCAAGGTCTGCTCAATCAGACCCTCGCAACTCTTGGCCTGTCGCAACCTATCAGCATCTACGGCCTTGCCGGCATCCTGCTTGCGCATGTCTTCTTCAACATGCCGCTCGCCTGCAGGCTGATGCTTGCCGGGCTGGAACGTGTTCCCGCGGAATATTGGCTTGTGGCCGGCGGGCTCGGCATGAAGCCCGCCTCGGTCTTCCGCTTCATCGAATGGCCCGTCCTGCGTGGCCTCATTCCCGGCATCGCCGGCCTGATCTTCATGCTCTGCGCCACCAGCTTCACGCTGGTCCTGATCCTCGGCGGCGGTCCGGCTGCGACAACACTGGAAGTGGCGATCTATCAGGCGCTCCGCTTCGATTTCGATCCCGGTCGCGCCGTCATGCTGTCGCTGCTGCAAATGGTCATCACTCTCGTCATCCTCGGTGCCATGACACTGTTTCGTGCCCCTGACGATCATGGCCTCACCAGCGGCCGCGCCCTGCGGCGCATCGACGGGCAGGCGTCTGCCCGTCGATGGATCGATGCCGCTCTGTTATCGGCGGCCACGCTCTTTCTCGCCCTGCCGCTCGCTTCGGTCGTCGTCACCGGCCTTGAGGCGAACCTCTTCAAACTCGCCGGCCAGCCGATCTTTCTGCAGGCGGCCGTCACCAGCTTGGCGATTGCGCTCGCCGCCGGATTCCTGGCCGTCCTGACATCCTTTACGATCATCCGCGCCCGATCGGTGATATCGGCGGATCGCCGCAAGACCTTCAGGCTCCACGGTCTGGCAATCGTGTTGAGCGGAAGCTCATCGCTCATCCTGCTGGTCCCGCCCATCGTGCTGGCAACGGGCTGGTTCCTGGCACTCCGGCCATTGGGCGACCCGAGCCGCTTTGCGGCCATCCTGATCGTCGTCATCAACGCGCTGATGGCGCTGCCCTTCGTCATCCGTGTCATCGAGCCAGCCTATGCGGTCCATGTCCGTCGCACCGAACGGCTGGCGGCAAGCCTCGGCCTTCACGGCATTTCCCGCCTTCGCCTCATCGATTGGCCCGGCTTGCGCAAGCCGCTCTTCACGGCACTTTCCTTCGCCATGGCGCTGTCGCTGGGCGATCTCGGCGCTGTGGCCCTCTTCGGTTCGGACAGCTTGATGACCCTGCCGTGGCTGGTCTATAGCAAGCTCGGCAGCTACCGCACCAATGATGCCGATGGATATGCCTT
This sequence comes from Rhizobium pantanalense, assembly GCF_030182525.1. Lineage (NCBI taxonomy): Bacteria > Pseudomonadati > Pseudomonadota > Alphaproteobacteria > Hyphomicrobiales > Rhizobiaceae > Rhizobium > Rhizobium pantanalense. The sequence goes on from NZ_JAQJCH010000004.1 coordinate 99,984, forward strand.
GATCCTTGGCCTGGTATGTCTTCTCCTGACCATTGCCGGCACAGCCGGCCAGGGCGCACGGGATGACGAAAGCAAGCGACATGACTAACGCCCACGACATGAAGGAACAGGGCATTGCCATGGCCGGTGTCGAACTGCGCCTCGGCACCCATGATTTCCGCTTCGACTGTGATTTACCACAGGGCAAGATCATCGCCGTCGCCGGTCCGTCGGGATCAGGAAAATCGACCTTCCTCAATTTGCTAGCCGGCTTCGAACCGCCGGATCGGGGCCGCATTCTGCTTGCCGGACAGGACGTAACCGGCCTGCACCCCGCCGAACGGCCCGTGTCGCTCGTCTTCCAGGACAACAACCTCTTTGCTCATCTCGACCTCTTCACCAATATCGGTCTCGGCATCAGCCCATCGCTGAGACTCTCGGCGCAGGACCGGCAAAGGGTCTCGAAAGCCCTGGCGCGCGTCGGACTGCCCGGTTTCGAGACGCGCAAACCGGGAACGCTCTCCGGTGGCGAACGGCAGCGCGCCGCTTTCGCTCGGGCTCTGGTGCGCGACAAGCCGATCCTGCTGCTCGACGAACCCTTCGCCGCCCTCGATCCCGGTCTGCGCTCCGGCATGGTCGAACTTCTGAAAACCCTGCATCGCGAAACCGGCAATACCGTGCTGATCGTCTCGCATGATCCGGCCGAAGTGCGGCGCCTTGCCGACCACGCCGTCTTCATCGATGGCGGCACCATCAAGCTCGCCGCTCCCATCGGGGCCTTCCTGGAGACGGACAGCATTCCGGCTCTGACCACATTTCTGCAACATTGATTGCGTCGCAGCATCTTGCCGCCGGTTTTGCCTTAATTTCGTCGCGGCAAGCGGCTGAAAGTCCTGGGGAATGCTTGCTAAAATACAACGCCGCCACATTTAAACGGAGTCTCGCTATGCAACCGGTGCCAAAATCGGCTACAGCAAGGGGTGGAGACCGTCCGGGTAAATGCGGATCGATGGGGCGGAAGTAACCTTTGTCGGCGCACGACGATGATCGGCCCGGTAACGATCAACCGGATTTGGCGCCGAGCCGGCATGACAGCGAAATGAGTAGGATACAGGTCCTGAAGCAGAGCAAGCGAGCAGAACGAAGGATCAGCGCGACCGTCGCAGCCCGTTTGCGCCGCTTTGTCCCCTTCCTTGCTGCTACATTGATATTGAACAGCTGCCAGACGGTACTGGACCAATCCTATCAGCCGAGCGTTTCTCCCTCTGCCAATCCGCAGATCGTCTCCGAAGTCCAGAAGAACGACCCGCGCGCGCAGATGGGCGCTCGCGAGCACCCGCGCATCCTCGCAAGCTATGGCGGTGAATATAAGGACGCCAAGACCGAGCGGCTCGTCGCCCGCATCGCCGGCGCCTTGACCAGCGTGTCGGAAAATCCGCAGCAGTCCTATCGCATCACCATTCTCAATTCACCCTCGATCAACGCCTTCGCTCTGCCGGGCGGCTACCTCTATGTCACGCGCGGCCTGTTGGCGCTCGCCAACGACGCTTCCGAAGTCGCTGCCGTGCTGGCGCATGAAATGGCGCACGTCACCGCCAACCACGGCATCGAAAGGCAGAAACGCGAGGAGGCCGAAGTCATCGCTAGTCGCGTAGTTTCGGAAGTCCTATCGAGCGATCTGGCCGGCAAGCAGGCGCTTGCCCGCGGCAAGCTGCGCCTTGCCGCCTTCTCGCGCCAGCAGGAGCTCCAGGCCGACGAGATTGGCATCCGCACGCTCGGCCAAGCCGGCTACGATCCTTACGCCGCCGCCCGCTTCCTGAACGCGATGGAGGACTATAGCCGCTTCATGTCGGCCAATTCCGACGTGGACCAGAGCCTGGACTTCCTTTCGAGCCATCCGAGCACGCCGCAGCGCATCGACCTTGCCAAGGCGCACGCGCGCGAATTCGGCGAGGAAGGCAAGGTCGGCGACATCGGCCGCGATTATTATCTCAACGGCATCGATGGCCTGCTCTATGGCGACAGCCCCGAGGAAGGCTATGTGCGCGGCCAGACCTTCCTGCATGGCGGCCTCGGCATCCGCTTCGACGTGCCGCCCGACTTCCGCATCGACAACAAGGTCGAAGCCGTCATGGCGACTGGCCCCGGCGACATCGCCATCCGTTTCGATGGCGTTGCCGATACCCAGAACCAGAATCTGACGAACTATATTTCCAGCGGCTGGGTCACTGGGCTCGATCCCAATTCGATTCGGTCGGTCACGGTCAATGGCATGCCGGCCGCGACAGCGCGCGCCTCCGCCGATCGCTGGGATTTCGATGTCACGGTGATCCGCGATCGCACTCAGATCTTCCGTTTCCTGACGGCAGTGCCGAAAGGAAATATCGCTCAACTCGATCAGACAGCCAATGTCCTGCGCGCGAGCTTCCGGCATATGACGCCGGAGGAGGCAGCCTCGCTGAAGCCGCTGCGCGTGCGTGTCGTCACCGTCAAACCTGGCGACACCATCACCACGCTCGCTGCCCGCATGATGGGCACCGATCGCAAGCTCGACCTGTTCAAACTGATCAACGCCCTACCAACCGGAGCGACGATTGCACCGGGCGACAGGGTCAAAATTATCTCGGAATAGATCGCTCTTCTCCCAGCCGGGAGAAGATCTGCCTCAGGCGTAGCTTGCCATGCGGGGATCTGCATCAACAAGCGCGTTGCGGAGCTTGTCCATGGCACGGCTTTCGATCTGCCGCACGCGCTCCTTGGAAATGCCGAGATCGGCGCCGAGCTCTTCCAGCGTTGCGCCATCTTCGACTAGGCGGCGCGCCCGGATGATCTTCATTTCCCGCTCGTTGAGATGCTTCAGAGCCGAGGCCAGCCAGATGCGACGGCGTTCGCCATCGATCATGTCGGAGACCTGCTCGTCGGGAAGCGGTTCGTCGCTGATGAGAAAATCGATGCGTTCGGCGCTTTCGGAATCGCCGGCAATCGAAGGCGCCTGCAGCGAGGTGTCGCTGCTGGAAAGGCGCGCATCCATCGTCTGCACGTCGGCGAGGCTGACGCCAAGGGTGACGGCGATTTCCTCGTGGATGGACTGGACGGTAACGCTGGAATTACTGCGGGCAAGCTTGGCGCGCAAACGGCGCAGATTGAAGAACAGTGCCTTCTGGGCGGAACTCGTGCCGCCGCGTACGATCGACCAGTTGCGCAGGATATAGTCCTGGATCGAAGCGCGGATCCACCAGCTTGCATAGGTGGAGAAGCGAACCTCCCGTTCCGGTTCAAAGCGGGCTGCCGCTTCCAGCAGGCCGACATAGCCCTCCTGCACCAGATCGCTCATCGGCAATCCGAAATTACGAAATTTCCCCGCCATGGAAATGACGAGGCGCATATGGGCGGTTGCGATCTGATTGCGGGCACCACGATCCTCATGGTCCTTCCAGCGAATGGCGAGATCGTGTTCCTCGTCGCGATCGAGATAGGGAGCAGCCATCGCAACTTTGATCATGCGCCGATCTGCAGACATATTCGTCATATGCATCTCCTGGGTTCGGCCTCAAATCGTCTCTATGCCGCGGTCGACGAAAAGGGCAGCAAGCATCGTTTCCGAACATCGCTGTTCGGATGGAAATCAATGAATGAAATTGCGAATTGGAAACCGATATCCGGCGGGCCGGATGATCGATGACTAGTCTAGTTCGATCTCATCGAACGGGTCTGGCGATTGAAGCATCTTCAGATCGCCGGGGAGCTTCGAGTGAAAACGCATAGGCCGGTCCTCATGAATGTCTATAATACGGCCTGTATGGAATCCCTCTCCACAGCAGAGCACCCACACCGACCGCCAACACGAGGCTTAAACGCGGCAGAACGGAAAAGGTTCCAAAGAAAAAACCCGGCACGAAGGCCGGGTTTTTTGAAGTGCTGGTGGCGTCTTGGCCTTATGCGGCTTCGTCCTGCGAGTCGTCTTCGTCGACGACCTTGCCGCGCTTCGGGCCTTTGTTCAGATTGGTCTCGACAAGGCGAACGGCTTCGGTTTCCGACATCTTGTTGACGGCGGCGATTTCGCGCGCCATGCGATCAAGAGCAGCTTCGTAAAGCTGACGTTCCGAATAGGACTGCTCCGGCTGGTTTTCGGCGCGATAGAGATCGCGAACGACCTCCGCGATCGAGATCAGATCGCCGGAATTGATCTTGGCATCGTATTCCTGCGCGCGGCGCGACCACATGGTGCGCTTTACGCGGGCCTTGCCCTGCACGACCTTCAATGCACGCTCGACGAAATCCGTCTCGGAAAGCTTGCGCATGCCGATGCTCATGGCCTTGGCCACCGGCACCTTGAGGCGCATCTTGTCTTTCTCGAAGTCGATTACGAACAGCTCGAGCTTCATGCCTGCGACTTCTTGTTCTTCGATCGCAGTGATCGTACCGACGCCATGGGCCGGATAAACGATCGCTTCACCAGTCTTGAAGCCGTGGCGTGCTGCTGAAGGTTTTTTCTGCTGGGTCGTCATTCTTTTCAAAAACTCCCTGTTACGCGCCCCGTTAGGGCCGGGGTGCCGGGTCAGTCAGGCCCGGATGAGACGGGCGTACCGTCGGGTCACTTCATCCTGGTCCAGCCAGACTTATGCAAACAGAAACCCACCCATCGCGATCTAAGACCCGACAACACAAACGGTTGATATGTCAAGGAAACCGCGTACGGATTGGTGATTTGCTTTCGTGATGGTTTTGGGCATGCGAAATGCCGCAGTGGATCAGTGTGGGTAACTTATCACAAAAATCTGAGGAAATCAATAATTTGCTGCGCGCGCGCCAAAATTGCCACGTTGGCCGGCCAGCGGCCCAACGGCAATGATTCGCTTTCTGCGATATCGACTACACCTTTATCGGCGGCCTGTCACGACCTTCGATCAGTCGCCCGAACCGGGGTTGGCCGAGAAATATTTCTCGAATTTACCCTGCTCGCCGTCCATTTCCTTGGCTTCCGGCATCGGGTCGCGCTTGACGGTGATGTTCGGCCAGATGGCGGCGTATTCCGCGTTGACCTTCAGCCACTTGTCGAGACCCGGCTCCGTATCGGGCTTAATCGCCTCGGCAGGACATTCCGGCTCGCAGACACCGCAATCGATGCATTCGTCGGGATGGATGACGAGGAAGTTCTCGCCTTCGTAGAAGCAGTCGACGGGGCAGACTTCCACGCAGTCGGTATATTTGCAGCGGATGCAATTGTCGGTCACGACATATGTCATGAAGCACTCCAGGAATGTCTCTAGTTCCCGCGGAAGCGCAACCTGGAACGTCGCACCTTTCCACGGAGCCGAACGGGTAAACGAATGCGTCACGCACAAACGCGCCGTCCGGCGGGGTTACCGGCAGGTTGATCGTGAGGTATCGACTTTGTCAGCCAATTTCAAGGACAAACAATCTTGAAAACCGCCTGCTGCAGGCAGAGTTTTCTAATCGTCGTCAGCGATGAGGCGGTCGATTGCACGCCGATCTCGTTTCGTGGGTCTGCCGCTGCCCGGCGATCGCAACGCCTGCTCGAACGGGGTGAGACGTTTTGTCTCATCCGGCGGCGGGGTCAGATCCTCATAAAGCAGCCTGGCTTCCTCGAATGGCCCCCTGCGTTCGCCGGCCGACCGCACGATCAACACGATATCGCGGCGCTCCAGCGAGAGTTCGATGCGGTCGCCGGCCTTGACGCCGAAGCTCGATTGAGTGATCCGCTCGCCATTCACCCTGACGCTGCCGTTTTGCACATAGAGCTGGGCCAGCGAACGGGATTTCACCATGCGGGCAAAGAACAGCCATTTGTCGATGCGCTGGCGCGAACCGGAAAATGGCTGTTTCTCGTCCGTCATGGCCTATTTCTTCATCTGCTCCTTGAGGGCAGCGAGCTTGGCGAAAGGAGAATCCGGATCGATCGGCTTTTCCTTGCGCGGCGGCTTGGCTTCGAAGCGCAACGGCTGCGATGCGCCGCGATTGTTGCGATCATTCCGGTCGCCACGCTCCTGACGATCACCCCGTTCGCCACGGTTGCCCTGATGCTGCGGACGGCCACCTTCACGATTGCCGCGCGGACCCTTGTCACCGCCACGAGCTTCACGATTGTCACGTCCGTCACGACGATCACGACCGCCTTCGCGATTGCCTTCACCGGCGGCTTGCTCGCCGCCGCCACGGCGATTGCCCTGGTGACCACGTCCCTCGCCCTGCTGGCCGCGGCGATCGCCATGGCCACGGCCACCCTGGCGCTGCTGATGGTCGTTGCGACCACCCAGACGCCAGAGCAGAACCGGCTTGGGCTCGGCCGCTTCCGCGGCAACGGCTCCAGCTTCAGCAGCCTCGGCGGCTTCAGCCGCTACGGCAACCGGTTCAGCCGAGACATCCGCAGCTGGAGCTGCCTCCTGGGTGACAGCTTCCGTTTCCTTAGCCGGCTCGTCGCTTGAAGCATCGGCATCATCATGGTCGGCCTTTTCAGCAACGGCGTCCGTCCTCGGCGCCGCTGCTGCTGCAGCAACATCCTGCTGGGCGAGGAAGGCCGCAGCCTCCTCCGCCTTTACCGAATCGGCGCGATAACCGAGACCCTTGAGGATTTCTTCCATATCCTCGAGCGTTGCGCCGAGAATGGAGAGCATCGCGGTCGTCGTGGTGAAACGACGGCCGTCATAGGCACCGTCAGGGCGCGAAGCCTGGCCGGGCTTCCACTGCAGCAGCGGACGAATAAGATCCGCCAGGCGCTCCAGAATGTCGATGCGCACCGCGCGCTTGCCGAGGAACCGGAAGCCGGCGAGCTTATAGAACATGCGCTCATAGCCTGGATCGGTGACGACCGAGGTGCGGCCGGCAGCGAGAACAGGAATCAGATCGCCATAGCCCGGCTTGTCCAGGCCATCGTTCTTCAGCGCCCAAAGCAGGGTGATGAGTTCGGCCGGAGCCGGCTTCAGCAATGCGGGCACGAAAATATGGTAGGCGCCAAAACGAACGCCATAGCGGCGCATGGAGGCGCGTCCATCCTGATCCAGCGACTTCACTTCCTCAGTGACATCCCGGCGGAACAGAACGCCGAGATTTTCCACCAGCTGGAAGGCCAGTCCCTTGGCAAGACCCTGCAGATCCTCAGCACGCTGCAAATCGTCGAGCGGCTTCAGGATCGTGCTGATGTGGTGATTCACGAAGCGCTCGATACGCGCGGCGACATGATCGCGCGCATTGCCCGTCAGCTGCTCGTCAGCGAGCAGGATGACGCGCGGACGCATAACATGATCGCTGCCCGACAGACGCGCCACGGGATCGCCGAGCCAGCGCACGAGGCCATCGGCGCTGATCGCGAGATCGCCATTGCCGGCGGCATGCAGGCGTGCAGCACGTGCCTCGAATTCCAGCGCCAGCGCCTTCTGCGAGGCCGTCTGGACGGCCTTGGCATCCGGGCCTTCGGTCCCTGCGATAGGCGTGAACCGGAATCCGGTCAACTGTCCCACATGATGTCCCTCGACGAAGACATCTCCATTCACACTGATTTCAGCTTCCAGCATCGCATTCTCTCTCAGGCGCTTCATGAGCACAGATGTCCTGCGATCAACAAAGCGTTTCGTCAACCTCTCATGTAACGCGTCGGACAATCGATCTTCGATTTCCCGCGTCTTTTCTTGCCAGTGTGTCGGATCGGCAAGCCAGCCGGGCCGGTTCGACACATAGGTCCAAGTCCTTATCTGCGCAATTCGCGCCGAAAGCGTGTCGATCTCGCCATCCGTCCGATCGGCGCGGTGCACCTGTTCGGCCAGGAAATCCTCTTTCACCGTGCCATAGCGCACGAGATCGGAAAAGAGGGCGGCAATGAGATCGGCGTGCTGGGCAGGCGTGATGCGCCGATAGTCGGGAAGCGCACAGGCCTCCCATAATTTCTCAACCCGAGCCGGGTTGCTGGCAAGATCGACTATCTCCAGATCGCGTGACAGATATTCCAACGCCTGCTGGTCTACCGCAGGCAGCGCCCGCGTCAAGCCCTGCACGCGAGGCGCGTCTTCCAAACTTGCACGCAACGCCGCGATCGAAGCGAAATCCAGATCCTTGCTGCGCCATTGCAGCACCTTGACCATGTCGAATTCGTGTCCCTCGATCCGGCGAACCAGCTCGTCGTCGAAGGGATCGACCTGTCCCGTCACGCCGAAAGTGCCATCCTTGAGATGACGGCCGGCGCGACCGGCGATCTGGCCGAGCTCGCCCGGATTAAGGTTGCGGAACTGATAGCCGTCGAATTTGCGGTCCTGGGCGAAGGCGACATGATCGACATCGAGGTTAAGACCCATGCCGATCGCATCGGTGGCAACCAGATATTCGACATCGCCGGCCTGATAGAGCGCCACCTGCGCGTTGCGGGTACGCGGGCTGAGCGCGCCAAGCACGACGGCCGCGCCACCACGCTGGCGGCGGATAAGCTCCGCGATTGCATAAACCTCGTCGGCGGAAAAGGCGACGATAGCGGTGCGCTGCGGCAGCCGCGTGATCTTCTTTTGCCCGGCGTAGAAGAGATGCGACAGCCTGGGCCGCTCTAGCACCGTGATCCCAGGCAGAAGTTGCTCGAGAATGGGCCGCATCGTGCCAGCGCCGAGCAGCAGGGTTTCGTCCCGGCCGCGCAGATGCAGAATACGATCGGTGAAGATGTGCCCGCGCTCCAGATCGCCGGCAAGCTGCACCTCGTCGATGGCGACGAAGGAGGCTCGCGTCTCGCGCGGCATGGCCTCGACGGTGCAGACGGAATAGCGCGCATTGGGCGGCGATATCTTTTCCTCGCCGGTCACGAGCGCGACATTGTGTGCCCCGACCTTTTCGACGACGCGCGTATAGACCTCGCGGGCAAGCAGCCGCAACGGCAGGCCGATCACGCCGCTGCCGTGTGCCACCATGCGCTCGATGGCATAATGGGTTTTGCCGGTATTGGTCGGTCCGAGCACCGCGGTTACGCCGCGTCCGCTCAGGATCATGGGCTGCGAAGTCTGAGTCATAGGTCCGTGCATGGGCGAGAAACTACCGTCTTCCGATCAGCATGTTCCTCCTGGAGGAAACGAACAGATGACGACCATATGTGACAAAGGCAAGACCCGAATGAAAAAACAGATACGACAACAACCGATTTCATATTTGATCGCCTCAACCATAAGATACATTTCGACTGCATCCCATGCGAGTCCCGGCGATTCCGGAACAGCTTGAGAACGAATCGGAGACGAATCGCTGACTCCGCTGCGTTCCTTATTTGTTCACGACTACATATGGATTTCAATGAAAAGATTCACACCAAATGCTGAATCTTGTTTGCACAGCTTTTCCAAGGCAAAAGGAGTCGAGCGGCGAATGCTCAGCCAGCGAAATTTCGAAACGGATTGTGGTTAATGATCTGTAAATAATGAAGTTTCGCGTGAATCAAGTGATGGCGCTAACATCCGGACCAAAGCCGGAACGAATCGGAGACGAATCGCAGATTCCAAGCGATTCCGTTTCTGTTCTCCACAATATCTAGCGTTTCCCCGGCAGGGACATACCGGACTCTGAATGGTTGAGACCAAGATTCCGGTCGAATCTGCGATTGTGACTAACCTTTTAACGAGCGCAGCTATAATGAATCAGCAAATACACGCAAAAGCTGCAGTCCTTAACACATCGATCAAAGCCGGAACGAATCGGTGACGAATCGCGGATAGGGGCAGGTATCGCATTTGTTCACGGCTAGATATTGTATTTCGTCGGAACAGCATCGCGAAATAGCACTGCCATGAGTGGACGAGCCTCCCGCAAACCTGCCGCAAATTAACCAATCGGCCGACGAAAGCACCATCCATGCGGTCCACCTGGATTCCGCTTCGCCCTTCCCGCACCGTTGACGGTTCACCTGGAGGAGCCTCGCGGTTAACCCAAGTTCAAATAGAGAACGAATCGCCGACGAATCACGGACATCGGGCCTTTCTCGTTTCGTTCACCACAAGCCATTGTATTTTAAGCATATTTTAACCATACAAACAGATCTCCCATCCCTCCCGCAATCGCCATAAGACGTTGCCGCACGGACGTTTCCGTAGGAGTTCACGCCACTGCCTACTCGCATTTTTATTTCTTAGCCGGAACAATTATCGCGCACGCAAGTTTACATGAGCAGAATTGAGGAACTCAGCCTGTTCCCTGGAAACAGATTTGAGCTGGAGCGCTGGAAGGATAACGCCGGATCGGAAAGCGATATTGGCGTTATATTCAAGCGATGGACATCGAGGAGACACATCATGCTTGGTACGGTATTGCTTGTGATACTGATTCTGCTGCTGATCGGCGCACTACCCAGCTGGGGTTACAGCCGGGCATGGGGGTATGGTCCATCGGGTGGTCTCGGGCTTGTTCTCGTCATTGTCCTCATTCTGTTATTGATGGGACGGATCTGATCCGCAGGTTATCGTTCAAACCTCGCAACACTAGGGAGCTAACACCATGAAGAAGATCATCGTCGCAATCGCCCTCCTCGGCGCATTGGCGTCGTGCACGGCAACTGAAAAAGGCACGGCCATCGGCGCCGGTACCGGCGCGCTGATCGGCGGCGTAGCCACGCATAGCTGGGGTGGCGCCGCTGTCGGCGCAGTCGCTGGCGGCGTGGTCGGCAACCTCATCGGACGCTCGGAAGATCGTCGCGGATATTGCATCTACCGCGACCGGTATGGTCACCGTTACGAAGCTCGCTGCCGCTAAAGCCGGTGTCGCCTGACCGATCGTCCTTGACGGCCGGTCAGGACCCGCTGTGGAACAAACTCACGGAACAACCGTTCCCGCACGAAAATCGTCTTCCCGCGCCATCAACCGCGGGAAGGTGGCAGTGTTTTGAGAAAGGAACGGCACCATGGCCGCAATCATCGCAAGCATTGCAGCACTCGTGCTCATCGGCACGACTTTCTACGCCCTCGCCAGCGCGGCAAGAGCACGCGGCAAGGAAAAGCAGCAGGTTGCATTTGAAGCCGTGGTTCTGGAATTCAAGCCACGGCAGCGACAGCAGGCAAATTCAAACCGGGGATGATTGCACGCCCGTACTTGGGAACTCTTAATCCGCCCCTGGAGCCGGATAATTTTAGGTCGAGTCGTCCGAAAGCTGCCTGACACTTTTCGGCATCCCGCTCGAAATGGCCTGAAGCGGCTCAGCCTCCCGCAAGAGCTCTGAACCGCTCCATCTCATTGCCTTTACGCAGCTTCGGGGGGGGAAACCCGCCCTGCGCTTCTTCTGGAATCACTTATACGAAGAGCTGGCCGCCGTTGGCAGATATGGTCGATCCTGTGATGAAACCGGCATCGTCGCTGGCGAGGAACACCGCGATACGGGCGATTTCCTCAGGCTCGCCGAGGCGCCCAACGGGGATTTGCGGGATGATGCGCTCGTTCAGCACCTTTTCCGGGACCGCCAGCACCATCTCCGTACCGATATAGCCAGGGCAAATCGCGTTCACCGTGATGTTCTTGGCAGCCCCTTCCTGCGCCAGCGCCTTGGTAAAGCCGAGATCGCCGGCCTTGGCGGCGGAGTAGTTCGCCTGCCCCATCTGCCCCTTCTGGCCGTTGATCGAGGAGATATTGATGACGCGGCCGAAGCTGCGGTCGCGCATGCCCTGCCAGACCTGATGCGTCATGTTGAACAGGCCGGTAAGATTGGTGTTGATGACCTCGTGCCACTGCTGCGGCGTCATCTTGTGGAACATGGCGTCCCGGGTGATACCGGCATTGTTGACCAGGATGTCGACATGGCCGAGATCGTGCTCGACCTTGGCGATGCCCTTGCCACACGCTTCATAGTCGGTGACATCCCATTTGTGGACCGAGATACCCGTCACATCGTGGAAAGCCCGGGCCTTCTCGTCATTGCCGGCATAGGTTGCCGCCACCTTGTAACCCGCATTGTGCAGCGCCATCGAAATGGCAGCTCCGATGCCCCGCGTACCGCCGGTTACCAATGCCACTCTACTCATGTGCCACTCCCCTTTTTGTTGCGGAGGCGGGACGCCCGAAGGTCGGGTCGCCCGCTCCGCTTTCACCACTTCTTCTGGAAATACCTTTCAAGGCGCCTTGGAGCATGATGCCGAAAAGTGTCATACGGCTTTCGGACGACATCATGCTCTACGTCTTTGATTTTAAAGCGCTTCGAAGCACATGGCGACGCCCATGCCGCCGCCGATGCACAGCGTGGCAATCCCCTTGCGGGCGCCGCGGCGCTTCATTTCGAACAGCAGCGTATTGAGGACGCGTGCGCCCGAGGCGCCGATCGGGTGGCCGATAGCGATCGCGCCGCCATTGACGTTGACAATCGATGTATCCCAGCCGAGGTCTTTGTTGACGGCGCAGGCCTGGGCGGCAAATGCCTCGTTGGCCTCGACGAGATCGAGATCGCTGACCGACCAGCCGGCCTTTTCCAATGCCTTGCGCGAGGCCGGGATCGGTCCGGTCCCCATGATCTGCGGGTCGACGCCGGCCGTCGCCCAGGAGACGATGCGGGCCAGCGGCTGGATACCGCGGCGCAAGGCTTCCGCCTCGGTCATCAGCACCGCAGCGGCGGCGCCGTCATTGAGGCCGGAAGCGTTGCCGGCGGTGACGGAGCCCTCCTTGTCAAAGGCCGGGCGCAGCTTCGCCATGGCCTCCATCGTCGCACCATGGCGGATATACTCATCAGCATCGACCGTGACGTCGCCCTTGCGCGTCTGGATCGTGAAAGGGACGATCTCGTCCTTGAAGCGGCCGGCCTTCTGGGCGGCCTCCGCCTTATTCTGCGAGGCAACGGCGAACTGATCCTGCTCATCGCGCGAAAGCTGCCATTGCCGGGCGATGTTTTCGGCCGTGATACCCATGTGATAGCCGTAGAAGGCGTCCGTTAGGCCATCCTTGATCATGGTGTCGATCATTTTCATGTCGCCCATCTTGGTGCCGGAGCGAAGGTTCGCGGCATGCGGCGCCATCGACATGGATTCCTGGCCGCCGGCAACGATGATCTTCGCGTCGCCCGTTGCGATCTGCTGCAGGCCGAGCGCCACGGCACGCAGGCCGGAACCGCAAAGCTGGTTCACGCCCCACGCGGTCGCTTCCTGCGGAATGCCGGCTTTCATTGCGGCCTGGCGGGCCGGGTTTTGTCCTTCGCCGGCCTGAAGTACCTGGCCGAGGATCACTTCGTCGACTTCCTTAGCATCGACGCCGGCGCGCTCCAGCGCACCCTTGATGGCGGCCGCGCCGAGTTCATGCGCCGGAACGGTCGCGAAAGCGCCGTTGAACGAACCAACCGCAGTGCGGGCAGCGCTGGCGACGACGATGGATGAACTGCTCATGGAAGCCTCCTCACAGAATGGACACGTATATGAGGCGAAACTGTCAAAGCTTTGCTTCTGAGTCAAACAGCAAGAATTTTCATCGTGCAGATTTCACGAAGCTGTCACCGCCTTCAAAAAATCCAATTAAAGGAAAGGCCTTGCCGCATCGCACAAACCGATTGTCACCAAGCTTCTTTTGCGTCTACACTCCGGAGTGGAGGAATATTCCATACAATCAGACGGGGCCAGGAGACTGATAATGGCAAAAAATGAGGGCCAGATCGTAATCAAGAAATATGCCAATCGCCGCCTATACAATACCGGCACCAGCACCTATGTGACGCTGGACGATCTGGCGGAGATGGTGAAGAAGGGCGAGGAATTCATCGTCCAGGACGCCAAGAGCGGTGAAGACATTACGCATTCGGTCCTGACACAGATCATTTTCGAACAGGAATCGAAGACCGGCAACACGCTGCTGCCGATTTCCTTCCTCCGCCAGCTGATCGGCTATTATGGCGACCAGATGCAGATGGTGGTGCCGAGCTTCCTAGAGCACTCGATGCGTGCCTTTACCGAGCAGCAGACGCAGATGCGCGAACAGATCAATCGCGCTTTCGGCGAGACGCCTCTCGGCAAGAACCTGCAGCTGCCGATGCAGATGGTCGAGGAGCAGGTCCGCCGCAACACCGAGATGTTCCAGCAGGCCATGCAGATGTTCTCGCCCTTCATGAAGCCGCCGGCCAAGGAAAGCCGCAAGGCCGAAGCCAAGGACATCGACGAATTGAAGGAACAGCTCCGCGCCATGCAGAACAAGCTGGATAGTCTGTGAGATAAGACAGCACTGGAAAAGGCCTGTGCGTTCATGGAGAGTTTTCACCCCCTCTGTCACTCCGTGACATCTCTTCCACAAGGGGGGAGATTGGTAATCCGCAGTACCTTCTCGCCACAAATCACAGGCGCATCTGCTGAAGCTGACCTATAAAGTTTATTCCAGGAAGAAGCGACATACTCCCAACGATCTCCCCCCTCGTGGGGGAGATGTCCCGAAAGGGACAGAGGGGGTATCAGCCGCACGGCACGCAAGCAGCCGCCTCCCCCGCACAAACCCCAATCACAAACAGAAAAAGGCCGGCGAACCGCCAGCCCTCTCATTCATGCCATCAAGGCAGCGCTGGATTATGCGCTTTCCTTCGGCGTCAGAACCTGACGGCCGCGATACATACCGGTCTTCAGGTCGATGTGGTGCGGACGACGCAGTTCGCCGGAGTTCTTGTCTTCGACGTAGGTCGGAGCCTTCAGGGCGTCAGCAGAGCGGCGCATACCGCGCTTGGACGGGCTCGTTTTTCTCTTCGGTACAGCCATTCTCGTTACTCCATGTACGGACGAAACATGTCCACGGCCAGCAAGGCGGCCGAAACAGACATGCATCAATTTCGGAAATTGGGCGGGCTTATACATGGCTTGCCGGGCTTTGACCAGTCCCAAATAGCATTTTTTGCCCGCCGCACCAGATTCGCGGATAGTCGAGGCCGAATCAGTCCTCATCCTCCGGCACGATCCATGTTTCCTGCAATGCCGCTTCCTCCCATTTTTGCCAGGCAGGCAACGCCTTCATGGCCGCCATATAGTCTCGCGTATCCGCCGCAACCGCGATGTCATAACGCTCCAGGCGGCTGACGACGGGAGCAAACATGGCATCCGCGCCGGAAAAGCTCCCGAACAGGAAAGGGCCACCTGAAACGGCTCTCGCCTCGCGCCAGATAGCTTCGATGCGCGCCACGTCCTCCATCACCCCATCGGGCAGATCGCGGCGGGCGATCGGGCGGCGCATGTTCATCGGGCAGCTGTTGCGCAGGGCACTGAAACCCGAAATCATCTCCATGCTATAGGATCGCGCCAATGCACGCGCCTGGCGATCTCTCGGCAGAAGCCCGGCATCCGGGAAAAGCTCGGCCGCATATTCGATAATGGCAAAGGATTCCCATACCTTGAAATCGCCGTGAACCAGCATCGGCACCTTGCCCGTCGGCGACACCTCACGAATGCGCGGATTTCCGCCGGGAAAATCGAAGGGTATCAGCACCTCTTCGAAAGGAATGCCGCACCCCTCCAGCGCAATCCACGGCCGAAACGACCAGGACGAATAGTTCTTGTTGCCGATATAGAGAGTGAGCTTGTCCACGATCATGGTTTCCTTTTCAGCGCCGCAACCCGAAGGGAAAGAATTCTTTGACATGATTCAAACCCGCGCCTACGTCATGGCCAAGGATGCCAGATGACGACAAGCCGATCGAACGACAAGTTCTGATATCAGTCATAAAGGCATTTGATATATGCGTCGGCATTGCGTGCGCGGCGCTGAATGAGCGAAGCGAGCTGGCTGAGGCCTCGTCCCGGCTTGCTTGCCACCCGATCGATCGGGTTGGGGAGCGAGACGGCAAGAAGTGCCGCCTGACGTGCCGTGAGCTTGGAGGCCGGCACCTTGAAATGATAGCGTGCCGCCGCCTCGATGCCGTAAATGCCCGGTCCCCATTCGGCGATGTTGAGATAGATCTCCATCATCCGGCGTTTCGACCAGACGGCCGAGGCGGAAACCGCAAGCGGCAATTCCAGCGTCTTGCGCACGAAGGAGCGGCCGTTCCACAAAAACAGGTTCTTCACCGTCTGCATCGGGATCGTGCTGCCGCCGCGAGTGGATTTGCCGCTCAGCGTCTCCTCGACGAGAACCCTCATCTCGCCCCAATCGACGCCGCCGTGAAAGCAGAACTGCCCATCTTCCGAGACCATGACGGATTTCACCAGCACCGGCGCGATTTTTTCCAGCGGGACCCAGCGGCGGTCATATCCCTGAAAGGTGACGGCATCGCCTATCATCAGGGTGGAGACAGGATGGAGGAAAGGCAGCAGGTAGAAGACGATGAAGACATAGGGGAGCAGCAAAAAGCCGATCAGGACGAGGACAATGCGCTGCCAGAACGGACGGTCCCTGAAGCGCGCCAACAGGGAGGAGCGTCGCGGCACCTCGGCTTCCTCCTCCTCACTGTCCGTCGATATGTCCAAATGCCTGACGTCCACGATCGCTCCATCCCGGCACGCCTGATGTATCCGGGAAACGCTCTGATGCTGCACTCGTCATACCGTCTACGCAAAGCGATGACCAGAGTGCGACGCAATTCCCCACCCGGCTGTTGACAATTCTCGTTGCCAGCAACCGCCTCTCATGCCAAACAGCGGCCATGGACAGCACCGATACCTCATTCGAACAGCGGCTCAAGGTCAATGCCGGCAAGACCGAGGCACTGCTGACCCGGCTGCTGGCCGACACCAGCCTTAGCGACGAGATCACCCGCCCCGACAGGCTCCTGAGCGCGATGCGCCATGGCGTCCTGAACGGCGGCAAGCGGCTGCGTCCCTTCCTGGTCATGGAAGCGGCAGCCCTTCTCGGCGGCAATGCAGAGGCGGCGCTCAGGGTCGGCGCCGCACTCGAATGCGTGCACTGCTATTCCCTCGTCCATGACGACCTGCCAGCCATGGACGACGACGATCTGCGCCGCGGCCAGCCAACCGTGCATATCGCCTTCGATTACGCAACGGCGATTCTTGCGGGTGACAGCCTGCTGACCTACGCCTTCGACATCATCGCCGCCCCCGAAACGGACCTGCCGGCGGACCGGAAAATGGCGCTGGTGCTGGCACTGTCACGCGCGGCCGGCATCGGCGGCATGGCCGGCGGACAGGCGCTTGATCTAGCGGCCGAGAAGGAAGCGCCCGATGAAAACGGCATAACGACGCTGCAGGCGATGAAGACGGGCGCGCTGATCCGCTTTGCCTGCGAGGCCGGCGCCATCATTTCGGGCGCCTCCGCCGAAGACCGCAAGCGCCTCCGGACCTTCGGTGAAAAGATTGGCCTTGCCTTCCAGCTTGCCGACGATCTGCTCGACCTCACTGCCGATGCCGCAACGATGGGCAAGGCAACCGGCAAGGATGCCGCTCGTGGCAAAGGCACGCTGGTGGCTCTCCACGGCCAAGAATGGGCCGAAACGACACTCGCAAGGCTGGTGAAGGAAGCGGCCGACCTGCTGTCCGGCTATGGTGGCAAGGCGGATGTCCTTATAGAAACCGCTCGCTTCGTTGCGAACCGCAAGAGCTGATCGCGAAGTACCTTCATGGTGTTGCCCGAGGGTGAGTCATCCACTCGGCAACGGCTACCGGCCCATGCCCATTTAGCCATGGCCATCCATTCAGCCATGAAATGTCACCATCACAAGAATCCATGATTGCGCCGGGTGATTTCGGCCGTGCTTTATGACAAATTGCCTATCCGAGTTGGCCGACAACGCAGAATTCTCCGCGCCGGCCGACACCCCCGGGACATCTTCCATGCACGAGACCCTTGCCTACCTACCGCAGATCCTACCGGCCTATATCGCCTACATCATTGCCGTCGTCAGTCCCGGCCCCGCCATCATGGCTATCATCGGCACATCGATGACCCATGGCCGCAAGGCTGGCATGACGATCTCGCTCGGCATATTCGGGGGATCGATGACCTGGGCGATTGCCGCAGCGGCGGGCCTTGCGACGCTGCTGCAGACCTATGCGATGGCGCTGGAAGTTCTGAAAATCTTCGGCGGCATCTATCTGCTTTACCTCGCCTACAAGGCATTCCGTGCCGTGCGTGCCGGCGGGGAGCTACCGACAGCCACGATGGAGCAGAAGACGCCTAGCTTCAAATCGCTGATCCTGCGTGGCTACGGCATCCACGTGACCAATCCCAAGGCGATCTTCGCCTGGCTCGCTATCATCGCACTCGGCATGCCGCAGGGCGCGCCCGCTTCCGTAGCGGTGCTGATCATCGCCCTCTGCGGCACGACCGGTCTTCTGGCATTCACGGGCTATGCGATCCTGTTTTCGACATCGCATGCGCTGAAGGTATATCGCAATGCCCGCCGCTGGATCGAGGGCGCCATGGCGGGATTCTATTGCTTCGCCGGCATCAAGCTGCTGACGAGCAATATCTGATCCATCCTCGGCATTAAGGGGCGGATCACTCCGCCGCGACGTTCTTCCGGCCGAATCGCTTTTCGATATAGTCGGTCACCAGCGCCTCGAAATCGGAAGCGATATTCGGACCGCGCAGCGTCATCGCCTTCTGGCCATCGATGAAGACGGGGGCGGCCGGCGTTTCGCCAGTGCCGGGCAGGGAAATGCCGATATCGGCATGCTTGCTTTCGCCCGGACCGTTGACGATGCAGCCCATGACGGCGACGTTCAGCGCTTCGACACCCGGATATTTCTCGCGCCAGACCGGCATATTCTTGCGGATGTCATTCTGGATGTTCTGCGCCAGTTCCTGGAAGACCGTCGAAGTCGTGCGGCCGCAGCCGGGGCATGCCGCAACCACGGGGATGAACTGCCGGAAGCCCATGACCTGCAGCAATTCCTGCGCCACCTGCACTTCGCGGGTACGGTCGCCATTCGGCTCCGGCGTCAGCGAAACGCGGATGGTGTCGCCGATGCCATGTTGCAGCACATAGCCCATCGCGGCGGAAGAAGCGACGATGCCCTTCGAGCCCATGCCTGCCTCGGTGAGGCCCAAATGCAGCGCATGGTTGGAGCGCTCGGCCAGCATGGAATAGACGGCGATCAGGTCCTGCACCTGGCTGACCTTGGCCGAAAGGATGATGCGGTTGCGCGGCAGGCCGATCTCCTCGGCAAGATCGGCCGAGATCAGCGCCGACTGCACGATGGTCTCGCGCGTCACCTGCCGGGCCGACAGCGGCGAGCCTTCGGCAGCATTCTTGTCCATCAGCGCGGTCAAAAGATCCTGATCGAGCGAGCCCCAGTTGACGCCGATGCGCACCGGCTTGTCGTAGCGGATCGCCATCTCGATGATTTCGGCGAACTGCTTATCCTTCTTGTCCTTGAAGCCGACATTGCCGGGATTGATGCGGTATTTCGCCAGCGCCTCGGCGCAGGCCGGATGATCGGCCAGCAGCTTGTGGCCGATATAATGGAAATCGCCGATGAGCGGCACGTCCATGCCGAGGCGCAATAGCCGCTCGCGGATCTTCGGCACGGCGGCCGCACTTTCATCGCGATCGACGGTGATGCGCACGAGTTCCGAGCCGGCTTTGTAGAGGGCGGCGACCTGAGCGACGGTCGAATCGACATCGGCCGTGTCGGTATTGGTCATGGACTGCACGACGACGGGGGCACCGCCACCGACGATCACACCGCCTACATCGACGGCAACGGAGGAACGGCGCGGTTTCGGATCGAAATCGGTGGCGGACGACATGTAAAGCTCTCGCAGGCCTCGAAAATGGGGTGTCTTTCAGGTGGATCACGGAGCGGTCGTTGTCAACCGCTGCGACAATCTCTTTTGATCTGCTGACTTCAGCCGCTACCGCGCAAAAGCGACGAAATTAATGCTTGGCATCCCCGATACCGTCGGCATAGCGCGCCAGCGACGACAATGCCAGCACGACGAGCAGCAGCACCGGTAGCGCCATCAGAACCGGCGAGAAGCCAACATGCTCGGCGGCAAAGCCGATCGCCGACGGCGCAACCAGCATACCGGAATAGCCGAGCGTCGTGACGACCGAAATGGCGATGCCCGGCTGCAGGCCTGGAATATTGCCGGCAGCGGAAAAGGCGATCGGCACCATATTGGAAATGCCGATGCCGCAGAGCGCAAAGCCGAGAATGGCGATTTCCGCGTTCGGCGCGAGCGCCGCCGTCAGCATGCCGACGATGGCGAAGACCGTGCAGACCCGCAATGTTTTGATCGCGCCCAGCCAATCGCGGACGAAATCGCCGGCAAAACGCATGGTCGCCATGGTGGCGGAGAAAGCGGCGTAGCCGAAGCCGGAGAGCGCCACCGAGGCGCCCTTTTCCTGACTGAGATAGAGTGCGCTCCAATCCAGAACCGCGCCTTCCGGCACCATGCAGAAGAGCGCGACGATGCCGAGCAGCCAGGGCAGCGGGATCATCGGCAGCTTTGCCTTCGGCTTGGCCTCATCATGATGCGGCTGATCGCCGAGCACCATCGGCCAAGCAATGGCGAGGAGAAGCGCGGCAATTGCGGTCGAGGCTTCGGCATGGCCGAGAATGCCCCAGCGAGAAATCAGCAGTCCGCCGATCGCCGCGCCCAAAAGACCGCCCAGGCTCCAGAAGGCATGGCAGGAGGACATGATCGCCCGGCGCATGGATTTTTCGACCGAGACGGCATTGGCATTCATGGCCACATCCATGGCGCCGATGAAACCGCCGAAGAGAAAGAGCGCGATCGCCGCCGTCCAGACATTCGGCGCCAGCGTTAACGCCAGGATCATCGGCAGCAGCAGCACCGCAAAGGCCTGCACGACAACGCGCGAGCCGCGCACGGCGATCTGGGCGCCGGCGAGCGGCATCATGACGAGGGAGCCTACGCCGAAGATGAGGATCATCAGGCCGAGTTCGAATTTCGTCAGTTGCAGCCGCTCGGCGAATTCGGGAATTTTCGGTGCCCAGCAGCCGACCATGAAGCCGTTCATGAGAAACATCAGCGACACCGCAGCACGCGATTTGGTGAAAAACGGGCTCCTGTGCTCCTTCAAGCCCTCCATTCTCGTCCCGTTGTCCATGAAAATTCCTCCAAATTTGCGCCGCAGTCTATTTAAATCGATTGAAATCTCAACGATCGAAAAAACCGAAACGGTCACATTTCATCTCCGTCTGTTAAAGCGGAGGCAAAGACACCATAACCCCGAATAAATCATTCATATGTGCATGCCATCGGCAAAATGTCCTATTGACGCGGAAAAAGTAGGCTCCTATCGGTTGAAGCCTGAAAGATTCTTCGGTCGGCCCAAGCCGGGTCATCCTCTGGTGCATCCTCGTGAAAAACTCCATCGGCTATGGCATCCTGCTTACGGTGTTTGCCTACATGCTGTTCACTGCGCATGATTCGGCGGTGAAGCTGCTCGTCGCCTCCATCCCGGTCTGGCAGGTCCTGTTCATCCGAAGCTGCACCATCCTTGCCGGCTGCTTCGTCTTCGAAGGCCCGGCGCTCGTTCATAAGGTGGCGCGCTCGCCGATCATCAAGCCGATGATCGTGCGCAGCGTCATCATCCTGATCGCCTGGATTTCCTATTATTCGGCGGCCTCCTACCTGCAGCTCGCCGAGGTGACGACGCTATACTACGCCGCTCCGATCGTCGGCACGATTCTCGCAACTATCGTGCTGCGCGAAAAAGTCACCGTCGCCCGCTGGATGGCGGTCGGCGTCGGCTTTTGCGGCGTGGTGATCGCCTCCAATCCTGTGGGGCTGTCGATTTCCTGGCCGGTGTATCTAGCGCTGCAGGCCGCCGTCCTCTGGGCATGCGGCATGGTGCTCCTGCGCAAGACGGCGCTGCACGAGAAGAGCCATATCCAGATGGCCGTCTCCAACATCCTGTTCATCATCCTGACCGCGGGCATGGCGATCATCCACTGGCATACACCGACGCCGCTGCAGATCGTCCTGCTCGCCTTGACCGGCATCATCGCCGGCGCCGGCCAGCTCGCCCTCTTCGAAGGCATGCGCCAGGCGCCCGTCTCGGTACTGGCACCATTCGAATACACCTCGCTCGTCTGGGCCTTCCTGCTCGGCTACCTGATCTGGGGCGACATTCCCGGCGCCAACACCTTCATCGGCGCCATCCTGATCCTGAGCGCGGGATTCATCATCATTATCAGCGAACGGATGAAGCGGCGAACGGCTGCCGCTTGATGGCAGCCGACACTATTGCAATCATAAAAGCCTATATTCTATACAAACACATATATAGGTTGAGACTCGATCTCTTTTGCCAGGACATCGGAAAAGGCATCAGCATGGTGAACATTGCAGCCTTCGAAGAGTGATTGGAATTGGAATACCGCATAATCCCTGGCTGCATTATCTTCCTGAATGGCACATCCAGCGCAGGCAAATCGACCTTGGCAAAAGCACTGAGGGAAGTGCTGCCGGAGTTTTGCTATTATGCCTCGGATCAATTGGCCGATGCAGGTTTTCGGGCGTTGAAACATAACGCCGCCGCGGGGTCACCGGATGAGCGCAGCAGATTCTTCGATGGATTTCATCGCTCCATCGCTGCCTTCGCCAATGCCGGTAACGATCTGATTGTGGAGCATATCGTCGAGCAACAGAACTGGGCCGACCACCTCGAAAGTTTGCTGGCGAATCTCGACGTGTTCTGGGTCGGTGTGCATGCACCGATCGAAGAGGTTGAACGTCGCGAGAGAGAACGTGGCAACCGCTATATCGGCGAAGCCCGTTACCATCTGAAGACGCACAATTACTGCCGGTACGACCTGGAAATCGACACCACCCGGCCGCTCGACACATTGGTGGCACTCATAGTCGAAGAATGGGAAAAGCGGCGCACGGCGGCGACTTGAACCGGATCAACGCGTTTTCCGCAGGCACAAGCGCAAACCGCCAGTCGAGCGAAGCTTCCAAACCGCAACGAGAAGTCGCATTTCACTCCGCCACGGCGGCAGTTCCCTCGACGAGTTTCGGCCGCCGCATCAAAAGAGCCTGCATCGGCCGCTCGAAGAACTTGAGAAGCGCCACCGAGATCCCGATCGTGCAAAGCGTGACCAGCGCCAATATCCCGGTCACAACGGGCAGGGAGAAGTGCTTGCCCAACAATTTGACCGGAAGCTGAAACGTGTAGGGGTGAATGAGATAGAGCGAGTAGGACGCATCTCCCAGCAGAACCAGAACGGCCCAAAGTTTCCCGGACGGCAGCCGCATGAGCAGGAAGCCAGCGACGAAGAGGACCGCAAACAGGCTTGAGGCAAAGAGACTGGGACCGGCAAGTGTCACGATGAAGAAGTAAGCCCCGCATGCCAGGAGAACGAGCACGAAGGCGGCAGCATTCGATCCGCTCCTGATGGCGCTGTAAGCCGAATATGCCTTGTGAAGCATCATGCCGAGAACGAATTCGATCAAGATCGGATTTGTGTAGAAACGCCATTCGACAGATCCCGCGGGCCAAATCTCATGCAGCGCGATCAGGAAGAGGATGGCTGCGGAGGCGAACCAGGTTGCCCTGGCGCCAAAGATCAGGCAGGCGCCGTAGATCAGGTAGAAAAACACCTCGTAACAAAGCGTCCAGCCCAGGAAAAGGATCGGTTGTACGGCGCCTCCGCTTTTCTGATAAGGGATGAAAAGCAGGGATTTGACGACCGTGTCCACCGTCACCACAGTCGAATTGAGCAGGTTGGGCTTCACGAGCGCAATCAAGACGATCACCAGCGTCAGCAACCAATAGAGCGGAACTATTCTCGCAACGCGCTTGCGTGCGAAATAGACAAGCCCGCGTCTCGGATCGGAGGAATAGCTGATGATGAAGCCGCTCAGGACGAAGAAAATGTCGACGCCGGCAGCACCCATGTCGAAATAATTGCGATCGACATGGTACTCGAGCACAAGCGTGCGTCCGAAATGAAAGAGAACGACGGAGAAGGCGGCCACAAACCGGAGAAACTGGAGAGAGTCCAATTGTTTCGAGTTTGACCGCCGCATGGAAAGCACCTGCTCGTTAACCATGACGGCCCCGATCCGCTTTGATTGCTTGTTCCAACACATCCGCCATTGCCGCCTGCGTGCTGCGGCTTGGATGCCAGTTGCATCCAAAATCCTTCGGTTTGACACGTAAATTCAGATATCGCAGGCGACTTTCGCCTTTCGCGGCGCTCGTCTGGACGACGGCCTTGATTGCTTTCTCCGCCGTATCGAAATCCTTCTGAGGCATCATCGGCCCGAGCGCGGCGTAGAGATACGCTTTTGGAAACTGATATCTGAGCCTGGAGAGAAGCTTGGCGTATTCCCCGCCGAAATCGTCGGGATTCTTGCCGTCCGAAAAATCGTTCGTCCCTAGATTGATGACGACCGTGGAAACGTGCTCGTCAGGAAGACCAGGTGCGCCGCTTCTCAACAGCGTCCCATTGTCGATGACGTCAAGCATGGTTTTCGTGCCCTTGCGAGCGCGCGAAAGGCCGATTCCCGAAACCGCGAGCGTCGTAAGCTCCATCCCGAGGCTACGCGCTGCGACGGCGGCATATGTCAGATATTGATTTTCAGTTCCGGGGGTAAATTTGCATCCGGGACCGGCACCCTCGACGCCATAGCCTGCAGTGATGGAGTCTCCTATTGCCACCATCTCGTCGCTCGACGCTTCCGCTGGGCGGAACGACCCGTCGGTTTCGGCGGAAACGAATATGGTATCGCCAACCCATCCTTCGGTGCGGCGCGTCGCGCGAACGCTATGGACGCCTCGCTGCAAACCATCGGCAAGCTGGTATCGGTGCTGCCCCGCCTGCAGATCAAGGCGCTGAGGAACGCCGTCCAATTCGATCTCCAGGCTGTTTTGCCCGGTATCAACGAGGGTAACCGAGAGCGAGGTACCTTCGAAACGCAGCGCAAAACCGCTACCGGGCCAGCCAAAAGCCGCATCGCTGGCCGCAACGCGGCCGATCCATTTCGACGGCCGCTCGATCGTTTCCGCCGCAAAGGTCGGCATTAATGCCAACACGCTCAGAAGAAGTGACGCAGCCACGACGTGAAGCTCACGAACCAGCCAATGCCGCCAGCGCGCAATGATGGGCAATTCGTCACCTCTTCGGGCTGTGTTAGATCAATTCCCGCACCGCAATTCCTAATAGAAACGCATTTTGATTGCCGCCGGCCCCTCCCGGCGGACCGACAGGAGACGTTGATAGCGCGCATGCCCTGCATGAATAGTGTCGCACCAAATACACAACCAAATATTGTAGAGAGACAACATTGAGAGAAATGGAGCAACATTTGGAGAAGTAGGGCAATATCGAGAATTGTCACTATGCTGCGCTGCCACATTGGTCGGCAATTATCGACGGAGATGGAAGCCTCGCTTCTCCTGACGGCTCGCTCCGCTGTTCTTTGAGAAAAATATTCGCAATTGCCCATTTATCTCGCAGTTTTCTACGCTTTCGCGATGCAATTTTTCTGCGATGTATGCGACATTGAATGAAACCGCTCCAGAAACGGAAGAGAACGATGAACTGGTTGAAGACTGTTGCCGCCGCCGCCCTCGTGCAGGCTGCGTTCCTGCTCCCCGCCCATGCCGGCGAAAACCTCAAGGCGATCCAGTCGGCCGGCGTATTCAAGGTCGGCACGGAGGGCACCTATGCGCCCTTCACCTTTCATGACGAGAGCGGCAAGCTGACCGGCTTCGATGTCGAGATCGCGGAAGCCATCGCCGCCAAGCTCGGCGTCAAGGTGCAGTTCCTGGAAGGCAAGTGGGATGGCCTGATCGCCGGCCTCGATGCCAACCGCTACGATGCCGTCATCAACGAAGTCGGCGTCACAGAGGCCCGCAAGAAGAAGTATGACTTCTCCGAGCCCTATATCGCCTCCAAGGCCGTGCTGATCGTCAAGGACAGCAACACCGGCATCAAGGATTTCGCCGATCTCAAGGGCAAGAAGGCGGCACAGTCGCTGACCAGCAACTTCGGCAAGCTCGCAACCGAATCGGGCGCCGAACTCGTCGGCACTGACGGTTTCGACCAGTCGATCCAGCTCGTGCTGACCGGCCGCGCCGATGCGACCATCAACGACAGCCTCTCCTTCCTCGATTTCAAGAAGCACAAGCCCGACGCGCCGGTGAAGATCGTCGCCCAGCAGGCCAATGCCGATTTCTCTGCCGTCATCATCCGCAAGGGCGAGCCGGAACTGCTTGATGCGATCAACAAGGCGCTGGCCGACATCAAGGCCGACGGCACCTATGACAAGATCTCCAAGAAATACTTCGGCCAGGACGTTTCGAAGTAAGAAGGCATAGGCAGAGACATAAAACTGTGAAAAAGATGCGTCCGGGGTCACCTCCGGACGCATTCTCTTATCGAAAGGCTTCTCCTTGGAGCATTGGCTGCAACTGATGTGGGAGTCACTGGGCACGCTGCTTTGGGCGGGGCTCGTCTTCACCATCCCGCTCACCTTGATCACCTTCGTGCTTGGCCTTCTGCTCGGCCTGCTCACCGCCGTCGTCAGGCTGTTCGCGCCAGCGCCGTTCGTGGCCATCGCCCGCTTCTATGTCTGGGTGATCCGCGGCACGCCGCTTCTGGTGCAGCTCTTCGTCATTTTCTACGGCCTGCCGAGCCTGGGCATCCTGCTCGACGCCTTTCCCGCCGCCATCATCGGCTTTACGCTGAGCGTCGGCGCCTATACGTCCGAGATCATCCGCGCCGTCATTTCCTCCGTGCCGAAAGGTCAGTGGGAAGCCGCCTATTCGATCGGCATGAACTGGCGCCAGGCCATGAGCCGCACCATCCTCCCACAGGCAGCCCGCGTCGCGGTGCCGCCCCTGTCGAACACCTTCATTTCGCTGGTCAAGGATACGTCGCTCGCCGCCGCCATCACCGTGCCCGAGCTGTTCCAGGCCGCGCAGCGCATCGTGGCGACGACCTATGAGCCGCTGATCCTCTATATCGAGGCCGCCATCATCTATCTCGTGCTCAGCACCTTTCTTTCGACGCTGCAGGGCTACCTCGAACGCCGCTTCGCCCGCTCGGGCGGCACGCTGGAGGCACAGGCATGATCGAGCTTTCGCATATCGAAAAACGCTTCGGCGACATTGTCATCCTCAAGGATATTAGCCTGATGATCCCCGAGGGAACGGTGACGGCACTTGTGGGCCCCTCGGGCGGTGGCAAGAGCACGCTGCTTCGCTGCATCAACCTTTTGGAAATCCCGACCGCCGGAACGATCCGCATCGGAGGGGAGACGGCCACCTTCCAGCCGGGCAAGAAGCCGTCCTGGCAGGACATCCAGAAGATCCGCCGCCAGACGGGCATGGTCTTCCAGAATTTCCAGCTCTTTCCGCATCAGACCGCAATCCAGAACGTCATGGAGGGCCTGACGACCGTGCTGCGCTGGCCTCAGGATAAGGCCCGCGCCCGCGCCGTCGAGCTTCTGACCAAGGTCGGCATGGCACACAAGATCGATGCCTGGCCCTCGACGCTCTCGGGCGGCCAGCAGCAGCGCGTCGCCATCGCCCGGGCGCTCGCCCCCTCACCGCGCGTGCTGCTCTGTGACGAACCCACCTCGGCGCTCGATCCGGAATTGGCGGCCGAAGTAGTCGACGTGCTGGGCAAGCTCGCCAACGAAGGCACGACCATGGTCATGGCAACGCATGACCTGCGGCTTGCCTCGAAGATCGCCAACAACGTCGTGTTCCTGGAGGCGGGCAACATCGTCGAGACCGGCTCCTCGCGCAATATCTTCTCCAATCCGGCACAGGAGCGGACGAAGCAATTCATTTCGACGCTGAATTCCGGGCTCAGCTACGATATTTGAGCCGCCGGCCCGCATCGAAAAGCGATCCTGTCTTGGAGCAGGCCGCGCATTGACGCTGGGCCGCTTTGCGGTTAGCTCTAATGCCATGAACACGGCACTCGTTCTCGGAGTGGTAGGAAGGCGCATGGGCAGGATGGTGTAACCATCCGGCGAAAGCACCCATGCGCGGTAAACAGGCTCCTGACGGGGCCTTTTTTATTGCCTGAAATCCGGGCTGCACCTGTCAGATCTTCCTCGACTCCCCACTCAACGACGGACAAGGCCATGACGCGCACCGAAAGCCGCATCGACCATTCAGCCAAGCAAGCAACCGACGACACGACCACCAGAAGAGCCGCCGCACAGCCGCGGCTGATAACCCTCATCCTGCTCTCGGCGCTTGCCGTGCTGCCTGTTAACATGATCCTGCCGTCGCTGCCGAAGATCGCAGCGACATTCCAGGCCGATTTCGCCCTCGTCAACCTATCGGTTGCCGGCTTCTCCATTGTCACCGCTTCCCTTGAGGCTATCGGTGGCGCGATATCGGACCGGTTCGGCCGCCGGCCAGTCGTCCTGACGGCGCTCTCGATCTTCATCGTCGCTTCGATTGGCTGCGTTCTCGCGCCGAATATCGGCATCTTCCTGCTGTGCCGCATGATGCAGGCCTGCATCGGACCATGTTATTCCGTCGCCCTCGTCATCATCAAGGAAACATCCGACGAGCGTCAGGCTGCCAGCAAGTTCGGCTATCTCGCCATGGGATGGGCATTGGCGCCCATGGTCGGCCCTCTGTTCGGCGGTTCGCTGGACGAGCTTTTCGGCTGGCGGGCAAGCTTCATCGTCCTTGCGATCTTCGGCATTGCCGCCTTTCTTCTGTCCTTGCGCGAACTGAAAGGATCGAAAGCGCCGGCGTCAGCCGCGCGCGGAAACTATCTTGCCTCCTATGCCCTGCTTTTGCATTCCGCGCGCTTCTGGGCCTATACGCTCTGCATGGTGTGCTCGATGGGCGTGCTCTACATCTTTCTCGGCGGAGCGCCGCTGACGATAGGCGATGCGCTCGGCGGTTCGAGCGCCAAGCTTGGCTTCTACATGGGCCTCGTTCCCGCCGGCTTCATTCTCGGCAGCTATCTGGCTGGCCGCCATGGCGCAAGAATCCCGCTCGGCACAATCCTCATCATTGCGCGGCTGCTGACCTGCGTTGGTCTGTCAATTGGGCTCGCCTTGTCGCTATCGGGCATGGTTGAGGTTCTGGCGCTCTTCGGCCCCTGCATCTTCATCGGCATCGGCAACGGCCTCACGATGCCGGCCGCCAATAGCGGTGCCATGTCGGTCAGATCGGATATTGTGGGAACGGCAGCAGGCCTCGCCGCTGCCATGCGAATTGCTGGCGGCGCGCTGATCGGCTCGATCGGCGGGCTGTTCATTGCACGATTGCCAACGATCCATGTGCTCTTCGCCTTGATGCTGGCATCCGCTGTACTCGCGCTAGTGGCGGCAGTCTGGGCTGCGTTGATCGAAAAACGGAGGTAGCTGGCGCCTATCAGATGCGCTTGCTCATATGGACAAGGAAACCATCTTTCAGTGGCTCCTCGCGGTCGATCGCATAACCATATCTGAGGTAGAGCTGCACGTTCTCGACAAAACGCTTGTTGGTGTAAAGCCGCATGTCACTCACGCCGAGCTCGGCCGCAACCTGCTCGGCATGAACTAGCAGTTTCCGGCCGATGCCCTTTCCCTGATGTCGCGGCGAGACGGCGACGTTCTCGATCAACAGGTGATCCTCTCTCGGCACCATCTCGATCAACGCCAAAAGCTCACCATTGGCCTCCAAAAGATCGATACGATGCTTGCGCACGGCCTCTGCATAATCTGCTGTCATCGGCAGGGGCTCACGGCCGATAAGCGGCACCCATTTGCCATAGGCCTCGCGCGTGAGCGCCCGGATGCCGTCGACATCGGCAACGGTGGCCGCCCGCAAGGAAAACGCTCTCGTCATGCCTCTGCCTCCTCGGCCTGGCTACCATGATCCGACATGAAAGCTATGGAATTCCTTCGTCGCGTTCGCACATGGAGAGCCGATCTCGGATACCCGCGACGAAAAGGCGGCCAGATTGGGCCGCCTTCGTATCTCAGCGAAGCTTGGATTATGCGCCGTAGACGACGAGCAGATCCTTGGCGTCGATCTGGTCGCCGGCGCGCACCAGCACCTCGGAGATCGTGCCATCCTTTTCGGCGTGCAGCGCCGTCTCCATCTTCATGGCCTCGATGGAAACAAGCACGTCGCCGGCCTTGATCGCCTGGCCGGGCGAGACGAAGACCGTGGAGATGACGCCCGGCATCGGCGCGCCGACATGGGCGGCATTGCCGGTCTCGGCCTTGCGGCGCACGGCACTGCCGGAAGCCCCATGGGCGCGATCCGGCACCTTGATACGGCGCGGCTGGCCATTGAGCTCGAAGAATACCGTCACCATGCCCTTCTCGTCGGTCGCTGTCATCGCCTGGTTGACGATGACGAGCGTCTTGCCTTTCTCGATCTCGGCAAAGAGCTCATCACCTTCCTTGAGACCATAGAAGTATGCCGGCGTCGGCAGCACCGAGACCGGGCCGTAGGTGTCGGCGGCCAGCGCGTAATCGGTGAAGACCTTCGGATACATTAGGTAGGACGCGAATTCGAAATCGTCGACCTTGCGCTCCAGCTTGGTCTCGATGATCTTACGCTCCGCATCGAGATCGGCCTCGGCAAGCAGCGAACCGGGGCGCACCGTATAGGGTTTGTCGCCCTTCAGCGCCTTCTTCTGCAGTGCTTGCGGCCACCCGGACGGCGGTTGGCCGAGATCGCCCTTCAGCATCGAGACGACCGAATCCGGGAAGGCGATATCCTTGGCCGGGTTTTCGACATCGGCGACCGTCAGGTCCTGGCTGACCATCATCAGCGCCATGTCGCCGACAACCTTGGACGACGGCGTTACCTTGACAATATCGCCGAACATCTGGTTCGCATCGGCATAAGCCTGCGCCACCTGGTGCCAGCGGGTCTCAAGCCCGAGCGAGCGCGCCTGTTCCTTGAGGTTGGTGAACTGGCCGCCGGGCATTTCGTGCAGATAGACTTCCGAGGCCGGTCCCTTGAGATCACTTTCGAAGGCGGCGTACTGATGGCGCACGGCTTCCCAGTAGAAGGAGATGCGGCGGATCCATTCGGGGTCGAGACCCGGATCACGCTCGGAGCCCTTGAGGGCTTCGACGATCGAGCCGAGGCAGGGCTGCGAGGTATTGCCCGACAGCGCATCCATCGCGGCATCCACGGCATCGACGCCGGCATCGACGGCGGCAAGCACGGTCGCGGCGGCAATGCCCGAGGTATCATGCGTATGGAAATGGATCGGCAGACCGGTCGCCTCGCGCAGCGCCTTGAACAACACCTTGGCCGCGGCCGGCTTCAGCAAGCCCGCCATATCCTTCAGCGCGATGATATGGGCACCGGCCTTTTCCAGCTCGACAGCGAGATCGGTATAATATTTCAGGTCGTACTTCGGCCGCGCCGAATTGAGAATGTCGCCCGTGTAGCAGATCGCCGCTTCGCAGAGCTTGTTCTCCTCTGCAACCGCATCCATCGACACGCGCATGTTCTCGACCCAGTTCAAGCAGTCGAAGACGCGGAAGAGATCGACGCCGCCCTTGGCCGCCTGGCGGACGAAATATTTCACGACATTGTCTGGATAATTGGTATAGCCGACGCCGTTGGCGCCGCGCAGCAGCATTTGCAGCAGCAGGTTCGGCGCGCCCTCGCGGATCAGCGCCAGACGTTCCCATGGATCTTCCGTCAGGAAACGCATGGAGACGTCGAAGGTGGCGCCGCCCCAGCATTCCAATGACAGAAGCTGCGGCAGGGCACGCGCATAGGTGCCGGCGATGCTGGCGATGTCATAGGTGCGCATGCGGGTCGCAAGCAGCGATTGATGGCCGTCGCGCATCGTCGTGTCTGTCATCAGCACGCGCTTCTCGTTGCGCATCCACTCGGCGAATTTCTGAGGACCGAGCTTGTCCAGCAACTGCTTGGTGCCATCGGGGATATTGCCATCGATATAGGGCAGCACAGGTTGCGCCACTTTGGGCGAAGGCACCGGACGACCGCGCGTTTCCGGATGGCCGTTGACGGTGACGTCGGCGAGATAGGTCAGAAGCTTCGTGGCGCGGTCCTGGCGCTTGACCTGCTGGAACAGTTCCGGCGTCGAATCGATGAAGCGCGTCGTGTAGCTGTTGTCACGGAATTTCTCGTGCGTGATGATCGCTTCGAGGAATGTCAGGTTCGTCGCGACACCGCGGATGCGGAATTCGCGCAGCGCACGGTACATGCGGGCGATCGCCTCTTGCGGGTTCGGCGCCCAGGCCGTCACCTTCACTAGCAGCGGGTCATAATAACGGGTGATGATCGCGCCGGTATAGGAGGTGCCGCCGTCGAGACGGATGCCGAAGCCGGACGCAGAACGATAGGCGGTGATGCGGCCATAATCCGGAATGAAATTGTGCTCCGGATCTTCCGTCGTCACGCGGCACTGCAGCGCATGGCCGTTGAGTCGAATGTCTTCCTGCTTCGGAACGCCCGATTCCGGGGTGCCGATGGCAAAGCCGTCGAGAATATGAATCTGCGCCTTGACGATATCGATGCCGGTGACGACTTCGGTCACCGTATGCTCGACCTGAATGCGCGGATTGACTTCGATGAAGTAGAATTTGCCCGTGTCGGCATCCATCAGATATTCGACGGTACCGGCGCCGACATAATTCGTCGCCTTGGCGATCTTCAGCGAATAGGCGGCCAG
The DNA here is from genome assembly GCF_030182525.1 of Rhizobium pantanalense. NCBI lineage: Bacteria > Pseudomonadati > Pseudomonadota > Alphaproteobacteria > Hyphomicrobiales > Rhizobiaceae > Rhizobium > Rhizobium pantanalense. The sequence continues at coordinate 132,446 of NZ_JAQJCH010000004.1, forward strand.
CTCCTGGCGCTGCGCATCGGTGAGATAGGGGGCCGGCGCACGCTCGACGACCTTCTGGTTGCGGCGCTGAACCGAACAGTCACGTTCGAACAGATGCACGACATTGCCATGCGTGTCACCGAGAATCTGGCTTTCGACATGGCGGGCACGCTCGACGAGCTTTTCGAGATAGACCTCGTCCTTGCCGAAGGCGGCCTTCGCCTCGCGCTTGGCTTCCGTCACTTCCTTGGCAAGATCAGCCTCGGAGCGGATGACGCGCATGCCGCGGCCGCCGCCGCCCCAAGAGGCCTTGAGCATGACCGGATAGCCGATCTCGGCCGCCATCTTGGCGACTTCCTTCATATCGTCAGGCAAGGGATCGGTTGCCGGCACGACAGGCACGCCGACCGAGATCGCAAGATTGCGGGCGGCCACCTTGTTGCCGAGCTGGCGCATCGTATCGGCGCGCGGGCCGATGAAGATGATGCCGGCGGCATCACAGGCATCGACGAATTCCGGGCTTTCCGACAGCAGGCCGTAACCTGGATGGATGGCATCGGCGCCGGAAAGCTTGGCGACGCGGATGATCTCGTCGATCGACAGATAGCTCTCGATCGGCCCGAGATCGCGGGCAAGATGCGGGCCGCGGCCGACTTGATAGCTCTCGTCGGCCTTGAAGCGATGCAGCGCGAGTTTGTCTTCCTCGGCCCAGATGGCCACCGTTTTTATGCCAAGCTCGTTGGCGGCGCGGAATACGCGGATGGCGATTTCGGAACGGTTGGCAACCAGGATCTTGGATATGGGCAATGCTGTCTCCTCACGGCATCGAAACGGGCAATGCTGCACCCGCGAAGAGAATTCTTAACTTCTTGTCACAGGAAGTTCAATTTCTCCTGCGACATCCGACATCAAAATAGTTGCCGTTACGGAATAAGTCCGTTTCTAAAAGCGATGGCAACGATGTGCTGCCGATTTCTGGCCTTCAGCTTGTCCTGGATGCTGTTCATGTACCAGTCGACGGTATGATTGGAGATCGTCAGCAGCCGGCTGATCTCGATCGACGTCATGCCGTCGGCCAGATGGTTGAGCACCTCCATCTCGCGTTTGGTCAGTTTGAGATCGGCGTTCCCCTGCTCCTCGAGCAATTGCGCTTCGTCACGCAGCTCCAGCAGCCGCCAGAAGGCCTTTCTGGCCACGGCATCGAAAAGCGAAAGCTCCGTCGGCGAAAGATCGACCGCCTCACCGCCGATCGTCATGCTGCCGAGCAGACCGCTTCGTCCGTGAATCGGAAAAATATAGCCGTCGATGAGCCCGTTGGCACGGGCATCAGCCATCATCTGTTCCATCCGGCGTCGGAGCGGATCCGATTTGTGCGCAGCCACGGCATCGCTCCAGCGGAAGGGGCGTTGCGCCCGGGTGGCATAGCGCGCCACCGGATCGACGAGCATGTATCTCTTGCGGACATAGGTCAGCGGCCATTGATCGGGCCAGCGGCCTGCCAGCATGAAGTTGGCGATATCGACATTCGGCCTCGTCTGCCGCAGCAGGCCGTAGAAATCGAATTTGTAGGAATGGAGCACAAGCTCAAGCTCGGCCACGACATCCTTTGTACGCTCGCATTCTTCGATAACCACAAGCAATTGTATTAGCGAATGGATATTCACATTTACCCCTCGGCCTCGCAGCCTGAATTATTGGCGGACGAGCATTGCCACCCTGCTCGCCTGGCCCCATAGCGCGCTTAATCGCCGGCAACATACTCAGGCCGGCGCGAAATTGAACGCCTTTGGCGATTTTTTTACCATTCAACCCTGAATGGCCGCCTTCGGCGTGACTTAATAGTAACGGATGATGTCGCGGCGGGGTCGACCCCAAATTGTCACATTTCTGCGGCGGCCGATAGCACCTCGCTTCGACAGCACGCGCCACGCGGGAAATTCCCTTGAAAAAACAGCTTCAGATTCCGTTAATCGCCGGTTCAGGTACCGATCTGTAGTGTCGCAGCATTCCGAGTTTTGCTGATGCAAAGAGGGTGCCTGACGTGTCACTGTTCAAAGTCTATGCAAGAGCCCTGAAGTATCTTGGCGCGTATCGCTACCGCGTTTGGATGGTCGTGATCGCAAACATTGCGCTTGCGATGACCACCATCTATGAACCGGTTCTGTTCGGCCGCATCTTCGACGCCATTGCCAAGAAAGAAGCCGTCACGCCGACTATGATGCTGTGGGCGGGCTTCGCCGTCTTCAGTGCTGTCGCCTTCATCGTGGTGTCCCGCGAGGCCGACCGCCTTGCGCATGGCCGCCGCGCCTCGCTCCTGACAGAAGCATTCGGCCGCATCATCTCGATGCCGCTCTCCTGGCATAGCCAGCGCGGCACGGCGAGCGCGCTGAACACGCTGCTTCGCGCCTGCGAAGCACTGTTCGGCCTGTGGCTGGAATTCATGCGCAATCATCTGTCGACCGCTGTCGCGCTCGTCATCATGATCCCGACCGCGATTTCGATGGACCTGCGCCTGTCCGCGGTTCTCATCCTGCTGGGCGTCTTCTACTGGTTCATCGGCCGTCTGGTCATGAGCCGCACGAAGGATGGCCAGACCTCGGTCGAGAGCCACTACAACACCGTCTTCTCGCATGTGAGCGACTCGATCAGCAACGTTTCGGTGCTGCACAGCTACAACCGCATCGAAGCTGAAACCAAGGCGCTGAAGTCGTTCACCGAACGCCTGCTGGAGGCCCAGTATCCGGTCCTCGACTGGTGGGCGCTTGCCGGCGCACTGAACCGCACGGCTTCGACCGTTGCTATGATGGCAATCCTGATGATCGGCACCGTTCTCGTTCAGGACGGCAGCCTGAGCCTCGGCGCTCTCATCACATTCATTGCCTTCGCCAACGTGCTGATCGGCCGCCTGGAGCAGCTGCGCAACTTCGCAAACCAGATTTTCGAAGCGCGCGCCAAGCTCGAAGACTTCTACACGCTGGAAGATTCGGTTCGTGACCGTGAAGAGCCGGCCGGCCTTGCTGAAATCAAGGACGTCAAGGGTGAAGTGGAGTTCCGCGATGTATCCTTCGGCTTCGCCAACTCGTCGCAGGGCCTGCACGACATCTCCTTCAAGGTGAAGGCTGGCCAGACTGTCGCTATCGTCGGCCCGACCGGCGCCGGCAAGACGACGCTCGTCAACCTGCTGCAGCGCGTCTTCGATCCACAGAAGGGCCAGATCCTCGTCGACGGTCACGACATCACCAAGGTGACCCGCAAGTCGCTACGTCGCTTCATCGCCACCGTCTTCCAGGATGCCGGCTTGCTGAACCGTTCGATCAGCGACAACATCCGCCTTGGCCGTGAAGGTGCGACCCAGGAGGAAATGATCCGCGCAGCTCAAGCCGCCGCCGCCAACGACTTCATCGAAACCCGCGAAGGCGGCTACGATACCCGCGTCGGCGAGCGTGGCAACAAGCTCTCGGGTGGTGAACGCCAGCGTATCGCAATCGCCCGCGCCATCCTGAAGGACGCTCCGATCCTCGTACTCGACGAAGCGACCAGTGCACTCGACGTCGAAACTGAAAACCGGGTCAAGACGGCGATCGACAACCTGCGCCAGAACCGCACGACCTTCATCATTGCGCACCGTCTGTCGACGGTTCGCGAGGCTGACATGGTCCTCTTCCTGGACAACGGCCGCATCATCGAGAATGGCAGCTTCAACGAGCTCAGCCAGAGCAATGGTCGCTTCGCCGCCCTGCTGCGCGCCAGCGGTATCCTGACGGACGAGGAAGTCCGCAAGGCACACACGACGGAAAACGAAGCTGCCTGATCTTCGCAAGGGGCCCAAGATCAAAGCCGGGAGAGCGACGCTCTCCCGGCTTTTTTGCTACTGTGAGCGGACGACATTGTGAAACAAGCGCCAACCGGAATTCTGCCCTGGTTATAATGTTTTCGCGAGCCCACAAGCAGATCAAGGATAACATCAAGGAGCGCCGGCGCATGGTCAGTTCCTTGCGTCGTGCTGGTCTCCCCGGCCCAGACCCATTCGCTGGAGACATCACCAAGGCCCTTGCGGAAGCCGGGTTGTTTCGACTGCGGGCCGTCCCAATCGGATCTGTTGCATTTTCACATCCAGCGTCGCGGGGGCCCCGATCTCGATACCCTTCGGCATCGGGCCACGAGGAACCCAGTCATCAAACGTTCTTGCTGAAACGCAAGCTAGCCGCAGCTTCCGACCGGCCCACGGATGTTGTCTATAGGAACACTGGTGCGCGATAAACGTTGGCCGCGTTTTGATAGTTGGCAATTTTGACAAAAATTATTCAACCCACTTTGATGGGTTGAATAAATAAAAAAGATGCATTAATTGATCCACTGAAAGGGTCATTAAATGCGCCTAACGCTCCAAACCCATTTAAATCATGAGTGGCATTACGCTGCGGCCCTAGAGCTAAAGGACGACGACGCCGGCTTTCAGGGCGCGTCCATCGTCGATTACGATCTGGACTACTTCGTTACAATGGCATCAGCAGAATTTGCGGCCGGAAAGACAGTTCATGACCATCGCGCCTTGTCGGTCCGTTATCCCGTAGATCTCGAAAATCGATATAGCCGTAGCTGGCCGCCCTTCCTCTTGGACCTCATGCCGCAGGGCCATGCAAGGCGAAAGCTTGCCGAACACCTTGGGCTCGCGGAAGGCTCACGCGCCTCCGATCTCCCGCTGCTTCTGCGATCAGCTACTGGTGGCATTGGCAACATCCGCATCAAGGAAGCAGCTGAAGCCGAAACGGAAAGATTGCGAGGTGTTGAGCGTCAAGGCGTTACAGAAGCGGAGATTCTTGAGCGCTCAGATCGTTTCATGGAAATCGCTGATCGCTTTGGAATGCTCGCCTCTGGCTCAAGCGGCCTGCAAGGCGAATGGCCGAAGGTCTCAATGACCAAGGCGAAAGACGGGCTCTACTATCCTGACAGTTTCGTCACCGATGACGAGGCCGTGCGCCATGTCATCGTCAAGCTGGTACGCAGCAACGAGCCCGTAGACCGCCTAATTCTTGAAGGCGAAGCCCTCTATTCCCGGATCGCCCAAAAGATCGGTCTGAACGTCAGCGAACCCTCGACTTACGCCGAAGGCATCTTGATCATTCCCCGTTTCGATCGGAGGAAGATGGAACGCGGGGGAACAGTTCGACTGGGCCAGGAAAGCCTAGTGTCAGCGGTTGGAGTGGCCGACTTCGGCCATGTCGGCACGCATGAGGCCTATATCGAAGTTCTGCGTCAATTTTCAGCCGATCCCTTCGCGGACATAGTCGAATACCTAAAGCGCGACATCGCTAACCTGGCGCTCGGCAATCCTGACAATCACGGCCGGAATTCAGCACTCAGCAAGCATCAGGACGGCACGATCCGCCTATCTCCGCTCTTTGACTTCGCTCCCATGCGGCTCGCCAAGGAGGGAATTGTCCGCTCCACCCGATGGGCCGTGATGCGCGATGGTGGTCGCGACCATCTTCCGGATTGGAAACGCATTTGTACTGAACTGATGCCCGTTCCTGCCGAGCAGGAACTCCTAATGGCTTCTATCTGTGCATTTGCACAACATCTGCAGCACGCGCCAGAGCTGGCGAAGCGCATGGGGGCATCTCCAGAGGTGTTAGAGCGTGCCATGGGGCGCTGTAAGGAAATCGCGGATAACGTTGTGGCGGCATGCCGGTGATGCCTGAGGAATGTAATGGCCCGATGGAAGAAGCCCACGAAGGAAGAAATTCTTGAAAACAGACGAAGGCTGGCGGAGCGTGCTCGACAAGGGGACCTTAGGCTGCCGGATGCTGTGATGGAGATACGAAAAGGGTTCGGAATGACCCAAGAGGAATTCGCCAAGACCCTGTCACTTACAAGGCGCCAAGTTGCTGAGATTGAATCAGGTATGGCAAACCCCACACTTGAAACCTTAGAAAAGATTGGTCGATTGTTTGGGTTCGGAATTGGCTTTGTTCCTAAAAGCAGTTGAACCGCTGCCTATTCCAGGAGTTTTCGGTCCTCGTCCCACATATGCGATAGCTCTGCCGCAGACGGGGTGAGCGTGAAGGCCCTCGCAGAAGCCTTCAGTGACGCTTTCCGAAATGCGCAGGCATTGCAGTTGGTGCGGCAGGCTTCTTCGCCGCGCGCTCGCCGGCAAGCTCAAGCCGCTTGTGCTCGAGATGATAGGCATAGAGGAACTGCGCGGCGATGCCGAAGACGACATAGATGGCGCCGACGACGGGGCTCTTGTTGGTCACATAGAGAAGGACCTGGCCGGCCATGGCGAGGATGGTGCCCGCAACGAAGATGTTCAGCGAATGCCGCCCGAGGATCGTCAGCGGGTGATTGGCCGAGCGGCGCAGAAACGCCGAAATGGCGGGGATACTGATGATCAGATAGGCGAGCGCCAGAACATGCAGCAGCCGCGGCAGCGACAGGAAAGTCTTGTCGAAGCCGGTGACAACGGTCGGCAGGCCGAGCATGGCAAGGTAGTCGCCGAGTATCCACAGCTTGTCGGTCACCCAGATAAAGGAGACGAGCACATAGGTGCAGGCCAACGCGATTAGAACCGGATGAGCAGGGATGTGCCCGCCGCGCTTGACATGCATGCTGGCGACGAAGCCGATGACGAAAAGCAGCTGCCAGGATAGCGGATTGAGGAACCAGAACCCCTCAAGCAGCGTCGTATGCGGAGCGATGTAATAGATGCCGGACACCAGCCAGACGCCCACCGAAATTGTGAGCAGAAGCAGGGGGCTTCTTGCTTCCAGCAGCATGATCAGCGGCAACATCAGGAACAGGGCACCGTACATGGGCAGAATGTTGTTGTAGCCGATCTGGTGCCCAAGCGTCAGTAGCGCGGGAATGCCGCGCGCCGGGTCCATCAGCAGGGCAAGGATATTCACTTCGCAGAGCAGGCCCTTCTGGTGGAAAATCCACGCGCCGGAAATGAAGAGCACCAGCGTCACGAAGGTCGTGATCATGTGCGCCGTATAGAGCGTGAAGGCGCGCCTGATCGCCTTCCATGCCATGTTCAACCGATTGCCCGGAAGAAACCTGGTTCCATAGGCAAGACCGACGGAGATGCCGGAGATCAGCACGAAAGCCTCGGCACCGTCGGAGAATCCGAAATTCTTGGAGGTCAAATCCTCGAAGATCTGCCCCGGCACATGGTTGATGAAGATCATGATCAGAGCCAGGGCCCTGAGAACATCCAGTCGGGTATCCCTCTGGGAGACCGGCTTCGGCAAACTCACTCGTTGTGCCGGCACCGAGCTCATATCCGCCCTCGAATTCATAAAACTCTCCTGTTCCGACACTCAAATGCAATCGGGGCCAAAGAGTTCCCCCTTGGCCCCCGATCATCGAAGTGAAACAGCGCAGAAACGCTACTGTCCGACCGGATAGCCCTCTTCGGGATGGGCGACCGCCCTGTCATTGATCGTGACCGAGTATGTCGCTGCATCGGGCGCTTTTGAGACGGAAATACGGTAATTTCCGCTCAGCAGTTCGATGTCCGCCGCAAAGCCGTCCCAGTTCGAAGGCAGGGCCGGTTTGACGAAGAGCCGTCCGTTTTTCACGCGGATACCGAGAATGCCTTCGATAGCGACGCGATACAGCCAGCCGGCAGAGCCCGTATACCAGGTCCAGCCGCCACGGCACGTTAATTGTCCTTCGCCGTAGATATCAGCAGCAACCACATAGGGCTCTACACGATAGGTATCGGCCTGATCACGATCGCGTGCGTGGTTGATCGGGTTCAGCATATCGAAGCAATTGCCGCACACGAGGCGGTTAGGACTTCATGTAGCGCGGATCGCGCGCCAACTTCGCGAGAGGTGGCGTGAACAGCCGGATGATCCGGTTTCATCATCGACGAGCTTGTCGAGCACGGCATTCATGCCTTCGCCGGAGAGAATGTTTGCCAATGAAACAAGATCGGATGCTGCGCGAGGAGAAAAACGACCAGTCCTGATCGACCGGACCCGCAAACTTCCCGATTTTCAAGAAATGGGCCGCATCGGCCCCACATCAGCGGAGGAACAAAACCGCCACCCGCCCAAACATCGCCTTAGACGACGATGCCGCAAACGATAGCCGCAACGAACAGGAATGCAGCCGAAAACAGGACGACGTGAATCGCTGTTTGAATCTTCTGCCGCGTCTTGGCGGCGCGCTTGGAACCATCGAACTGATTCACATGCGTATTCGAAATACCCAAATTCGCCATGTGTTGCCTCCGTTCGTTTCTTATATGTCTCTCAGGCCAAGCCCAGGAGGGATATTCATACATTTCCTATCAATTAGGTAGAGATGAATTTCCGTCCAGAATGCGAGCCGAGAAAAATTAAACCATCTGAAGTCGAGGACCCGAAAGATCGGCAGCGCCTAATCAGCAGAGAATGCGGCGGGCCCAAATCAAACTGCGCTCGATGGCGCTGGTATCGGCCACCTGCTCTTCGGCAGGTCCGGCCTGGCGGCGGCAGTTTTCGTCAGAAAGAGTAGCGGACCGTGCACCTTCCCGTTTCGCCGGAGCTGGCGGATGAAGATAGCCCATGGTCATGCCACCCATGAAAAACATGCCTGCCTCCACTTAACGTCTGACCCCTTGTCGGGATCACGAAAGTTAACTGCCATTAACGAGATCATGACAGAATTGCGGCAGGTGTCAATAGTCTATACGATTGGTCGTGTTTAAGCGGCTCATTCGTTAACGCGCCGCTGAGGCAAAAGCCGCCCGCTCAGGCGCGGACGAACCCCTTGCTGGCGATCATCAGATTGCGCGTGTAATCTTCCTTCACGTCGCCGGCTGCCAGTTCCTTCGCGGTCAGCCTCTCGACGACCGCGCCGTTGCGCATGACGGCCAGACGCTCGCACATATGGGTGATGACGCCGAGATCGTGGCTCACCATCACGAAGGTCAGATGGCGGTCCCTGCGCACCTGCTCGAGCAGGTTCAGCACCTCGGCCTGCACCGAGGCATCAAGCGCCGAAGTCGGCTCGTCGAGCAGCAGGATCGACGGTTCGACGATCAGCGCGCGCGCAATCGCAACGCGCTGGCGCTGGCCACCGGAGAGCTGGTGCGGGTAGCGGAAGCGGAAGCCCTTTCCGAGACCGACTTCATCTAGCGCCTTGGCGATCCGGGTCTCCGTGTCGCCGATCCCATGAATCGACAAAGGCTCCAGCAGCAGCCGGTCGATCGTCTGGCGCGGATGCAGGGAACCGTAGGGGTCCTGAAACACCATCTGCACCTGGCGATAGAAGGTCTTGCTGCGCCTGGCGCCCTTCAGCTGTTCGCCGCCGACCTGGATCTTGCCGTCGGTGATGGGCGCAAGGCCGGCAACGGCGCGCAGCAGCGTCGATTTGCCGGAGCCGGACTCGCCGACCAGACCGAAGGATTCGCCCTCGTTCACTTTGATGCCGACGGCATCGAGCGCATAATAGCCATCATAGACGACGCTGAGGCTATCAACTGCGAGTGCTGTCGTCATGCCGCCCACTCCGGCTTGCGGTCGAGCACGGGCAACGGATGCCTGTTTTCGCCGATAACAGGCATGCAGTTCAGCAGGCCGCGCGTATAGGGATGCTGGGCATTGTTCAATTCGGAAGCTTTGAGTTCTTCCACCACCTTACCTGCATACATGACGATCACGCGGTCGCAGAAGGACGAGACCAGCCGCAGGTCGTGCGAGACGAAAATCAGCCCCATGCCGCGCTCCGACACGAGCTTGTCCATAATCTTGAGCACATCGAGCTGAACGGTAACGTCGAGCGCCGAGGTCGGCTCATCGGCAATCAGCAACTCCGGCCCGGCGATCAGCATCATGGCGATCATGACGCGCTGGCCCATGCCGCCCGAGACTTCATGCGGATGCAGGTCATAGACACGGCCTGGATCGCGGATCTGCACGGCTTCCAGCATGGCCATGGCACGGTCCCGCGCCTCGGCCTTGCTGATCTTCTCGTGTGTGCGCAGCGTCTCGGTGATCTGCTTCCCGATGGTCATGACCGGGTCGAGCGAATATTTCGGATCCTGCAGCACCATGGCGATGCGCTTGCCGCGCAGCGACCGGCGTTCCCTAGCCGAAATCGACAGGAGGTCGATGCCGCTGAAGTCAAGCTTGTCGGCGGTAACGATGCCATGCGGCGGCGTCAGCCCCATGATGGCGCGGCCGGTCTGTGATTTACCGGAACCGCTCTCGCCGACAATGCCGAGCCGCTCGCGGCCGAGCGTGAACGATACGCCGCGCACGGCATCGATGACGCCGGTACGGGTCGGATAGCGAACCCTCAGGTTCTCCACGGTCAAAAGTGTCGTCATTGCCCGCTCTCCTTCGGATCGAGCGCATCGCGCAGGCCATCGCCGAGCAGGTTGAAGCCGAGGCTGACGATGAGGATCGCGATGCCGGGCATGGCCGCCACCCACCATTGATCGAGATAGTATTTGAAGCCGCTTGCGATCATGACGCCCCATTCCGGCAGCGGCGGCTGCGCGCCGAGCCCCAGGAAACCAAGACCGGCCGCCGTCAGGATCACGCCGGCCATGTCGAGCGTAACGCGGACGATCACCGAGGAGATGCAGAGCGGCATGACATGACGAAAGATGATACGCAGCGGCGAAGCGCCCATGAGCTGCACGGCGGCGATGTAGTCCGAACGCCGCACTGTCATCGTTTCGGCGCGCGCCAGGCGCGCATAGGGCGGCCACGAGGTGATGGCGATAGCGATGACGGCGTTCTCGATGCCGGCGCCGAGCGCGCCGGCGAAGGCAAGCGCCAGCACCAGCTTCGGAAAGGCAAGGAAGATATCGGTGATACGCATCAAGATCGTGTCGACCCAGCCGCCCAGATAGCCCGATACCATGCCGATGATGAGCCCGATCGGCGCCGAGATGATCGCGACCAGGACGACGATATAAAGTGTCCAGCGCGACCCGTAGATCAGACGCGAAAGGATATCACGGCCGAGATCGTCGGTGCCGAGAAGATAGCCCGGCGTACCGGGGGGCTTCAGATAGGCATTCGTCAGATCGCCAATGACGGGCGAATGCGGGGCGATGACATCGGCAAGTGCCGCCACCAGCACGAGCGCGATGATGATCAGCAGCCCGATGACGGCCAGGCGATTGGCAGAAAACTGCCGCCAGGTGACGTAGGCGCGCCCTAGCCTCGCCTGCCGGCGCGACTGCGGCCGGTCGGAGAGCAGCCAGTCCCGCAGGCTGGGTTGAGTGGTCTCGACAGTCATTTACGTCGGGTCCTTGGGTCAAGCGTCCGATACAGGAGATCGGAAATCAGATTGATGCCGATGAACACCGTGCCGACGACGATCGTGCCGCCAAGAACGGCATTCATGTCGGCATTGCGCAGCGAACTGGTGATATAAAAGCCGATGCCCGGCCAGGAGAAGACGATCTCCGTCAGCACGGATCCTTCGAGCAGCCCGGCATAAGAAAGCGCGATCACCGTGATCAAGGGCACGGCGGCGCTGCGCAGCGCATGGCCCCAGATTACCCGCGTCTCGGACAGGCCCTTGGCGCGGGCCGCGACGATATATTCCTGGCCAAGTTCGTTCAGCATGAAGCTACGGGTCATGCGGCTGATATAGGCAAGCGAGAAATAGCCGAGCAGCGACGCCGGTAGGATGATGTGGCGGAACACGTCCCAGAAGACGTCCCATTGCCCCTGCAGCGCGCTATCAAGCAGGAAAAAGCCCGTGATCGGCGTGAAGGTATATTCATAGGCGATGTCGATGCGACCAGGATAGGCGACCCAGTTCAGCTTCGCATAGAAGATGACGAGCGAGACCATGGCCAGCCAGAAGACTGGCACGGAATAGCCGACGAGGCCGATGACGCGGACGATCTGGTCGATGAAGCTGTTACGGCGCACCGCGGCAAGCACGCCAAAGGGAACCCCGAAGATGGCGCCAATGATCGTGCCGACCGTCGCGAGCTCCATCGTCGCGGGGAAGACGCGCCTGATGTCATCCATGACCGGATTGGTCGTCAGAACCGACGTCCCAAAATCACCGCTGAGAGCGCTCACGAGATAATAATAGAACTGCAGATAAAGCGGCTCATCGAGATGCATCTCGCGCCGTAGGCGCTCCAGTATCTGCTGTGGCGCGTGATCGCCGGCGATCGCCAGCGCCGGATCGATCGGTATGACGCGCCCGATGAAAAAGGTGACGGCCAGAAGGCCGAGATAGGTGGTGACGGCCACGACGAGGAATCGCAGCAGCCCCATGAAAAAGGGAGCGGCACGGCCCTTTTTGGGCCGCACCTGCATTTTCCGTTCGACGGTGCTCAAAGACCTAGTCCTGCCGGATCATCACTTGGAGATCGGCCAGACGAAGTTGTTGTCGAAGCTCGGACCAAGCTTGAAGTCCTTCACGTCCTTGCGATAGCCGGCGACTTCCGTCTGCTGATAGAGGATGATGAAGGGGCTTGCTTCCAGGAATTTCTTCTGGATGTCCTGATACATGGCGCCACGCTTGGCCGCATCGCCTTCAAAGAGTGCAGCCTTGGCGAGCTTCTCCAGTTCGGGAGTGGTCCACGTGTTGCGCCAGACCAGCGTTTTGTTGCTGCTGGTATCGGAATTGTCGTCGTTGGTGGTGAAGGTATCGGCGTTGGAATGGGGGTCCCAATAATCCGGGCCCCAGTTGCCGAAGTAGATATCGTGGTTGCGGGCACGATACTTCGTCAGCTTCTGCTTTCCGTCACCGGGGATGATCTCCACCTTGATGCCGGCCTGGCCGAGCGTCTGCTGGATCGCAGTCGCGATGCCCGTATCCGGCTCGATGCTGCGCACGTCCATGGTGATCGAGAAACCATTGGGCAGGCCTGCCTTGGCCAGCAACTCCTTAGCCTTGGCGACATCGAGCTTGAACGGGTTTTCATCCAGCGAGCCGAGCATGCCCTTCGGTTCGAAGGTCTGGTGGATTTCGCCGATGCCCTTGATCAGCGTCTTGCCGATGGCATCGTAGTCGACCAGATACTTGAACGCCTGCTGCACTTCCGGCTTGGCGAGATTGGCGTTCTTCTGGTTGAGGCTCATATAGTAGATGGTGCCCTTCGGCGCGCTGGTCGAAGCAAGCTGCGCGTTCTTCTCGACAGCCTGAAGGTCAGTCGGAGACAGGTTACGGGCGATATCGATATCGCCGTTTTCAAGCGCCAGACGCTGTGCCGAGCTTTCCTTCATGAAGCGATAGATGACGCGGTTCAGCTTCGCCTTTTCGCCGTAGTAATTGTCGTTGCGCTCCAGCACAACGGCCTCGTTGGCGCGCCATTCACGCAGCTTGAACGGACCGGAACCGGCAAAGCCGGTCTTCAGCCAGCTGTTGCCGAAATCGTTGTCGTATTTGTAGTCGGCGGTCGGTGTTGCAGGCTTTACATGCTGCAGAACCAGCTTCTTGTCGACCACTTCGGCAACGGTCGCCGTCAGGCAGTTCAGCACGAAGCTCGGCGCATAGGGCTTGTCGACAGTGAAGGTGAAGGTGTTCGCATCGGTCGCCTTGGCCTTCTCCGTCACATTGTCGCCGGTCAGACCGAACTGGGTGAGAATGAAGGCGGGGCTCTTGTTGAGCTTGACGACGCGCTCGAAGGACCATGCAACGTCTTCGGCCGTGATCGGGTTGCCGGACGCGAACTTCAGGCCGGGCTTCAGCTTGAACGTATAGGTCAGGTGATCGTCGGAAACCGACCAGCTCTCGGCAAGGTCACCCTTGATCTTGGACGTATCGTCGATGTCGAGGCGGACGAGCAGGCTATAAGTGTTGCCGGTGATTTCGGCAGCCGACAGTTCATAGGCTTCGGCTGGGTCCATGCTCAGAATGTCGTCGAAGGCAAAACCCTCGACCAGCGTGTCCTTGGGCGTCGCAGCATATGCGTTCGGCGCCGCCATCAGCAGAAGCGAGAGAGCCACACCGGCAGACAAGGTGCGCAAACCGCGGTTCATCTTGGTCATCATCATTGTTTTCATTCCCCTCTTAACAAACTTTACGCAATATCGGCACGCACTTTACCGGCTGCCTTCCTTCCAGGCGGACGCCAGGACGCGAAGCCAGTTCTCCCTGCACAGCTTTGCAAGATCGGCCTCACCATATCCAGCGTTGCGAAGGGCTTCAATCAGCTTCTGGTTGCCTGCGGCATCGCCGATCTCGGCCGGAATCGTCGCACCGTCGAAATCCGATCCGAGGCCGACGCAATCGATGCCGAGACGCCCGACGAGATGATCGACATGCCGAACCATCGCCTCGATCGGCGTGTCGGCATCCGAGCGCGCATCGTCGCGCAGCATCGCCGTCGCATAGTTGAGGCCGACGATGCCGTGGCTCTCCTTGATGGCGTCGAGCTGCTTGTCGGTGAGATTGCGTGCGACAGGCGTCAGCGCATGGGCATTAGAATGGCTCGCGACGAGCGGCTGGTCTGAAGTCTTCGCCACATCCCAGAAGCCTTTTTCGGTGATGTGGGCGAGATCGACGAGGATGCCGAGCTGGTTGCAGGCGCGCACCAGCGCGAAGCCGGCCTCGGTGAGGCCAGGTCCGGTATCCGGAGAACTCGGATAGGCGAAGGGCACGCCATGGGCAAAGACGTTGTTGCGGCTCCAGACGGGGCCGAGCGAGCGCAGGCCGGCGGCATAGAAAGTTTCGAGTGCGACGAGATCGGCATCGATCGCTTCGCAGCCTTCCATGTGCATGACGGCAGCGAAAATGCTTTTCTCCATGCAGTCGCGAATCTCGGCCGTGGACCGGCAGAGCTTCCAGGCGCCGGCGCGGTCGAGCCGCAGCGCGATCGCAGCCATGTCCAGCGCGATGTCGAGAGAAGGCGCCCGCTCCAGCGGGGCCGCTAAAGGCGTAGCATAATGGCCGTTGCTATCGGGATCGGCGAAAACAAGATCGCCCGACGGAATATAGATGGCGCAGAGCCCGCCGGCCAAACCGCCAGCCTTGGCCCGCGGCGCATCGATGTGACCGCTCGACGTTCCGTCCCGGAATTCAGCGATCGGGTCGGCGCCGTCGCGCGCGTGATGCCAGAGCCTCAGGAGAACGTCGTTGTGACCATCGAATACGGCTTGCATTGTCTATCCCGGATGAAGCGCTCGGGTGAGCGAATGGAAAGCGGCCAGAATAGAAAAGCTGACAGGATTCGCCATACCCAAATGAAAAAAATTTGCATTTGCATGGAATGGCGTCGTCAAATGGAAAAGGCGGAGTAAAAACCCCGCCTTGAAAGCATGTTAGAACGCTGACGATGTGTCGGGCATTTCAGCGCTTGGCTCGCTTCTTCTGGCGGTAGACGTCGATGGCAACGGCCGCGACGATGATGAAGCCCTTGGCGATTTCCTGGTAATAGGCATCGACATTGAGGAAGGTGAAGCCGGAGATCATGACACCGAGGATGACAGTGCCGATCACCGTGCCGGCGATGCGACCGACGCCGCCTGTCAGCGACGTGCCGCCGATGACCGCAGCCGCGATCGCATCCAGCTCGTAGTTGACACCCATGCCGGCCTGCGCCGTCTGCACGCGGGCAGCCGTGATGATGCCGGCAAGGCCTGCCAGAAGCCCGGCGATTGCATAGACCTTGACCAGATGCGCCTCGACATTGATGCCCGAGACGCGCGCCGCCTGCACATTGGCGCCGATCGCATAGGTGAACTTGCCGTAGCGCGTGTAGCGCAGCACGACATGGAAGAGGACGGCGATGATGAGGAAGACGACGACGGGCCAGATTCCCGACCCGATGAAATTGAACTGGTCAGTCAAGCCCGAGATCGGCTGACCTTTGGTATAGAGCTTCGACAGACCACGGGCCGAGACCATCATGCCGAGCGTCGCGATGAAGGGCGGGATCTTCGTTTTCGTGATCAGCTGCCCGTTGATGTAGCCGGCAAGAAGACCGATCAGCAGGCCGATGCCGATCGGCACGAAGAAGGGCATGTCGGTCAGCGCGGGATAGACGGCCCTTGCCCATGTCGACGACTGGGCAAAGCTCGCGGCGACCATGGCCGTCAGGCCGACGACGGAGCCGGACGAGAGGTCGATACCGCCGGTGATGATGACCTGCGTCACGCCGACCGAGATGATGCCGATGACCGAGACTTGCAGGATCATGATCTTCAGGCGCTGCAGGTTCATCAGGAAACTCTGGCCGACGAAGATCCAGCCGAGAATCTCGCAGAGGAGCGCGATGCCGATCAGCACCAGGAAGATGCCGAGTTCGGGCGGCACGCGGCGACGTCTTGGTCGTGTGACTGCCGGGGCGGTCGCCTCTGCAACTTTGCTAACCATGGTTCAGTCCTCCCTTGCGATGATTGGCGGCGTCACTGCGCGGCCAGCTCCATCACCTTCACTTGAGTTGCGTCCGCGCGATCCAGGAATCCGGTGACCCGTCCTTCATGCATGACCATGATGCGGTCGCTCATGCCGAGCACCTCGGGCATTTCCGACGAGATCATGATGACGGCGACGCCGTTGCGTGCCATCTCGGTAACAAGACGATGGATCTCGGCCTTGGCGCCGACGTCGATGCCGCGCGTCGGCTCGTCCAGGATCAGAATGCGGGGATTGGTGAGCATCCACCGGCCGATCAGCGCCTTCTGCTGATTGCCGCCGGACAGATTTTCGATGCGTTCGTCGAGGTTTGGCGTCTTGACGCGCAACTTCCTGGCCATTTCCTCGCAGGCCTCTTCGATCGCGCCTTCCTGCACGAAGCCGCCGCGTACGAACTTGTCGTGCAAGACCGCGACCTGCATGTTCTCCAGCACGCTGAGGATCAGAAGACAGCCCGTATCCTTGCGATCCTCTGTCAGGAAGGCCATGCCGTGGCGGATCGCGGCTGCCGGCGAGGAAATCTCGGCCTTCTTGCCGAAAAGCTCGATCGTGCCGGACGAGGCCGGCGTCACGCCGAAGATGGTCTCCGCGACATTGGACCGGCCCGATCCGACAAGCCCGGCCACACCTAGAATTTCGCCGGCCCTGACGTCGAAGGACACATTGGAGAAGACGCCGTCGAGGCTCAAATCCTTGACCGACAGCACGGTGTCGCCGATCGGCACCTCCTCCTTCGGGAACATCTGCGTGATCTCGCGGCCGACCATCATGCGGATGATATCGTCGCGGGTCACGTCGGTGGAGGCGTGCGTGCCGATATATTTGCCGTCGCGGAACACCGAGAATTCATCGGCGATCTCGAACAGCTCGTTCATCTTGTGGGTGATGTAGACGATGCCAATGCCCTGGGAGCGCAGATCGCGGATGATCTGGAAGAGGTGCTCCACCTCGCGCTCGGTGAGCGCCGAGGTCGGCTCATCCATGATCAGCACGTCGGAATTATAGGAGACCGCCTTGGCGATCTCGACCATCTGCCGGCTCGCGACGGAAAGCTCGCGCACCTGGATTTCAGGATCGATGGAAATGTTGAGGCGCTGGAAGAGCTCCTCGGTCTTGCGGCTCATCTCCGCATGGTCGACGAGGCCAAAACGGTTCTTGGGCTCGCGGCGGATCCATATATTCTCCGAAACCGTCATGAAGGGCATCAGGTTCAATTCCTGATGAATCATGGCGATGCCGTTTTCCAGTGCGTCGAGCGGTGACTTTAGCCGGATTTCGACGCCCTTGAGGCGTACCTCGCCCTGATCGGGAATATAGATGCCGGCAAGGATCTTCATCAGCGTCGATTTGCCCGCACCGTTTTCGCCCATCAGCGCATGCACCGTTCCACGCTTCAGACGGAAGGAAACGTCATCGAGGGCGAGCACGCCGGGAAATTCCTTGCGGATGCCTTCGGCGCTCAGCAGATAGGCGGCATTGGGGACAACGCCGCTGGCGCGCACCGCCGCCATGGTGGATGGGCTCACAACCATTTTTCCCTCCCGGGCAGATCGGATTTTAAAGGATGCGGGCTTTTGAGCCCGCATCCGTCGATCGTTTTCGTCCTCAGTTCTTCTTGACGAAGTCCTTGACGTTGGCCGGCGTGACGAGCTGGAAGGGGATGTAGACCTTCTTCTCGATCTTATCGCCCTTGGCAAGCTTGAGTGCGGCGTCCACCGCACCCTTGCCCTGGCCTGCAGCATCCTGGAACACGGTGACCTTCAGGTCGCCGGCCTGCATGGCGGCAAGCGCATCCTGCGTGGCATCGACGCCGGCGACGATGATCTTGTCCAGCGGCTTGCCGGCGGCCTTCAGCGCCTGGATGGCGCCGATCGCCATTTCGTCGTTGTTGGAGATGACGGCATCGAATTCGATGCCGCTGGAGAGCCAGTTGGTCATCAGGTCGGCGCCCTGGGTGCGCTGCCAGTTGGCGGTCTGCTCCTGAACGATCTGGATGCCCTTGCACTCGTCGGTCGCCACGACATCATGGACGTCCTTGGTACGCATGCGGGCAGCTTGGTTCGAAAGCTCGCCCATCATGATGACGGCCTTGCCCTTGCCACCCAGCAAGCGGCAGACTTCCTTGGCTTCCAGCGTACCGGATTCCTGCTCGTTGGAAGCAACGAAGGCCTGCTGATCCGGAAGGCTGTCGACGTTTGCCGGCTCGCGGTTGACGTAGACGAGCGGGATCTTGGCATCGGCGGCAAGCTTGGAAATCGCAGCCGTCGCGTCGGTATCGACCGGGTTCACGATGATGGCATCAACCTTACTGGCGATGAAGTTCTGGATCTGGCTCTGCTGCTTGGCGATGTCATTCTGGGCGTCTTCGACCTGCAGCGTCACGCCCTTGTCCTTGGCGTAGTCCTGCATGCCATTGCGCAGAACGGTCAGAAAATTGTCGTCGAACAGAGCCATCGAAACGCCGATGGTTTGTGCGTGGGCAGCGGTCGACAGCAGAAGAGCCATCGCGGAGCCAAGGATAAATTTCTTCATGTTTTCCTCCCAGATAAGGTGCCCGGCCACACCCCTCCTAAATGCCGGAGCCCCCAGTCTCGCCTGCGGGGCCTCTATTCAATTCAGCCGCCACTCCCATGGCGACCACATCGAAAAACGGAACAAACAAACCGTAAAATTCATTATGCGGAATATTCATTCCATTTTTCAGGACAAAGGTCAACAGCAAAATCTGGGCGCATCGCCGGACAGGCGAGGCCGAGTTTTCTCGTCGCTGCCGCTGCAAGATCGGATGATCAAACCTACATACGGGCGCCGACACCGCGGAACGGTTATTCCATCGACATGGGATTGGAATAGAATGTCGGCCAACCAACCGGCCGCGCCGCGGCCCGCAATGGAGAACACGCATGCCCTCGATGTACAGTTTCTCGGTCCCGATCTTTCAACGCGGCCTGCAAAACCTTTCGGCCTATCTCGACAAGATCGAAGCCTATGCGGCGGAGAAAGGCATTGCGGCGGAGGAACTCGTTTCCGCGCGCCTGATCGACGACATGCTGCCGCTCTCCGGCCAGTACCAGCGCGCCTCCGATACGGCAAAGCTCACCATTTCCCGCCTTGCCGGCATCGATGCGCCACGCTTCGAGGACAATGAAGTTACCGTCGCAGACCTGCGCGAACGTCTGCAGAAAACGCAGGATTTCCTGGCGACGATCACCCCGGCCACGATGGAAGGAAGCGAGACGCGGGAAGTGACGATCTCGCCGGGAGGCAACAAGATTACCTTCAAAGGTGAAGATTATCTGGCGAAATTCGCGCTGCCGAACTTCTTCTTCCACGTCACCACGGCGCACGACATTCTGCGCAGCCGCGGGCTGTCCGTCGGCAAGATGAACTATCTCGGCGCACTCGGCTAAGATGATTCAGGGCCGGAGCGAAACCGGCCCTTTTTCCGTCAGTTCCGTATAGGCGAGCGTCTGGTCCAAATGCTCCGCGCGAAGGGAAAGCAGCTTTTCAGCATAGGCAAGCCGGATTGTCGTATAGGCGCTGTCTTCGGCAACATTGGAGAGCTCCGCCGGATCCTTCGCGAGATCGAAGAGCAGCGGCGGCAGCCCGGCGCAATGGACATATTTGAAGCGCTTGTCGCGGATGACGGCGAGATTGCAGGCATTGGACCGCAAGCCGAAATGCTGCTCCGGGACACCCTCGGCGATATCGCGGAAATCGAACTCCCAGAAAGCGGCATCGCGCCAGTTTTCCGGCTCGGAACCGGAAAGGAACGGCAGCAGGCTTTCGCCATCGACATGATTTTCCGGGGCGATGCCAAGCCGGTCGCACAGGCTCGGGAAAATATCCGCGGCACTGGTGAAATGCTCCACCTGCCGGCCGTGTGTGGCAAGCTGGCCGGGATCACGAACGACGAGCGGCACATGATAGCTTCCGTCGAAGAAACCACCCTTGCCGAGCATCCAGTGGTCGCCCATCATCTCGGCATGGTCCGAGGTGAAGACGATGACGGTATCGTCCCAGGCGCCTGCATCCTTCAATGCCTGCCAGATCCGGCCAAGCTGCGCGTCGACCTCGGCAATCATGCCGTAATAGATCGCGCGGATTGTCGCAAAGTCTTGTGACGTCCAGTCGCTGATGGAGCCTTTGCCGCCATACATGAAGCCGCCCTTGCCGATCAGCGGCAGGCCGAAGGCGAGCAGCGGATGCGCTGCCATTTCCGTCTCGCGATCAGCGGCACGCGCAAAAGCCGGGCCATCGGCGGCCAAAAACATGCGATTATAAGGCTCTGGCACCGAGAAGGGCGGGTGCGGCCTCAGGAAAGAAACATGCGCGAACCAGGGCTGATCCTGCTCTCCGAGCCAGCGGATGAACTCGCCCGCCAGAAAGGCTGTCTGCGTCTCCTCCTTGGAATAGGCGGGTGCGTTGCTGGAAATCTCGCCCGGCTCGGCGCCGACGGGAATATGGATATCCCGGCTAACGGCATCAGCATGGCCGCGCGACCGCAGCCAGGAAAGCCATTGTTTCTCGTGCTCGGGCAAAAGCTGCTGCGGCGTGAAGCCGGGCAGCACGCCCTCATAGGTCGTCAGATGCGGATCATGGGGATCGCGGCTGCGCGGATCGGGCGCCGTGTCGGTATAGCCGAACAGCGCCGGGTCATAGCCGGCCCGGCGTGCGGCAAGCGCGACATTGTCGAAACGGGCATCCAGCGGCGAACCATTGCGGCAAACACGATGGTTCATCTGGTAAAGACCGGTATAGAGCGTCGCGCGCGCCGGTGAACAGGGGGCTGTTCCGGCATAATGCCGCCGGAAGAGCACGCCTTCCCGCGCGAGCGCATCGACACTCGGCGTCTTCACGCATTGATGCCCGACGGCGGAAAGGCAATCTCCCCGCCATTGATCGGCCGAAATCAGAAGAACGTTTGGACGCTTGCCCGCCACACCAGCTGAAGGGTAAGGCTCAGTGCTGGTTGGATTTGGCATGCCAATTCCATGCGGATTGGATGATCTCCGTGAGGTCATATTGCGGCGACCAGCCAAGGATATCGCGAGCCTTGTCGTTGTTGGCGACCAGCGTCGTTGAATCGCCCTCGCGGCGGCCAACATATTCGACCGGGAACGGCCGGTTCGACACGGTCTCGATGGTTCCGAGCAGTTCCTTCACCGTCGTACCCGTGCCCGTGCCGAGGTTAAGCGCGACGGAATCGCCGCCATCAAGCAGATATTCCACGGCGCGGACATGGGCATCCGCCAGATCGAGCACATGGATGTAATCGCGCACGCAGGTGCCGTCGCGCGTATCATAATCGCTGCCGAACACCTTGAAGCCCTGGCGCCTTCCGAGCGCCGCATCAATGGCGAGCGGGATCGCATGGGTTTCCGGCGTATGCCACTCGCCGATGCGCCCCTCGAAATCGGCGCCGGCGGCGTTGAAATAGCGCAGCACCACGGAGCGCAGCCCCTTATACTGGTCGTAATCGGCCAGCGCCTGCTCGACGATATATTTCGTTCGGCCATAGGGGTTGATCGGCACCTGCTGGTGGCTCTCGTCCAGCGGCACGCTCTGCGGCAGGCCATAGGTGGCGCAAGTCGAGGAGAAGACGAAAGCCTTCACACCGGCAGCCTGAGCTGCGGACAGCAGGGTCAGCGTGCCGATGACGTTGTTTTCGTAGAAGGCGACGGGATCCTTGACAGACTCGCCAACCTCGATCAGCGCAGCGAAATGCAGGATTGCGGCAGGCTTGTGCTTGGCTAGCACCTCATCGAGGCGCGCCCGATCGCGGATATCGCCTTCCTCGGCGGGACCCCATTTGACGAACTCGCGATGACCGTTGGAGAAATTGTCGTAGACGACAGGCTTGAACCCCTTGCTCGCCAGATCCAAACAAGTGTGCGAACCGATATATCCGGCTCCGCCGACCACAAACACCGTTTCTCCTGCCATGACCATCCCTTCTTAACTCACAAGGATTTGCCGCTCCAAGCGCGGCGGACCGGTTCGATCCGACGCGTACACTTAGAGAGCTGTAGCCGACTTGCAAGGCGGGAGAAAGGAGCAAGATTGGTAGTATCGAGAACGGGCCGAGGCGAAAACCTAAGCCGGCTTCATCTCCGCCTTGCCAGTATGCATGAGAATTCCGGCTAGCGCCAAACCCGGAGGCAGAAGGAAACAGGCCATGCCGACAAACCGAAAAAGCGCCGCCGCCAGCGCGCAACCCAAGGCAAAGCCGCCAACCGAGACGCCCATGCGGCGAAGCCGCGCCTTCATCGCCGCTTTTTCCTCGGACGAGGCACCACGCAGGAGATCGGCGATATCGATCATGATCTGGGTTGTCGTACCCGTCATCATCGTTGTGGGTGGCGTCGAGCCGAGGTGAATACGATGCGCTGTCGTCTGGATTGCCATGGCCGCGACAAGCGTCATCCCTGTCAGAAGCGGCTGCCAGCCATCTCCATCGCCAAACGGGCCAAAGTGCAAAGCGAGGATCGCCGCGAACGCTAGTAGCAGCAATTTCAGCGTAAGGATGATCTGCAGCGTCGGCAGATTGCGGCGCGAAAGATCGCCGCCAATGAGACGGGCGAGGATGACAATAACGCAGAAAACCGGCAGCGCCAGAAGCTTAGCCAAAGCGCCAGAGGTTCCGAGCGCCAGGGAAGCGCCGAGCGTGACAAAATTGCCCGTGACATGCGCCGTGAACAGGCCGTGCAGGGCAAGAAAGCCGGCGGTGTCGACATAGCCGCCATTGATGCTCAGAAGGGTAGGAAGACTTGGCCTCATCGCTTTCTCGTTCGCTTATCGTCTCCGACCTTATCGCGCCGAATAGCTGCTGATGTCGAGATGCTTGCTTGGCCGGCAAACCAAACATCGCCGTGTAACGCCGATCGGACGGCAGGCCTGCCGCAGACTAAGGTTGCATCGACTTGCTTAACAGAGCTGTGCTTTACTGACTCTCTGTCCAAACATGCTGGGCTGCAACGCTTCACTATTCTAGTCGTTTTCTCGCATCCCGCTTCCCTGTTCGAAATTATCGGTTGGGGGCCGCGGGCCGCGGCGGTTGTCGCCCTCTTTACCTTGGCGCGGTTAGCGGCAGCACAGCCGCCGGGCGCACCGATGTAATTCATGCTCGTACACGCCCATCCCGGCTCAGGCGGCTAAAGATCGGAGGGGTGTGTCGACTGAATTACCGCCAGAGGCATGATTGATGCGCCCCCGCGATCTGCGCAAGCTTCTGACCGGCATCGGCAAGAGGAAACTGCCTGTCGCTCTTCTTAATTGAAAGGACTACATGTCTTTGTTATGCAGCAGTAACAGCGCATCCTAATTCAGTGGAATCGCTCAGGATCAGTAGGATTTTAGCCTGATTTGTCGGCGGCTCTCCCAATGTTGCCGCCTGTATGGTCGACGACCACATCGCTTACATCGCGACGACGGAAGGACGCGATCTGATAACGAGAATATTGCTGCTTTCGCCCCAGGCTGAAGGCGGGTTGTTTCGCTTGTTGGAGTATTCACCGAGGAATGACGTCTGAACTTGGAAAACCGGCTGGAAGCAACTACTAAATTTTGTTGAAGCCGTTTTACCCGGCACCTTTTTTGGAAGGTGAGCGAGCAACATGAAACAGATCAACTTTGTGCTGAACGGCCTGATTCTGATATTGGGGTTTTGCGCGATTTTCTTCTTCATCGGCGCTATCCTGCAATTTCTACAGCTAGATGTCGGCATGGATAGCATTTGGCGCGGCACCATTTTCTCTTCGACCTGCGCGATATTATTGGCAGGCGCCGCCATCTGCCTTGATAAGGCAAACCAAGCGCTCGCTCGAGGATCGAAGCGCACTTGAGTACACGGCACCCCGGCCCACGGCTGGGGCACTGCGAGCATTGTGGTCATCCCAGGGTATGACCACCATCAACTCTTCGTCATCCTAACCGGGATAGCGACCAAGGTGGGCGTTAAGCCTTCCATAGCCAGTATTGACGGAGAGAGTGAAATAGTCGCCTCCATTCTGATTCTGCTTTTTCCAGATGCCGCCGATCTCGACGTGTTTGCCACGTGGGCTCTTGGCGAAGAGGCGATAGACGGGGCTTTGGCGTTGGTGCTTTCGAAGACCTCGCCTGAGATGTCGAGATCGTAGGCGATCGAGGCGATGTTCACGTCCCATTGGGCTTACGGCTGTTCCTGCCCGAGAGTTGGACCAGCGATCAGGATCGGATGGCTGAGGCTGGCTATGGTCTGTCGGCAGCGTTTCGCCAGGGGCTCAGTGCACGCAATCTCACCTGGGCTGTCGGTATTCCCAAGCATCTGAAGGTTTATCCTCATGATGTTGCATTGATCTTTCCGGTCGCCGGCCATGGAAGGCCACGCAAGCTTTCGATCCCCGACACCCTTTCGACCGCAGCCGCACCGCCTGTCGCCGAGTAATTATGTCCGATAATTGCCTCATCGGACGTATTTGACACAGCGCCGCCTTCACGGTAGAAATCGATAAAAAGGTAGAATATCGGAGTCTCCCATGTCTCTTAACATCAAAAACCCTGCCACCGTCGCGCTTGCCGACGAACTCGCCCGCCGTCAGGGCATCAGCAAGACCGCCGCCATCCATCAGGCCCTCACCGAACGCCTACATCGCCTGGGATACGGTGATGTGGCGCAGGAGCGGCTGCTTGGCGACTTGCGCGCCATCCGCGAACGAGTGGCGCGATTGCCGGACCTCGACAATCGCAGCGATGAGGACATCGTCGGCTATGACGAGCACGGAATTCCGAACTGATGGTGATCGATACCTCCGCCATCGTCGCGATACTACGCAACGAGCCTGAAGCTTTGCGGTTAGAACGCTCGCTGGTCGCTGATCCGATCCGTCTGGTGCCTGCGACTTGCGTGCTCGAGGCCCGCATGGTTCTCATCAGTCGGCGCGGTGAACACGCCCTGGCCGAGATCGACCTTTGGCTGACGAAAATCGAAGCGGAGATTATTCCGGTCGACGCGGACCTGGTGGATCTGGCAACGCAAGCCTGGCTGACCTATGGCAAGGGCCGCCATCCGGCCAGCCTGAATTTTGCCGATTGCTTCTCCTATGCTCTGGCCAAACGCGCCGATGAAGCCCTGCTCTTTATCGGCAACGACTTTTCCCAAACCGATATCGAGGCAGCGTGATGACCAGCGACACGGAGCGCGAGGATGATCGAACCGATTACCTCCCTCCCCCGCCGCGCAGCCGACATCCAGCCTACCCGCGCACCTGTAAGAACTCACCGACTGCGCCCGCACTTACGTCGAGGCGGCCAGCTCCGCCAACACGCGCAAAGCCTATGCCAGCGACTAGGAGCATTTTTCCGCCTGGTGTCGGCGCTCGAACCTGACGCCCCTTTCAGCCGATCCACAAATCGTCGGCCTCTACATCACCGCTCGTACGTCCGGCACCGCCGAACGTGGTATGAAGGCCAACTCTGTGTCGACCACCGAACGGCGGCTGTCCGCACTCACCTGGAATTACACGCAACGCGGCATGCCGATCGATCGAAAGGATCGCTGTCGCTATCTCGCCACTACTCATTACCAGCCCCAAAACCCGTATCTTCGCTTTCGTTGGATTGTCCAAAAAAACTCCTAGACAACGCATCCGGGTATAAGCCTGTCGTTTTCCTTTGGAATCTTTGGACGTTCTCAGCGATCAATACCACGGGCACGGTTGATCGTTCGACGTTGGCGCTCAGCGACAATCTCTTCTGTCCTATCTATAGCGACGGCACGCTGGATCGTGCGCAATTGCCCCAGGATGGATTTGAAGACCGTTTGCTGAGACTTTGAGACCATGTTGGCGACATCTGTCTCGTTGCGCAAAATTGCACCCGGTCCGAAGCGAGCATCAAGTGCCTTACTGACCACAGAAAATTCCTGGCGGACATCTGGTGACAACGACTGGACCAATCGTGTCAGCTCGCGCGGGTTCTTCTCCATCTCTGACGTGATGTGCCGCAGCTCATTCTGGGCAATTCTCGTCAGCCCTGGAATAGCTATTGCCATCCGTTCCCGCTCTATCATGACCGCCGATTTTTCGGTCTCAAAGGCGCTCAAGTAATATCGACCAAGAGAGTGAATGTCGGCACCAACCGCGTTAACCGCCTGCAGTGCTTTCCTGCGCTCCCGGCCACCAGCGAGCAGCCTATCGATCATCCTGCCGCTACCGCGCAAAGGACCATAGGCCGTTGGTTCTGTGGCAACCGCACGTGCAACACGCTCAGGGTCGATCTGCTTGATCACCAGATCTTCGATCATCCTCACGGCTGTTGCGGGATCGCGCCAGATCACGGACCCGGTTGCAGCGAGTGCAGCTCTCACCTGTTTGTAATGCTCAGTCTCGGTCACGCGCATTCGCGCCTCCTCGTCGAAGCTTGCATTGAATTTCGTGACCGCCGACAACATTGCAGGAGATGCGAGTTGGGCGAGACGCGCCTCTTCTGCAATCGATTGGGTAAGGGAGTTCACCGCGGGTAATGGATCGGAAGCATCCGCCGTCGGAGCGGGCAAGACGTCTTTATCGCGTGTTGCGTGAATAGCAGCTTTCCGCCCTGAAGTTTCGACTGCGACCCCAAAGGGCACGTTCGCCCGTTGCCAGAACCGCGCCACATGATCACTTTGTACGGTGAGCCAATTGGATAGGCGCTCCACCTGTGCCTCGACGGCGTAACCATACTCCGCGATAGTGTCGATGCCGCGCCGCCGTGCGAAATCGAAAGCCACGGATCGATAAGACGCCTCGTTTTCGAAATCGAGCGTCGTCGTCTTTTCGCCGGAGCGCGACAGCCGTTCAATCAGTTGCGCAAAGAGCGTCGGAGGGCGATGTTCGGCGGTAAGTTGCTCCATCAGAGCCTCGGCCTTATCAATTGAATATGCCGTCCAAATGTTGCGGTCGACAACGCGATCCTCAAAATGCCTCGCTCCCGTTTCCTCATCAACAACGGGCATTTTAACGGTAACTTTTTCAGTCCCCTCCTTGCGCATGGTCACTGTATCCCCGATCCCGACGCCAGCCGCCTCAAGCGCCTTGGGCAGATTGACGCCCCAAAGGCGATGCGTGGTTCCATCTTTCGTTCTGACATCAACATAAGGAGAAGGATCGGCGTCGTCCCGCTTGCCAAACTTCGCAAGTCCGATTTCAACAAGCTCACCGGTAATGCCAGCGGCATGCTCGACGCGGGCCGTCTTGCCCCGTTCGCACTTTGGCTGAAAATCTTCCCTTGCCGCATAAAGATCGACACGCTCGCGATGACGCGTCATGGCAACATATGTCAGGTGCCGGTCCATCATGCCGGTTGCCAGCACGAAAGCGCGGTCGAAGGTCGATCCTTGGCTCTTGTGAATCGTCGCGGCGTAACCGTGGTCGACATTGCGATAAGTGTCTTCCGCGAACATGACATCCCGGCCACTGTCCAACCGAACGAAAAGAAATGGTTCCCCTCCTCGACCCGCCGTCGATACGACCGTTCCAAACATGCCGTTTTTGACATGCTGAACAGCGAGGTGAGAGGCCTTGGGTTCGACGAACCGCGCATTTTCCAGGAAAATGATCCGGTCTCCCTTGCTAAACTCACGTATGCCGCGCTCTGTGCGAAAGGACCTGCCTTCGCCAAGCGCATCCTGTTGTGACATGACCGCACGGATCGCGTCGTTGAGGCGTCTCACGTCACTGTTGGTGTGGGCCAGAACCATCAACTCGTCGCCACGCAACTTTCGACCTTCGATCTCCGCCTTGGCAATGGCATCAAGGCGAGCACTGGCCCAATCGGAGACGATGCGTTGAACCGCATCATTACGCGTTTCACTTTCGAGGAGATGGCCATGGGCGCTATAGGCACTCAAGGCTTCCTCAACATTTCCATGGGCAAACAGACGGGACGCCTCTCGCGCCCATTCGTGTCTCTGGCGCCGAACGCCGACCAATTCGGCAAAGCCGATGCGCTCGACGATGGCGCGGAAGGCAGCCCCCGCCTGGATCGGCTGAAGCTGCATCGCGTCGCCGACAAGAACTGCTTTCGCGCCCGCATCCTCGACGCGTTTGAGAAGACGCGCCATCTGTTCCGACGACACCATGCCAGCTTCATCTAGGACCAAGACGTCGCCCTTCTGCAGGAGGTCATAGTCGTTTTTCCAGGCAAGCTCCCAAGCGGCAATCGTACGTGAACGGATCCCGGAACTACCAGTCAATGCCTCTGCCGCCTTGCCGGCGAGCGCTGCTCCGAGAACGCGCCTGCCGTCTCCTTCCCAGGCGAGACGTGCCACACTCAGCAATGTCGACTTGCCAGCGCCCGCGATACCGACGACTGCGGCAATGCCGCTATCGGCCGTGATATGTCGAACCGCATCGATCTGCTCAGCGTCGAGGCGAATGGCCTTGTCTGACACCGCCCCGATCTCACCTATCGCAGCATCAACTTGGGATGACGATACCGCGAAGCTACCAATGTTGGAGAGATTGAATGCCGACCGCGCCATGTGAAATTCGGTCCTGATCGTCGCGCGCGTCGTGAAGACTGCCGGCAGCTCGACCCCACCGGTTTCCGCACTCACCTGCTGCGGCCGAAGCATTACCAAATCATCCGATGTCATCAGTTTCGCTCGGATATTGGCAAAGACGATTGGGTCATCAACGTAGCGGTGCAGGGCACGGGCGATCTCGGCTTCACCGAAAGTCGAACGTTCGTTGCTGAGTTGCCGAAGCAATAGACCGGGATCGGCAGCGAGGCGATCCGCAGCCTCGTAACGCTGCGCCAATGCCGCAGGGGCGAAATGGACATCGGCACCTTTGCGTAGAAGCGCCGTGCGTGCAGGACCGACATGGCGCCGCCCCACTCCCCGCAACCCCTGCTCCTCATAGGAGCGGCCGTCTATGCGAATATCGTGACCGGCAAGTGCCAGATGGTGCGTTACCGTTTGAGCCCAGGCAAGCTTCCACTCCTCCATCGTTTCCTTGTTGCCCGCCCACCGACGGTAAATAATTATTCCTTTCGGCTTATCGGGGGTTTTGAGCCGCAATGGCTCGCCCCTGTCGTCGACGATAGCGACTAGCTTCGGCCCAAACCCTTCCGTGGTCAGCGGACGCAGGGTGGTCATAACGTGGACGTGCGGATTGCCCTTCTTGTCGTGATAGACCCAGTCTGCCACCATTCCGCGCGACACCAGGTTCTCGCGAACGAAGTCGCGCACGAGGGCGATATTCTCCTTCCTGCTGAGCTCGTTTGGAAGCGCAAGGATGAGCTCGCGGGCCAACTGTGCATCCTGCCGGGTCTCGAAACAATCGACAGCATTCCAGAGCGCTTCGCTGGCGCCGGCAACCGATCGTCCGTCAATTAAAATTCGCAACCATGCCGGCGTATCGTCGGGCAGAGCAAGTTCCTCATGGATGAGTTCGTCCGCCCTTGCCGAGTAGTGGAACTTAATCCCCACCTGCTCCTCCGTCATCTTAGTGCGATGACGATAGGCTGCAGCCGAGACAATGCTCTGTCCCGCTCCGCGGCTGATCAATTTCGCTCTCAAAAACATAATAGCCAAATTTTACTCTACCCTTTCTGACACCTTGGTGCCGCGAAGATATCGAGATCGTTGGCGAAAAGGCCTGGAAGAGACCAATTTTCCAGGATGAATTCCACTCTCCTATATTATTTTAGCCGATTTGACTACAGTATTTAATGCAGTATAAGAGATGCGATCAGACCCGACCCTGCTGAAAGGAAGGACAGATATGCGTGCAAGAACCACGGTTTCCGAGATTGACACACAGATCGAGCTGCTCGCAGAGAAACGAAAGAACATGGTCGCCAAGGCCAATGAACGTTTCGCTAGTGCGGCACGGAGGGCCGGTCTTGCCGAACTGGACATTTCCGATGCCGAGCTCAATGACGTTTTCGCCGAGATCAGAGCGCGATTTCGCGACGACGAAAAAAGGACAGCGGGCGAATCCGCTTAAGAGGCTCGATCAGCGGATTATGCTTCTCGAACGAAGGCGGCAGCGCGAGATGACAAGCGATCGCAAGCGTGAAACGCGCGAAAAGATGATCTTCGGCGGATTGATCATCAAGGCTGGCTTGAGAAAAGCCGATCGCGCGTTCCTGCTCGGTGCCTTGATCGAAGCCAGCCGGATCCCGCCAGATACCGCGCAGTACCGTGAGCTTCACAAGATTGGTATGGAAGCGTTCCGAGCCGATGCACGCATGAATAATTCGGAGAGCAAGGATCTAGATGTTTGACCCAGGCTTTGACCCCGCCGACGATACCCCCTCTGACAGGTTCATCTTTACATTGAGGCCTTTGCCTCGCTCGGTCTTGGGACGATGATAGGGGGCAATAGCTTCGCGCGTTGAATCCACTGAAAAACAGCATGGTTCGCCGAAGCGGACGCAGCCGCCGATCATGACCGCGCACCGCTGATACTTCCCGCAGTTGCCGTAGCTTTACACGTCAGCAGAAAGGGACTTGCCGTAGCGGTGGAGCAGCCGCGCGACGTCGCTTTGCATGGCAGACAGGGGATGCGTCGCCTTCGCCTCGAAGGCGATCGGTTTGCGCGCGAAGACCGCGTAGCAGACCTCGCTGAGATCATGCCGGGACAGATAGGCAATCCCGTCCGGCTCCTCCGGATGATCCCAGAGCGCATCGGCCCATGCGCCGCATGGCTCATAGGGGCCGGTGGAGATTGAATTATCCGTGCCGAGGATCTGCAGCCCGGCGCCGTGCATCGTCACCATGCGCAGAGCCGTCCGGCTGGTGAGCTCCGTTACCGACCGGGTGACAATTTCGCGTTCTGCAACCATCAGCCGTTGCGGGTTGCGCAGGATCGTCTCGGCGAACGCGCCTGCGAAGGCGTGGCCGATATAGAGCACGCCGAATCGTCCACTTGCGCTATCAAATCGATAAATTGGATCGTGGCCGGCTCCCGGTCCGAAAAACACCGGATCAAAGCTCGATCGGTGAATCCGGTGCAACACCGATCCGGCCGGAATGGTCGTGATCGGTAAGTTCGCATTCTTCAACCAATCGGGCGGGGGCGCCGCCGCCCCGGACGGTCCTCGCACCGGCGGGGCCATCAGGCGAAGCCGTCGCCGGTATTGGCGCGGACTAGCCGCTCGACCGCGCCGAGATCACCCTGGCGCAAAGCCTCCAATGGCGACCGGCCGCCGAGCGCGCTATCCCGCGCAAGCAGAAAATCGAGCGTAGCCCAGGCGCCTTGGTCTGCGAGACCGCGAACGACCTCGGCTATCCCCGGCAAAACCTCTCCGTCCCGGAACTGGCAGGCTGGATATTTCCAGTCGCTTCCCTCCCGGACGCCAAGGATCGCGTTGCCCCGACGCCGCTTGTCGATCGCTTGGCGGGTGATGCCCGCAATTTTGCCGGCTTCTTCGGCGGAAAGGACGCCGCCGGCACGTAGGAGCAGTTGGTTCCGATGCTCGACATTGCGCGCGAGCGCCGGGACCATCGGGTCGAGATTGCTCACCGCCTCCCCGATAAACTCGGGATGGCTGAGGATTTGCGCGAGCGTTCCTGCGCCCGTCGGCGCGCCGAGAGCCGCCGTGAGCGCCTTCGACGGTGTTGTCGCGGCAATCCGTTCGAGTGCCGACATTGCACGACGCAGAAATGCGGCCTGGACGGAATCCGGGTCGGTCTGGAAACTCAGCACGAGCTCAGTTGAATGCGGGGCGCGAGGCATAGTGGCCTCCTCTGGTTGTCTTAGGATTTATATAGTAACGAAAACTACTGCGTCAACTCGCTCGATGGGGTCTTTTACATCATTGACGAGAAACGAGGGCTTCGTCTGCATGAGTTAGGGGCGATCCCTCTTCAGGGCGCGGCTCTACTCGCGTCCTGCCGGTCACTGCCGGAGCCCGCAAGCGGTCTCCGCGCATGCGGTCACGCTCCTCTCGCGGGGGTATGATCAGCGGGTGGCGAGCGTCCAGCAGGGCCCGACGAGTACTCATGAGGAAGCGTCTCCTGCCTGTGCCGGTCGCTGGAGTGGTCGCCGCGTCGGCGGCACGGTTCGGCGTTGAGCGGCGCCGGGCGACCGGGAGGGCCGAGGAAGTGCGGCCGGGACGAAGCGGTGCATTGCCCGCCGTGAAGACGATCTGCTTGTCTGCCCGCATCCGCAGCACTTCATGCGGCTGGATCAGCGGCCGCGCTGCAAGCTGCTTCGATCGCGTGCGCGACGAACCCGACGCCTGCGATGACCGGCCGACCTGGTCGATCTCGACCGTCGTCGTGCCGCAGCGCTTCGAGATGTAGTCGGCCGTCTCCGGATCATTCACTGCCGCGAAGCTAATCCAACTCGCGCTCTCGAACCATTTGCTGGCGGCATCGCGCCCGCCATAGGTTTCGCGCATCTGGCCAATGCTCTGAAACAACAGCAACAGCGTGATGCCGTACTTGCGGCCTGCGTCGCGTGCCGTCTCCAGGATCCGCATGAAGCCGAGACGCGCGACCTCATCGAGGAGGAACAGGTGCAATCTTACTCGCCGCGCTCAACCTCGAGAGCGGCAATTTCGTCGGAAATTTCCGCAATCCGTTGCCGGAGCTCTGCTTCGGTACCGTCTTCCACCTCGCCTTCGCCGAAACAATAGCGCGCTATATGCAGCTCGAGCTTGGCCTCAAGTTGTTCGCGCTGGGTACGGAGTTGTTTAAGGTAGCTGTTTCGCATCGCGAACCGCTCTTTCAGAGAAAAGAAAATAGGTCTCACCAAATAAATGGGGTCGAAACCGGAAAGTTTCGATAGGCATCCTATGCATCCGCCCCAACGCTGTATCGCAACGTGCCACAAGACCATAATTTTCAAGCCATGCCGAAGCGGCCGACCGGTCATCACATTCATGCGACCCACACCTAAAATGATCCCGAAGGCAAATATTAGACGCTGACATCAGCTTCGAATTCGGGCTAATTCAGGTGAAGTGTTCGAGGTATGTTGTGTTGAACGAAAAAATTGCCGTCATTGGCCTCGGTTATGTGGGCCTCCCCGTCGCGATTGCGCTTGCCGAAAAATTCCATGATGTGGTCGGCTTCGACATCAAGGCCTCCCGTGTCGCCGCGCTGAAGGCGGGCGAGGACGATACCCGAGAGGTTTCTGCCGAACGGTTGCGGTCGAGCGGGCTGCGCATCAGCAGCGAGATCGAGGATCTCAGGGATCGCGATATCTTCATCGTTGCCGTCCCGACGCCAATCGACCGGAACCGCCAGCCCGATTTGCGGCCGATGATTTCCGCCTCACGCACGGTCGGCAAGGTTTTGCGCAAAGGTTCGATCGTCGTCTATGAGTCCACCGTCTATCCCGGCGTTACCGAAGAGGTCTGCGGCCCGGTGTTGGCGGAGGCTTCCGGACTGCGCCAAGGCGAGGATTTCCATGTCGGTTATTCGCCGGAACGCATCAACCCCGGGGACAAGGAGCACACCTTCGAGCGGATCGTAAAAGTCGTCGCGGGCGACGACGCGGAAACGCTGGAAAGGATTGCCGCCATCTATGGCGCCGTAGTGGAGGCCGGCATCCACCGCGCCCCCAGCATCAAGGTGGCTGAAGCCGCCAAGGTGATCGAGAATACCCAGCGCGATGTCAATATTGCACTGATGAACGAGCTTTCGATCATTTTCGAGAAAATGCATATCCGCACCGCCGATGTGCTGAAGGCGGCGCGGACGAAATGGAATTTCCTGCCCTTCACCCCCGGTCTCGTCGGCGGCCACTGCATCGGCGTCGACCCCTATTACCTGACGGCCAAGGCCGAAGAGCTCGGCTATCATCCGGAAGTCATTCTCTCCGGCCGCCGCATCAATGACGGCATGGGCGCCTTCATCGCCCAGAAGCTCATCAAGATGCTGGTTGCGGCGAAAAAGCCGATCAACGGCGCGCGGATCGGCATCTTCGGCCTGACCTTCAAGGAAAACGTGCCAGACCTGCGCAATAGTCGCGTGCCCGATATCATAAGCGAACTTCATCAGTTCGGCGTCGAGCCGCTCGTGCACGATCCGATGGCGAGCCATGCGGAGGCCGAAGAGGAATATGGCATCCGCCTGGTGGAACTGAAGGATTTCGGCAAACTCGACGCTCTCGTGCTTGCCGTTCCCCACAAATCCTATCTGGCCGAAGATGCAACCGGTATCCTCACTCTCTTGAGCAAGAACGGCGTCGTCGTCGACGTGAAGGCGGCGCTCGATCGAGCCAACCCTGTGCTGGAAGGGCATTCGGTCTGGAGCCTATAAGGCTGAAAGCCAGCTCAGTGCGCCTTTACCCCGCACCGACGACCGTTGCCGCCAATCCCTCTTCGACCGAGTAAGGCGGCGACCAGCCGGTGACCGCCTGCGTCTCGCCGATATCGACCTGAAGCGAGCCAAGCAACCGCTGCGCGGCGGCTCGACGCCCCAAAAGCGCGGCAAGTCCCTCAAGCAGCGCAGGCGGCACCGGTAGCATCCAAGCCTTGCGCCCAGCGGCCAGAGATAGTTTTGATATCAGCTGGCCGATCGAAAGATCTTCGCCGTCGCTGACTAGGAACATACGGTTTCCGACAGCCGTATGGCTGGCACACAGGAGCATGAAATCGATGAGATTGCCGACATAAACGAGCGACCTGCGGTTTCGAATTGCCCCGAACGGCCAAGGAAACGGCCGGGAGGCCCATTTCATCAGGCTTGCGAAATTCGCCTTGACGCCAGGGCCATAGACGAGCGGCGGCCGGATGATGACGATCTCCATGCCCGTTTCCGCCGATATCGCGAGCAGAGCCTCCTCCGCCTCCAGCTTCGAGCGGCCATAGGCATCTTCTGGATGCGGCACATCCGAGGCCCTGAAGGGCCTTCCCGCCGACGTCCCTTCGCCGTTGACCTTGATCGAGCTCAGGAAAATGAAGCGTTTCACGCCCGCACCCGCGGCCTGTCGTGCCAGGTTGACGGTCGCATCGACATTGACGGCTCGGAACGCGGACAACGGATCGGCGGCGCTCTCGTGCATGACATGGACGCGGGCCGCCAGATGCATGACGGTATCGACGCCAGCAAGGGTCCCCGCCCAATCGGTATCGCTATTCATCGTCCCGATGGCGGCGAAACCTGGGCGAGAGTTGCGGCTGACCGGCCGATACTCCATCCGCCGGCGGGAAAGCTCAGTGCACAGAGCCTGTCCGACAAAACCCGTCGCACCCGTTACCAGGATCATCCGCGCACTGCCTCCGCTTTTCCGCGTCATGATTGACTTAGACATGCTTTGCACGGGATATCCGCTCGGAACAAGGGCGGGGAATCTCGTGGGGGATGGTTGTGCTTGAAATCGCGATATGACATGGACGGAGCATTGACGACCTTGATCACCCTTAGAATACGGGGCGATGCAACGATAAGAGACGATGTTTTATACGATCGCCAAGCGCCTTTTCGATTTTCTCGCTGCTCTAGCCGCGGCCATCGCTTTTTTCATTCCGATCCTAATCGTCGCACTCGCAGTACGGCTGACCTCGCCGGGCCCGATCCTCTATTGGTCGGATCGGGTGGGCCGGAAAAATAAGATCTTCCGCATGCCGAAATTCCGCAGCATGCGTACTGATACGCCTGCCGTGGCGACCCATCTGCTGAAGGACCCGAATATCTACCTGACGCCGATCGGCTCCTTCCTGCGCAAATCCAGCCTCGACGAGCTGCCACAGCTCTGGTGCATCCTGAAAGGCGAAATGAGCATCGTCGGCCCGCGCCCGGCGCTGTTCAATCAGCACGATCTCGTCGCTCTGCGCACGGAACGCGGTGTCGACGCATTGCTGCCGGGCTTAACCGGTTGGGCACAGGTCAACGGCCGCGACGAACTGCCGATCCCCGAGAAGGTGGCGCTGGACGAGGACTATCTGCACCGACGCTCCTTTCTTTTCGATCTGAAGATCATTTTCCTCACGGTATTGAAAGTGGTCCGGCGCGACGGAGTTGCTCATTGACAAACAATCGGCGAAATCGGCATCAGTGACACGACGGCGGGGGAAAATTGCCGTATTCCTGCCCCTTTGCGACCATACGGCGCGTCACGGGGGCGAGGAATGCCGGATGATGAACCGATTCTGGACGAAGGCGGATGACGACATTGGACGACTCGCGCATCAATAAACCGTATGCTGATCTTGCAGCCGAACCGATCGGCGTCACGAAGGCAGGAAGCAACATGACGAAACCGCTCGCCATCATCGGCGGCATTCTCTGGCTGCTTGTCGCTTCGCCGACCGTCGTCGAGAGCGACGCCTATCGCTATGCCACCGCGCTCCTCTCTCTGATCGCTCTCTACTACTATATGAAGGCGCCCATACGGCCGCGCACCGACTGGATCGGCTGGCTCTGCATGGGCTGGGCCTTCTATGTCATGGCGCGTTTCTTCATCACCTTCTGGCTGACGCCGCAGCACGATATCGGCGCCTCGGATTGGCTCTATGCCTTCCCCTTCTTCTTCCCCATCATGGGCGTCGCCTTCCTGCTCTATGAGGAGCTGATGGAAAAGATCGTCGCGGCCTATTTCGCGGTGGTCCTCATCATGCTTGTGGCAACACAGCACCTGCGCGAAGTCTTTGCCGGCGCAACCATCCGCCCGTTGATCATGAACAATCAGATCCACGGCGCCGTCGCCTGCGGCATGATCGTGATCTTCACCCTGTTCTGGCTGCTGCACTACCTCACGGACAAATCCAGTGACCGCCGGATCGCCCGCTTCTCCTATATCGTTTCGCCCTTCATCTTCGCGCTCTGTTTCATCGCCATTTACGGTGCCAAGTCAAAAGGCGTCTGGCTGGCACTCGGCATCACACTGCCTATCCTTGCGCTCATTACGCTGACCTACCTGCGCCTGAAGAGCGGTGTCATCATCATTATCGCCGTCGCGGCCGTGTTGATCGCCGGGATCTATGGCGTCAGGCACAATCTCGACAAGACGGCTGGCCCGACCGTGTCGGCCGCCCTTTCCATGGTCGAAAATGTGGCCAACGGCCATGAGATGGGCGGCGTGGTTTCAAACGCCATTAGCTCCAGCAATACACCGGTGTCGATGGACGAACGCCTGCAGCTTTGGTCGAACAGCTGGGAGGTCTTTTCCTCCGCACCGATATTCGGCTGGGGCAACCGGTGGCTCGAACGCTGGGCCGAGACGCGCTACTCGCATGTCCAGTATACGCTGCTGCACAACGGCTATCTGGAAATCCTAGTGCGCTACGGGCTGTTCGGTGCGGCAATCATGGGCTTCATGCTCGCCACCTTCATCCGCGCCGTCTGGCGCGCCCGCAAGGCCGGCATTATTCCGCGCGCCGCATGGCACGCATACATCGCCTGCCTGTTCTTTTTCTCATTGACGCTCCTCAGCAACTCCAACAACCGCCTGGCGATCGGCGAAAGCCTGGCCTTCGCAAGCTCCGCCTTCGCCTGCTGGTGCCATATGCGGCTGAAGGGGGAGTATTTGACGACGTCGGAGGTACAAAGGAAGGAAGCGGCCGTGAGAGCGTGAGCATGATAGTTGCACGAAAGCTTCGGGTAGCTGGTTGGCATAGTGCACAGGCCGCCGTGACCGATCCGTGAGCGCCTCCAAGCCGTCTTCCCTGTAGCGATTGAAGATCTTGTAACCGGCCTTACACGAGCTCCCGAACTCCCGACACACATAGCGCATCCCTTCGCCCTACAGCTACCAAGATTCGGCTCGCAAGCACCACGGCAGACGATATTTACGTCAGCGTACACATCCGGATATGGTTGATATTTCCGGACCCGCGGCGATCAAAGGCGCGCTTTGAGCGCTTTACGGCGGACCGAGCCGGCGCGGCCAATGGTTCCTCCCTGTCGGCCGTTCCGTTACCCTATGTCGCGCTGATCGACTTAAGCTCGGCGCTTCCTACAACCGCCTTCTGAATCAAAAACAGCGTCGATGGCTGTCCTTCCCCTTTTAGTGGGTAATTTGATGTACACATGGCGCAACCGCTGAAGACGTCGGTGGCGTATCAGGATAGGAGCGGTTTCCGGAGATTATTGCCGATCCAGAGGATCCTTTATATGCCGAAACCATTCGGTGGCGCGGGGGCTACTTCGATCCCGAATGGTTCAACCTTTCGACCGCGGACAAAGATCTCCGCAATGCTCTACGCTTGAACGTCAAACGGCGTCTATACCAACCGAAGCCGAAAGCTAGCTCGAAGAAATGAATATAGACGGCTTGCGGTCGGTAGCTTGAAAGGATTAGAACTCACGGCCTTATTTTGGGCGGCGGCTTCTGCCGACAATTCAGCGACTTAGAAGCGCGATGAAATGCATTTAGCCGAATTATTTATGAGTTCCGCCTAACGGTTCAGCGCATTGTTGAGGTAATGCAATCCGACCATCAGCATCATGGGGTCGGACAGAGAAGACAGGAAGCCGACGGCCTCGTAGAAGGCTCGTGCGTCATCTGAAATCGCATGAACGAGCATGCCTCGAATGCCAAGTACTTCCGCGGCATTGAGCAGGCGCAGGCCTGCGTCGCGCCCCAATGCCCTGCCGATACCACGTCCTTGGTAGGATTGATCAATGGCGAGGCGACCAAGCATAGCGACCGGCATTGGATAAGGAATCTCGATGCAACGGGCAAAGGTCTGACGCAAACGGACCTTGCTGCGAAACTCTCCGGGAATATCGGTCATTTGTCGCCCGCCTCGAAAGCCGTCAGCGACGGGTAGATATGATCGAGTTTCTGGATCTCGCCGAATCTTGGACTTTGATGCGGTTCAAGCGCTAAAGTCGGTCGTGCAGGCAAAGTAGGGCTGCAGCACATGGTGTCATGAGCTGGATTATTGAAATCCGCAAAGAAAGACTTAGCTTCTAAACAAATTGTCTGTCTTCTTCTGAAGGTCATGAAGGGTGGTCAACAGATACCCTCGCACCAGAGACGTATCCCTGGATTCCGAGGCGCTCGGGACCTGTCAACGTGCGTTTGAAGCCATTCTCTTCGAACTGACGCTAAACCGCGGAGACGAAAAGGCTGAGGACATTGCTGCCTTTGTCATCAAGCTTTATCAGCAGGGTGTCCATGAGGAGAAAAAGCTCTTCGAGCTTGGCCTGACCGCAACTGATCATTTGCGGGACTAAATGGAAATGTACGGCTCTTGTTATGTCTCCCGAGATTCTGGAGAAAGAGGGATGACGACGTTGTCATCCGAAGATTCCAGGTTGAGCAGCTTTGCCATATCCTTTGCGATGAGCTCGCTAAGTCCACCGAGACGGACGGCGCTGTAAACGACGACTTTACCTGTGGTGATGTCGATGACAGACCAAGACCAGGCGGCGTCTCGTACGGCGCAAAATCTTGCAGGGATCATATTTGACCTCCTAAAAAGCGTCTCGCTTAAATCTGCTCGGTGGCCAGAAGTTCCGTCGGCGGGACGCGGTT
The DNA here is from genome assembly GCF_030182525.1 of Rhizobium pantanalense. Taxonomy (NCBI): domain Bacteria; kingdom Pseudomonadati; phylum Pseudomonadota; class Alphaproteobacteria; order Hyphomicrobiales; family Rhizobiaceae; genus Rhizobium; species Rhizobium pantanalense. The sequence continues at coordinate 172,159 of NZ_JAQJCH010000004.1, forward strand.
TCCGCAGTCAGTCGTAGTGGTCGCGCAATCATCAACCGTGCCGGCGTCGAACAGGTCAAACTGCTTCGCTCCGGCGACGACGAAGATGGCGACGAAATCTTCCTTCCTATCGCGGAGCCGAAGTTTCCAGTTGCCGGTCATGACTTCCTTCTCTTCTTCCTGACGGGCTCGTCGCTCAGTTCGATCCATACGAGAGCATGGTCGCTTGTGTGCTCCCAGCCGCGTACGTGCTTGTCGACTTCAGCCTTCGACAGACGGGCGGCCGGCTCCGAGCTGAGCAGGAAGTGGTCGATCCGCAGTCCGGCGTCGCGAGCGTATGCATTTCGGAATTAGTCTCAGAACGTGTAGATGCGTTCGTCGGATGTAGATGGCGCAGAGCATCGGTCCAGCCCTGATCGACGAGTTTTCTGTACGCGTTCCGGACTTCGACGCGAAACAAGGCGTCATTCGTCCAGCGTTCCGGCTTGTAGACGTCCATCTCGTTGGGCATCACGTCGAAGTCGCCGACGAGAACAACTGGCACCTCTAGCTTCAGCAGCTCGGCGGCGTAATCTTGAAGCCGTTTGAACCAGCGGAGCTTGTAGTCGAACTTAGGTCCCGGATAAGGATTGACGTTCGGGAGGTATAGACCGCGATGACGATCCCGTCGACAACGGCTTCGATATAGCGGCTGTGCTCGTCCTCCGGTTCGCCTGGGAGCCGTCGCCTCGTAAGATGGGGTTCCTGCCCTTTTGCAAGGATCGCAACCCCGTTCCAGGATTTTTGGCCCTGCCACACTGCGCCGTAGCCGGCAGCCTCGATTGCGTTGATCGGAAACTTCTCTTGCGGGGCCTTCAGTTCCTGGAGGCATGCGACGTCTGGCGCGGCCTCCTCCAGCCATCGCAGGAGGACTTCGAGCCGGCCGTTTACGCCGTTGACGTTGTAAGTCGCCAGCTTCACGGCTTAGCGCCGGCCGATTTCCGCTTCGACCTTCTTTCGCGAATTCCCGGCGCCCTTCACGGTCTTCTTGACCCTGTCCTTTGATACGCCTTCCTTCTTCGCCTCGTAACGCACTTCGTGATCCTGGCCGCCTGCGACCTTCGCACGATCCTGGATGCGGCCTCTCGATGTGGTTGCCATGACAGTGCCTTCTGATAGGTTCGACCTACGAAAAACGGGAGTTCCATGAGCTAGGGCGCGAGATATTCCCTGCAGATGCCGCAGCCGTCCCCGGACAATATGGGATCTCCGCAACGGAGACAGCGATACACGCTCTCGGCGGAGCAAGGCGCGGTCCGGCGGCCTTGATCGATACCCTCTAACATCATCTAGGGACTAATTAAAAAACACTAAAGAATGAATTGCGGCGAAGCGAGTGCAATGCAGGACCAGCTGAAGGCAATGCCCGAGTATCGTGATTAAACACTGGAAGGGGAGCTTCCGCATGTGCGGTGGGCTCCGCTTCGAATCTAGATTTCCATATGCGAGAGGTATGGAGACGCGCAGGACACCGATTAGATTACAAAGACAAGCCATCGCCATCACGCGCGCAAGGAGACCAATCAAAGTACAGCGCAGTCGTGCGCCCATGTTGAATAGGTTGAGCGAAGCGGAGGCAGCAGTTTCAATCTAACTTTTTGCCGCTTCTTTTTGACCCCTTGATCGGTTCTACAACGGGCTGAGCCAAACGAAGTGCTCGGAGCCTGTCCGTCTTCTTCTGTCGAGCAGACGCCTCATCGGCCAGGATAACCCTGGCAATTGACGTCGTCTGCTCGGACTTCGCCTGCGCCGACAGCTTTTCAGGCTTGAACAGATTGTCTTTCGTCTTTGTCATGCTTCCTCCATTTCAGCAGGTGCGTTTCAAAAGACGCCGGACGTCAGCGGGCTCGCGCCATGACTTTCTTCTTCGGCGCCGGCAACAGGCCTTCGCGCTGAGCCTGCTTACGGGCAAGCTTGCGGGCACGCCGGACCGCCTCACCCTTTTCGCGGGCACGTTTTTCGGACGGCTTTTCATAGGCGCTGCGTGCCTTCATTTCCCGAAACACGCCTTCACGCTGCAATTTCTTTTTCAGAACGCGTAGCGCTTGATCCACATTGTTGTCTCTTACCAGAACCTGCAAAACGTCTCCTTTCAGCTCGCGCTGCGTTTATTTCTTGGTGCGGATTGAATTCGAGTTGATCCAACTCGATTTCGATGTTTGCGGTACCTCGGCTTGCGTCGGCGAAAGCGACGACGGTGACGCCCCGGCATCGATATCGTCCTGACGGACGCTCCGCTCGAAGCTCTCATTTTGGAAGCGGACCCGATAGTGGGCAACGCCCTGCGACACAGGCAGCACAGACACGATGCTGCCCGCCGGCTGGGCGTTTCCGAAAATTCCAGGTTTCAGGACGATGCTGTCACCTGGCCGGTAACGACCATTTGCCATGCCGTTCTCCGTTCGAAATGAAAAAATAAAAGGCCGGGACGTGTCCCGACCTTCCTCGGTCATGGTCTCAGCGCGCCAGTACATCCGTGGTCGCGTGAAGCCTTGACAAATTATGCGGCCCGAAGATTGTCAGCCGAGCTCTTGCCAGATCTACGATCCTGCACGATGTCGTAAGTGATCTTCTGGCCATCGTTGAGCGACCGCATGCCGGCCCGCTCTACCGCCGAGATATGGACGAAAACATCCGTGCTGCCATTATCGGGTTGAATAAAGCCGAAGCCTTTGGTGGAGTTAAACCACTTCACAGTACCAGTGTTCATAACGATTCCTTTCTAAGCAATCGTTGTTGTTCCCGCGATACCCTGCGGGATTAGATCGATTATTTGAGAGGGAATCCGAGGAAGAACGCGAGGCTCTTGAGCGACGTCACAAGCAATGGTCGATAAGAAGAACATACCCTCAAATTCTGATATGGCAAGACATGTCAGGAAAATAACTAATCAAGAGACATGCAAATGGCTGACCGCGGACCGATGTTCGAGGACGACAACCTGCTGGTGGCCGCCGCTATAGAGGGGTTCGGCGTCCTCTACATCCTGGAAGATCCGGTCGCAGAGCCGATGGCCTATGGCGATCTCACTCGTCTGCTGGAGCCGTGGTGCGAGCCATTTGCGGACTATCACCTCTATGACTCAAATCGGGAGGGAACGGCGCTTTCGAAAGGTTCAAACAGGCTCTTCGATAAGCAGGCACTTTTGAGGGGCTTGGCCATTCATCGGCGGTGCTTCTCGAGCTCGACCGTCGCGGGATCTACGGCGGTATCGCCACCCGGCGCGGGGCGCCTATGGCGGAGTAGCTCCGCTGCTTTGGCTTCATATTCCTCGGCCATGCGATTCAGGCTATCGGCTGCAAAATCGTCCGCCACCGCATTAGCCAGTCGCCGGGAACGCCGCGCCTGGGCCTGGGCCTGGAAATCGTTGACGCGTACTTCATCTGTTACATCTTCCAGCAGATTGACGGCCCCCGCGAACTTGCCATCCCTGTCAAAAATGGGGGTCGGATAAGGTCGAAGGTCACACGTGTTCCGTCTGGCCTTTCGGCCACCGCCGTCACGCCGCGGATCGGCCGCCGGGTGTTGATTGCCTCCGCCATTGGGCATTCCTCATGCGGCAGGAAGTCGCCAGCGTTGGTATAGAGGCGCCAAGTAACGCACCAGCGGTCCGCCCCGACCTCAGGCCGCCGGCTGGTGAAGTCGATGCACGCCGGATTGAAGTAGGTGATCACTCCATCGGTGTCAGTGACGTAAATGGCAGCGGGGAGTTCGTCGAGCGTCTTGCGGAGCGCCTGATCTTCGGCCATCGAATCAATCGCATGGAAGAGGCTTCGCTGTAAATCAAAGTCTCGACTTGGCGATTATTTACGACGGCCAAATTCACCTTGAGATGACCTGACAAGTTTCAGGACATGACCTTGCTCCGATCCTGCACCGGATATCGGCCATAGGGACTTGCCTGCCAGTAGACTCAGCTGGGAACAAAGCCTTCAGACCGCCGTTGGTCCTCATGTTGATCGAGGAGAAAATGTCGTGGGCAGTGGCGATAGCTCCAAGCACATGGACAAGCAGGAACGCAACAACGATCACCTTGCCAATCAATATTGCTTTCGGAAGCAAAAGGAGGATTCGCTCATGGATCACAGCAACCACATACGACTGGCCGAAGAAGAACTTACACAGGCTAATTTGGAAGGCGCATCGATCTATGATGCCGATGATCACAAGGTTGGCACGGTTGACCACGTGCATGGGGCCGGCAGCGGCAGCAGCGTCGTGATCGACGTCGGCGGCTTCCTCGGCATCGGTGCAAAGCCGGTGTCGGTTCGAGTGACCGATCTGGATTTCATGCGCGACGAAAGCGGTGAGATCCATGGCGTGACGTCATGGACAAAGGACCAGCTGAAGGCAATGCCGGAACATCGCGATTAAAGACTGGGAAGAGAGCTTCCGCAAGAGCGGGGGCTCCCTTCGATAGGGTCAGGCTGCCCCGGGCGATATGCTCACGCACTTTCCTGATCCGCGATGCGATGGAAGCCCAAAAGATGACATATCCTGGCTGATGATCTCACGTCGCGAACGCGCCGTCATGCTCGAGACACGCGGCAGGGGCATCGTTAACTGGACGCTGCGTTACAGGGGTGAGGTCCGTGATCAGATATTTATTTCGAGGGGATCGGCGATGAGAAGGTGGGTTCGGACATGATGCCGCTCATCCGTGAATTCATCAACCGACAGACAAGAGCCTGGTTCCCGAAAATGGTGGTTAACCCGGTCCGAGAGCGGCTGCTCGACGTTATCGCAGCCAAGAGAAACACCCTGAAAAACTCCCCCAGCCCCAAAGGTAAGTGGACGCCATCGCCTCAGTCTGGCAATGTCATCAATATCAGGGATGCCGTGAAGAAATCGGTCGAGGCCGAGAAGCGAGTAAAACGATGAGGAGGCCTGCCAAGCCGTTGCTGCGGGAAGATCAGGTCGTCCGGTCGAAGCCCGCCCGGCGCCGCGACCCTTCCCAGCCCAATCTTCCCTTTGACAAGATGCCGGACCGGATCGAGCCTTGCCTGGCTCTTCTGAAAACGGTTCCGCCACAAGGCCCGGAGTGGGCGTTCGAAGTGAAGTGGGACGGCTATCGCCTGTGCGTCCATAACGAGCCGAAACGTGTGCGCATCATCACACGCGGCGGCCATGACTGGACGCATCGCTTTCCGGCCATCGCCGATGCCGCGCGGAAACTGGATGTCGGGACCGCCATTCTCGATGGCGAGGCCGTGGTACTTAATAACAAGGGTCACTCCGACTTCGGAGCATTGCAGCGATCGCTTGGCGGACGCGGTGGCAAACGAGCCTCGACAGAAGCGGTCTTTTTCGCTTTCGACCTGCTTTATTTTGACGGTCACGATCTCACGGGAATGGAGCTCTCCGTCCGCCGGCATTTGCTTGAGGATTTTCTCGATGGTGCCACGGGCGCAATACAGCTGTCGGAAGAAGTCCAGGGTGACGGCGCGGCACTTCTCGCCAAGGCCTGTGCGGCAGGGCTTGAGGGCATTATTGCCAAGCACCGGGATCGACCTTATCGATCCGGGCGAACCGGCGATTGGATAAAGATCAAATGCGTGCAGAGCGAAAGCTTCATGATCATCGGCTATGAGCAATCCGCCTCCGCCCGCAGCGGCATCGGGAGCCTTCTTGTTGCCGGCAGAAAGGGCCACGATTGGATCTATGTCGGCGCCGTCGGAACGGGGTTCGATGCCAAGGATGCCGCCTATCTCAGGAAGAAGCTCGACACACTTAAAACCAGCCAACCCGTAGTGCCGCTCAAGGGCAAGAAGGTCGTCTTCGTACAGCCGACCTTGATCGCCGAGATCGAGTTTCGGGGATGGACCGATGACGGCAATCTGCGCCACGCCTCCTATAAGGGCTTGCGGGAGGTCCAGGACAATGCTGCAGTATTCGACGTAAATGGCGAGCCAACCGCCGAGCATTGATAGGGCGCTCGACCCATGCGCGAGCGCCAGCCCACCCGGACCATCGCGCGCGGCGGACGGGCTGTGCAAACCCGATCATCAATGCCGGATGAGCCGTTTTCAAGGCTGGTCGACGCGTTGAAGTTCGAAGAAATAGATGCGCTCGTCGCACTGAATCGTCATCGCGCCCATCACCGTCTGCTCATCGATCCTCCGAAAATGATCGACGATCGGCTGATGGTCATAGACCAGGGCGGCACTTTCGACACCGTCAAACGGCAGGGTTTTGAGACCTGCGACCGGCCCGTTCGCGCGAAGCCGACGCTGAAGATAGGAAAAGAGGTTGCTCGCTATAGGAGTCCGGCCAAGCCGATCGAAACGCATCGCCCAGTGAAGCGGTATCCATTTCGGATCAATTGCCGTGAGTCGATGCTCGCCCGAGCGAAACAGCAAGGCATCGGCGCGCATATCGGGCGTGAAGCGCTTGCCGTACCAGCCGAGATTTTCGAGCACGCCGTCGAACGGATGGTTCGCCGGTATACCGTGCCCCTTCCACAGGCCCACGAGTTCGCGCGGCGCCATCGGCGGCAGGTGCCGGAACTTCTCAAGCACTGTCTGCTGGCCTGTCACTGGATGGCTTGTCCTTTTCCTTGCGCTCCGAGGCCCGCCGCCTGGATCTGGCATCGCGGCGGGCCGCGCGCAACTCGTCAAGAGTTGGTATCCACCAGCCACGATCGCGCTCACCTTGTCCCGGAGGTATGCGCGCCGGCCACGCCCTCACCAATTCTTCCAGCGGGCCGCGCCGCCACGATGCCCAGACATAATCCTCGCCATCTGCTGCGGGAAAGTAAAAAGCGGTGACTGTCCCCGAATCCGCGAGTTCACCCTCAGTCCTGGTAAAGAAAACGATCCCGATATGCGTGCCGATCGCGCGGTCGAAGGGTGGCGGATCATCAGCGGGAACCGGATATCGCTTGCGCCGGCGCTCCCTCATCCTCTCCTTGGATGCCTCCTCTTCCTCCGTTCCCTTGATCGCCTCGCGCCTTGCGTGCCGTGCATCCGGCTCGGAGCGCTTGGCGGCTGCCTCTATGACCGGCCATCGCTGCCGCAGTTCTGCAAACGAGCGGTAAGGCACCGTCCAGAGACGGCGGTCGGCATCCCAGCGGGCATGCGGAATCTCGCGGATTTCGTCAATAGCGGCCCGTGAGTAGGGCGTCCTAATCTGGAAAGCCGCGGGCGCCGCGTCCAGGTACGGGCTTTCAATTGGCTCAAAGGCAAAGGCATCTCTGCCCTTTTCGTCGGCGAACCTGTCCGCCTCCGCCTCCATCTCCGCGAACCAGCGGCCGATACGCCTTTCGGCGGTGCGGCCGGGCACGAACCAGGCATTGAGCCTGTCGCTCCATCGCGCACGCGGGAACGCCTGCCGAAACCGCTCCACCGTTACCCGATCATGCGGCAGGTCGGTGGTTGCCCCCTCGCGCGGGCGTGGTTCGGCCGTGTCCTTTATTACCTCGTCCATATATATCGCCTGAGGTTGGCCTTGCGAGATCACGCCGCACGCTTTGATTTTCCGAGGCGCTTGATCGCCTGCTCAAGCGGCCGCTCGCCGTCACAATAGTCCTGCCAGGCCGGGCTCTTGGCAAGTAGCGCCGGCACCGTTCGGATCGTAAAGCGTTTCGGGTCGAGATCGGCCTTTACCTGCGTCCAGTTGAGCGGCATCGAGACGGTGGCGCCGGGGCGAGCCCGCGGTGAGAGCGGTGCGACGGCGGTCGCCATGCGGTCGTTGCGCAGGTAATCAAGGAAGATCCGGCCACCCCGAAGGCTCTTGGTCATCTTGATCAGATAGAGATCGGGATTGTCACGCGCCATGTCTTCGCAGAGATCGTGGGCGAAGCCTTTTGCCTCCACCCAGGTCAAAGGTTTGCGCTTGTTAATTGCCAGCGGTGTCACGACGTGCAGACCCTTGCCTCCGGTCGTCTTGCAGAAACTGATGAGACCGAGCTCATCCAGCCGGTCGCGCATCTCGCGCGCCGCTGCAACAACGCTCGAAAACAGCACATCGGGCCCGGGATCAAGATCGAACACCAGACGTCCAGGTACTTCCGGTTTGCCGGGCTGACAATTCCAGGGATGCAGTTCGATACCACCGATCTGGGCGATGGCGGCCAGCCCCTCGATCCGGTCGATCTGCAGGTAAGGCTTCTTGTCGCCGAACACTTTCACCAGCTCGATAAGGTTCGAGGTACCTGGCATCGCATGCCGCTGGAAGAACTGTTCTCCCTCGATACCATCGGGTGCGCGAATGATCGAACACGGCCGGCCCTTAATATGCTCGATGAGCCAGGCGCCGACAGCTTCATGATAGCGCGCCAGCTCTTCCTTGGTGACGGGCTCTCCGTCATTGGCATCCGGCCATAGCCGCTTGTCGGGATTGGAGATGAGGACTCCCATGACCTCGGCCTTCGCGGTTTTGCGGCGGAAAGGCTTATGTTTGGCGGTTGCGGCAGGCTGGGCGGTCTCCGTCCCGCCCGGCGATGCCGGCTTCTCGGCCTCGACCTCTTTTGCCGGCTTGTCTTCACGCAGACCCTTGAAGGCGGCCTGCCGGACGAGTCCGTCGGCGGTCCAGCCCTCGAATTCGATTTCGGCGACGAGTTCCGGCTTTACCCAGACCACTTCACCCTGCTTCTTCGGAGCACCGCCGGTGAACGGCGATTTCGCCGTCTCCAGTGCCTTCAGCCTTGGAAGCAGCGTCTCCACTTTCTTGGCGCCATAGCCGGTCCCGACGCGCCCGACATGGACAAACTGGTCTCCACGGTGGACGCCAACCAAAAGGGAGCGGAATTTGCCATTGGTTTTGGCATAGCCACCGATGACCACTTCATGGCCCGCCCGGCATTTCGACTTTACCCAGGTTTCGGTCCGGCCGGACCGATAGAGTGCATCCATCTGCTTGGAGACTATGCCTTCGAGCGACAGCTTGCAGGCAGAGCGGAGCACCGCATCGCCGCCGGTTTCGAAATGTTCGACATAGCGGATGCGGGGATCGCTGCTCGCTTCGGCAAGAAGGTTTTGCAGCCGCTCCTTCCGCTCCACCAGAGGTATAGACCGCAAGTCCTCGGCGCCATCGAACAGCAGATCGAACGCGAAATAGACGAGGTCATTCGTTTTGCCTTCCGACAAAGCCGCCTGGAGCGCGGCAAAATCCGGTGCGCCGTTCTCATCGAGTGCGCAGATCTCGCCATCGATAATGCAGTCGGGAAGTGCTGACGCCGACTTGGCGATCTCGGGATATTTTGCCGTCCAGTCGAGACCTTTGCGCGTCTTCAGCTTCACCGCCCCATCGGCAATGCGCATCTGGATACGGTAGCCATCGAACTTGATCTCATGCAGCCAACTCTTGCCGACGGGCGGTCGAGCAACCCTTTCGCACAGTTGCGGAGCTATGAAGTCGGGCAGATCAACAGCAGTGGAGGTCGCAACATCCTTGCGCGACCGCTTCTTGCGCTCGCCGGCCGCTAGGCCATGCTTGCTGTCCCAGACCGCATCTGCCTCCACATCTGCATTCGCCGTCATGAAGGGCTGCGGTTTGCGGCCCCTGCCCTCGGCGATTTGCTGCATGCTGCGGCCAGAGGCAACCGAGATCGCATTCTCTTCCAGGATGGCGGCGCCGTTCTCCTCCACCGAGTAGTCGTCATGATGCTTGATCAGCAGCCAGTTGGTTCGCGTGCCGCGGTCCCGGTCCCGGCGCATCCGGACCAGGACGAAACTGCCATGAAGCCGCTTGCCGTCCAGCGTGAACTTGAAGTCACCTTTTTTCAGAGCTTCCTCGGGCGACGTCCTGCCTTCGGGTTCCCAGTAGCCGCGATCCCACAGCATCACGGTCCCTCCGCCATATTGCCCCTTGGGGATCGTGCCCTCGAAATCGCCATAGTCGAGCGGATGGTCTTCCACCTCGACCGCCAGACGCTTGTCGTGCGGATCGAGCGATGGCCCCTTCGTCACCGCCCAGGATTTAAAGACGCCGTCGAGTTCCAGGCGAAGATCGTAATGCAGCCGGGTGGCATCATGCTTTTGGATGACGAACCGCCGGCGGTTCGACGGTTTGACATGAGTCTCCCCGCTTGGTTCGCTGGTCTTCTTGAAATCGCGCTTGGCACGATATTTCGAAAGAGTGTCGGCCATGCTCAGCGGCTCCAGACACGCAGCGCGCCGGCATCTGCGAGACTGCGTCTGACGGTGGCAGCCTGGCTTGAGGCGATATCCGCCGAGACCTCGATCTCGCCTGCGAGCGGCGCGTCACCGCGAGCCCCCTGACCGTGCGAGGCATCTCCACCCGAGGGCGCCGAACCTGAGCTGTTGCTGTCGCTTGCCGATTGAACGAAAATGTCCGGCCGCGAAATTCCATGCTGCTGAACCAGATGTTCGATGGCAAGATCTGCTGCCTGGCGTGTTTGGAACGTGGCGCTGATGGTCGTGGTGCTGTCATCCGCCATTGCTGTCTCCTGCTGACAAGGTTCACAGCAACAGAACGTTCTTTAGCTCTTGTAGTTTCCTTGAAGGTTCCTGAATCCCGCGTCTACTGAGCCTTTGACACTTCCGATCAGGTCAGCTCGCAAGCACCGTGGCAGATGATATGTACGCCAGCAGACGCATCCGGAATGTGGTTGATATTTTGAGGCTTGCGGCTATCAAAGACTTGCTTTGAGCGCTTTGCGGCGGACCGAGCCGGAGCGGCCAATGATTCCTCCCTATTGGCCGTTCCGTTATCCTGTGCACGCGCCATCGCGGCGAACCCACTGATGGTCGCTACGAGGTCGAATAGCAGTGGGTATGGCCCGCCCGGCCGCACTACACCCTTCTCATGAGGCAAGTGACGTTTTAGATTTGCGCCGATCATTTTCGTGGGATAGGCCATGACGTCTCAGCTGGACATGTTTTCGGAGAATGCGCAGCCCGTCCGCAAAACGTCGGCGCCAAGCCTGCGGACTCGACCGGCCGGATCAGCGCCCGACGAAGCCGAGATGGTGCGGATCCTGCAAGCAACCGGGCGCTACCAGATTCTGAGAAAACTCGAAGCTCGTCCGATTGCCGCCATCCCAAGACCTGGCCATCCGCTGCAGGGCGTCATCCTCGATACCGAAACCACAGGGCTCGATGCGAGGAAAGACGAGATCATCGAAATCGGCCTCATCGGCTTCACCTTCAATGAACAGGGCGAGATCGGAGATGTCACCGGTATCTACGGCGGGCTGCAGCAACCGAGCATTCCGATCCCAGCCGACGTTATCAGGCTGACCGGCATCACCAACGCCATGGTCGTCGGCCAGATGATCGACATGCCGGCCGTGCGTGCGCTCATCGAACCGGCCGATCTCATCATTGCCCACAATGCCGGTTTCGATCGGCCCTTTTGCGAGACCTTCTCCTCGATCTTTGCCGGCAAGGCCTGGGCCTGTTCCAATTCCGAGATTGATTGGAGCGCCAGGGGCTATGAAGGAACCAAGCTCGGCTATCTCATCAACCAGAGTGGCTATTTTCACGTCGGACACCGCGCTGTCGACGACTGCTTCGCCCTGTTGGAGGTACTGGCGCTCTCTCAGGGCGATAATGCGCAAACACATTTTGCCGAACTTTATCAGGCAAGCCAACGCTCCCGCGTGCGCATCTTCGCGGAAAACTCCCCCTTCGACCTGAAGGACCGCTTGAAAGAACGGGGCTACCGCTGGTCTGACGGCAGTGATGGGCGACCGAAATCCTGGTGGATCGAGATCGTCGAAGAGGCCATGGAAGACGAACTTCGCTTCCTGCGAACCGAGATCTACGGCTGGGATGCCGATCCGCCAATCCAGCGCGTCACGGCGTTCGACAGGTTCAAAGGGCGAAGGTAAGTTCAACCGGGCGCCACTGCAACGAGGATTACCCAGCTCGCCAGATGGCCTTTTAAACTATAACTGAAAACAACGACCGTCGGCAGAACGCTTCGATCTCACGCTCAAAGCGCTCGAAAGCGTCACAGACCCACGGTTCGTAAGGCTTGAAACCATCGCCGTTGCCGAGCGGGCGAGATGATCTGAGCATCTTGAAAAGCCGCAAGCCTGTAAATCGCATCGCCTTTACCAAACACGGAGCTTGAGACTCCATAACACCACCTACTGGCTGACTGTCCATCCATTCGAAAATCGAAAACTAAAGGAACCGCCCGGTGTTGCAAATTTAGCAGTCCGCAATTGCAGTGTGCTTGCCCCGTAGAATCGCTAGGTCGGATCCTTGTTTCGGCAACGCGAGTTAGGCTTCGGCTCGAGCGGCCGCGACAGGGTGTGGTGCCCAGAGCTTTCGCCTTGAATCTCACGATTGGAAGCCGGATACGTAGAACGCGCCTATAGCGTATCGGGTCGCATGGAATGAAAGGGCCTCTTTCGGAGGCCCCCCCTGGCACTATTCAAGGATGCGAACGACCTTGCGCGTCTTCGGCTGGACGATGACACGTTTATGGTTCACGACAGCATAGGCATAGGTTGGGTTATCCGGAACCGGTGTCACGACAACCGTTTCCGGAAGCGCGCGGCCGACGACAATCTGGTCTTGCACGACTGCCTCGGAGGGAGGCAGAGGCTGCTCCTGAACGTAAGTGACCACTTTCTCCGGCGGCGGGTCGATGGCACCACCGACAATCGCTCCGGTGACACCCCCAATCGCAGCGCCGACCGGGCCACCTACGACCGCTCCGGTCACCGCACCGCCCGCGGCTCCAGTGACGGTGGAAGACTGCGCGAAGGCTGAACCAGCGAGAAGGCCGAAGGCGGCGGCTGAAACAATAAGTTTCGTTTTCATAGCATTCTCCTTTGCATTTTGGCTCTTGCGAGCTGAAAAGAGAATTGCCCAGCCTTCGGAATGTTCCTATTCGGTTACCATCCAGAGCCATCACGGGTTAGCCGCGGCCGACAAACTTCGTGATCGGCAAGCACGGCGCAAAGACCATGAGCCTCGACCTCAGACCGACAGAGACAATTGGTAAACCAGCTACGCCTTATCTTTTATCTCGCACGTGATTTGTCAGCGTCCTCGGCAATAGGGATTGGTGCCCCTAAACAGCTCCAGCTTTTCTGCAAGCTCGATCTCGGACACCGGTTTTCCGATTGTTGCAAGCACCACTTGGGAGTACTCAGCCGCTATCGCCTCCTGACCTGTGACGAAGATGCTTGGGATCCCCTGTTCGGAAAGCCAGATCGCCGCATCAGGGCCAGTGCGTCCATCAGCAAGATCGATATCCACCAGCACTCCGTCGATGCCACGGAGATCCTGTCTTTTAACAAGGTCGGCGAAGCTTATGGCAGATCCTGCAAAGATATGCCCCAAATCCTCAATCATGGCCTCGATTTGGAAGATGATCAATGGGTTGTCTTCAAGACAGAATATGCGCAACGGAGGCGCCGAAGATGCCATGGCTAATAAGCCTCCTAGAGTTCAAGGTCCTTCGGTGACACGCGCGCAAGCGGACCGATCTGAGTGCAGCTTAGTCCCTGTGGATGGAACAAGATGGTGGGCGGCGTGCCAAAGAGGTTGTATAACGCCGAGCGGATATACCGCGTTCCATATCCGCTTCTTTTAGGTTCCGAGACTGGCGGACCTCCTCGCTCCAGCCATTGAAGATCCAGGTTCCCATCTTGTGAAACGGACCATTTCAGACTTATCCGGCCCTCTGGTTTTAGGAGAGCACCATATTTAAGCGCATTTGTCGCAAGCTCATGGAAGCATAAGGCCAGCGTCGTCGCGGCCTCGGCACTCAGCATAATTTTCGGCCCCGTAAAACTAATGCGATCCGCGCCTTTCGCCCGATATGGGCTGAAGGTTAATTCGGCAATATGGGAGAACTCGGCTGCGTCACCGTTCGCCTGGAACACTGCGGAATGTACGTTGGCAAGAGCGGCAAGCCGACCGGCGAAATCGTCGGCGAACTCATCCAGCGAGACGGCGCGCCGGCGGGTCATCTGGAAGATTGAAGAGATACTGGAGAGAATGTTCTTCACGCGGTGATTGAGTTCACGCCGAAGTTCGCTCTCACGCTCAATGTGGTCCCGGACATCGCGCTGGCGCAGGCGCGCCAGCAGGCTCGATTGAACGCCGCTCAGCAATTCGAGCATTGTCACTGGACGTTGATAATAGAGTTGCCGTGAGCGGGGCCAGGCAACGGAGAGCTCAGCTTGCACGCGGGTCGGAGGAACCATCCGGTCCAATAGGATCAGAATAGGCATCTCCGACCATTCTGGCTGCTCGACTAGGTGGCGACCGATCGTCTCCTGCACCTCCGGATCAAGTGCCTCCTGCGTGGCAACAAGGACGCCGGGTGTTTGCGCCAACAGCGCCATCAACTGTTCCAAGCCCTCCGCCCGCCGCGCAGCTACACCATTTTGAGCCAGGAGCGTCTCCAAATGTTCGGCGTCGCGCCGATAAGGCGCGATGACCAATACCCAGTCGAGATGGCTGTCATTTGCGGCCACGAGCGATCAGGTCTCCGGAATCGGGTTATATGAGACCACTGTGACTCCGGAGCTTTGAATGAACAATTCCCGGACGTCGAGATCGTGCGGACCGTGCCGTTTCTTCACGACAGTAATGCTGCGCCGCAGCCTACCCTCATGCTCGGTAATTCGCAGCAGCAGCACCGTGTCTCCCAGAAAACTTACATCGACATCAATACCAATCCCCTGGCCAAGCAGACCGTGCTGCGCGACGATAAGCATGGTAAGCACACCTGCGCGCGCGAGAAATTTCAGGAGCGATTGGATGTCGAGGACGGCCTTCTCACGATGCGGCAATGAATTCAGATATCCGGTGAAGCTATCGATGACGACGACCTTCACCCTTTCACTGCTCACCGCTTGCTGGACGATCTGGCCGAACTCACCCGGCGATATCTCATTGGGGTTAAAATCCCGGATGATCAGCTGACCATCCTTGTGAAATTGGCGCAGATCCATGCCCAATCCTTCCGAGCGCCGGAAGAAAGTCTCTATTCGCTCCTCGAACAGGAACAGGCCTACACTCTCACCTCGTTTGAGAGCTGCGGTCGCATAGAGCGAGGCCATGGTTGATTTACCGGTGCCCGCCTGACCTATGACGAGGGTGGTGGTTCCCGATTCCTGCCCGCCGCCGAACATTTCATCGAGCGTATCCACGCCGGACTTGATCAACTGCGGCTCAACGGTTCTCGCCACGTTGCCCGGTATGATCCGTGGGAATACGACCACGCCCTCGCCTTCGCGGATCGCCATGTCGTGATAGCCGTCGGCGACGGGCACACCGCGCATCTTACTGACCTCGATGCGGCGGCGAACCGCACCATATTCCTCAAGCGATTTGTCCAGACGAATGACGCCGTGAGCAATGCCATCGACCTCTTCGCCTGTTCTATCGGTCTCTGGGGTTTGGGTGTCAAGCAACAGAGCCACTATGTCGCGTTTGGCGAGAAACGCCTTGAAGGCGATCAGCTCGCGACGAAAGCGGGGGGAATCGCCAGTGATCAACCGAATTTCAAGTAGTGAGTCATAGACAAGCCGGCTGGGTTTGTGCTCCTCAATTGCGCTTTCGATCATTTTCCGTGTCTCGTCCAGACGGAGTTCAGCCGTCTGAAAAATCGACTGGTCGCTTGCTCCCCCAACCGAATCGGAAGCTGCGAGCTCTTCCACCCGGATGCCCTCAAGCGTCCAGCCATGGGACAGCGCGATCGACTCCAGCTCCGCCCTGGTCTGAGACAGGCTGACATAAATGCAGCGTTCTCCGTTCGCAGCACCCGCACGGAGGAATTGTAAAGCTGCGGTCGTCTTGCCCGACCCTGGCGCACCTTGAAGGATATAGAGATTTGATGCGGGCAAACCGCCACGGAGAATGTCGTCCAACCCGGGAATCCCGGAACTTACAACAGTCACCTTCTTGCTTTCAACCACGTTCACCTCTCGCTCACGGCTGAATTGAGGACGTACAACGCCCGATCATGATATCGAGTTCCTAGGTTGCGGATTAACTACGCCGACACACCGCCTGCATTTCCAAGACCCGCCGAACGCAAATCACGGTTTTCAATGAAATGCCAATGGCAGCGATAGTTAGGCTGAGGCGAGAGGGAGGGGCCGAAAACGAAGTCTTCGGCCGGTCGAAATGGCTTGAAATTATCCCGATTATTTGAGTCTTTTGAACATTGGCTCGGTGCTGTTCTTGCTTTTGCAGGCAGGTATACCGCTCCGCATCGCTCAAATCGCCTCGAGGCAATACTCCTTCCTAAGATGCAGTCATGACTTACGACTGACGAGGTCAGAACTTCGCCTTGCCGGCACAGACTAGAGCCGAACCCAACAAATCCCGCCGGTGAGATGCACAACAATTATGATCTCAACTTCGCCTGCGGCATGCGCAGCAGAACGGACAAGCCAGATGGCTGCCAGTCACGCTGGATCTCCGCACCCAAGGCATTGACGAGCCCTTGCTCCAGCCGGCTGCCAAACCCTCCTTTTTCGACGAGCGAGGGTTCTGGACCGTTCTTCTCGATCCAACTTAAGTGAATGAGATCGTCGTCGCTCCAAACCCGGACATCGAGGCAGCCTTCCGGCACTGACAACGATCCATATTTCGCCGCGTTCGTCGCCAGTTCATGCAGGATCAGGGCAATGTTGGAAATCGCCTTTCCGCCGACCTGCGGATCTTCTCCCTCGATCTTAATCCGCCCGCCAGATGTATAAGGGTCCAGAATCGTGCGGGTCACCGCAAGCAGCCTCGTCTCCGATTCGCCGGTATGATCTTCTGGCTTGACTGCCATGGTCAGCTCATGGGCACGCGCAAGCGACGTCAGTCGAGATTGAATAGCGCGTAGCACATCATCAACATTTCCCGGCGACCTTGCACTGATCGATACGATTGCGCTCGCCAACGTGAACAAATTCTTCACGCGATGGCGCATTTCCCCCATCAAAAGCTCCTGTCGCTCCTGCGCAAGGCGTCGTTCCGTTATGTCACGCGCAATCTTGGATGCGCCGACAATGTCGCCCTTCGCATTGCGGATGGGAGAAATCACCAGCGATATATCGACTAACGTTCCATCCTTGCGGCGACGACGCGTCTCGAAATGGTCGACGCGCTCGCCTCGCTGGATTCGCGAGAGGATAACCGGTTCTTCGTCAAGCCTGTCCTCGGGAATGAGGATCGTGATCGGCTTGCCTAGGACTTCGTCCGCCGAATAGCCAAATAGGCGCGACGCACCATCGTTCCAGGTTTGAATGATGCCGTTAAGATCCTTGCTGATGATGGCGTCATCCGATCCCCGAATAATCGCCGCCAGCCAGTCACGTGGTTCTGGACCATCCTCAGCCACAGGTTTTTTCCAGAGAAAGGGGCTATTTCGCGGCTGAGGTCCGCGCAAATGAACTTTTGACGGCTGACCGGCGGCGTCCGCGCCGCAATCCTTATCTTCTATCGACACGCTTGGCTCCCAATAGTCGGCAAGATTTCGCCGGAGATGCGGTTTCGGCTCCCGCGAAACGGAAGAGCTCGAAAGAGCATCGTTGAATTGCCTCACGCAATCGAGAATGGAGGGATATTCTCTCACCGCAGCGATTAACTCGCATGGGATTGTTCGATGCCTGAAACACGCGAAGGGCTGATTAAAGCAGCCCGCACCTCGGCAAATATTCCGATGCTCAGACGCTGGATATCAGGCCATAACAAGCAAGACATAGCAATCCCGTTCACAAAGGCAATGCTTAGCGGGCTCTTTTCCCTGAAGGGTACGATTGCGGCGGCACCATCCCTCAATCGATAAGGCTTCTGCAATTTCGTGGTTCTCCTGGTCCGATCGCGAAAAATCGCGCGGGGAAACTCGTGCGAAGGCGCCCGCTGACCACGGACGCCCTCTTGCCTTCGACCTTCTGTGCTTTTCAAAGCCGGTTCATGCGATATCGCTGGCGCTCAGCTTCGATCTGCTCAGGCGTATAGGGTTCGGCCGTCTCGTCGAAACGCGTCCAGCCCTCTTGCGCATAGAGTGCCCGGCGGGATGATATGTCGACGGGCTGCGACCGGGTGAGGATCGCCTGGGCCTGCGGTAGCTTTGCCTCATCAACCCTTGCGGTTACAACCGACCCTCCGCGACGGATGCCTTCGGCGTAGACGTGGGCTTCATCTTCCGGGACGCCTTCGCTGATCATCGCTCCGACGATGCCTCCGACGGCACCGCCAGCGACAGCACCGGCTACTGCTCCCGCGGCAGTGGCCGCGAGCCAGCCGGCGGCAACAACAGGGCCGACCCCGGGAATTGCCATCATGCCGAGACCGGTCAAAAGACCGCCAGCGCCCCCGGCAACAGCGCCGACACCGGCACCCGTTCCTGCTCCCTCGGCTGCGTAAGTGCCCTGCCCTTCGACGTCGACACCATTTGCCTTGTTTGTCACGATGCTAATGTCGTCAGATGGGATGCCTGCATCCTCGAGAGATTTCACCGCAGCCTTGGCGTCGTCATAACTGTCATAGAGTCCGGTAATGGTGCGCATATCGCGTCTCCTTCTTCTCAATTCGTTACTTGGTCATCGTGACGTTGCCCTGGAAGTCCAGAGATACGCCCGTGTCCTTGCCGTCCTTCTTGGCAGTCGCTCGCCAAACGCCCTGACCGTCCAGTTTGAGTGCCGTGACGTCCGTGTAGCCGGCGGCTTCGATGCGGGATTTGGCCTGGTCTTCTGTGAAGCTGTTCTTGCCAGCAACCGGCGCTCCCGGGTTCTGACCAGTATTGACCGCCGGAGTTGTCTGGGATGTAGACGGCGTCTGGCTCTGGGCCAGGGCTGCCGTTGCCGAAAGCAGAAGTGCAGCGACGAAAATGGATTTCTTCATGGAAGTTTCCTCCTGTTACGCTCATCGAACAAGAGAAAGATCAATTTGTTCCGCAGCTTATGACGACCACGGCGCTCGGAACGAGAGGTGCGACGAGCTCCAGGGGCGGCTTGATCAGGTCCATGGTGTCTGGGCAACGCGGCCCAGGAACAACAAGGCCGGCGCATCGGAAAGTAGTTTACCTGCCTAGGAGCGGCAGACTGACGCAACTCAACCAACTTCGTCCCCGCACTGCTATCATTCTTTGCGCGCTCCTTTCGAGATATTTCCTCCGCCAAGGAACTTTCAGCTCACCGATACAGTTGCTTGGATCGGAATTAGGAGGATCATCAAATATGGAAATGCAACGGTCTTTCGAGCGGCGCCGGCCGACAAGAGGCGTCCCTTATTGCCTGGCGGATTTCCAGAAGAAATACGGACTCGATGACGCTACGGCCGAGGATCTGTTCGTTCGGTTCGGCCCTTCTTCAGTTGAGCTTGATTTGCTCATGGCGGCAAAGCGCAAAATGCTCTCCTTCGATGACTTGACGAACGAGATGCCCTTACCATCGGCCGGCCCGAGGGAAACCAATCCGTCTTCAGAAGCGATGAGAGCTTTAAATGGCCAGCAACGAAGAAAGAAGAATGAAACACGCCGCGAGCGACCTGCACACAGACCTTAGTCTGGTAAGGGGCGAGTTCCTCTCCAACAAAATTTCGAGCCGGAATTCGGCGGCCGCGGTTATTCGTTCGCCATTCCGCTGGGCTTCATCGCGTCGACGCCGCGTTTGCGATCTATCCAGCGCATGACCGGTCTCGAGGCGACACCATGGATCGATATCGAAACGAGAATGATGATGAATATCGTCGTCCAGACGGTCTCGAGCGCAGCGAAGGATCCTCTGGCGGATGCAAACGCCAGGTAATAGATTGATCCGAGACCGCGAATACCAAAGATTGAGATGATCCATTTTTCGTCAATAGGCAGGTTGCAACCGAGCAAACTGATCAAGCCTGCGCCCGGACGGACAACGGCTAGCAGTAGCACCGCGACGGCGACCATGCGCCAATCGACATGTGACATCAGCGATCCCTCCCCAATGACCGATCCAAAGCAGACCAGAAGCAGCATCATCAGGAGCCGTTCGATCTGCTCGCCGAAGTCGTGGAGTTCAGCATGAAAGCGGCTTCTACGCTCAGCACTGCGTAAGGTCAGGGCCGCAATGAACACGGCGACGAACCCATAACCATGCACGAATTCCGCCGCGCCATAGGAAATGCAGGTGAATCCAAGTACCGCAAGACCCTCTCCCGTCCTGGCGAGACGACCTGGTTCAGGCGCCTTGAAGGTGAAATAACCCAGTGCTCGACCGAGAAGCCAGCCTACAAAAACACCTGAAGCAAGCCTCCAACCAACGTCGACCGCCAGCCAGCGACCGAGCCAGTCGGTTCCGTGATTGCCGGACGTCGCCATTGCGAGAGCGGCCAAGACGAAGGGAAAGCTAAGCCCGTCATTCAATCCGGCTTCCGAGGTCAAAGCGAAACGGATATCGTCTTTTTCACCAGTTTGGGGCGGCCCGACCTGCACGTCGGAAGCAAGTACAGGATCTGTCGGAGCAATGGCAGCGCCGAGGAGAAGCGCGGATGGCGGATCAAGCTTGAGAATGCTCCAGCCGAGAAGCGCTGTGGCGGCTATTGACAGCGGCATGGCGACGCCGAGCAGCCGCCATGTAATGGCCCAGTGCCGCAAATCAAAGGGTCGATCAATCTTCAGCCCTGCCCCCATGAGTGCAACAATGACAACAAGTTCGGTAAGATGCTCGGCCCAAAACAAGTTCTCGATAGGATTCTTCTTCGGAAGCGGAGTAAAGGGGGACCAGGCCAGCCCCATACCGATCAGAATGCAGCACATTGGAAGCGATATTGGCAATCGCCTGAGAACGAGCGGCAACCATGTCGTGGCGAGCACGATACCGCCGAAAATAAAGAGCGTGACCATGTAAGAGGATGGCATAGGCGCTCCGGGCAAACTCACGAGTTCTGATGAGAGCTCGTGTGGTCCAAAGCGATCTTGACGGCCGGCGCCATTCAAACCGCCTCGAATTGCGGTGATGATCTCGCTCATTCAACCAATATCCGGACATTTGGTTCCCGCCCGTCACCTCGCCGTCTCTGTGAGTGGCCATCTAATGTCTACGGGCATGTTTGCTCCCTACTAGGAGAACGTTGGCTAGCTGGAGGGGCTGTCGCTTTTACCGCGAGAACGTCGATAATGTCGCTGGGCCTTTGCCCGGTTCCCGCAATCTCCCATCGAACACCAGCGCCTGTTCATCGCCCTGCTCTCGTCGACGAACAGCCATCCGCAGCCACGGTCATCCTGGCATTGGCGGATACGGTGCGCTTTCGGACCGGTCATGAGGTTTACAGCGGACATGATGATGGGTTTGAGCAGGTCTGGATCGCTGGCTCCGTCGATACACCAGACCAGTTCACCGGCAATCGTCCCAAGCCTTATTCCGTCTGCGGGCTGAACCAAAAGAGCATTGAAATGCTCTAAAGCCTCGATCGGAGGGGCGACATCGGCGATGCGAGCGACAAGGAGTTCATAGACAGCTTCGCGCAGTGCAATCGCCGCCTCATAGGCTTTAGCGCTGCCTTGTGGATGTGCGCGCCACCGCGCATTGATCAGTGCCAACGGCTGTTCACTCCCAGGTATGTTGCCGGCCAGCCATTGCAAGAATGCCTGAGCGTTAGGAAGCCGCTCCTCACGGGACGAGCGCAATCGCCAAGCTGCCGTGTTTACAAACCGGATTGCCAATTCCTCTTTGGGGTCGCTGGCGACGCCTGAACGTCGGTCTTCATTGGAACTCATAGTCTTCATCCTGGTTTGGTTCATAACCCTATAAAAGGTTAGGACCAGCCACGATGCTTTCAAGGATACATATCACGTTCGGTGCGGCCTTTGCCGCGATCTATATCATCTGGGGATCGACCTATCTTGCCTTAGCTTTGGGTCTGCAAACGCTGCCACCCTTTCTTCTGATGGGCATACGCTGTTTGATCGGGGGCACCATTCTCTATGGCTATGCAAGGGTAAAGGGTGCCGAAGCTCCATCCGTCACGATGTGGGGAATCGCGGCAGTTTGTGGCTTGCTCTTCTTCGTCGGATGCCACGGCGTTCTGGCATATGCGCAGCAGCGCGTTTCATCCGGCGTGGCCGCTCTGCTGCTGGCAACGATCCCGTTCTGTATCGTCCTCCTGCAAGTTTTCATTCCCGGAGGTGAGCGGCCGACCGCGATGAGGGCGGCACTCCTCGTTCCCGGCATCGCTGGTGTAGCTCTCATCGCATGGCAGGAAATATCTTCCCGCGCGAGCGCGGTGCACCTCGTGGATTTGCTTCTCCTGCTGGGTGCCTCCTTCTCATGGGCCGTCGGAACGGTCATATCGGAGCGCCATTCCGCCAAATTCGCTTCAACTGGGCTCGCTGGAATCGAACTGCTCGCCGGCGGAGTAGCATTGGCCGTCATCAGCGCGCTATCGGGCGAGTTGGAAGCTGTGCAGCCGACCCGGATCTCCGCCGTTTCACTGGGTGGCCTGGCCTACCTGATTCTGTTCGGTACCGTGATAGCCTTCGCCGCATATACGTGGCTGCTGAAACGAGTAGCGCCTTCATTGGTCGCCACTTACACTTTCGTAAACCCGATCATTGCCGTTGTCCTCGGCTATGCGTTTCTGGGAGAAAGCGTAACGACGCCCATCCTCATAGGCGCCGCAATGATCATTGTTTCGGTGGCCGGCATGCTGCTGCTCCAATACAAATCGACTAGGAAGGACGAGATGCCCCATTTTTGCGAGGCTCAAGTATCTCCCCGGCATCCCTGAAAGCGGTTGCCAGATCTCTCGCCTCTCGCGAGGCGGATTCCGAGTCGAGGCAAGCCGCGTTGAAGTAGGAGATCACTCCATCGCGTCGCTCACATAGATGGCAGCGGAGAGTGCCTGATCTCCGGCCCGTTACGGTGCTCACCGCCCGCTCAAGCATGGTCTCTGGCGCGTCTGAGATAATTTACCTGCTTTCATGATCACCTTATCAGGTGGGGCAATTCTCCGTAAATGATCCACCCGCTTCTAAAGCTGATCATCGAGCACGTCTCGAATTCTAGCTGCCAAATCGGCGGAACTAAAGGGCTTGGTGATCAGCTTCACGCCTTTGTCCAGTCGGCCATGGTGGATGATGGCGTTGCGGGCGTAGCCCGTCGTGAACAAGACCTTCAGACCAGGCTTCAATTCGCGCGCCTGCTCGGCCACCTGGGCGCCGGTCATGCCGCCCGGCAGCACGACGTCGGTAAACAGCAGATCCACGCGTCCCTGCCGCTCCAACAGGCGAAGTGCGGACGGGCCGTCATGTGCCTCGACCACGCGGTAGCCGAGCTCGCGTAGGATTTCGACAGAATAGGTTCTAACGTCGTCGTCGTCCTCGAGGACGAGGATGGTCTCCTCTCCATCGCCATCGAGGATCGCAGCATCGTTCTCGCTCTCGGCCTCGGCGGTGCCGGCGGTCACAAGTCGCGGAAGATAGATCTTCACGGTCGTGCCCTGTCCAACCTCGGAATAGATTTTTACATGACCGGCAGACTGTTTAACGAAGCCATAGACCTGACTGAGACCGAGGCCCGTGCCCTTGCCGACTGGCTTGGTGGTGAAAAAGGGCTCGAACGCTCGCCCCAGTGTCTCTTCGTCCATCCCTATGCCGGTATCCGAAATGGAGATGCATACATATTGCCCAGGGGCCACCTCGGCATAGTTGGCTGCGTATGCCTCGTCGATGTGAGCATTGGCGGTCTCGATGGTGAGGCGGCCACCCTCCGGCATGGCATCCCGGGCGTTCACCGCCAGATTGAGGATCGTTGCCTCGAGTTCGTTGCCGTCCGCTTCAACCTGCCACAGACCGGCACCCAGCACAGTCTCGACCGATACCGTCTCGCCAAGCGTCCGGTGCACCATTTCCGAGAGTCCGGTCACCAATCCATTCACGTTCAGTGGCTTCGGATCAAGCGGCTGGCGCCGTGAGAAGGCCAGCAGGCGCTGGGTGAGGGCCGCAGCGCGCCGCGCGCCAGTGAGCGCGTTATTTGCCGCCCGCTTCAGCCGTGGCGAATCGTCCGCAACATTGCGCAGGATGGTGTCGAGATTGCCAATGATCACCTGCAGCAGGTTGTTGAAGTCATGAGCGATACCGCCGGTGAGCTGGCCGATCGCCTCCATCTTTTGCGATTGCCGCAGCGCCTCTTCATTCAATTTGAGCTGGGCTGTCCGTTCCGCAACCTGCTGTTCCAGAGTAGCGTTTAGCTCTCGCAAAGCTGCTTCGGCGCGACGGCGTTCAGCGATTTCGCGTTGGGCGGCCTGGGACAGCCTGACGTTGTCGATCGCCACTGCGGCTTCCGCTGCCAAACCCGCCAATCCCCTCTCCGATCGCTCGTGGAACATCCCGGGCGTGGCATGGCCGAAAAACAGCCCACCCAAGACTTCTCCGGTTCGCGAAACGACAGGAACGGCAAGATAGCTGCGCACCGGAAGATGGCCCTCCGGCATTCCTTTGCGAGGCTCGTTCTTGCCGTAGCGCGGATCTCTGGTGATATCGTCGGAACGAACGATGCCTTCGCCGCGAAAAGTCGGACCGAAAACGTCCGTGTTACGCGGCATTGGGAATTTCGAGAACGCCTCGATTGGGGCGCCGGACAAGGTATAGAGCATATAGCTCTCGCCCTGTTCATTGAGCACATTGTAAAAGAATGCCCCGAACTCTGCGCCCGACAGATCGACCCCGGCATCGGTGACAACCTGCACGAGCTTGTGAAGATCGGTTTCCGCTGCCAGGGCCGAGCCTGCGCGATTGAGAATCTCGAGCGCGCGGCGTTCCTCGGCGGCTTCTTCCTCCGCTACCTTGGCTCGGGTGCGATCGCGCAGGATCTTCACGAAGCCGGTGATCTCGCCGCCCGCGTTGCGAATCGGGGTCATTTCGCCGACCGCCCAGAGCCGGCCGCCGCCCTTCCGGATCCGCCACCCCTCGGTGCCACCACCGCGACCATGGGTGCGGGCTTCCTCGAATTCGAGCCCGATCTGGTTCGCATCTTCGAACAAGCGATCAAGCGTCTGGCCAAGCATTTCTTCTTCGGTCCAACCGAGCAGACGATAGGCGCCCTCGTTCCAACTCGTCACCAAGCCTGCCAGATTGGTAGTTATGATCGCCGTGTCTGTCGCGCTCTGGACAATCTGGCGCCAGTCGGATGCGCTGATCGCGTCGGGCCTGAACTCCGAGTTAGGGTCGCTCATGTCAGCCCCTTGGAAACGTACTGGTTCAGGCCGAATTGTGACGTTTGACGGAAGAACGGCATTAAGACCTGCTGCATAGATCCCCCTCCAACGGCAATGTAAACATATTTCAAGCGACTTCGTTCCAAAGGCTGCCGCTACCTGGCTAGCGAGCACCCGGAGGCGGATCGGCGCTGCAAGCCTCTGAAATCATCTGTCGGACCAAGTTCTCGGCACGCCGTTAGGCGATCAGCGCACCTCGCTCGGATGGAGCGTCTTCTCCAAAGGAGGAAATCAAAGCTATCAGTAACGCTGTCTCATGATGCTGAAGTTCTATTCCTCGCCTTTAAGTTTTTTATTTAGAATACTTCTCCTGTACATCGATGTTTGACGAGAGCATGACGCTACTTAGCACACGCTCCACGTCGTTGATGACGTAGGGCTTGGCCAATGTCGGGACGTTCTTAAAAGCGGGATCTAGTCCGGTTCCGCCGTAGCCCGTTGCAAAGACGAAGGGTATGCCGCGTTCGCGTAGTATCTCAGCAATTGGATAGCTCGGCTGCCCGTTAAGATTGACGTCGAGAATTGCCAAATCGAATTCCCCGCTTCGAGCGATCTCGCACCCTTCAGGCAATTGCGACGCCACGGCGGCTATCTCATGGCCAAGATCCACCAGAATGTCCTCCATCCACGTCGCCAGGAGAACTTCGTCTTCGACCACAAAGATGCGTAACTTCTTGGCAGTTTCCTTCATGTCTAGTCGTTCCATCGTTGGGGAAATTCAATCCATCTAGAGATTCAGGAAAAGATAATCCTGAAAGATGGGAGGAGAGCTACTTCTGGCACTCGAAATTTAATCCCCATGCGGCGTATATTCTATCAAGCCTCGCAAAAAGGCTAGATCCAGCCGCCAGAACGCTTAGGATATTATTTGGTTCCAGAGCAATTGCTGCGTGCATGTCGGCGCGGACCGTGGACCAGTTTCCGATATAGTACGCTGCGCCTCAAATAGTCACTGGCGATCATATGTCGTCTTCTTCGCGTCTATTGCGACAAATGCGGATCGGGGTGCCGTCATATAACGGAGAACATTGGGAAAAATTTGTTTAATTGGGCAGAGTTCGCCGGTCGGCGTAAGCCTGCAAGCTCAATGACTATTTCATCCTTGCCTATCTAATTGTCTATCCAAATGTTTGATGGGGAACAAACCTCCATGTGCCTTCGGCCGAGGCGACGCCGACAATCGATACCGCGCCTCGCGCAGAAGATTGTGGTGGGCAGCTTGAACGCACGATCGTTATAGCTGCATCCCAAGGACGAATGTCGCTTGAATGGAGCCCTTCTGGGTTGATTATCTCGATGCTCATGCCGCTAGCACAGCTCGATATCTAGCCTTCTGCACCCGCGCGGGTGTGACAGCCATAGGACGACGACGCCGAACGCACCGGCGCGCATACTTCTTCCTCCTGCAGCATTGAAAATGACGGGTCACAAGATCTTAGCCAGAACTTCAAAACTATCCGCTCTGCGCCTGCACATTCCTGACTGACGGGTTTCACGAATAATTTCAGTGGCCGCGTTATGGGAGGACTGCGTCATCGATGTAATGAGCGCAACCGCATCCGCGTCGTCGAATACTCCCGATTGAAGTTCAATAGTTCCGCCTTGGCGTACTGCAATGCTGACGCTCAGCATGTCTATCCTCCCGTGAAAATTTTCCGATACGAACCGCCAAAGAGAGGAAAAGGTTCCGGTGCCCCTCAAAATTGTTGCCTCATGCCTCGGTCGAGGAACTCAGGCTAGACACAGCTCGCTTATAAGGGGTTCTCGAATGATACTCTCGGCTGGCGCGGCCCAGGGAGAACCGCCAGACTTTCGTATCGATTGCGATTTTTGCCCTGCCAACTTCGGCGCCGTCAAAGCACGATCAAGCCACCGCCGCTATACGGTTGATAGGCATATTCCTTATACCTTTCATCGCACCGGTCTCAGCCTCGGCCGGGCAAATAGAAGTGCCGGCGCGTAGCCGATTAGAATACAACCTGTAGCTTTTCCGTTTTGAAAAATCGCAATAGTATCGGCTGCCCGTTCATTCATGGCTGCGGGGGAGGCGGGCCGATGGTCGATTACAAGCGTCTTTCGGATGAAGATTTGTCACTTGCGATCGACAGAGCGCAAGCAGCGATAGAGGGGCAGTGCCTGATCATCGCGCAGATCGCGGCGACCGCTGCATGTTTTCAGGATTCGGCAGAGCACCGTCAGATCGAGGAGACCACATCAAAATGAGGGAAAGGTTAGCGTCTGACTCAATGAAATGGAGACGGAACGATGGAGGAGAAAATAACGCGATCCCTCTCTGTGGCTCTGCTTTAGCGCTCGCTGAAGCAACTAGGGGCCTCGTCCGTCTTCAATTTCATACTCAACCTACCTGATTTCCGTTTGGCGGTGGCCCACATCTGTTTCAAAAGAAGGGAGCATCTCACTAATCCTGAGATATTCGCAAAACAAATAGGCGTTAAAGTTATCATTTAATCAAAAAACGGATGAGATTATAACTACTCTCATGCATCTTAGGGCAGCGCTGTTAATCCTGTTTCAATAAAGCTTGGTTAGCTTTGTTTTTGATTGGACAGGACATGACGCGCCTGTGGTCGAGCGGCGTCTCGACGGCTCGCGGACTGCTTTTCTCTTAGAAATTTCACCTCAAGAGCTCCAGAAATATCGGTTTCGACGAAGCGGGTTAGCGTCATAGCGCCCGAACGTAGGTGAGCAACTATGATTTTTTCCCTTCGCAATATACTTGTTGGAATTTTCCTTTTTCTCAGCATCGCTCTATGTGTGCTAACGGGATCTTCGACGCTTGATGCCTATCGCGATGCAGGCAAGTATGCCGACGTCTCGAAGTTCACCATGCTAGACCGCGCGATCTTCCAAACACTTGCGAATTTTCGCAACGAGCGAGGTGACGGGTCGTCGCTCGCCAAACTTGAGCTTGGCGCGCAAGATGCAACGCTTACCTTGTTGAAAGCGGACAGGGGCATCGTCGACAAATATATGGCTGACGCAAAATCGGTCTTTGCAAACATCGACGACCCGACGCTCAAAGCTCCGATTGCCGATGTCATGAACGCCTATGACCGCGTGGTCGCATTCCGCTCAAAGCTTGACAGCGAAGTCACCAAGAAGCTCGCCGATCGCGACCCGACACTGCAAGCCACGACCCTGGACATCGGTCAGCAGTTCTTGACCGCGTTGGAGACAGGTTCGACCGCCATTGAAAGCCGGATCCGTACGAGTGATCCTTCAATGACGGCGCTCATTCAGATCCGTGCACTGACATGGTACACGCGCGCAACGGCTGGTGCTGCAAACTTGTTGTTCGTCAACATACTCGCCTCCGGAGAGGCGATGAAGCCTGAGGACGTCAGCAAGATTCAACAATTCGATTACACCGCGAATTTCACCTGGGGACAGGTCGGCACCCTGGTCAATCACCCCTCGACACCACAGGTCGTCAAGGACGCCTATAAAGTCAGCAGCACGACCTTTTTCAGCGGTGACTTTGCAGCAAAGCACAATGCATTGCTTGCGAAGTTCGCAGCCGGTGAGAAGAAGGCCATGTCTCTCGACGACTGGCGCCCTCTTGGCAACGCCGCCCTTCTAACGATCACGAACACCGCCGCGGCAGCAGCAGATGGCATGGTCGCCACGGCATCCGCCAGTCAGCATGATGCATTCGTCAGCTTAATCGCCTACGGGCTCACTTTCCTTGTGGCCGTCGCTCTCAGCATTACGGGCATCTGCGTCATCATCTTTCGTGTCACCAAGCCCGTCGGGGCACTAACTCATTCCATGACCGAACTCGCCGAAGGCAACCTCTCGGTCTTAATCGGTGGCGTCGAACGGCGCGATGAGATCGGCGCCATGGCCCGTTCCGTACAGATTTTCCAACAGGCAGCCTTGCGCAACAAGGCGCTGGAAGCCGAAGCCGCCGAGGCACGCATTACATCGGAGAATGAACGCGTCGAAGTCCAGCGCCGTGCCGAGGCAGAGGCAGAAGAGAGGCTGCTGCAGGCAACAGGTTCGCTTGCGACGGGACTTCGTCATTTGGCATCCGGCAACCTGCGTTGTGAGATCGAAACGCCGTTGGCTGCGCAGTTCGAAGCTCTGCGTCACGACTTCAATTCATCGGTCAGTCAGCTGCGTGCTGCCATGTCCCAGGTCGGCCAGGCCGCGTCGCTGGTAAACAGCGGTAGTTACGAGATTTCGCAGGCTTCCGATAATCTTTCCAAGCGAACGGAGCAGCAGGCCGCCTCGCTGGAAGAGACCGCAGCAGCGCTCGAAGAGGTAACGGCCAATGTTCAGTCGACCTCCAAACGAGCTGGCGATGCACGTGACCTGGTGCGTGGTGCCCGATCGCGGGCAGAAAACTCCAGCCAGGTAGTCGGCAATGCCGTCAGCGCCATGGGCAGGATCGAGCATTCGTCCAAGCAGATCAGCCAGATCATCAGCGTGATCGACGAGATCGCCTTCCAGACCAACCTGCTTGCGCTTAACGCCGGCGTCGAGGCGGCGCGAGCGGGCGAAGCCGGCAAAGGCTTTGCTGTTGTCGCCCAGGAAGTCCGCGAACTGGCCCAGCGTTCGGCCAATGCCGCCAAGGAGATCAAGGCCCTGATCGGCAACTCCGAAGTCGCAGTCAGCGAGGGCGTGAAGCTCGTCAACGACACCGGCGAGGGCCTTGCAGCTATTGCCGACCTGGTCCTGCAGATCAATCAGCACATGGATGCGATTGCAACCGCCGCTCAGGAACAGTCCATGGGTCTTTCTGAGATCAATAGCGCCGTCAATCATATGGACCAGGCGACACAGCAGAATGCCGCCATGGTCGAAGAGATGAATGCGGCTGGCGCTGGTTTGGCCGAGGAAAGCAAGCGTCTCGGAGAGCTCCTGAGCGCATTCCGCACAGGCGAAGCTGAGCGCATGGCGCCGCAAGCGAGGCCTATATCGCGGCCCGCCTCCACCCCGACAACGGGCCGCCTTGCTGCGCACCCCTCTCCCGTCACTCAGGGCAACGCTGCGCTTAAACATCTTCAGCAGGAGTGGTCAGAGTTCTGATTGATCTGACGCCAACAGAGGCCTTAAAATCCCACGTCAGTCTACACCATAGTAATCGAACGTCCCGGGCAAGCTGCCCGGGACGCTATTGTTATAGGTCATTGATTTTTAAGCAGGACTGAGGCAGCTCCCTTTCGCCAATGCCACCTTCCGAACAATCTGTCTATTTGATTTTGGTTGGGAAGCGGGCTCTTTGATGCTGACAGGAGCGTCGTCACTCATCTTCTCGAACGCTTTATCGACCTGGGACTGTAGGTCGTCCATCCTTGATCACAGCCGTTTGACACTCGTGGGTCATTGTCACCGTGCCATCACTGAGCTTTGCGGAAAAGAGGTCGCCGGGGCGTTTCGGACGCAAGCACTGTCTTTGGACCACGCCGGGTGGCGTCAGATGCTGCAATTTTGTGGGCTGATGGGCAGCCAGACGCTCCGCCTCTGCCAACGCGGCAGTTTTGATTTTGAAGAGACCGACATCCTTGGCGAAGAACCAGCCAGAGTCGATTCCATCCTGCTTCTATGAGATGCTCTGCTTTGTCACGCTACACTCGCGGCCAGCATCCAACCGGCCGCGACGGCACCGTCAGCGTTCTTATGAATGTTGAAACGTTGTAGACATGCCTCGTTTCCTGCGATGTCCTAGGCGGAATCCTTGCTTTTCGTGATCGGCCCTATCCCTAGCGACATTGAACCCACGTGCCGGCAGACGTTTAGCATGCGCGAGGGAACATTCGCCCAGCCTACAGGTTGTTATCGGCCAATCATGGCGCGGGGACGAACGGTTGGGCGGAATCAATACAATGCGCCATCAACGTGAAATGGCGCAGGAGGGAATGATCGCTCGGGCCGCACGAGCGCCAGCGGCAGGGCAATCACTAATAGTCTCGTACTTTCTAGGAGCCGCCGTCACCCATCAAGGAGAAACGGAGGGCTTGTGCAGAGTTTGCATGGATTTTCGAACAGGCTCGCTGCGGGAACCATCATGGAAAGGTTGAAACGTCTTGCACAGGACAAGCTGTCCCAAAGGGAAATTGAAATCCTAAATCGAATATTCGACGCCGTTACGACCCAGAGCTGGTTCGATGATACCGACTATAGCCGGGAAGGTTTTGCTGTCGGACTGATCGGCTTATTTCAATATGGAATTGTTAATCCAAATCAGCTGGAAAGGATTGCGATGTTCTGGGCATGGAGTGACTTCCCCCAAACATGTCGAGGAGCCAGCGAGCTAAACTGCAATCGCTCTATGGCCATCACCAGGTGCGGCGATAAGCTTGCTCTTGAAAGGGTTCAATCGACGACGCCTTGTTCAAAAAGCTAAGTGACTGATAAATCGGAACACTACATGCCCTGCCTGCGCCGGTCCATCTGGGGCGGGATAGGTCTGCGTACCCACCATTGTTCCGAACAATGTCGGCATATTCAACTCACGAACTCAATAGCTATGGCCATTATCGGGACGCTGAACGACCTTCTCCCGACGAAGTGATTTACCGGTAAAAGTCTTCCTGATTTCCAGCCCCGTCAATCTTCCAGCCTGATCTCTTGACGGAGGCGACAGCTTTGAAAGAAGAGTCAATGCTACGGGTGATGGCTAGTGGATCGATTCTGACCATCATTTGCGTCAAAATAACCAAAGTTGAGCTGAGCATGAGTTCCGCAGACATCCAGTTACTTCTTATGCTCGTCAATGCGATCCTCTCTGCTAGAGTGCGCAAATGGAGTTTGACAACAATGTCCAGCGAATTAGGCGAACCGTGGTGCTGTCCCGCGCTTGGGTGAGTTCGGTTGCGGGTCAACGACAACGAACTGAAATCGTCGTTGCTGGCGTGATGAATTTGTTGACGGAAAGGCGTGCCGAATGGCGAAATGGGAAGCAAATGACTTCGGCCCTGAAAGCTTTGCGCTGGACTCTGACAAGGGGTTGCGGCCGGTCACCGCGGACGAGTTGGGACGTCAGATAATTCGGATCAATCGGCTCTGTACGATTTTGTCCCGTGTTCTCTCTGCGGCGAAATAGCCGTGACGGACCGCGAGCGCATCTGAACGGAGATTGAAGAGTTTCAGGATCAGAACTTTAAGGCGTACAGGTCTCTGCTTGGGCATGACGCTGCGAACAGCCCGTAACCAGCTCTTCTTTAGATCCAAATTGCTTCGCCTTTGAGGAGACGCTGGTCAGTGCCGCGGCGCTATCTACCTATCGCCAACCGGCTCTGCATCGAACCGGCGGCGTTACTCCGAAAGCTGCAATTCCGAGCTTCCCGCGGCCCATCTCCTGGAAGCGGTGGATGTAGTTCGATTGCCTCTTTCGAGTTTCCTTCGGGCGCGGATCAGCACTCATGATTACCCATAGCGCTAGAAAAATTCTCGGAAGGCATCAGTCGGAGGCGGTACCTTAGGATCCTGATTGCCGCTGGAAGGGAGCCATGCAAGCGCGCGCCTCAATTCGTCCGCCGTCCACCGCCCTCGGCCCGGAGCTGATCGATGGCATCCAGCGCCTCATCCGCCGACCACCCCGCACGCAGAGCCGCGGCGACCAGGCGAACCTCCACCTCCTGCTCCAATTTAAGAAAGGAAACCTCGAGCGCTTCTTTCGCCGTCACGACATGATCGTCATGGCACGCAACATCAGGAATTCTTGCAGTCTTTGGCACAGTACTCTCCCATCAAGTTGAGGGACTGTTTCAAATGGTTTGATTGCCGTCTGGATCGCCGAAGGGATTTGCGCCAGCCCATTGCGCAACTAAGAGGTTCAGTAGATGTCTAATCAACGACCGCGTCACTGCCGGACGCCAAGAATAGATGCGAGTGGGGAAAGCGCGCGTATCAGCGCTGCTAATCGCAGCGCCGGATGGTTTTAGTGATCTGATCACCGTTTTCATCGGTGCGAGTGACGGTCCTTGTCATGCATCCGCCGCGGTCACTATAGCGATCGTAACGATCACGATCGCGAACCGATCCAATGGCAATGCCCCGATCGCTTAGCGCCACATATGGGTGGGGATGGCGATGATGACGATAGCCTTGATCATACGAAGGCCCATCGACGATTACCTCCTCTGCAACCGCAGCCGCAGGCAAGCCAGCACCAATAACGATGGCCGCACAGGCAACAATTATCTTTCGCATTTGCGTATCCTCCTTAATTTCCCTCATAATTAACTGGCAAAGCGGAATAATGTTCCACCCTGCGCGCCTTATGGCCGAGTATCGTGCGAAGCCTCTTCACATCCTGACCGGTGCTGCCATCATCTTTCGGAAGCGATCAAAGGGGCATTGGCGCGCATTTAAAGAAAGTTTGTGGAGCCGGGACTGCGTAGCGGGCGACACCCTTATTAGTTTGCGCCACTTCAACTCCGCCCAGATGAAACACTTTGCGCGCGGGTCGTTGCCGCAATCGACTTTGCGATTTGCAATGCCTCGATCCCAATCTGACGAAGCAGGCCGGTGGCGGCGGGATTGAAGCCGCAGAAGTATAGATTGTCCTTTCCCGGCTGAAGCTCGTCCCTTGCCGGCTTCCCGGCATTCGAAAACCGCTCCGCCAAATCCGGCAGAAATGGTTCGAGAGATGGTCTATAGCCGGTCGCGAGCACAATCGCATCGAATTCAACGGATCGGTCATTGACGAAGAACACGTTGGCGCCGTCCGACATTTCGATGCCGGGAAACACCTTAATCAGACCGTCCCTGATCTTCGCGATGGTACCAATATCGATCAAGGGAGTCCGACCTTGCTCTATCATCGTGGTCAGAGGACCTTGCCGGGAGCGCTTGAGACCGAATTGCTCGATATCGCGGTAGCGCAAGTGCAGAATGGGCGCGTTTACTGCATCGACCATTCTGCACGGAAAGTGTTGTTGAGCGATGGCGATCGTCGCACTTGGCAGGCCTAAAATCTCCCTCGGTACGACATTCACCGGACCGCGGACCGACATGGCGACATCAAGACCCGCTTCGGCACATTCCAGCGCGATCTCTCCTGCCGAGTTTCCAAAGCCGACGACCAGAATTCGACCTGCGTCGAGGCCTGAAGCATTCCGGTATTCCGAAGAGTGAATGATAGTTCCTGGAAAATTGTTCTGACCGTTCCAATGCGGCCTAACGGGAACCCTTGAGAGACCGGTCGCGATTACGACGGCTCTCGCCTCAAATGCATCGCCGTCGATGGTCTCTACAATCCAATCCGTCTTTTTCGCTACCCGCGCCACCATCTTGTCGGTGAGAATTCGAAGGTTGTTTTCCCGCGCATAGCTTTCAAGATAGTCAATGACCTGCAGTCGCGACGGATACCTCGGAAAACCGGCGGGCATCGGTCTTCCCGGAAGGGCTGAATGGCTCTTGTCAGTATGGAGGTGAAGACGATCGTAGTGCCGCCGCCACGACGCGCCAAGCTTGCTCGTCGCTTCCAGAATGATCGAACGGCAGCCTTCTGCACGGAGAGCCGCGGCGCATGCCAGCCCCGCCGGGCCCGCACCGATAATGACTGTCTCCTCGTCAGTCATTTCCAATTCCTCGAGCAAGTTCCTATCTTCAACACTGTAGGCTACACTATCATTGGGCCTCAGCCTAACCATACGCAGGTGAGCTTAGGTTTAACTCGCGAGGACTTAGGGAAGGCCCGCGTTTTCTCATGGGGTTACCCGATTAAATACACTTTGTTCCAATTCACGACGCAACACCCCGCTCCTTCACCGTGAACTTTGACGCTTGTGGATTAGGCCATGGAGTGCGTTTGGTTATCGTGCAATACGAAGAAATGCCTGAACCGTGGATTTCTGAGGTCCTATGTCTGAACTCGATTGGCTGAGCCAGCTGCTGCAAATCGTCACGGTCACCGGCCAGCTCGAGGTGCGCTGTGCCTACGGCGCTCCGTGGCGCATTATATGGAACCGGGCCGCGGCGAACGAAATTCCCTACCACGTCGTCGTCAGGGGCCGGGCGATCTTCGAGGATCCGGAGGCAAGAACCCGACGGGAGTTAACGAGCGGCGATATCGTGCTGTTACCGCACGGTGCGGCGCATGTACTGCACGATGGCAGCGGGCAGACGCCCGTTCGCACGCAGCAGCGGCAGAGTACCGCCGGCTGGATGCTGAGCGAGAACGACAGCGACGGCGAACAACTCGACCTGTTGTGTGGGCGATTTTTCATTTCGCCGCCGCATGATCGATTGGTTCGCAACTACTTGCCCCTCGATCTGGTGGCACGGACCATGGATGGCCCCGGAGAAGAGGAGGTCGCGTCCGCAACTGGTCAACTCTCCAGTCTGGTAGGGCTGATGCGCATGGAAGCGGCCGGCGACCGACCGGGGGGACGCGCCGTTCTCAATGCGCTGTCTTCGGCTCTTTTTACGCTGGTATTGCGTGCGGCCAGCCAATCCGCAACGGCTCCTGAAGGTCTGCTGGCTTTGGCCGGCCACCCGCGGCTGGCGCCGGCAATCAGCGCCATGCTCGCTGATCCAGCCAAGCCTTGGAAGTTGCCTGATCTGGCGGACCTGTGTGGCATGTCCCGCGCAACGTTCATGCGACACTTCCAGGACAGGCTCGGTTGCTCCGCCCTCGACCTGTTGACCGATTTGCGCATGAGTCTGGCTGCCAACGAGCTCAAGAAGCCAGCGATCAGTACCGAGGCAATTGCCGAAACGGTCGGCTACCAATCCGTTTCGGCATTCCGGCGCGTGTTTGCCGAGAAGATGGGAATGACGCCAGGGGAATGGCGCAGGCTGGCGCAGACCGGCGCGAAAACTGCGAGTTAGCGTTGGCTAGGTTTGATCCTTTTTAGCATCATATTGAGGCAATTTAGTCTCGATAATATCACCCGCGTTCGTAAAATCGGCTCCGTAATCACTTGATGAGGGAGCCACTCAATGAACTACATCAGCAACACAGCCTCCGAAACGGCACCGACGAATGCGGTCATCGAAACCATCCTCAGCCGCAGCGCCGCCAAATATTACGACACTACCGCCACACTCACCGACGATCAGATCCGGGATCTGGTACGGATCGGCACGTCAGCGCCGACGTCGTTCCACCTGCAGAACTGGCGGTTTATCGCCGTCCGCACACCTGAAGCCAAGGCCCGGCTCCATCCGATCGCCTGGAAACAGCCTGCGATCCTCGACGCCGCGGTTACCTTCGTCATCATCGGCCAATTGGCCGATGCCAGCACCGTTCCCGAGCGTCTGGCGCCGGTCGTGGAAGCCGGCATCATGCCGGCGCACCTAGTGCCGGAATGGGAAGCACCCGCTCGCAGCCTTTATGACAATCAGCCCCAGCGGCAGCGTGACGAGGCGGTTCGTTCTGCGACCTTTGGTACCGCCGCAATAATCTATGCGGCGCGCTCGCTGGGCCTCGGTTCGACGCCAATGATCGGCTTCGACGCGGAGGCCGTGCATCGCGAGTTCGGCCTCGCCGAAGATGAAATCCCGGTCATGCTCTTGACCGTCGGACCCGAGCGGTCCGGCAATTGGCCACAGAAGCCACGCCTGCCCGTGGCCGACGTCCTGTCCTTCGCATAACCCACCTCAATCAACATTTACGGAGACTACCATGACTAGGACGACCGTTCTGACGCCGGAACAGGTGCCGGCTGCATCCAAAGAGACCCTCGATGCTTTCACAAGAAACATCGGGTTCACCCCAAACATGATGGCGGCCTTTGCGCAAAGCCCGATCGCCTTCAATGCATGGGCCGCCCTGCTCGGCTCACTTAGCAAGACGCTTGATGTGAGGACAAGGGACAGCATCGGCCTTGCTGTCTCAGAAGTGAATGGCTGCAACTATTGTCTCACGGTTCACAGCTTCACCGCCGAACATATGGCCAAGCTGCCAGCCGAAGAGATCATTCTCGCTCGCAAGGGCCATGCGAATGACCCGAAGCGGGATGCGGCAGTGCAGTTCGCCCGCAAGGTTATCGAGACCCGAGGGAAAGTCAGCGATGCTGATCTGAAGGCCGTTCGCGAT
The DNA here is from genome assembly GCF_030182525.1 of Rhizobium pantanalense. Classification (NCBI taxonomy): domain Bacteria; kingdom Pseudomonadati; phylum Pseudomonadota; class Alphaproteobacteria; order Hyphomicrobiales; family Rhizobiaceae; genus Rhizobium; species Rhizobium pantanalense. The sequence continues at coordinate 209,311 of NZ_JAQJCH010000004.1, forward strand.
GCCGGGTTCACCGAAGCAAACATCATCGAGATCGTCGCTCTGGTCGCCATGTACACGCTGACGAACTTGTTCAACAACGTCTTCGATCCGGACAAGGACTTTCCGCCCGTCGCCGCGGCCGGCTCGATCTGAGTCCCGGCTCTCGCAACCTCATGAAGTTGTTGGATCAATCCCATGAACATTCTCCACATCGATAGCAGTCCGCGCCAACAATCCCATAGCCGTCAGCTTTCGGCGGCGATCGTTAAAAGGCTTCTTGAGGTTGCGCCTGGCGCGGACATCATCCGGCGTGATTTAGGCGCCGATCCCTTACCTCAAACCGTTGCCCTTTATGCCGCCGCGCTGGCGTCGCCGGCGACTTTGGCGGCCCCACCGGAAGGGTCGCTCGATCTTTCCGAACAGCTTATTCGGGAGATCGAAGTGGCCGATGCGATCGTCATCGGAACGCCGATGCACAATCTGACCATTCCCTCGGTCCTCAAGGCCTGGATCGACCAGATCCTGCGCGTCGGCCGTACAATGAAATCAACACCAGGCGGGAAAGTAGGAATGCTGCGCGACCGTCCGGTCTTTATCGGCGTGGCTTCCGGCGGCTTCTTCACCGGCGAGCGCGCCAACCAACCGGATTTCCTGACACCCTACCTGTCGGTCGCGCTCAGCTCCATCGGGCTGAAGAGCCAGCAGTTTCTGCCGCTTCAAGGAACTGCCTTCCTTGACTGGGAGCAGGCGGCAGAGACGAGAGACAAGACGCTTGCTGTTCTGGACCGCACCACCGTGGAGCGCCTGACGGAAATCCGGCATCAACCCGCAATGATCGCAAGCGCAGGTAGATTGCATCGCGACCTCTCCTCGGTTCCACGAGCATCGCCACGCGCGCTGACCGAAAACTTCCAACGTTTGCACATCAACCATCCGGCGGAGCCGGACCATCAACATGAGGGTTCAGATGATTTTATCGACGTCTACGCTTCCCAAGATCGGTGACAGGATCACCGGCAATTCAACGCCGCCCGATGACGGCGCCATCCGTGAATGGCTGGGCTCGGAGGCATACCGTCAATGGACCGAACTGCGGACCTGGATCGACGCCTCCTACCCTGGGGTGTTCGCACCGGACTGGCTTTATGGCGGAAAGAACCGCGGCTGGTCCCTGCGCTTCAAGAAGACCAGGGCGCTTACAACTTTGGTGCCGGAATATCGGCGGCTCTCGGCCATCGTCGTGATGGGCAGAGCCGAACGTGAGAAGTTCGAGGAGCGGCGTTATTTTTGGCGACCGCAACTGGTCAGCGCCTTCGATGACGCAAAGACCTACATCGACGGGAAATGGCTGGCGCTTCCAGTCTCATCCAAAGATGACCTGCAGGATGTGACAGAGCTTTTGGCGATGAAGCGTCCGCCACTCCCACGCTGAGTATCCCATCATCTGCAATAGTTCCGCTCAGGTCGACACCGAGCGGACCGCAAAGGGCATCTACCCACGGCACCCAGGGGAGATCGAAGTGGTCTCCCACGCTGTATCACCACAATCATCAAAACATCTAAGGAGACAAATCGATGAAAGCGATCATAGTAACCGACGAAGCCGCCGGCACGGCCGGCATGTCATTGGCGGAGCGGCCGCAGCCACAGGCGGCGATAAACGACGTCATCGTTGAAGTATGCGCGTCGGGCTTTGTACCAACCGAACTGAGCTGGCCGTCGACCTGGACCGATCGCGTCGGCCAAAAGCGGACGCCAACCATCCCGGGTCATGAGTGTGCCGGCGTGGTAACGGCTCTCGGCTATGGTACGACCGGCCTATCTTTGGGACAGCGCGTGTTTGGCCTGACGGACTGGTACCGCGACGGCACCCTGGCGGAATATGTAGTCGTAGAAGCCCGCAACCTTGCGCCGCTACCGGGGGACGTGGAGTTCACGGTGGGTGCCAGCCTGCCGATCTCCGGCCTGACTGCCTGGCAGGGGCTGTTCCAACACGGCCGTCTTCAAGCTGGTCAGAGCGTCGTTGTACATGGCGCCGCCGGTGCGGTCGGTTCGATCGCGACCCAGCTGGCCCGAGAGTTCGGAGCCTATGTCATCGCTACCGGGCGCGCCGCCGACCGGCAGAAGTCGCTGGAATTTGGCGCAAACGAGTTCGTCGATCTGGCAAATGACACGCTTGAGGAGATCGGGAGCGTCGATCTCGTGCTTGACATGATCGGCGGTGAGATCCAGAGGCGCTCCGCCGGCCTGGTACGACCCGGAGGTACGCTCGTTTCTGTCGTTGGCCCGGTTGAAGCGCGCCCTGCCGATGGTCTAGCGATTGATTTTGTGGTTGAGTCTGATCGCGCTCAACTGAGCGAGATCGTTCAGCGGGTACGCGACGGACGCCTTCGAGCGAACATCGGCAACATCTCAACGCTCGATAATGCCGTCGCCACTTTCAACTCGACGGAGCGATGGACAGGAAAGACGATCATCCGTACTCGAGGATGAGAGACTAGCGGCATCGGTGAATTGAGCCGTTGATTTCCTGGAGCGGTCCCAACTTGAGACCTCACGACCGGAGGAACAACTCCGGCCGTTAAGGCTGCGACATCAGGGGTTTGCTCTTGAAGGGACCCGAACCTTTGACTCCCTAGAGCGACTAATATTCGCACATTTTTTCAAAGGCTTACGGCGACTGTATTGGTGGATGTGGGGCAAAATGTGTTGAGGCAACCGCTCTATAGCCGCCATTTCCCCAATCTAGCGCCTTGGAAGCAAAAGCGCTTGGCTTTTCTCAGAGGGAATTGTTCCCACGAAATCCCATTTGAGAGTCCACATCGACGAAGGCAGGTTGCGAAGCCGGATCAAGACTTGAAGAAACATGGCATTGCCGCGGCAGGTATGACGCCGCGGCAAAAGTGGCGTGGATTTACTGAACTATGCTTTTGATCGGATCTTTCGGGGCGGGGTTGAAGCCCACCAGATCCGTCGCGAGCTTGGCGTAGGTGCCATCCGCAATCATGTCAGCGAGAGCCTTATTGACGGCCTTAACAAGTTCAGGCTTGCCCTTCTTGACCGCAAAGCCCTTCTGGATATGGCTGACGAAATCCGGCAAGACCTTGAGCGGCATGTTTGCGGACTTGATCATGTAGCCGGCACCGATCGCATCGGTGATTTCGGCATCGATGTTGCCGTTGATAAGATCTTGGATACCGTCGGTCTCGGCCTTGTAGCCCTTCACGGTCGCGCCCTTGTCTTCAGCAATCTTGGCGAAGGTTGAGGATGCCAGCGCGCCGACAGTCTTGCCCTTCAGATCGGCCGGTGTCTTGATGGAAGTGTTGCTCGGAACGACGACGACACCGCCGGATTCGAGCCAACCATCGGCAAAGACGACCTGTTTCTGGCGTTCCGGCGTAATGTCCATTGCGCCGCTGGTGATATCGTATTGATCGGCCTGGAGACCGATCAACAGCGATTCCCACGCTGTTGTGACCTGGCGCTGGCGATAGCATCTTGGGAGAGTATCGGCTCGCCCCGCGCTTGGCTGTGACAGCACTTTTTAAAGACGGCGACCCACAGCAACAAAATCGGATCTGTTGATGTGAGGGGATATGAACTGGCGCCCTGCATGCGTCTCACGCGTAAGTAGACCTGATGTCGTGCAACAGCACTACGGACGTTTTCTTCCGCAGGACAAGGCAGCATTGACCGCCAAGATTTTGAAGCAGGTCTGCGAAGCGGTACGGAGAGCTGAGTCAGACAAAGCTTAGGCTCAGCGCAACCTGATGCGAATGAGCGCTGTCATAGGGCCCGCCTTTTCGAGGAGGCCCAACCGTTATCGCCTGAGAGTGCCAACCATTCGATTGATAGCGTCCCCATACTCCTTGTGCATGGTTTCGGCCGCTTCCGAGATCGCCAGCTTCCAAGCAGGCCCGCGATCCCATGCCTCCTCCAGAGCGTCAGCCAGTGAAGGCCCATGGCCCGTGACCGGCAGGGCATCGAATAGTATTCCTGCCTGTCTAAGGTCTTTATCCCGTTTGGCCTGGCCGCCGGCGTCGCTTTGGCGGCGACCGGCAATGATAAGCTTGTGCACCGCGTACCTGCAAGGATCAGGGATGACAACTGAGATACCGGCACCATGTAGCAGGATCGAACGAACGGGATCACGGATCAAGAAATCCATGAATCTTAGCGGTTCGGCTGACGCGCCACCGAGAGCGGGCCTGTTGGCGGGTTTGTCGGAATATTCTTCGGCTCCCCTGTTTGTCGTCATGAACTCGACCCTGTAACCGGTTTGATTCCGAAAGGCATGAGATCGAGAGCTGCCGCTGATATGCGGCACTGCGCGGAACGTCGGATCAAGCCCTTTTAGGAGATCGAGGATCGGCGGCAGCGAATCCGCCACCTCGGCGGAAATCGCGAAGTCCTGAGCTAGGTCTGCATCACCTGTTAGGATCGCCGCCGAAGGCAGACGGATGCCAAGATATGCCGAGTAGCATTGAAAAGCGACCGTGCCGATGAGAACACCGCGCAACCGGAAGAGACCGGCCTTGGCAAGCGCCTGTACGATATCCCCGGTAAAGCGATCAGCGGCAATCAAACCGGCCTCGCGCGTTAGCGTGGAAACGAACTTGCGGCGAGCCTTAAAGTCTGACTTCTCACCCTTGAAGGTTTCGACCCGTTCCGAAATCAAGGGATCGTCGGCAGGCCCGACGTACCGGCGCTTCTGCCCACCCTCACCATCGGGTTGGTCGAAATACCAATAACGCCGACCATCGACTGTCACCGGCACGAATCTACCCGATGGGGGGAAGTCTTCCGCCCAATCATCATCAAATGCCCGTTGCTGGAGCTCCGCGACCATGGTGCGGAACATGAAATCAATCTGCTTAATCACGGCGGCCTCTATATTGTTTTCGCAAATCTAGTATAGCTTCAACCTATAAGCAAGCTTGGCTGCTTTACCCAGTAGGCACTGCCGCGCCTCCACTCCTCCAATACCAGTCACTACCCACCGTGATTCTTATTATACTATTTCCGCCAAAATAGTATAGCAACGCGATCGAATTGCCGCTCTTGATACGAACGCGTGATGCCCTGCCCAGACGGGTTAAGCGCCTGATTAAACGGACTTTTTTTGGATAATCGGGTTTATGGAACAGAAAGCAAAGTGGATTCCGCGCCGACCCGTTTATCTGCAAGTGGCGTGTAGCCGCAAGTCGAAGCGGTTCCTCCGCTTGGCGATCGCTCGCCTGCAGCTCGGTCCAGCCGCAGTCTTGCCGTTGCGGCTAGAAAACCGGTCGAGATGCAATCAGATGATGCAGACGATTTTTATGCCGACATATCCCAAGGATTCACGAGCGCGATACCCATGCCCTCGAAATCCTTGATATTGCGCGTGACTAGCGTCATCCGACGGGTGACGGCTGTCGCCGCAATATAGGCGTCATTGATCGGCTTGGGATTTGGCACGTGCCATTTCGCCGCCTGAACAGCCGCCGCCTCATCCAGGGGCAGGATGCGGCCGGAAAACGCCATGAGAACGGTATGTTCCAGCCAGTTGCGCAGCACCTTTCCGGCGGCGGCATCGTTATGCTCCACCAACCGGACGCCAATCTCCAGTTCGTGCAGGACAACGGAGGAAATGAAGGTCTCGGCCGGATCGACGGTTTCGTTCCAGACGACGACGTTGGGATCAGCCTTGCCGCTCGCGACCTTGCGCAGCTCGGACACGACATTAGTATCGAGCAACAGCATCAGGACAGATCAACCGACTGGGCACGTTCCATGCGCTGCGGGAGCGGCAAGTCAACATCTTCCGCCCCCGACGCTGCCAACATGTCACCAAGCGTTCGCATTCTGCCTGTAAGCCGTTTGTATTCATCGAACGACAAAAGGACATGCGCAGGCCGACCCCTGTCGGTGATAATGACAGGCCCGTCCTTGGTGGCGCGCTTTGCGCGCCCAAGGTCCTGATTAAGTTCTCGTCCTGAAAGCGTGGTCACGGTCATAGCGAACCTTCGAGAATCGTAGTTACGTAACCACATTTAATCCGCATGGACCGGTATTGCAAGATGGAGCGGTTCGCTGGGCAACGTCCGAACGCCGACTTGAATGTTATCGATCGCGTCAGCGCGACGTGAACCGAGTGTTGTCGGCGTTGGTGCATGGATCGTTCATCACGGCTGAAGTACTCGATCCGGATCGGAACAAGCCAGCCTTCTGATTATGCCTTTTAAGCACATCGCCTCCGTCGCCATCATATCAGCGAGATGAAGTTCAAGGCCACAAACTACGTGGAATACGAGGCAGGTCTTCAGCGGCTCGGTAGCCTGACCCATTGGATGACGCCGAGGGCTCTGTCGTCCCGGCAGGCGACGAAGCGGACAACGCCCGGTGGCCACAGTCGCGCTATTCCGATTTGGCGATCGAGACCGTCTTGACGACATGGCAGCGGATATCAGAAATTACTGCCTCTGCGGCGATGGACGTGACGTGGTGCCTCTGAGCCTCGTTGAAGCTGACATACACTCTGGGAGGCTGCGGAATCTACGGTCCGATCCGAACTTGGCATACGCATTCCTGCTTTATTGCGTGTCAATCAGCACCGAAATTGGATCAGTATTACCCCGCCAGAGGGGTCAACATTCCATGCTTAAACACATGCTTACTGTTGGCTTCAACGTGAGCGCCTCGAACAGCATAAACCTTTTGCCATAAAGAACCAGGTAGCCGCGCCCCAGAGAAATGTCCGCTAAAGGTGGACAGTACAACCATTAGGTAGACTCAGACATGGGGCGGCTGAACCGCCTGATCCACACGTACCGGACGGCCAGTGCCAAGCAGGTGTGAATTTTCGACGAGGTAGTCAACGAAACACCTGATACGCACCGGCATGTGGGCTCCGCCGACGAATACCGCATGGATCTCTTCCACTTCGCCGGGATTGAACTCCTCGAGAAGCGGCACGAGTTGTCCAGACCGGATTGCGTCCTCGACGGTCTGCGTTCCCACGCGCGTAATTCCCACACCCTCTGCGGCGAGTTGCCCCAGCGTCTCGCCATTGTTTGCTTCTACACTGCCTTTGATAGTCAAACGATAATCGAGCCCGTCTTTCCGAAACGGCCAGGTTGGGGCGGCTCGCTTGAAGTTGAACCCTAGGCAGTCGTGATCATGAAGGTCCTCTGGAACCTGCGGCGTGCCCCGACGTGCGAGGTATTCCGGGGATGCGACGATCACCTTGCGCGTTTCGCCGAGCTTTCGCGCGGTCAACGCCTCATCGGTCACGGGACCGAAGCGGATGCCAACGTCCGCTTGCCCTGCGGCGATGTTCACGATCGTGTCGGTGAGGTTGACGTCGAGCAAGATGCCGGGATACCGCCTGATAAACTCGCCCAGAAGCGGGACCAGCGATAATCTCCCGTACTGGATGGACGTGGTCACCCGAAGACGACCGCGCGGGGAACTCCGGTCGGAGATCATCTGCTCGGTTTCGCGGAGATCCGCGAGAATTCTGCGCGCCGCCGATAGATAGGCGGTGCCCTCCGGCGTAATTGTCAGCAATCGAGTACTGCGCAGCAGCAGCCGGACCCCAAGCCTTGCTTCGATGCGATCAACGATCCTGGCAACCGAAGACGGCGCAAGACCGAGCCGGCGGCCGGCCGCGGAGAAGCTTCCCGCTTCGGCGACTAACGTGAACATCTCAAGATCACCTGTCACTTCCATCCCATCCATTTATGCGTCCTGCGCAAAAGATTTTCGCGGAAAGATGGGATACACAGGCCAAAAGAAAAGCCCATCTTTGCGTCTGATCGAATGATGCAACCTTCCGTTCGTGGAGCTAACCCGCGGTCGAATAAATTGGAGGGCAAAACAGGATGATCTCGCCATTTAAGATCCACATATCGGATGAACGCCTCGCTGCGATCCGCGATAAGGTCGAGGCGTATGACTGGTCTCAGCTTGCCGACGTCGGCGGCTGGTCGGCAGGGGTCGGGGTGCGTGACCTCAAGCGCCTGGTAGCCTACTGGCTCGACAGCTACGACTGGCGTGAGGTCGAGCAGCGTCTCAACCGGCTTCCGAATTTCAAGACGGATGTGGAGGGCGAAGGAATTCACTTCCTCCACGCCAAAGGCGATGGCGCCAAGTCACCTATCCTCCTTCTGCATGGTTGGCCGGGATCCTATCTTGAGTTTGAACGCCTCATCGACCCGCTCGTCGCGGACGGGCACGACGTGGTCGTCCCTTCCCTCCCCGGTTTCGCGTTTTCACAGCCGATCACGGGCGTCATCGGACCACGGCGGGCAGCCGAACTGATGCATGTGCTGATGATGAGGCTGTTTCCAGGTCGCCGTTACGTCGTGCAGGGAGGAGACTGGGGCGCAGGGATCGCAAGTTGGATGGCTTATAGCCAGCCAGACGCGTTGCTTGGGTTCCACCTTAACATGGTCGGTGTGCTGGCCAAGGATGTTGTCCCGACTACCCCGGAAGAGGAGGATCTGCTCAGAAGGCGAGCCGTGATCCTGGACTGGGAGACGGGCTATAATCACGAACAGGAGACTCGCCCGCAGACGCTGGGGGTGGCGCTTGCCGACAGCCCGGTCGGAGCGGCTGGATGGATATTGGAAAAATTTGGCAAGTGGGCCGACCTGGGGACGATGGCAGACGGTAGTCCAGATCTCTGGAGCAAGTTCTCCGAAGATGAACTGCTGACCAACATCATGCTCTACCTGGCACCGTCATCGGTTGTTACTTCGACCTGGATCTATCACGGCAAGCGTCTGGAGGGATCGCAGACATTTCCGGAAGGCACCCGCATCGAGGTCCCAATGGGCGTAGCTGCGTTCCCCGACCCGGTATTCCTCCCTCCACCTAGGTCGCTTGCCGAAAAGACCTACAACGTCGTTCATTGGAGCGGGATGGCCAAGGGCGGCCACTTCGCTGCCCTTGAGCAACCGGAATTGATGCTCGCGGACCTGCGGACGTTCATCGCAAGGGTTGAGGGAAGCAAGCGTTGAGCGCGGCGAACGGAACAGCCACGAAGACCGTTGAGACGGGCACCCTTTCCATCGGTTACCTTGAACACGGGGCGCCCGACGGATGGCCGGTCGTTCTCTCACACGGATTTCCATACGACGTGCACGCGTTCGATGAAGTCGGCCGGACTTTGACGCGGGCCGGGGCGCGGGTCATTGTACCATATACTCGTGGTTTCGGACCGACGCGCTTCCTGTCGGACGAAACGCCTCGCAGCGGACAGCAGGCCGCCCGCGGCCTTGATATCGTCGAACTGATCGACGCGCTTGGGATCAAGCGGCCCATTCTTGGCGGCTTCGACTGGGGTGGAAATGCCTCATGCGTGGCGGCAGCCCTATGGCCGGAACAGATCGGCGGCTTGGTATCCTATGCTGGCTACGACATCATTGACGTCAACGAGCAACGGCACCCTGTGGCCCCCGCATTGGAAAAAGTCTTCTGGTATCAGCACCTGTTCCAGACGGAGCGTGGACGCGAGTGCCTGTCGCAACACCGCCGGGATCTCTGCCGGATGCTATGGAGCGAGTGGTCTCCAGCCTGGCGGTTTGATGATGCGACTTTTGCCAGGTCGGCCGAAGCGTTCGAAAATCCTGATTTCGCGGACGTCGTCATTAGCTGCTATCGCCATTCTTTCGGCCTTGAGGCCGGTGAGATGGCAATGCAGGAGTTCGAGGTCAGACTGGCCCAGAAGCCCGCAATCGCCGTGCCGGCTGTCACAATTGACGGGACCAATGACCCCCTGAAACCCGGTGGGACGTCGGACCATGCAAAAATGTTTGTCGGGTTTCATGAACACCGCATCGTCAACGCCGGACACAACGTGCCACAGGAGCGACCCGAGGAGTTCGCGAGCGCTGTCATCAGGGTCCACCAGCAGATCAGCTGAAGCCCCAGGAGGAACGAGATGACGGCCCCACTTTCGGAATTGTATCAAGAATATATCGACTGCCTCAATAACCGGGACTGGGGCAGCCTGGCGAACTACGTCGATACCGATGTCGCCTACAATGGAGAGATCGTCGGTCTTGATGCGTATCGGCAGGCGCGGGAGAAAGAGGCTCATGAGATCCCCGACTTGTACTACAAAGTCGACATCCTGGTCTCGGACGATAATAAGCTGGCGAGCCGTCTCGAATTTGACATCAGCCCAACCGGGGAGTTTCTCGGCCTTCCGGTCAATGGCCAGCGCGTGTCGTTCTGCGAGAGCGTCTTTTACGAATATATGGGCGGCAAGATCGTCCGGGTATGGTCGGTGCTCGACAAAGCCGCGATCGAGGCTCAGCTTTTCAAAAGCTGAGCTGGGCCGACTGCGAACAGGCTTTTTCAGAGACAGTACCCTTGGCACCAGCTACCACCGTTGAAATAATCAGTCTCCTCAAGGTCGACGACAGCGCTTCAAAATCGTTGCTCAGACATTTGCCTCAGAGATTGCATATGACCCTGAACCATACCTTGAAGCGATGCCGGAAAACGTTGATTGTGAGTCGGCAGACTGGCGGCTCCCATTCCCTTCTCTATTTTGAATGATACCTGCCACTATCGGAGCAGACCCTGGCCGCCGTCGACCCAGATCGGAGAGCCGGTGATATGCCTGGACTTACCGGACGCCAGGAAGGCGATGACGTCGGCGACATCTTCACTGCGTCCCGGACGTCCTCCGGTAATGGGTACCTGCCCATCGGGCCAGACCACAGGTATCGCTGTTTCGTCTTGTTTTCGAAGCTTGGTGTTCGCTTCGATGTTCGTCTCGATTTCACCCGGGCATACAGCGTTGATGCGAATGTGGAAACGGGCAAGCTCGAGAGCGAGTTGCTGCACCATGGCGACCTGCCCAGCTTTCGTGGCTGTATAGGCTGTCGCGCCGGGTGTCGTGAAGGTCCTCGTCCCGTTGATGGACGATACAACGACGATGGATCCTCCGCCCGATCGCTTCAACTCGGGCACGGTCGTGCGGATCGTCAGGAAGGTGCCGGTCAGGTTGACCGAAATCGTGTCGTTCCATTCCGAAAGCTTCAGATCGTCGATGGGCGCCCATACACCATTGATGCCGGCATTGGCGACCACAACATCAAGGCGGCCATACTGCTTAACGAGCAGCCCCACAGCGGCATCCATCTGGCCTTCATCCGATACGTCCGCCAGAAGGGAGACGGCTTGCCCCCCGTTCGCCAGGATTTCCTGCACGGTGGTGGAAATCTCTTCTGGCGTGCGCCCGAGCGCACCGATTTTGTATCCCTCCGCGGCCAGACCAAACGCCGCCGCTTTTCCGATTCCGGATCCCGCTCCGGTGACAAGGGCAACGGCTGGCTTCATAGCGAACTCCAAGTTGTTGAATGGCGATGAAACCTCTGGATTAGCTTGAAGTTCCGCTAAACGGAGCTTCAGTACGGTGGATCGTTGTTTAGCTCGGTCGAGCAGATGCGGATGTGCTTGCCATGCATCTTCTCTCCCGGAGCCAAGGCGTAGCGATTCCTTTTAATGCCCTCTATCCATCAATTGCGTGCGGCGCGGCAAAGATTCCCCCGTGGCCTTCTCGTCAGACCGAGAGGTTGAGACACAGGCGGGCACGAGGCTCGATTGGTATCCCCGAGACCTGGTTTGAATATCATCGAGATCAAAGGGGCGCCGTAATCGAAACTCGATTACTTGGAAGTCAGCTTTGTCTCCTCCAGTCCATAATCTGTGTAAGCTTGTCCGGATTACACGACCCCAAGAGCGGCATGGGTGGTATCACCTGCACCGAGTTCATATCAAGCTGACGACTATATATCCGTTGAGCTATCGGCATACCTAAATGATAAGATCGTTGTCCGCGGCAAGTGTCCTCGTGGTGGCTGGTTTCCTGTTCTCAAGTTCGGACGCTCGTGCCCAATGCGCCGCAGGCATACCAGGCGCTGGCAATCCTGGCTGCATACCGCCATCGGCGCGAAATTCTCCATACAATCCACCAGGCGGCTATCCGTTGCCAAACGGGCCCGACGATGCCGTCCCGCCAGAATGGCATGACAGTTGGGGTGCGGTTGCAATGGATGAGGCAACGGGAAGTGCTGGCGAATCGCGTAACCAACTGAGCAAAGCGGCCGCTACGGACATGGCAATGCGGCAATGCCGAATTGGCGGGCCGCATTGCAAAGTGATTATCGCCTACTACAATCAATGCGTTGCGATTGCGCAGGTCCAAGGACGAACTGGGTTTTTCATTGCCGCGAGCAGGGCGTATCAGAGCGACGCCGACCAGTATGTGATGTCCGAGTGCAGTAGCCACGGCGCTTGCGAGGTCGTCTATCGTGCCTGCAGCGACGCGATTCGGATGCAGTGATCCGCGCATGACCGTCTTTCTGCTTCTCGGTCCTGTCGGCCTGCTTAGATGACAAATTATGGCTTTGGAATATCGTTCAGTGCATAAATGGAGGACGAATGTATAAGACGCTTGCTTTGGCCGGCTTGGCACTGGCCGTCGCTGGAAGTCCGGCCTGGTCTCAGATCTATGGCGATAAGGGCCTGGCCAAGGTGATCCACGACCTGTCGACGATGGAGGACGCTGATCTGAACGTCCATTCACCACGCACCGCTAAATTCATGGCGACCGTTTTCGACGGGGAGATCAACGATTGCAGCAGCAGCTCACGCCGTCTCTGTTCTTATCAGAGCGACGTGGAGACAGTGCCCGATCTTTATGTGGGCATCAAAAATGACCGGATCGAAAGCGTGATCCTGTTCGATACGAAGCAAACCTTGGGTCCGAAGTGGACATGCCGTCTGCCACCGGGAGCTACCATGAGCTTGTGCGTCCGCTCAAACCTTTCCCCCGCAGAACGGGAGCGGGTTACGGCCGCCTGGAACGGCGCTGCCAAGGGGCAGAATTAATGCCGCGGTAGTTCCTGACGGTCTCGCTCTTAGTCTTCTCTATAGCGCGGCGATCAGGATAAGGCGGATCAAAAGGAATCGATTACTGCCCTCATGAAGGGTTACGCCACGGGAGGCCATATTGTGCTCCAAGCGAAATCGATTTCGGGCATCACGAATTAACATGATGGATCAAACGAATATTACCGTAATGAATTACTCGACGCGCGAGTATCCGGTTCAGGAACGGTTCGGAATGTGGGTCGACAAGAACCACTGCGAGAACAGGCTGACCAGCGATCCCGACATAGCGTTCGACGCAAGCGCCAGCGGAGCGGCGCTAGGGCCCTTCATTCTGTCGAGCAGGAAGTGGCTCAATCGGGCCCACAAGGCGCGTTATGAAATGTCTCGAACTCGCCGGCAGATCAGAACCGATGGGCTGGATTTCTATCGCTTCACATTGCTGCTCAGCGGAGAGTTCCTTTCGCGGACAGCGTCCGACCAGCCTATAAAATCTCCGGGCGACCTCTTCCTGTTGGATGCAGCGCAGACAAACGAATGCCTCATAGAGGCCGGTGAGGCGATCTCCTTAGTGGTTCCAAGGGCTATGCTGCCAGACAGTACCGCTGCCGCCCATGGAGCGACAATCACGGGAGGGATAGGGCGGCTTCTGGCCGATCACCTGTCCTCATTGTTCGCTAATCTGAGCCAGTTGAGGATGGCTGACATGGATTATGTTGTGCGGTCGACCCATCAATTGTTGATTGCCTCCGTCTCCCCGACGCCGGATGCGATACAAGTGGCAAGTACGCCAATCCGTGCCGCGCTGGTGAGCAGAGTTCAGCGTTATATCGATCTCCATCTGCTCGATCCCAATCTCACACCGGATCGGATCTGTCGCGACATCGGTGTGTCGCGAGCAAAACTCTACCAATTGTTCGAGCATCAAGGCGGCGTGATGCGCCAGATCCAGAGCATGAGACTGCGTCTGGCCCGTGACAGTCTGGCAGACCGTTCGCTCGCACATCTTCGTATCGCGGAAATCGCCTGGAACCATGGCTTTTCGAACGAGCGATACTTCCATCGGCTGTTCAAGGCCGAGTTCGGCCACACCCCCCGGGAAACTCCCGATCAGATATCCGAGCGTGGATCGCCGTCCGGTGCCTGGCGGCTGGCGTTGGCGAAAGAACACCCGGATTCTTCCGGCTGGACCCTGCCTTTTGGCGTTCCCAATACTTAAAATCATGTCGGGCTCGTTGCCGGTTCACACAGCTGGACAGGTGGTGCTCATTTGTGGACCGGAAGAGACAGCTTCGGCCTTCCACTCAATCGGACGTACAACTATGCCTCAACCGAATGGCGACAACCGACTGTCTGCGAAACCCTTAAAAGGCGGCATCTGCCACTGATCGGTCGTCAACGTCAGCGCTGATTCCATCATGGCAACGTCACGTTCACTGACGCCATTTCGAACCTACCGGCCCCGTTGAGATGGGCCACGACCCAGGAGACACGACCATGAACTATTTACGCGGTGGAGCTTTATTCACCCTCGCCGTCTTGCTGAGCAGCTTCTTCACGAGCACCGGGCACGTCAAGGCAGCCGGTTTCGACTGCCGATATGCCAAAAGCCATGTCGAGAAACTCATCTGCGCGAACCCCGAGCTGTCCCGGTTTGACTCGCAGCTGAAGGACTTGTTCGTCACGGTCCAGAACGAGACGAGCGGCCACGACGGCGAGACCGGCGCACTCATCGACCCGATCGGCGACGAGCAGCGCCAGTGGCGCGAAACGGTCCGGGACCGGTGCCCGGACGTGAGCTGCCTTCGGAAGGCCTACACCGCGCGCATCCGTGAGGTCAAAGAGAAGTGGTCCGACTCCTTGCAATAGATCGGCTTCCATTCAACGAACATCCGCGATGTCATAGAAAGCAAAGAACAAGTGTCGATCATAACGAGATGGACGGCGCCTTTGGCTGTAATTCTGATCGTCGCGGTGACTGCAAGTGCCGCTACTGCCTATTGGATGACGACAAAGGCGCAACCGCCTGCAGCCCTTACCGTAGATCTTTCCGGTGAAAGGCAAACCGTGAGCGGTGAGTTCGATCAGCGTGTCAAAGCAAGCTTCCCGATCGGCTCCGCCGTGAGCGCAATGGGGGTTACGCTTCAAAATCAGGGTTTCTTCCGGCAAGACTGGAGTTCTTCGGTCGAGCGGGAACATGTGGCTATGAGACGCGAGGATAGCTTTTCTTGCAATCGAAGCGCGTATATCTACTGGCATGACGACGGCGCAGATCACCTGACCTCAATCAGAGGCGCCTATCGCGACGAAGGTTGCCTTTGAAAGGCCGTCTCCCGTTCCTTCTCACTTTATAATCCCGTCTCAACTGAAATCAGGATACCAGGACTGCCAAATGCTTCGAGCCACATTCAGCCCGCATGCCGCCATTTTCGCACTCGTCGTTCTTTCCCCCCATATTGCCTTTGCAGGCACTAAGCCTTCGTTCAATTGTGCCAAGGCTGACTCGACGGCAGAAAAAGCCATTTGCAAAAACAACGAGCTGGCTGCGTCCGATGCCGCGATTGCCATAGCGTATAAAAAGCTTCAAACCACACTCGATCCAAAGGCGGCAGCAGCGCTTGCGGAAGATGAGCGCTGGTTCATCGGCACACGCGACGCGATAGGCGAGGCTGCGGAAGGAATGGCGCGCTCGGATCT
This sequence comes from Rhizobium pantanalense, assembly GCF_030182525.1. NCBI lineage: Bacteria > Pseudomonadati > Pseudomonadota > Alphaproteobacteria > Hyphomicrobiales > Rhizobiaceae > Rhizobium > Rhizobium pantanalense. The sequence continues at coordinate 224,875 of NZ_JAQJCH010000004.1, forward strand.
TGGCAGCGCACTTAAGGATCGGCTTAAATTTCTCAAAGCCATCAACCCGCATCCATCCGTCGATTTCGCCGGCTCCTGGCATAATATCGCGGGCGGTTTCGACATCACATCGGCACCCGATGGAACGCTAACCGTCAACGGTAACGCCGCGCATCCGGTGACTGGCAACTGGGTCTGCGAGTTCAATGGAAGCGCTAAACCGGACGGCGCCACCTTGGTCGTCAAAGACGAGAATGATAAAGGCGACGATAACTCTGCCGCCCTGCGACTCACGCGGGACGGTGCTGCGTTGAAAGTGGAAACGATACCCGCAACGACTGCCGCCGACGGCGCATCGCCTTATTGCGGCGTGAACGGATCCTTTGATGGTCCTTACTTCTCGGTTCCCTCCGGCTATTATTAGCCGCTGCCAAGACGTCCGATCCGAAAGCCACGCCGCCCGTAAGACGATCCGCCATTTAATTTTCAAAGTGAAAATCTTGATGGCCGCGCGCTGAGATGCCACCAACGCCCCTGGGTGCCGGTGAACTGGTGCCCGCGCAGGCGGAAACCCAGGCTGTCATAGTCGCCGTTTTCGTCGGCCTGCCAGATCTCGACGAGGCTGCCGGCTAAAGGGCGGCAACGATTGTCGAAGACGAAGCCAGCGACCGTTATTCGCTCGCCTCCGGGCGCATCCGGATAGAGGTCCCGGTTCAGCGGCGAGTTCGGCCTGAAAAACGGACCGGCTTCCCGTTCGAGGGTCACCTCGTCTCCATCGTCACATGCGGGGGTGAGCGGCAGCTCGGGAGCGGCCTGCGCAAACGCCCTCGTTCTCGCCGCCTCGATGAGAGGCAGCGTCAGAAAGGCCGTCAAAAGCGAACGTCTGTCGGAGGGCAAGGTTGGTCTTCCGGTTTGGAGGAATTCAATAGTGAGCTAGCCGGCAGGTCACTGCAGGCGCTGCGCGGCGTTCGCCTGTGCCTCCCTGATCAGGCCGGAATACATGTTCTCCTTGCCGGGATACCACGGCATCGTGCCGATTGACCCGAAGCCGGGGATCGTTTCCATATGTGCGACCATGCGGGCGCGCATGCGCTCGTCAGGAAGCGGGCCGGTCATTGCCTGGGCATTGTCGGTCATGTGGTCGGGGTTGGATGTGCCGCAGAGTACGGTTGTTACAGCCGGGTGCGCCATGACCCATTTCAGGAAGAATTGCGCCCAGCTCGTTGCTCCGAATTCCTGGGCGAAGCCTGGAAGCGGATGTCCCTCGACCACCTTCATCAGCCGCGCCTTTTCAAGCGGCAGATTAATGAGGACACCGACGCCCTTGTCGGCGGCGGCCGGCAACAGGCGGCGCTCGGCGTCACGGTTGAAGATCGAATAGTTCGTCTGGATGAAGTCGACATCGTCGCGTTGGACGATCGCCAATAGCTGGTCCTGGGCCGCCGACTCGTGATGGGTCACGCCCACGTGGCGTATGAGCCCTTCCTTTTTCCAGGCCTTCATCAGCGGAATGACGACCGGCGCATTGGTGATGCTGTGGCATTGCATGAGATTGATCGTATCACGCCATGTTCGCATACGCGATTGCCGGAAGCTTTCGACGGCGTGGCTTTCGTCCCCCAGATATTCTCCCGTCGACCAGACTTTGTTGGCCAGGAACATCTCGTCGGATTCGTCGAATTCACCCATGAACTGGCCGACGCTGACTTCCGCCGAACCGTAGAGCGGCGATGTATCGACCACGCGACCGCCTGCGGCGACATACCTCTCAAAGACCTGCCGCAGAGCGTCGCGGCGATCTCCGGGCTTCAGATCAAAGGTCAGGAAGGTGCCAAGACCCAAGGCTGTGACCCGTTCGCCGGTGCGTGGCAAGGTACGAGTCAATACATCCGGATTTGCTCCAGAAGCTGACAACGCCGCATTCGCTCCCTGGGTCTGCGCCGTAGCACGGGTGGCGAGAGCTATCCCTGTTGCCGCCGCACCCATCTTGCCAAGGAAACTGCGTCTGTTGATGTTTAACTTTGCCATAAAATCTCTCCTTGGTTCCTTGAACTTCAGAACTGCCAGTTGGCGGGAACCCAGGCGTAGCCGCCATCGGTCTTCAGCATCCGGCCAAGGCCGGGGAATGGATAGTGGAATCCAAGCACGGGCATGCGCTCGGCGGCCGCCCTGTCGAAGATGCGCCGGCGCGAGGAAAGGGCTGTTTCCTTGTCCCGATCCGGGCCTGGAAGCCAGGGCCTGTCGACGTTGACAACAGGGTGATAGGCAAGGTCTGCCGTCAGCAGCAACTGGTCATTTCCGGAATGGACAAGGAAGGTCGCCATGCCCGGCGTGTGACCGGATGCGACAATCGTCGTCAAACCCGGCACGATCTCGGCGCCGGCTTCATAAAGCTCGACATTGTTCATGAACGGCGCGAGGCTGTTCTTGATGTTCGCCGCAAAGCGCAGTCGGGATTCCTCCGGGACCGGCATGTAGGAAAGATCCGGATCGGTTCGGACGAAGAAGTCCCAGTCGGCCTTCGGGACGAAGACAGTGGCGCGCGGAAAGGCCTTGGCGCCGTCAGAGGTTCTCAAGTTGCCGACATGATCGGGGTGGGTATGGGAGACCACGACCGTGTCGATGTCTGCGGGACTAAGACCGATCGCCGCAAGGTTATCGAAGATGCGGCCACCATTCGGGCCCATCGTCTTGCCGGCTCCGGCCTCGATCAGAATCCGTCGGCCGCCGGTCTCGATCAGCAGCGTGTTAAGGTTGAGCGTTAGGTGATCGGTCGGAAGAAACGCCTGCCGCAGGACCTCCTGAAGCTCGGCTTCCGGCGCGTCGCTTGCATAGATGCGCGGCGGACCACCAATCACGCCGTCGCTCAAGACAGTCGCGCTGATTTCGCCGACGCGGAAGCGGTAGTGACCGGCATTGCCCGTCACTGGGGACGCGGCCTGGGCGTTGGCGCTGCTGGAGCCACCCAGGCTTGGGATGAGCATGCTCGATGCGCCTGCGACAGCGGACAGAATGATATCGCGTCTGTTGAGGGTGAAGGTATTCATCTGTCGTTCCTTCTTCTGGGCGCACCGCTTCGTCCCTTTCCTCGCAGACATCGCCGACGAAGAGGGGGGTCCACAGGGCTGCGCTTTAGTTTCAGGGCTGCGCTTTAGTTTCGGCAATCATGACACGGCGCCATTGATCTGATAACCTGCGATAAGTTTATCAGCTTGATTAGAAAAACTTCGCAATGGATCCTATCCGACTTGACAGCTTCGACGTTTTCGTTGCCATCGTGCGCTGTGGGGGCTTCCGCGCGGCGGCACTCGAGCGAGGGATCTCTTCATCGGCGTTGAGCCAAACAATGAATACTCTGGAGGAGGCTTTGGGCATCCGGCTCCTTAACCGAACGACGAGGAGCGTGTTTCCAACGGAGGCTGGACAGCGCCTTCTTGAACGTCTGGCACCTGCGTTGAGCGACATCAGGCTCGCCATCGCAGAAGTTGATGAATTGCGCGATAGCCCATCCGGAACCCTCAGGATCAACGCGCCAGCTCCGGCCGTCGATCATTTTCTTTGCCCGCTCGTGTTCGACTTCATGGATGTTTACCCCGAGGTGAAGATCGAGATCGTCAGCGATGCGGCCGTCATCGATATCGTGGAACAGGGTTTCGATGCGGGCGTCAGGTTCGGGAAGCAGTTGGCGCAGGATATGATCGCGCTACCGCTTGGACCCGCACTTCGTTATGCAATCATTGCTTCACCTGACTACATCAAGAGATGGGGACAGCCGCAGACGCCGCACGAGCTTGTTGATCACGACTGTGTCAAACGCCGCTTCCCTGGTGGCACCCTCGTGACCTGGCGGTTTGACGAGAAAGGCGAAGAGATCGAGGTTACTCCAACTGGCCGCCTGACCGTCAGTTCCGCGCACAATGAACTTCAGGCTGCGCTGGCGGGCAGAGGAATAGCCCATGTCTTCGATGACTACGCCAAACCATATGTCGAGCGTGGCAGGCTGGTGGAGCTTCTCTGCGACTGGAGCCCGACTTTGCCACACTGGTTTTTATACTACCCCAGCCGCCGACTCCCGAGCGCCGCCATGCGTGCGTTTCTGGATTTCATGAAAGGCTACGTCTGGAAGGCGAAGGACGCCCTCGTTCCGCGGTGATTTTGGCAGTAGCTTGCGTAGAGGCAGATCGGAACTTCTCCTAAATCCGGCGTTCTTCGGCCGCATCGAACTCTCTACGCGAGGCTTCAATGTCTTGCCATGTGTCACGGATCCAGTCGGTAAATCCCGCGAGCGGCTTCAGCATCGATTTTCCGCGGTCGGTCAACTCGTATTCCACGCGCGGTGGCAGTTCGGTGTAGTAATGCCGCGCGACCAGCCCATCCCTCTCAAGATTGCGAAGAGTAAGCGTCAGCATACGCTGGGAGATATCGGGAATACCGCGTCGAAGGGCGCCGAACCGCATCGGTGCATCGGGGGAAAGCGATAGCATCGAGACGACAAGGATCGTCCATTTGTCTCCCAGACGAGCCAGCACGCTTCCCGGGGCGCACGGGGTCAGAACCGGCCCTCGCGGCGTTTCGATTACTGGCCGGCCGTTTATCTCGCGTGGCATTACGCCTCCTGCATTCACTTTCATTGGTTATCTTCGTGTGCCCGAGGACCAAAATTGTGCCGTCTTGCGCGGATTTTCCGATTGTTCCACATGGTAACTGGATAAGTTACCAAGGAGAACTAACATGTCAAATGCGCCGGAGTTTCTGGTGTTTGGAGCCACAGGCCAGCAGGGAGGTGCAGTAACACGGGCGCTGCTTGAGGCAGGCCGCGGAGTTCGCGCCTTCGTACGCGACCCTTATAGCGAAAAGGCAAAGTCACTTGCCGCAGACGGTGTCAGTCTGGCGGTGGGTGACTTGTTCGACCGCGTATCGATCGACCATGCGATGGAAGGAATCCGCGGCGTGTTTAGCGTGCAGACGAGCTCCCCCTCGGGATTGCTTACCGATGAACAGGAAGTGGAGCAGGGCAAGTCTGTCGCTGATAGCGCGGTGTCCAATGGCGTTGCTCATCTTGTCTACTCCTCAACCGGAGCTGCGGGCAAGGGCCACACCGGTATGGGTCATTTCGACAGCAAGTCTCGCATCGAGGACTACGTCCGAAGCTTGCCTATCGCCACGACAATCACCCGCCCCGCTAGCTTCATGGAGATGATGATGCTCCCGGGAATGGGTTTGAACACCGGCGTTTTTACATATTTCATGCGGCCGGATCAGTCGATGCAGATGATAGCGCTCCATGACCTTGGTCGCATCAACGCGCGGACACTTTGCCAACCTGATCTCTATGCCGGCCGGGTCATCGAGCTATCTGGACAAGACATCACAGGAAAGGATCTGCAAGACGCCTTCTCGCATGCCGCAGGACGTCATATTCGCTACCAGCGGTTTTCCGAGGAGTTGCTGAGCGAGAACGATTTTTTGAAACGGCTTACTGCGCTCGTTGATAACGGCGTGGTCGCCGGGATCGCAGACATCGCGGCCCTCGAGAGTGAGTTCGGACCCATGTTGAGATTGGAACAGTGGCTTTCCGGCCCAGGAAAAGCGTTGTTTGAGAACGCACTTAGCGCGGAACCGTCAAGGATCGGACTGCGATAACGCATGAACCAGCCGAAGGGGTCATTCCCTCCGGCTGTGAAAGCTGCGCGTATCATGAGTTGAAGCGTTGAAAGAAACCGTGCGGTTACGGCAGCCCCTGCCCTGAACATGGAATCAAGGATTGAAGAACACGGCCTTCTTGCTTTGGGACAGCTCAGTTTCGCTTTGGTCATGTCCGAAGGACGGACCATCAGCGGGGCCGGACCTCAGAAGGCTGGCCTCCGGTGCCTCATTTGACGCGCTGCCACTCGATCCGGATTTCAGTACCTTCCGGTCTCCGGAACCGTTCCGTCATGCGGTCACCCTGCACGACCAGCGTAAGATCATCACGTGTTCGCACGCTGCCGATCCAATTCGGAAACGTCGATCCCTCGACGCGGTTTCCGCTGAATTCGCCCTTCTCATCGACGGTGTAGGAGCCGAAGAACCCGATGCTGCGTGACATAGCCATGCGGTTTTCATCGTCCGTCCCCTCGCCGCGAGCATCGGAAGCAAACCGCGGGACGTCGGCATCGGTCAGAACTTCCACGAAGTGCATGTCGGGAGTGAAGACAAGGAGGCCGTTGGGCTTTTCTCCATAGGCAGCGATATTTTTGCCGCCGGGATCGATGGTGGCCGATACCATGCGCCAAGTGCCTACAACCTGGTTTTCAGCGGCTGCCTGCGCGAAAGCAGAAGACGAGACACTGAAGGCGAGAGCCAATATAGCTGGTCGAATGGACATGTTATCTTCTTTCCTGTTCTCGAGGTCCTTGAGTCCGGACCGCTGCGGTTCACAGATCCTGTCTATCGGCGGACTCCGCCACCTCTCGCTGTGCCTCAAGGGCGGACAGGCGCGCGGAAAGCGCCTGCGAGATGGAGGAATAGGCCGTGCTGCCCAGCGCCAGTCGCAATGGCGGCGTCTCGCTCTCGGCGGCTGATATGATTGCGGCCACGGTGCGCGCCGCGTCCCCCTTGATCTCGAAGCTCCCATCGCTGATCGCCCGGCGAACTGCGCCTGCGGGGGTTTTCTCGTAAGCATCCATCGGCGTCGCGTGGACGAGATTGGCGCCGAAGTTCGTGCCGGTCGGTCCCGGCTCGGCGATGATGAAGTCGATGCCGAATGGAGCCACCTCCTGCGCCACGGCTTCGACGAAGCCCTCGATGCCCCATTTGGTCGCGTGATAGAGACTGAATCCGGGATACGCGATTTGGCCCCCTTCGGAGGAGACCTGAACGATACGTCCGCCGCCCTGCAACCGAAGATAAGGCAGTGCGGCGCGGATCAGATGGATGGATCCGGTAAGATTGGTGGCGATCTGCCGGTCGATATCTTCATTCGTCAGCTCCTCCGCAGCACCGAACAGGCCGTAGCCCGCGTTGCTGACGATTACGTCTATTCGGCCATGCCGCTTAAAGGCTGCTTCGACGGCCGAGACAATGCTCTCCGGCTCGACCAGATCAAGCTGAACGGTATCCAGGCGCTTGCGATATTCTTGCTCAAGTTGCGTCAGCGTTCCTGGGCGGCGGACCGTTGCAATCACCTTGTGCCCCTGGGCGAGTAACTGCTGCGTCATCTCCAGACCGAGCCCGGAGGAAGCGCCAGTGATGAACCATGTCTTTGTCATGTAATTTCCCTCATTGTTTATCTGCGAATGTAGATGTGCAGGATTGGTGCTATAAGATCTTCAATTTGAGATGACGTGGTGAGGATAATTCACGAATGGTACGCCCTAGTCTGAACGATCTTGCCGCCTTTGCCGCGGTGGCCAATCACCAGAGCTTCCGCAGAGCCGCCGACATCATGGGTGTCTCGCGCTCCGCCCTCAGTCACACGATCATCGGATTGGAAGCAAAACTGGATGTCCGCCTTTTCAACCGGACGACACGCAGCGTCTCGCTGACGCATGCCGGCGCACACCTGCTGGCGCGCCTCGACCCGGTTCTGCAGGATCTCGATCAAGCACTCGATACTCTCTCGGAGGAGCGCGGAACCCCAAGCGGCACACTTAGGATTAATGCGAACAAGAGCGGTGCCCGCATCCTGCTCGCAGACGTGGTGCCGCGCTTCTTGGATCTCTATCCCGATGTCGAGCTTGATCTGGTATCGGAAGGCCGGCTCATCGATATCGTGGAACAGGGCTTCGACGCGGGAGTACGTCTGCTGGAAACCGTCCCGAAAGACATGGTCGCGGTAAATTTCGGCGGCGACGTGCGTTTCATCGCCGTGGCGGCACCCTCCTATCTCGACGGCAGAGCAACGCCACATACGCCCGACGATCTTCACGGGCATTGCTGTATCCGCCAGCGCCTGCCGAGCGGAAAGCGCTATCGCTGGGAGTTTTCCAGACGCGGCGCCGAAGTCGCGATTGACGTGCCGGGTAATCTCACCCTCGATGATAGTGATCTTCTCGTGCAAGCGGCGGTGGACGGACGCGGTATCGCCTATGTGCCCGACCATTTCGCGCGGCCGTTCCTGGCGTCCGGCCAGTTACGCACTGTACTTGATGAATGGTGCCCGCCGACGCCGGGCCTGGCGCTCTATTATCCACGCAGCCGACACATTCCGTCACCACTAAGGGCCTTCATCGACCTCCTCAGGAAGGTGGACAGGCAACGATGACAAGGCGACGGCGAATGGCGTCCGCCCCACCAGGTAGATTGAGGAAGACCTGCGGCACCCAGACCCGTTTCGCATCGCGGGCTCGCCCGGTGTTCACGGTGTCGCCGGCTTGCGCCGCAAGATCATGCCGCCATGGTGCAATGTGTTGGCATCGACGAAATCGCCGTCGGCAGTGAAGCCTGTGTCGTCCCAGTACTCGATATGCGTCCCGTCGACTTCGTAACGGCCCTCATAAGCTCGCTCGCGCTGGCCGCGGGCCTCGACATAGCGCCCGTTCGGCAGAAGCTCATGCCGGACACGATTATCATCGGTGACCCACATGCCAGCGTATGGATGGTTCGGTTGCAAATTGGTCTCCTGTGCTTCTGCGGACTGAAATAAAAGGGTAGCGGTGACGAGTGCTGCAAGTGCCTGTCGCATGGTCCTGCTCCATCCATTAAGCGTTGCTGTTCTCGGTTTGGAAGCGATGGCGCACGGATGCGCGGCTATCGGCCGGACGCTCAGGTCTGCCGAACCGCAGGCGTCGGTTATTGCGAACGCGGGGCGTTGTTGTCGACAACCTGCTGATAGGCGACGAGGTCGAGGAAGGCTTCCGCATTGATGACGAGACCGTCCTTCATCTTGAGTATCCAGACGAACTGGTTGCGATAAGGTGCACCCGACGTCGTGGTTGCCGTTCCGTCGAAGCGGATGATGATTGTGTCGCCGTCGGCAAAGATGTCGTGCACCTCCGGCGCGATCGGGGTCGCGAGTCGGCTGGTCAGAGGACGGGAGGCCTTCTCGATGAAGTCCTTCTGGTTGCGATAGGTGCCGGCGACCGGCCCGGAACCATGGATCGTCCAGACGACGTCGGGAGCGAGAAGTTCCCCGAAGACATAGGTGCCTCGACGCCACTTTTCGAAGGCGGCTTCGACGATCGCCCTGTTCCGTAGCTCGATAGCCGCACTGTCCGCGGCCGGCACCTGCGTTGCCGTGGCGTTTGCAATGGCTGTGCTCGGCAGGGCGAGCGACAGCAACGCCAATGTGATCAGAGCTATACGGCTCGCGCCGGGAACCCACTGGCGTATAGTAAGAATGGTCATGGTACAGTCCTTTCCTGGCTGCTGAGAGCTTGACGAGACTCATCGACTGGCACTGAAGCTGCGCGCACCGTTGACAGGACTCGTGTCCTAGCTCGTATGATCTAAGGTAGGCGTCTCGATGAGATCGGACAATTTGCCCAATGATGACCACTCTGGTAAATCTATCTAACCAATGGCGATCGATCTGAATGGCATTTCCGTTTTCCTGGCGGTTGCCGAAGCGCGGAGCTTTCGCGTTGCCGCGGAGAATCTAGGCGTCACTCGGCCAGCGGTCAGCCAGACCATCCGCCGTCTCGAAGATCGGCTGGGCGTCGCGCTCGTGCGGCGCACGACGCGCAGTGTCAGTTTCACGGAGGCCGACGAACAACTGTATCATCGGGTGGCGCCGGCGATTTCCGAAGTTGGACTGACGCTCGACGCGACGGCGCACCAAGCGGCCTGTTGAGGCTGGCGGTGTCATCCATCGCCGAGCAGTTCATCTCCGGGCCGCTTCTGGCGCGTTTCGCGGATACATTTCCCGCCATTCAGATCGACGTGACCGTCACGGACGAGGAATTCGACATTGTCGCGGAAGGCTATGACGCGGGGGTACGTTTGGATGGAATGACCGAGGTCGAGGGATGGAATGTCAGCTTGTAAACGCGAGTTGTATGAATGGGATGTTCGAACCGTCGATTTTTCAGCAATACCTACGGTTCGACGATATGATCCGCAGATCACCCTTCGGTACCGCTCGGGACTCCGTTAATATGCGATTCAATCACATCTGGACCCGCTTGGCGATGTCGAGGTTATGATCACCCTAACGCTCAAGGTCGGTAGTAATCTCGGCGCAGAAGTCGACAAATGCCCGCACCTTTGCTGGCGGATGCTTGCGCGATGGATGGAAAGCAAAGAGCGGGAAGCGCTCACCATGCCAGTCGGGAAAGAGGTCGATCAGCGACCCTCTCGCCAATGCCTGCCCGATGCCCCAACCGATCACCTGCGCAATACCGGTTCCGGCGAGGCATTCGTCGAGCATTGTCTTCGGATCAGTGAACGTCAACGGTCCGCTCGTCGGAACATCGATGGTCTCGTCTTCCCGGATGAATTCCCATTCGAACGGCTTCCCGGTGTAGGGATCGACAAACTGCAGACAGCGATGAGCGGTGAGGTCGCGAGGATGCGCCGGACGGCCATGGCGCTCCAGATAGCGAGGTGACGCCACGGTCAGAATTGGTGCTTCTATCAGTTTTCGTGCGACCAGGCTGGCAAAGCGCGGCTGGCCGAACCGAATTGCAAGATCGATCCCCTCTGCAACAAGATCGCCGACATGCTCCCTGGTCACGAACTCGATGGACAGATCGGGATAGCGTTCGCAGAATCCACCAAGCCGGCCTGCGAGCACGAGGGGCAGAAAGAATGGGTCGATATCCACTTTCAAGCGGCCACGCACCGCCGACGCCGAGCCGGACACGACCACGGCAGCGTCCTCGATCGCATTCAAGTGCGGCTTCACCTCCTCATAGAAGCGCCGGCCCTCGTCGGTTAGCGTCACCGAGCGCGTCGTTCGATCGAGCAGGCGCACACCGAGGCGCGCCTCGAGACGGCCAATGGCCCGGCTTACACCGGAATCGGTGATGCCGATCAGTTCAGCGCCTTTGACGAAGCTCCCGCCTTCAACGACGGCCGCAAGCACGCTCACGCCCGAAAGAATCCGTCCATCGAACGACATGCATCAACTCCTGACTTTTGATCAGGAACCATCTGACATAAGCGCACTTAATTCAAGAGCGTTCCAGAGAGATAACGGTCCTGCGCTTTTAAACCTGAAAGGACCCAGTCATGAGCGATCTCAGCCCTCCCCGCACGCTCTTCAAAGGCGGCACCATCCTGGCAATGGACAGAACGGTCGGCAATCTTGCCAGCGGCGACCTGCTCGTGGAAGGCGACAGGATAGCGGCCATCGGACCGAACCTCGCCGTCACTGATGCAACCGTTATAGACGCCTCTGACACCATCGTCATGCCGGGTCTGATCGACGCCCATCATCATATGTGGCTTGGCGCCATGCGCCGCATGATGCCGGATGTGCACGACCTCTTTGCCTATATCGATGTGGTTGCCGAAACGCTGGGCTGCCATTATCGCCCGCTCGACATGTATCTCGCCACCCGGCTCACGGCGCTCGCCTGCCTCGACGCCGGCATTACGACCGTCATCGATGCCTGTCATTCCTCCCGCAGTCCGGAACATACGGACGCCGCGCTCGACGCCCTCGACGGCAGCGGCATCCGCGCCTTGCATATGGTCGGCGCCGCCATGGACAAAAAGGCGTCTGCCGCCCACCTGCCGGGCGATCTAAAGCGGCTTGCAGAGAACTGGAACCGGGGCGATGGCCTTGTGCGTGTCGGCCTGTTCGGCCAACTCAATCTCGATTGGTGGAAGGTCGCCCGCAGCCTTGATATGCGTATTCTGACCGAGTTCATCGGCGATCTCGCCAAGCTCGGCCCGGAATTTGCCGAAGAGGGCGTGCTCGGCCCACACAACATCTTCAATCATTGCACCCGCATTCCGCAGGAGACGTGGCGCCTCTTTGCCAATGCCGGCGTGAACATCACCATCAATCCGCGTTCCGATGCGCTTTTCGGCTTCGATGACGAGAGTTTCGCCTATCAGCAAGCTGTCGACCATGGCTTAACGCCGGCTGTCGGCATCGATCTCGACACCGCCTTCGGCAGCGACATGTTCGGCGAGATGCACGCCCTGTTCTTGCAGCAGCGCTCGGCCATGCGTTACCGCAAATTCCGCGGCGAAGATAATGTACCCGCCCCGATCACCGTCGAGCGCGTCCTTGAGGCGGCGACGGTGAACGGTGCAGGCGCCGCCGGACTTGAAAAAGAGGTCGGTTCGCTGGCGCCCGGCAAGCAGGCCGATATCATCATGGTGCGCACCAACGGGGTCGCCATCATGCCGGTCAACAACACTGCCGGCACGATCGTCCAAGCCGTCGAGCGCTCGGATGTCGATACGGTTATGGTCGCCGGCAAGATCCGCAAGTATGGCGGAAAGCTGGTCGGCACCGATCTCATCAAGCTGTCAGCTGATATCACCGCGTCGCGCGACCACCTGCTGGAAAAGAGCGGCTATCGCCTCGGCCGCTTCGGCGCACCCGTCCCCGAAGAAGCAGCCTGAGTCGGTGCCGCCGCTTTTCGGCGGCGCTGCTAGCCCACAAGCTTTTCAGAATGGAGGCTGTCATGTCAGCATCTCTCGTCAACGATGCGACCGAAGCGAAGGCCGCTCCCGCATATCTTTCCCGCCCTGCCCCAGGGATCATCGCCGCGCTGTTTTGTGGTTATCTCGCGGTCGGACTTCCGCTTCCGGTTATCCCGCTCTTCATCCACGACAAGCTCGGCTTCAACAATCTGGTCGTCGGCTTGGCGATTGGCATCCAATTCCTCGCCACCGTGCTCAGCCGTGGCTATGCGGGACGCTTGACCGATCTCAAGGGCGGGAAGCGTTCCGCCCTGCAAGGTGCCGCGATCAGTATGACCGCGGGCCTGCTCTATCTGGCGGCGGCCATGCCCATTCTCCCGTCAGACGTCAGCCTTGCAATTCTTGTTGTCGGCCGGCTGATTGCCGGTCTTGGGGAGAGCCTCTTCGTCACCGGTTGCGTCTCCTGGTCGATTGCCTCGGTCGGACCGCAGCGCGCAGGCATGTCGATGTCGTGGACCGGCATTGCCATGTTCGCGGCACTGGCCATCGGCGCGCCGGTCGGCATGGCTCTGTATCAGTCTTATGGCCTGGAGACCGCAATGATCGCCTGCATCCTTGCCCCACTTCTCGCAGCCGCTATCGCATTTCGGACGACCTCTTATGCGAGCCCGGCAGGCCCGCGTCTGCCCTTTTACAAGGTCATCGGCCAAATCTGGCGCGAAGGGGCTGGGCTGATGCTGCAAGGAGTGGGTCTGTCGGGTCTTACCGCCTTTGCATCCCTCTACTTCGCAGCCCACCATTGGGACAGTGCCGGTTTGGTCATGACTGCCTTCGGCATCGGCTTCATCTTCGTGCGCATCGTCTTCGGTTCGTTGCCCGACAGAATGAGCGGCTATCGCATCGCATTCTGGTCGTCGGTGATGGAGGCAGCCGGCCAGGCGCTGATCTGGGTGGCGCCTAATGCATGGATGGCGCTTGCCGGTGCCCTGGTCACCGGGCTCGGTTGCGCGCTGATTTTTCCCGCTCTCGGCGTCGAAACGCTGAAGCGAGTGCCTGCCGCCAATCGCGGCAGCGCCATGGGCGCCTTCGTCGCTTTTCTCGATATCGCCTACGGCATTTCCGGTCCGATTGCAGGCACCATCGCCGGACAGTTCGGATATGCAGCCGTCTATCTCTTTGGCGCCGCCTGCGCGGTTGCCGGTGCCGCGCTTGTCCAGACAGCCCGCTCTTCACAATCCTGAGCTTTGTTCCACATTGCCTGTGAGACTTACTTACCGGCCCCAAAGGAGATTCTCATGTGCCGCATCTTCATTTCCGGCTCGTCCACAGGTCTCGGCCTTATGGCGGCTGAACATCTAGCCGAACAAGGCCACCAGGTCGTGCTCCATGCGCGCAACCCGGCTCGCGCCAGCGACGCCCGCCACGCCCTTCCGAAAGCGGAGACGGTCGTGATCGGCGATCTCGAGACCATCGCCGGCGCCAAGAACGTCGCCGCCGAAGTCAACAAGCTCGGCCGCTTCGATGCGGTAATCCACAATGCTGCCGTCGGCTATCGCGAAGCTCATCGCCTCACCTCCGATGGACTGCCGCATGTCTTCACCATAAACACGCTATCGGCTTACATCCTGACCGCACTCATCGAACCACCGAAGCGACTGGTCTACCTGTCGTCCGGCATGCACCATCATGCAGATGCCAATCTCGATGATATTCTCTGGAAAAAGCGCCGATGGAACGGATCAGCGGCCTATGCCGAAAGCAAGCTGCACGATGCAATGCTCGCGTTCGCGATTGCGCGGCGTTGGAGAGACGTGTTCTCGAATTCATTGGAGCCTGGATGGGTTCCGACCAAAATGGGCGGCCCTGGCGCGCCTGATGACATGGCGCAGGCTCATCTGACTCAAGCCTGGCTGGCAGCGGGCGACGACCCGAAGACGGATGTCACGGGAGAATACTTCTATCATCTGAAGCGTCGGACCGCGAACCCGCAGGCTCATGATCCTGCGCTTCAAGACCGCTTCATCGCAATCTGCGAGGATATCTCAGGCGTCACTTTGCCAAAATGATCATCGGCGGTCGGTGCCTTTCAGATCGAGCGCATTCGGCCAATCTCGAGTAACAGTGCAATCAACCCAGACTATGAAGCAAATACGCAGGAGCCGTGATTTGGCGTCAGTTTACTCTTGATTGGATTAGAATTGCGCTCCGCGCAATTAGATCCATAGGACAAGCCTATTCAGAGAATGTCAGATAGTCTGCTGCACGTCACAGCCACGCTTTAATTCTCTCACACAATGATGCTTATTCGTCCGCTCAGCGAGGCCTAAACGGAATCGCCCACCCAATTCTCATGTTCATGGCGTATTCGGATCACGAAAATTGCTCCGTCCTCCTCAATCCGATAGACAATAAGATGGGCTTTGAAGGGATGAATTCTGACCGGCGGCGAAATCTCTTCTCGCTCACGAGCCATTCGCGGGTTAGCGGCCATCAGATCAAGCACAGCGAACAAGTCATCGTGGTAACGCCTAGCCTGGGCGGTTCCGAACATGCGTATACCTTGTTCGGCGATCGCAATGATGTCCTCTTCCGCTTCAACTGAAAGGCTAAAACGCATTACCTGTTGCCGCGCGTTGTTTCTCCGCGCTCGACGGCCGCAGCAAAGAGTTCATTCTTCGACCGGCTACCAACGCCGCTTTTGAGACCGTCATCAACAAAACGTTGCATGGCGGCAATCTTATCGCTGCGAGCTTGGTCCCGGCGAATCAAGTCGCGGACATAATCACTGGCATTCGAATATCGCCCAGTCTTTGCTTGCGCCTCGACCCAATCTTTCATCGGATCGGGAAGAGATACATTCATCGTCGCCATTCGAGCCTCCATAGTAGGAGCAGGTTATGCGATGTTGGCAAAGTTTGTCAAACCGATCATTGCAGATCAGGCACGCAATTCGGCTAGGCGCGATTTCATATACACCCCACCGCAGTAATAATGCGCCCTCGACGGAGTAGACCGCCACTTTCAACAACCCGCTCTTGAGGAGATTAGAACCCGCGGCACCTATCCGCCAAACCTAAGCCTTCGAGATAGGCGTACATTCTCATTCCACATAAAGTCGGTCCCGCGCCACCGCCATTTCGCAAGATCGAAGGACCGTTCAAAAACGGTGTATTCGCAGGCCGAACAGCTTTTCGGAAACAACGACCACGACCACCGTCATCACGATAGACAATGTCGATACTGCCGCCGCCTCCGGAGTAAAGTTCGTCCTGAGATAATCGTATATCTGGATCGGAAGCGTGGCCGTTCCGACATTCTTCAACATGAACGATATGGTGAAGAGGTCGAAGGAGATGATGAACGCGAACAGGCAGCCGCCGATCACGCCGGGCTTGATCAACGGCAGCATGATACGTCTGAACCGCGTGAATGGTCCCGCAC
Organism: Rhizobium pantanalense; assembly: GCF_030182525.1. Taxonomy (NCBI): domain Bacteria; kingdom Pseudomonadati; phylum Pseudomonadota; class Alphaproteobacteria; order Hyphomicrobiales; family Rhizobiaceae; genus Rhizobium; species Rhizobium pantanalense. The sequence goes on from NZ_JAQJCH010000004.1 coordinate 240,817, forward strand.
CAAGACTGCGGGCGGCAAGGCTCCACGACGGTTCATAGGCTTCCATCGCCGCAGACACGTTGATGAAGACGAAGGGCAGCGTCATGAGCACATGCCCAATCAGCATGCCAGCCATTGTCGTCGTGCCGATTCCGATCGCATAAACAAAGAACAGAAGCGAGATCGCTGTCAGAACTTCCGGCAAGAGCAGCGGCAACAGCATCGCAAGCCGGACACTCTCCTTCCATCGCCCCGCATGCTGCACGTAGAACATTGCAGCCATCGTGCCGATCACACCGGAAATCAGGGTCGAGACGGCTGCGACCCAAAGCGAGGTTCGGATGGCACGCCAGAAGACATCGTTATGGAAGAAGACGACATACCATCGAAATGAGAGTCCTTGGGGCGGAAAGGTCAGAAATGCGCCCGCGTTGAAGGAGGCACCGACGACCACGAGAATGGGCAGCAAGAGAAAGCCGTAAATAATGAGGCAATAGCCATTCAACATATGCTTGGACATCAGCTCATCTTCCATTTCATGCGGGTGAGCCGCGCGAAGATCACGACGATCACCGCTCCGGTGAGGGAAAGCGTTAGCGCCATGGCGGAGCCGAACGGCCATTGGAATGTGTCGATCAGCGCGTCAACGACGCTGACTGCCATCGTCTTCACCCTCAGGCCACCGATCAAGGCGGGGGTCACATAGGCGCTCAATGAAAGCACGAACACCAGAATGCAGCCCGCCTGGATACCCGGCATAGCCAGCGGCAGGATTACGCGCCTGAAGACCGTCAGCTTTCCCGCACCAAGCGAGCGTGCGGCCGACTTCAACGATGGGTCGATCCCCTGCAGCGCGCTCATCAACGGCAGGATCATGAAGGGCAGGAAGACGTGGACGAGCGCAATAACGATGCCGAGGGCGTTGTACATCAGCCCGACCGGGCGATCGATCAGGCCCAAATTCATCAGCGTCTTGTTGATGATGCCGTTATTCCCAAGAAGGATCGTCCACCCGTAACTGCGGATGACAATGCCGACGAGAAGCGGCGACAGCACGAGCCCATAGGCAAGGCCGCGAAACCGCATTTTCTCGCGCGACAGTTGCCAGGCAACCGGAAAGCCGAGAATGAGGCAAGCAAGGGTCGTGACCAGACCGATCAAGAGCGTGTTCGCCACCTGCTGCATGTAGAACGTATCGGTCGTCAACCTGAGGTAATTGCCGACCGTAAATCCGGGCGCATAAGGTGAGCCGTTGGCCGGGTTGCGTAGGCTCATTAGAACGATATTAAGATAGGGCAGAACAAGAAATAGCCCGAGGAGCAATGCCGAGGGCGCGATCAGGAGAAGCGGATAGGCGGATCTGGTGCGGCGCATCATGCGATCGTTCCCGGCACCCAGAAACGCTCGCTGTCGACCTTTACCGCCACGCGATCACCCGGCTGGAAGCGGCTTCGCGGAAAGGTCTGAACGCTCAGCGTTTCGCCGCCTTCGAGCACCAGCCGATAGTCGATCAGACTGCCGGAATAATAGCTCTGCGAAACCGTTGCGATGATGCCTGCCTCCCCATCCGCCGCAGCCGCAAGTTCGATGGCCTCCGGCCGCAGCAATACGGGGATGGAGCCGTCGCTTGACGGCAGGGTACCCTTGAGATTCGCCGTTCCAAGCGCGGTTTCGACGACCGACGTACCGTCATCATTCCTCTTCAGGCGGCCGGGCAATGTATTCACCTGCCCGACGAACTGCGCGACTTCCAGGCTTGCCGGTCGATCATAAACATCTGACGGGGCGCCATACTGCGCAATCTGGCCGCCGAACATCACGACGATCCGGTCCGACATCGTCATTGCTTCGGCCTGATCATGGGTCACATAGACGGTGGTGATGCCCACGCGCTTCTGCAGGTCGCGTATGAAGACCCGCATTTCGTCCCGAAGCTTGGCATCGAGATTGGCAAGCGGCTCATCAAGCAACAGGATACGCGGTTCGATGACCAGCGCGCGGGCAAGCGCCACGCGCTGCTGCTGCCCGCCGGACAATTGGCGCGGATAGCGGTCGGCATATCCGGATAGCTGCACCATATCCAGAACCTTGGCGGCGCGGATCTCGATTTCGGGCCGCGAAATCCTGCGCATTTCCAGCCCGAAGGCGAGGTTTTGCGCCACGGTCATATGCGGGAAGAGCGCATAGTTCTGGAATACCATGCCGATATCGCGCTTTTCCGCCGGCACATGCGAGACATCCTGCCCGTCGAAGCGAATGGCGCCGGATGTGACATCCTCGAAACCGGCAATCATCTTCAGCGTCGTCGTCTTACCGCACCCCGATGGCCCGAGCAGGGAGATGAACTCGCCCTGCCTTATCTTGACGGAAATACCGTTGACGGCGCGCGAGGCTCCGTAATGCTTGGTCAGCCCTTCGATGCTCACCTCGGTCATGATCGATCTTCCGGATTGTCTGTGCGGCGTACCGCAAATCTCACTGCGTCAGGGGAGAATGCTGGATCGCCCGAACAAGGCGATCCTTTGTTGCCTCATGAAGAAGACAGAGATCATTTCATGATCTTGGCCCAGGTCTCGGCAAAGCCTGCCTGCTTCTCGTTCATGAAGTCCCAATCCCAGGTGAGGATCTTGTCCATCACTTCCCCGGAAATGGGCACGTCCTTCTTCAGATCGTCAGGGACGACAATCTTGGCATTGGTTGGCGAGACGAAGAACTGCTTCATCAGCGGCAACTGGCCGTCAGGTGACAGAAGGAAGTTGGCGTACTGGTAGGCCAGATCCTTCTCGGGGCCGTTTGCGAGAATGTTGAGGGTCTGATCGAACATCAAAAGCCCCTCTTCCGGCACGATGACGTCAATGGGAAGGCCTTGGCCGCGCAGACGCGCCACCTCGCCGAAATCGAAGGGAGCGACGACGAATTCGCCGGATGCGATGCCGGTGGAAAGGTTGAAATCGGCCTGGATGACTGGGCCAAGCTTTTCCAGCGCCTTGAAGCCGGCATCTGCATCATATTGATCCTTGCCGAAGATCTTGGATGCCAGCATCAGTTCCATCTTACCGGCAGTATTGGCAAAATTGTAGAGGCCGATGCGCCCCTTGAACTCGGGGTTGTCCCATAGATCCTTCCAGGCTTTCGGCGGCGTCTGGACCATGTCCGTGCGATAGGCCAGGCCGATCGGCGACACCATGGCCACGGCACCCCAGCCGTCGGTCTTCTTGGCAAGCGGATAGAGATCCGCATAGTTTGGCAATTTCGCCAGATCGAGCTTTTCGAAGAAGCCTTCCTTGCGCAGACTCGATGCGAATGCCTCATTGGTCATCAAGATCGAATACGGTGGCTTCTGCGGCCCTGCCGCCCGCAGGTTGGCGCTCCAGACACGCCCGTTACCCGCATCCAACGTCACCTGGGCGCCGCTTTTCTGAGTGAAGGCCGGTGCCAGCGTCTGGCGCCAGAACTGCTCCCATGCGCCGCCGAGCGTCGGCACGACAAGTGTCTTGGATTGCGCCCATGCCGGCAGGCCAACCATGGCCGCCGCTGTCACTCCACCCATTCCGGCAAGAACCTGCCGCCTGTTCATGTTCATCATCGACGTTCCCTCAAACTGGTTCTGACTTGGTCATGCATTGCGGGGCAGGCGGTATTCCGCTTCTTGCCGTCAGATTTTGCCGAAGGCCTGGCTGGTCTTCAGTGAAATGTAGTCGCCGTAGGTGATCGGCTCGTATTTGGCGGTCCCCTTGGCCGCAAAGGGCGCGAGGCATTCAATCACGGTGTCCCTGGACGGATTGAGGAAGAACGGGATGGACTGGCGACGCGTCGTCCCCTTGAAAGCACCGGGAGGATTGGCGACCCTATGCGGTGTGGACAGCCATTCATCGTTGGACCAGCGCATGAAGGCATCACCGATATTGATGACATAGGCGCCTTCGACATTCGGCGCATCCAGCCAGTCACCCGCCCGGTTTTTCACCTGCAGTCCACCCGGAGAGGCTTCCGACCGCAGGATGGTCATGAAGCCGTAATCGGTGTGAACGCCGGCGCGGAGTTGCCCCGGAAGCGGGCTCTCCCTCTGCTCAGGATAATTGATCACCCGTAGCGCCGAGAGGTGGTTTTCAAACGCCGGCTCGAAATAGTCCGGGGCAAGGCCTATCGCCTCACAGAATGCCCGGCGCAAATGGCCCGCAAGCTTTTCCATCTCTCTGAAATAGTCCGCAAAGGCCTGTTCCAGCCCTTCCGGCCTTGTTGGCCACAGATCGCCGGGCAGGCGCGGGCCAAAGTTCAAGCTTTCCTTGTAATCGCCCGGCGTCTTGATGCCGAGCGTCGCCGCAAGCGCCTCGTCGGCGATCGGCGAAAAGGCAACGCCACCCTCTATCGAGGTACCTCTTCCCTGCCCGATCTTCCACTCCTGCGGCTCATCGAAGAAATCGCGAGCGAGGTTATAGAGACGGGTTGTTACATCAGCCCTGACGCCGTGCCCCGTAACGAGGAAGAAGCCGGTTCGGCGGCAGGCATCCTCGATGGCAGTGACGACCTTCCGGCCGGCTTCCGCGCCTGCGATGAACGGTGCAATATCGATGACGGGTATGCTGCCCTGCACCTCATCCTGCGCTGTGATCGTCTGCATCCTGGATGCCTCCTTCCTTGATCGGCGGTGGCGGCAGCACTGAATGGGTGCCGCCGAGCGATATCGTAAAACGGGGTCAGTCGAGCCCCTTGAACGGGGCATCGCGGAACTCGAGATATTCCTTCAGTGACATCTTCTGCAGGTTGCGCATCCACTCCTGCCCATCGCGACTGACATGCAGAGCGGCGATGGCGTGGACGTTGAAATCGAAGGATGTCATCAGGCCAGCGGCGATCTGCTGGTTGTTGATGGAGGACTTGGCGAACTTGATGGCCGGCACGGGCATGCGGGCCAGCTTGCGCGCCAGGTTCTCGGTCTTTTCCCTCAATTGATCGGCGGGCACGATCTTGTTGATGAGATGCATGCGCAAGGCCTCCTCGGCATCGACCAAATCGCCTGTGTACATCAGCCAGCGCACGTCACGGGTGGCTAGCAGCCAGGGCATGAACAGTGCCGGCGGGCCGGAATTGTGCCGCACCTCTGGCTCGCCGAACTTCGCATTGTCGCTGGCAATGGCCAGATCGCAGGCCATCATCAGCTCAAGCGCACCCGCAAGCGCATAACCGTTCACGGAAGCGATGACCGGGATTGGTGCCTTCCAGATGTTGAGGAGCGCCTGGGCGTTCTCCGACATGTCCGCATGCCAGTCCTCGATATCGACATCGTAATCGGCGCCTTGAAGATCATAGCCGGACGAGAATGCGCGGCCCGCCCCCGTGATGATGAGCGCGTTGACATCCTTGTCGGCGACAGCCATGGCGACAGCGCGATCGATTTCGCGCACCGTCGTCTTGTTCATGGCATTGAGCTTTTCAGGACGATTGATGGTGATCGTCGCGAATTTATCGTGTCCGTCCTTCTCGTAAAGGATCGTCTCGAAGGTTTCGGAAGTGCTCATATGCTTTTCCTCTTGGCCGCGTCCTGATCCGGCATCGTTGTTCGTTTCTCGTCATTGGCTGGTGCTGCAAGCAAGACCGCCATCTTCTTTTCATAGCGCTCGATCGACGCCATCTTGACGGGGCCGAATCCCTTGATCTCTTCCGGCAGCCGGGCAAGCGCGACGGCATGGCCGTGTGTTTCGACGGAAAGCTGTCTCGTGAGATCCTCGATCATCGCCTGATAGTCAGCGATCAGGCGCCGCTCCATCCGGCGCTCTTCGGTATAGCCGAAGGGATCCAGCGCCGTGCCGCGCAGGAAGCGCAGCTTTTCCAGAAGCGCGAAGGCCGGGCCGATCACTTTCTGCGGGATGGCGATCTTCGCCGGATTTCCGGTGCGTTTGTCGATCCGCCGCGACAGGATTGGTGGCGCCAGATGATGCTTGATGCTGAAGTCGCCTTCGAACTGCGCTTCGATCGCAGCCTTGAAGCTTCGGTCGCGGTGCAGACGCGCCACCTCGTATTCGTCCTTGTAGGCCATCAGCCTGAAGGCGTTTTTGGCGACGGCCATTGCAAACTCCTCGCTGGCCGTGAGCCTGTTTTCGGCCTGCCGCGCAGCATCGACCAGTGCCCGGTATCGGCGCGCATAGGCGGCGCTCTGATACGCGACGAGAAAAGCCTCACGGCGCTTGATGATCGTGTCGAGTGTCTCTGCGGGCTTGACCTCGGCTAGATCGGCTCCCGCAGCGCTGGCGACGATATCGGGGGAGATCGCCGAGCGACGGCCCCAGCCGAAGGCGGCACGGTTCATCGCAACGCCGGTCCCATTGAGTGCAATCGCCTGATCGATGGAGGCGAGGCTGACCGGCACCAGGCCGCGCTGCCATGCATGACCAAGCAGGAACATGTTGGCTGCAATCGCATCGCCCATCAGCGCCGCACCAAGCTTGGTCGCCGAGACGAGGTGAACGGCATCTTCGCCCGCTGCGCGGCGCAACGTTTTGAGCGTCGCTTCCTGCTGGAAATCGATCGCCGTATTCTGGACGAAAGACGCCGTCGGCGCGAAGTGATTGTCGAGAACGGCGTGCGTACGGCCAGCGCCAAAGGTCGATAGCGCACTGCGACCGGCCGACACCACGATGTCGAAGCCAAGTACCAGATCGCTTTCCCCTACGCCGATGCGGACCGACGACAAAGCGCCAGCCGTCCGCGCCACGCGAAGATGCGAAATGACGGCCCCGTTCTTCTGCGCAAGCCCCGTTTGATCCAGCGTCTGCACAAAAAGCCCATCGAGATGCGCCGCCATGGAGAGGACGGCGCTGACGGTAATCACCCCCGTCCCGCCGATACCGGCCAACAGCATATTATAGGGCTGTGCTCCGATATCCGTCAGAACGGGTAGCGGCATGTCATCGAATGTCGCTTGCTGAGCTTTCGCAGCCGGCTTTCTGATCTTTCCGCCCTCTACCGTGACGAAGCTCGGACAGAAGCCCTTGATGCAGGAAAGGTCAGTATTGCAACTCGACTGGTTGATCTTGCGCTTACGGCCAAACTCCGTTTCCTGCGGTTCGATCGAGATGCAGTTGGAAACGGCCGAGCAATCGCCGCATCCTTCGCAGACCAGTTCGTTGATGAAGGCTCGCTTGTCCGAGACCGCCAGCGCCCCGCGCTTGCGACGCCGGCGCTTCTCTGCCGCACAGACCTGATCGTAAACCAGCACCGTCACCCCGTCGATCTCGCGCAACTCACGCTGCACCTGATCGAGTTCGTCGCGATGGTTGACCGTGACATTGCGAGGCAAGCGGCCCTGCCAGACCTCCGGCCGCTCGGCGACGACAGCCACTCTCGCAGCCCCTTCGGCCAGCATCTGGCCGACGATACCGGGAACAGAGACCTCACCATCGTGCTTTTGACCGCCGGTCATGGCGACGGCATCGTTGTAGAGGATCTTGTAAGTGGCGTTGACTTTGGCGGCGATCGCGGCCCGGATCGCAAGCAGGCCCGAATGAAAATAGGTGCCGTCGCCCATATTGACGAAGATATGCTTTTCATCGGTGAACTGAGAAAGCCCGATCCATGCACCGCCCTCACCCCCCATCTGGGTAAAGGTCGAGGTGTTCCTGTCCTCAAGCCCGATGACCATCATGTGGCATCCGATACCGGTCGAGGCACGGCTTCCTTCCGGCAGTCGGGTCGAGACACTGTGCGGACAGCCGGAGCAAAAATAAGGATCACGCCTGAGTGCCGGGCTTTCCGTCACGCTGGCTGCAACAATTGCCTCCATTTCCCGCGACCGGCTATCGAGATCGTCGGCCTGTGGCCCGAGCACAGCACGGATGGCCCTCGCGACGGCCACCGCATCGATCTCGCCGACGGCGGACAGGAGCGGCGTGCCCGCCGGCCCGAGTTTGCCGAATACTCTCGGCCTCTCATCGGACGGCATGTTGAAGAGCAGAGCTTTGATCTGGTCTTCCATGATCGGACGCTTTTCTTCGATGACCAGCAGCGTCTCGACCTCGGCGGCAAACCGTGCGATCCCCTCCGGCTCGATTGGCCAGACAAGTCCCACCTTGTAGAGCCGGATGCCGAGCTCTCCTGCGCGCCGCTCGTCTATGCCGAGGCGCGAAAGCGCGCCCATCAGATCGAGCCAGGATTTGCCAGTCGAGACGATGCCAAGACGCGCCTCGGTGCGTTGCCCCTGCCAGATGGTGCGGTCGAGCCCGTTTTGACGGGCAAATCTATGGACGGCAGAAAGCTTGTCTTCCAACCGGCGCTCCATCGCATGCGGCCCGTCAGGCCAGCGAAGCGACAGATTGCCTTGCGCATCCGGATAGACGATCGCGGGATGAGCCGGATCGAGATGGACAGTTGCCGTGCATTCGACAATCTCGGTCTGGCATTTGAAGCCGATCCATGCACCCGAATAGCGGCTAAGCGCAAATCCCAGCAAACCGTAGTCGATATATTCCGCGACGCCGGCGGGCGACAGCAGAGGCACCATGGCCGATATCAGGTTGTGCTCGCTCTGATGCGGCAAGGTCGAAGAGACGGCGCCATGATCGTCGCCAACGAGCAGCAGCACGCCACCATTCGGGTTGGTGCCGACGGCATTGGCATGCCGGATCACATCCATGGTGCGATCGACGCCCGGGCCCTTGCCGTACCACATCGAGAAGACACCGTCGTAACGGACGCCGGAGAACATCGCCGTTTGCTGCGTTCCCCATACAGCCGTCGCCGCCATGTCCTCATTGAGGCCGGGCTGAAAACGGATATGGTTCTGGTCGAGATAGGTCTTGGCGCGCGCCATCTCGCGGTCGAAGCTTGCGAGCGGCGAACCGCGATAACCGGAGACGTAACCGGCAGTATTGAGGCCCCTTGCCAGATCGCGCTGCCGCTGGATCATCGGGAGACGCACCAGCGCCTGTGTGCCCGACACGAGGATTTTTCCATGATCGACCGTATACCGGTCGTCAAGGCTCGGGCTTTTTTCACTGGGCAATGCGCGGGTCGTCTCGGACAGGTTCAGCATCTACGCACGCTCCGGCACGCCCGGCGACGGCATGTCGAAAACTCGGCCGGGATTGAGAATATTGTTGGGATCGAAGGCGGCCTTCAGGCGGCGCATGGCATTCATCTCGGCGGCACTTCGCCCGAGAGGCAGCCACTTCTTCTTCTCAAGGCCAATTCCGTGCTCGGCGGAAATGGCGCCATCGACACGGATCACGGCAGAAAGAGTTATGTCGGCGATCCGCTCATGATGGTGAGTGCGAACAAGAAAATGCAAATTGCCGTCGCCGAGATGGCCGAAAATATAGATCGCGGCGTTCGGATCGGCGGCCGCGATCTCATCGCTGGCAGCATCAAGGAAGGCCTGCATGTTGGACAAGGGCAGGCTGACATCGAAGCCGGAGACGTGGTCCATCGAGAAGATGAATTCACTGGCAGCCTCGCGAAGTTTCCAGATTGCGTGATACTCGCGCAGCGACCCCGAAACAGCCACGTCCATCACGATTCCGCTTTCGTAGCATGCCATAAGCGCCTCGGAAAAACGCTCCCGATCGCCGACCTCGTCCTGTCCCTGCATCTCCACAAGGGCGTACATCCCCGCACCTGCCGCGACAGGTGGCTGAGCACCGGTCAACGACAAAACCCCGTCATAAACATTCGGAAAAATCACTTCGAAGGCCGACAGCGACGAGCCGAGCGCAGAACGCAAATGCTTTAGAAGGGCAATAGCGGCACTTAACGACGGCAATCCGCAAAAAGCATTCGCTTGCGACCGCGGCTCGGGATGCAGCCGCAAACATGCCCGCGTGACCACGCCAAGCACACCTTCGCTTCCGATGAAGAGCTGATTGAGATCGAAGCCTGAATTGTCCTTGGGCAATCCCTTCAAGCTGGTCAGGACCGAGCCATCCGCCAGCACAACCTCAAGGCCCAGAACCTGGGACCGATACATGCCATAGCGCAGGACACGAATACCGCCCGCATTGGTGGCAACATTACCGCCAACCGTGGACGTGCCGCGCGCGCCGATATCGACACCGAAAAACAACCCGCAGCCTGCCGCAGCCTCCTGCACCGACTGAAGCGTAACGCCGGCCTCTGCGATGATAGTGGCGGCATTCTCATCCACAGGCGACAGGTTCACCATTCGCTCAAGCGAAAGCGACACTTCGCCGACATGGGGCCTCGCCCCGCCCGCAAGGCCCGTCCTGCCGCCTTGGACGACGACCGGCTGACCCAGACGATTGCATTCTTCAAGAATAGCGGACACTTCCGCCGTATCCGTGGGCCGGAAAACGATTATCGGGCGCTCACCGCGCTCGTCGGTTGCGTCACCACGGTAGCCATCGCCGACGTCGTCGCCAGCGAGAACCGCCTTACTACCGATCCTTCCATTCAGACGGCGCAACAATTCTGCATGCCGGCCGATAGGCGCGCAGGCACCTTGGGCGATCTCCGCCCGACCAGTCGATCCGCCCAATTTCGTTCCCCTTGGTTATCTGGATCGAGGGCAGGTTATCGTCTATCTGATATTTGTCAAACCTATATTCAATTTTTCAGTGGCGTTTTCGAAGAGGCCATGGCATCTATGAAGTCGAGGTAAGGGCGACAATCGATGACGTTGAAATTTGATGAGGTCGTGAGGGCTGGCATCGCCAAGCAGGTTGCGGAGAACATAAAGTCCGCGATCATGGATGGCCGCCTGAAGATCGACGAACGGCTCCCCACGGAAGAGGATCTCGCGAGAAGCTTCGGCATATCGCGGCCGACCGTGCGCGAGGCGCTGAAACGCCTGGCAGCGCAAAACCTCATCCATTCGAGGCGTGGCCCACTCGGCGGAAACTTCGTCAAGAGGCCGGATCCGGAAGGTCTTTCCAACGCGATCACCGCAGCAGCAACCCTGCTTGTCGGCATCGGCGCCTTCGATATCGATGAGATCATTACGGCCCGGCTTGAGACGGAGACGATCTGTTGCAGGCTCGCCTGCGAAAATCACGGCGCTGCCGATCTGGAGCGAATGGCGGCGGAGATCGAGATCCAGCGCGACGAGACGATCAGTGACGAGGACTTCTGTGCATCCGACGTGCGCTTTCATCGCGCTCTGGTGGATTCCACCTGCAATGGCCCGCTGAAGCTGATGATGTACACGGTGATCGAGTCCTTCATTCCCATCACCAACATGATCGTGTTCCGGGTTCGCGAGCGCCGCAAGGTCGCTGGCTTTCACCGGCAGATCATGGAGGCCGTCGCCAAGCGCGATACCGGGACAGCGACAAGGGCATTGGCGGACCTGCTAGCCTACATTCGCAACAGCTACGCAACCGCGATGGACGCACGCGACAGGTTGAAGGCGCAGCCTTAGACCTGACAAGGCGAACGGCCGATTTCAAGTGTAAGAAAGGGGACGCATGTCCGATACATTCCAGGCAATGGTCATCGACATGGCCGATGGCAAGCCGCAGGCCGGCTTCCGCCAGCTTTCACTCTCCGATCTGCCGGATCATGATGTTCTCGTCGAGGTTCATTATTCGACCGTCAATTACAAGGATGGTCTGGCCCTCACCGGCAAAGGACGGATCGCCCGGCGTACCCCCATGGTCGGAGGTATCGACCTTGCCGGAATCGTGGTTGAATCCCGATCCGACAAATGGGCGCCCGGCGACAAGGTCATCGTCAACGGCTGGGGTCTGTCTGAAACAGAATGGGGGGGATATTCGCGATTTCAGCGCCTGAAAGCGGAATGGCTGATCGCGCTGCCCGAAACCTTCAGCCTTTCGCAGGCAATGGCAATTGGAACGGCCGGCTACACGGCCGCGCTTTGCGTCAATGCACTTGAGGATTGGGGCACGATCGCCAACGATGATCGCGAAATTCTCGTGACCGGTGCGGCGGGCGGTGTCGGCTCGGTGGCGATCAGCCTGCTTGCGGACAAGGGATATAAAGTAATCGCATCGACCGGCCGCCCCGAAACGCGGGACTATCTCGGATCGCTCGGCGCGAACGCTTTCGTTGACCGGGCATCGCTTTCAGAAAAGGGCAGCCCTCTACAAAAGGAGCGCTGGGCCGGCGTGGTTGATTCCGTCGGCTCGACGGCGCTCGCAAACGCACTTTCACAGACCGTCTACGGCGGGGCGGTTGCTGCCTGCGGCCTTGCGGGGGGCGCAGACCTGCCGACAACGGTACTCCCGCATATCCTGCGCGGCGTGGCACTGCTTGGCATTGATTCCGTTATGGCGCCGATGCTCAAACGCATCCGCGCATGGCAGACCCTAGCCGAACATCTGAAAGCGGAAAGGATCGGGACATTGGCGAGGATCGAGCCCTTCTCCAAGCTTCCGAGCCTCGCTCAGGATATCGTCGAGGGCAAAATCAGGGGGCGTGTCGTGGTGGAAATCGCACCGTAAGGCCCAGCGCGATCTAACGACACGCGCCATTCCCAGATGTCACGCCAAGAATGAGCAGCCGTTGCAATCGGCTCTCATCTCGCAGCAATCGCCTTACATCAACTAGATTGCCGGCGCCTCGAAGCATGCACTGTGGATAGTTTGTATTAGGAGGTTACGCCCGACCAACCTCATCCCAAGGCACAAAAGCTAGCCATGGGCTACGAAGTCATCTCTGAGGGCGAGAGCATCTTTTCGACCGCGTAGATCAAGGAATCCCCGCTCGCGGCGTCCGACGTCGTATTGTTCACTTTCGGTCATGCGGCGAATGTTTATCGCGGCGGTATGTTCAGCGGGAACCAGAGACGGTCAGCTTAAACCCTCAGGATCTCGATCGCCGCCCGTAAGACCCCGGACATGAACTTACGGACGGATAGTACAGCGGTTCCATGGGCGGACTTCCTTCCTCATCGAAAAACAAGTTACATCATCGAAGAATGATTATTTTCGAGGCATGAAATCGAAAATCGCTTAGATTCGATCAATCATATCGAAAATTGATTATGCTGGACATGCGCCTCATCGAAACCGCAAGTTTCGCATCGAAAATCGATTAGAAACAGGGATCGATATAGAAATCCAATTAGAATCCCTTCGCGACTGAGGAACTCGGCTTTTCGCTCAACAACGCACGAAAAGCGTCATACCAAGTTGGTGATGCTGCGACCCAACCGGATCACCACCACGAAATTCAAATATTTGTACCCCAATGCTCTCTATTTTCGTTGCATAATCCGCGGGCAACTACGAGGCCGTGTGACCAAACATGGCATGCGGCCTTGGAGAGCGCTCACGTACCCCGAATTTCGCATGCACATCGGCCTTTTTCCGGTCCAGTTTTCCGATGAACGAGGCCGTTCGCCGAAGCCGAGGAAGACAAGGCACCGGATAAATCTGGTTAGGCCTGTTTTCCGTTTACAAGGAACCTCGGCTGAAGCGAACAAACCAAAATTCAGGAACCAATCATTTCTCCGCTCGATCACGGCTTGAAATAAATCTCGCTCACCCGAAATCGCCCATCGATCCGCTTGCACTGGACAATGATATCGATCGCGACCTTGAGCAAACTACGAACATCGCCGCGCTCAAGGTCACGACCTCCTTCCGACTCTTTGACAAGCAACGTCAGTTGTTCGAACGCCAGGGCCGCGGAATCGGCATGCACCGTTGTGATCGATCCAGGGTGTCCTGAATTGACATTGCGGATGTAGTAGAAGGCTGAGCCGTCGCGCAGCTCCTGTAGAAGAATGCGATCGGGTCGCATCCTGAGACCCGATTCGAGCAAATCTTTCGCGCTGATTTTCGCCAGCCCCTGCCCTCCTTTCGAGTAGAAGAGCCTGACATGATTGGGCTGCGAGATGACCAGCTCCGGCGTATCCTCGATCGAGATTATCCGCTCATGCTCCGGGATATGCCGGATCAATGCCTTCGACAGGGTGGTCTTGCCCGATCCGGTCGCGCCCGAGATGATGATATTCTTGCGCGCAAGAACCGCCGCACGCAGAAACGTCGCGTAATTGCCCGCCTTGAGGATGTTGCCCAACCCCGTATTGGAGGATTCGCTATGACGGTTCGGCGAGGAGACATTGGAAAATAATCCACCCGCTTCGAGATCATCCAACGTCAGCGTCACCGACGACGGCTTTCTGATCGTGATGCTGACCGTGCCTTTAGTCGTTGCCGGCGGAACAACGATCTGGATCCGCTCTTCATCTGGCAAGGTGGCCGACAGGATCGGCCGAGCCTCGTCGATTGCCTGGTTCGCATAGCTTGCAATGGCCCGGGCCAGACGCATGAGTTTCTCGAAGCTGAGATCCGGCAGTGCATGATGCCGCCATCCTTCCGTTCCCTCGGTCAGGACTTCACCCGGGCGGTTGACGACGATCTCATAGAGCGAGGTATCCTTCAGGAAGCGAGACAGTGGCAAAAGCAATTCACGCACGACCCCGGCGTCTGAAGCTTCCGTCATCTTCCGCTCTACTTCGTCACGAGCATCGATCGAGACCTGAAATCCCCCGATACCGCCCGATCGAGAATCCTGTTGCGGGGTTCGGTGACACGCAGACTATAAACGTCGGAAAAATCGAGATCGCGGGCGACAAAAATTGAGACGAGCTCACCCTGATGCTTTGTCAATGTCGGCACAATATTGATGGATTGCTCGACGGCGATCGCTGCTGCCTGCTGGCCAGCCGTCGTCGTATTCTGCGCTTGAACGTCACTATCCTGCAGCCGGCTGCCGGCATAGGTCGTCGCATCGCCAACGATGGAGAGCAGGATGGCGCTGCCGAAGCGCTCCCACCAATGCGTGTCGACATAGCCATCCATGCCGGCCCGCCCGAGTGCGTCGGTCGCGGGCGAGGCGAGTGTAATAATCACACCTTTTGGCGTCTTTGCGCGATTCCAAAGCATGAACAGACGCTTCTGGCCGCGGTTCAAGCCGCCTCGATATTCTCCGACGATCTGTGTTCCTTTCTCCATCAGAACCACGCGGCCGTTGTCGGAAAGCACATCGCGATTGATGACGCAGCTGGCGAAGCCCGGCTGGTCGGAGGCGAGCGCCGTCTCCAGCACGCACGGAATGGAAGTTCCCATCGCGACAATGAAGTCGCGGTTGCCGAGCGTGCCGGCGCGTGATCCTTCCAGATGAGTCGGCGTCAACATCCTATTGAAACGCTGGTCCTCGGCTTCAGATTGAGCGCCCCCGAGGCTGCCAGGAACAGGAAGGTAATTGGAACCGGGGTCTTGCGACATGGCGGCTGCCGTGTCGCGGCGTTGCGATGAGGATTGCTGTCCATTATAGGCCATGACAGGCGCACGGCGGGCGGAGTCCAACAAAGTGTCCTCAGCAGGCGTGACCCGCTCCTTTGGCACGGGTGTGGGTAGCAGCGCCTCGGGAAGTGGTGAAGCCGGCCTTACTTCTTCCTTCGCTGGCTCGAAGTCAGCCGTCTGACGAATAACGACATGGTCGGGCTCTTTCGTCTCAGCCTTTTGCCGCTCACGCATCGACCACAGCGAAAACGCAACAAAGGCGACCATCGCTAGAGCCACGCCACCGCGCTTCAGGAATGGACGGCCCTCAGTTCGCTGGTTGACATCCGTCTCGGCGCGCTCACCTGGGATACGATCTTCCGCCTCATCCACCATGGGCTCCTCCTGTTGCGGCACCAGCCGTCTGCGCTTTCACGACGCGCTCGACCGAAGGCGATGTCGTATTGGTGTTGGGATCGATGCCCGTCGGATCGTAGGCTTCGTTGAAGATGCAGAGCACGTCTCCTCCCCGCCGCAGAATGAATTTGCGGCCGATCGCATGAACGAGCACGAGATCACCGGCCACCGACTTAGGTACCAGGCTCTCAGTGCCGTCGGAGTTTTCCATATAGATTGCCGGGATTTCCTGATTGCCGGTGAAGGCGATGGTCGTGATTTTGCCGTTGTCATAAACAGCGTTCGGTTCCAGGGCGCCTGATCCCTGCGCCGAATAACGCCAATTGCGCGGTCCAGATTGCTCGTGCAAAGCCAGCACTGTGTCGGCTTGTCCGGCTTGTGCTGCCTGGCTTTGCGCGAGCGCCTCCTGACGACGACGTTCGGCATCATCGGCTGGATAGCGATATTTGACATAGAAGTAAGTGTCCTGGCCGGCGGCAACTGAACCGTCTCGGACCGTCAACTCCATCTGGTAACTGCGCGTTGAACCGTCACGACGTGTCGTGACCACGGATATGTTGGTGACCGGCTGGTTCTCTCGCGCCTTCAGGAAGAGGATATTGCCGGCCGGCGCCACCTCCCAAGCGACCGTGTTGCCAAGCGCCACATGGGCAATTTCCTCGTCGGCGGCAAACTCCACCTGGACGGAGGAGCGCAATGAGCCCACGATCCTGGTAATATTGTAAGGCTGATAGTCGACGAAGCGGACCCGACTGTCCTGGGAGGCGCCGCGCGGCGTTTCCAGCGCAAGGGCTGCCGATGGCCAGCTAGCGGTCAGGAGCAGTGCAATCAAACAATGATGTTTCAGATGTTTCAATTGATGGCCTCCGGATCGGATCGATAGTCGCTGACGGCGAAGCCGAGCGGATTTATCAACCGGTCGGTCGAGGACATTGGAGCATTCACATAGGAGAAGGTAAGCGTTGCCACCCAATGGGTCGTATGGGTCTCGTCACCGCGGGTGATGGTACGCATATAGCGAACAGACAGGACATTGGCGTTGATCAGCGAGATGGAAACGATGTTGATCCGCGATGTGGCGCCGCGACCGTAGATATTTTGCGGGGAATCTGGATTGCCGCCGCGATAAATCGCGGCAAAGCGGGTCTGTTCCGGCGCCGTTGAGAGCAGCGAGACCGTGCGAAAATTCTCCTCCGCCTCGCTCCAGACATAACCTTCGCGGGCACGAACATAGCGGGCGGCGAAATATTTGGTCACCGCTTCGTCGTAGGTGCCAGCGGTCGACTTGAGTGCCGAAACGACATCGACGATACCGGTGGAATTGTCGACTCTCACGACAAAAGGCTCGACTGTCTTGAGCGGTGTCAAACCCGCGACGGCGAGGGTCGAAATCGCCGCGATAATGCCCGCCCCGGTGGCTACGAACCAAGCGATCCGGGCCGAACGTTCTATCTGGATCATGCGGTCCTGGTCGAAACGCCGGGCCTTATCGAAATAATCCTTGAGACTGTCCGTCGTCACCATCACTGCGGCCCTCCGCATCGGCGATAGGAGTGGCCGACATCAAAATGCGCGAAGGCGGCGGGAACGATACCTGGCTTTTCCTCGACATAGGCGGGTGGCTTGCCACCGGACTGTGCCGGCGGAGAGTGACGAGGTTGCGGCGTGGAGCGACTATCGCTGTCCCATTGCCACATGGCGCGATTGAGCGGCCGGCGCGAATAGCCGTCGCATTTGGGCAAGGGATAGGAATGTGACGCGCAACCGCCGAGCGTCGATGCCACACAAAAGAGCACGAATATTCGGATCATCGTGAACCATCTTGTTGCTTGCTTGAAGTTCCACATTAGCCGGCTCTTTCGGAACGAAAGCTGCGGCGAACGGCACGTGCACCCCGACCAGTCGCTCGCGCCATGTAGGTAGCACCTCGGGCGAGCGTGCCTTCATGCGCGTCGCGTGCCGCGCCATAACCGTAGGTGAGCGACGCTCCGCCCGCGGCAAGTGCCGAGGCGATGCCCGGAAGCTGGTAAAAGACGTAGAGGGAGGCCAGGCAAATGGCGCCGAGCGCAACGGGTCGCATGAGCACGTCGCTGTAGCTCTCGATCATCGTGAAGGTGGAGTCGATACAAGTAATGAGTAGCGAGCCAACCGCCACGACCAGTACCTGCAGTATCACGAAGTTGGCGAGTTGCCCGATCCAGGCTTCGGTAAAGCGGCGGGTCGAGCGAAACATGGCGAGCGCCACGAAAATCGGGCCGATAGCGAGCACGATTGCCAGTGCGAGACGGGCATAGAGCGAGACAATGTAACCGATCGCGGCAACCACGAAACTTGCCAAGATGACCAGCATGCCACCGAAGCCGGTGACGATGTCGACTCCCCATGAGGCGCGCGCCCAGATCTCGTGTGCGCATTTCTGACCTTTATCCAATAGGCTGTCGAAGGTCGAGGCGCTTGGTATCGTGCCAGAGTTCAACGCCTGTGAAATCTCCTTGGGCAATGTGTCGAAGAAGATGCGGCCGACGTAAGTCTGGTACTCGCCGGCATTCGTGACCAGCATCAGGATGATGGCAAGCTTCATTGCCCGAAAAGCGAAATCCATGATCGGTTCGTGGACTGATCCACGCAGAATCAGGAAGCCGTAGAGGATGACATAAAGTGTCAATGCCGCCGTCAATGGCCCGGTGACCCAGCTGGCGATATTCGACGTACCTGACGATATGAAATTCTCCAGCGGCGCCTTGAACTGCCCATCGACGAAGGCAAAGATCTGATACATGCCTCAGCCTCCGAGTGCTTTGCCCATACGTTCCATGCGGGATTTCCAATCAGCCGCCTCGGCATTCACGCAATTCGGCGTTGCTCGCAACTCGCCGGGATTGCTTTTGCATTTGGCGATGAGATCCGACAGCAGCGTCTGGTTGGCCATCAACTCATCGACCGAATAAGTGCGCTCGGGCTGCTTCGAGCAGCCGAACAAAGAGAGACCGAGTGTGAGGAGAACAAGAAACTTCATTGAAGGGCCGCTCCCATTGTATCCATGCGCTTGCGCCAATCCTCGGCCCTGCGCTGTTCATCGACCTGAACCTGGGCCTGCTGCACCATCTGCAATCCCTGCATCCTCAGCATATCGGTCTGGAGAAAGGCCGTTTCGGCCTGCAGCCGCGCCTGCAGATCGGCGATGTCCTTGGCGCCGCTCGCCGAAGAGATTTGCCGGCGTAATTGATCGATCCCGTCGATCCGCTTGGTCGCGGTATCGTAGATTTGCTGGGCTAGGCTCATCTGCCCTGCATTCTTGTTCTGAAGACGCGAAAGTTCTTGAGCATAAAAGTCATTGGCGCTCGTTTTGTAGGTCGAATTGTCGGTCAAGAACTTGGAGGCGGCATCGCCAAGCGTGCCTGAACCCGAGCCCTTGAGCAGGCTTTCGACGGTAGAAAAATCCCCTGGCAATGCCTTGCGGATCGCCGGATCGTTCAGCAGGCTGGCGACGTCGGCCATATTGGTCAGCTTGTTTAACGAGCCGTAGAGCTGCTGGGCCTGCTGGAGTTGTTGGTTCAGCGCATCAAGCTGCGATTTCAGCTGGGTTATGCTTTCGATCTGCTTGGCGATCGCCGTTTGGTCGATCACCGGGATACCCTGCGCGTCAGCGACGTGGAAAGAAAGAAACAGTACTATCGCTGTGATGGGAATCGTTCTGCTCTGCGCCATCAGCTTGCACTCCTTGTCTGTTGGAATATCCGCAGCCATTCGTCCCGGTCATCGCCAAGCTCCGCCCGGATCGCCTCGGCAAGTTCGACGTTTGCCGTTCGCCCGGACAGGATTGCGAGCTCATCGCCGAAACCGTTGAGATTGAGCTCGGCGACAACGCTGTTGTGACCCTGTTTAACGATAAAGCGCCGGCTTTCGGCGGAGAGCTCGCGGGCAACCAGCTCGAATTCGCGTTCAGTGAGCTTGAAGCCACTGACGTAGTCGTCTCGATCACCGCGGGAATTCGGCAGGAAAACCTGTGTTGGGCACTGTTCGATGATTGTGTGCGCGATCGGCGAGTTGATCACGTCTCGCGGGCTTTGCGTGGCGAAGAGCATCAAGCCGTTCTGCTTGCGAATGGTCTTGAGCTTATTCTGGGCAAGATCAAGAAAGCTCTCGTCCTGCAGCGCCTTCCAGAACTCGTCGATAACGATGATGATCCGTCGGCCATCGATCAATTGCTCGACCCGATAGAAAAGATAAGCCATCAAGGGATTACGGATTTCCTCGTTGTCGAGAAAATCGGTCATGTCGTAGCCGAGAAATTTGGCGCCGATACCGATCTGATCGGCCTCGTTGTCAAAGACCCAACCCAGCGGCCCGCCTTTTTCCCACCGACGCAGGCGCGCGGCGATCCCTTCCGGATCAGTATTGTTGAGAAAGGTGCGCAAAGCGCCGATCGTGCGCTGATTTTTCGGCAGATCGGCAAGACCATCGATCGCGAGCGCGATATCGCTGACATCGCCGACCGAAAAATCACGCACCGCCGCACCGGCTAGCTTGGCGATAAACCGTGCCAGGAATATCTTGTTCTCCGGTGTCAGCTCTAAGGCTTTCAGCGGTGCGCATCCGGTCGGCAGCCCGTTCTTCAGCGGCAAATAGGTACCACCAGCAGCCCGGACGAAGAGGTCGGCGCCACGATCCTTGTCGAAGAAGACCATGTGCGGGTCATGCTTTTCGAGTTGCGATAGCATGAAATTGAGAAGTACGGTCTTGCCAGCACCCGACGGACCGCAGACGAAGGTGTTGCCGAGATCGCCATAGTGGAAATTGAAATAGAACGGCGAGCCCGACGCCGTCTTCAGCATGGCGACGGCCGGTCCCCATTCGTTGCCATCCTTCCTACCCATGGGATAGGAATGAAACGGAGAAAGCGCTGCAAAATTCCGCGAAGTGATCGCACCGGAACGAGCCCGATACCGAAAATTACCGGGCAGTTGTGCCCACCATGCAGCTTCGAGCCCTAGATCCTCGCGGGCCACGACAGCGCCACCATTGGTCAGATGCGAGCGCGCCTTCGCAAGATTGTCAGCAAGGTCTTTGACAGACGAAGCGAAGACCCCGAGGGTGAGATGGTGTTCGCCGAGCACGAAACGGTTCGATTCCAGCTCGTCCATTGCCGCATCAAGCTCTTCAATCTGGGAGGCTGCCTTGTCGGCCGCACTCACCATTTGGTTCTGCTTGCGGCCCATGATGGTGCGGGCATCGGTTTTGGACGTGAACGCGAAGGACTGAGTGAGGATCAGTTCGAAAGGTGCCGTCAGGATGCCGTCCAGCATACCGACGCGGGTTCTCGCCGGATATTCCTTGAAACCGAACATGCCCGCATAACGGCTTGTCCCTTCATCGCGGATCTCGACAGTCTCGCGCCCGAAGATCACACGATCGGAATAGATCGCCGAGGAGATCCTTCCTTCCGTCAATGGGATCGGTTCTCGGCGGCCGCCGATCAACTGATGCAGCACCTCGCTCGGTTCGGAAAACAGGATGCCGTTCCGATCGTAGAATGACAGCACACGGGGGCCGAAGCGTCTCAGTCCCGCGGTGACATCGGTGACCTTGTCCCGCAGATGCTTCAGGCTGTCCTCATCGAGCTCGACCGCAGCTCGTTGGGCCTTGCGAAGCCGTGACAGCAAATTTGCAAGCCGCTCGGCCGGATCGTGCCCGGGATGCCAAAGCAGGGTGAGATAGAGATCGTTGCGAAACAGGTCTTCTCTTATCATCCGCTCGCGATATTTGCCGTTCAACGTTGCCGAGAAGGGATTGGTGAATTCGCCATCGGGATAGGTGTTATCGCGCCGGCGGATGAGATGGGTCCAGATTGCCAGACGCTCGTCCGCAATGTTGCGGTAGAGCGTGTTGAGATCGCGCTGCAGGCTGTTCAAATCGATAGGATCGATCGTCTCGAACGATACGCCCTCCACGGCGATCATCGTTAGCAACGCCCTGGAATCGAGTGCGATCACGGTCTCGTCCACGTGCCGGACATAAGGGATGAAGGTTTCCGGCTCGAGTTCACGGGATTTGAGACGGGACACATTAGGCATGGCCAAGGTCCCTTTCGTCATAGTGTCGCACTAGCCTCAACGGCGTCAGCGAAGCACCACGCCAATAGGCGCCGTTGCGCGAACGACCACGGGTTTCGATCCAGGCCAGCAGAATGCGGAACATGTTGTGGTCATGCTTGACGAGCGAGCGAAAAATGAAATGAAAGACCACACCGACAAGCCCATAGGCAATCGAGCCAGCTACAATGTAGAGGATCGTCGTCAGTATAATGTTGACGCCCATGGCCTCCATCGTCACCCCGGCGATCATCGCCGGCCGAGTGCAGGCTAGGAACAGGGTATCTTCCTCAAGCGAAACCCTCTCCACCATAATCTCAGCCCCCGGAAATCGTGCTGACGATCTGCGAGGCGCCAAAGAGAATGCCGATACCAAGCACGACATAGGCGGCCTTGCGAAGATCGAGATAGCCGAACATCCAGGCGATACCGACGATGATGACGGCGATCGTTGCCAAGAGCTTGGCGACGTTGCCGGTGAGCAAGGTGACGATATTCTGCAGAACCGTCTCGATCCCGCCGGCGCTCTGCGCGAAGGCTGGCTCGATCATGGCGATCGAAAGAACGGTTGCCATCGCAACGGTGGCGCCAAATGCACGAATATTGATCCTCGACATCATTCAGACTGCTCCGGTTGATCATTTTGGAAGACCAGCGCAGATGATTGCCGCGCTACATGGAAGACATCCCAAGACGGTGGTTTCACCGACCGTTCGGGCAAAGACCCTTCCTCACCGTTCAAGGGCGGATCACTGGCCTGGGATTCTGGAACTATCGACTGCCCAACACTCTGCCCTATCGCTATGGCGGACAGCGTCTTCGAAAGCCGTTTGGCCTCGCTTTGGACCTGATTGTCATACTGGGCCATCTTTCCGACCGAAGGATCGGTGCGCCCGTAGTAGGATTGCAGCATCACGCGCTCAGCCTGTTGCAATGTCGCGCCGGCGCGCACGGCCAAACGATAATAACCATCGAGCAGTGTCGCCGTTGCCTTGAGGTTGAGGCACGGATCGAAGGCATCCGCGATACTGAGATCAAATTTCTGCAATTCGGCGATACCAATGCCGCCAAGCCCTAGCTGGACATCTTTATGTTGCGCCATCAGCACCGTTGCGGTTTCGACCGCTTCGGCTTTGTTCTTTGGCTGTTCATGGAGAGATGAACTTCCTCGCACGCGAATATCAAAAGGCTGGAATTGGCTTTCGAGACTGACAACCGCTGCAAGCGTTTCGATCGCAATCGCCGGCGCGCAGGTCTGGGCAAGATCGGTGAAGGAGGCGGCCATGATCAGTACCACACCCGCTGGCTTCCAACGCCGTCGATGGTCACATCGACATAATGAGGCTCGGATCGCACATTCGGCCGCGCCGTCGGATAGCCCATGCACTGAACGTGCCGGCCATCCCGCTGCCAACGCGCCGATATCACCAACCCATCGTCTCTAGCGCCACTATTACGACCGGAAGCGCAATAGCCGCCGTCAACCTTGGAAAGGGTTCGCGAAACGCAGGTCTCCTGTTGGCCGCGCTCGCCATAGCGTGTCGTCAGGCGATAGCTGTCACTGCAGAAATAAGGCTCGTAACCAGGACGCGATGCCCTGAAGCCGACACCGCTGCAGGTGGGAAAGGAATGCCCCTTGGCAAGCTCCTGCCAGAGCTTGCTGATTGGCGGACGGCAGGCGGCATATTGTGTCGGTCCACCCGGATTGGAAAGGCACAGGATAACCTGACATCCCCAATCATCGGCGCGCGCATGCCGCTCGGAAATGAGGTATAAAGGGCTGCAGCCGGCAATGGCGAAGATTGTTCCAACCAGAAGGCGTTTCATCAGCATGATCCTTCGATGTGGCGATATCAAACGATCCGTCCGACGACGAATCAGACGTCGTTGATAATTTATACTTACTTATATGATGCAGTTAAAAAGATGACAAGTACCCTAACCACGCAGTGGCACAGTCTTTCGTTCGCAGCCTTCATCCTGCATGAGATCATGGATAATCCGCAGGAGGACGAGACACCGCAATCGCGGCTGAAACAGGTCGGCATGATGAGTGTTCTCTACATCATGAACCAAGCTCACCAGGCGCTAACTATCTCAAATATAGTCGAAATTACCAAGCTCACGCGCATGGGCGTGACGGAGACAATTGAGCCGCTGGTAAAGCGCGGGATCCTGACGGAGACGTTCGTGAAGAATTCCATGGGGCGCGGAAAGGCCCGTCAATTTGAGATCGCGCCAGAGATTTTCGAGAAGCTAAGGAGCTTTCAGGCGCGGTGATTGATCGCCTTCGCGGCCGAATCAAACTGAATTAAAATAATCAATAAAACCCGGAAACGTCCAAACAAAGCGACTATGCTGATCTGCGTGGCCCGCTCTTTCGCAAGCCCCGTGGCTTGAACACATAGCCCGCTGCATGGACGGTGCGAATGGCAGCATCACATCCGGGCAACTCTCCCAGCGCCTTGCGCAAGCGACCAATGTGAACATCCACCGTTCGCGGCGTGACTTCGGCGGAAGCCGGCCAAGCCGAAGCAATCAGTTCGGAACGGCTGCAGAGCTGTCCCTCCCTGTTCATCAGGTGACGTAGAATATTGAACTCGATGGGTGGCAGCGCAAAGTCGCGACCGTTGCAGTGTATTCGGCGACTGTCGACATCGACTTCCAGGTCAGCAAGAGCCGGTGACGCAACTATTTTCGAGTTGACCGTTTCCATGGCCTCTTCCGTCGCCTGCCTGAGAGATGTCAGCAACTTCTCCGGTGAAAGCGGCCTGAACAGGCAGTCATCAACACCGGCTTGCAGCAAGGCCAGATGAAGCGGCTGCGCTTCGCTTCGCAAGATCGCAATAAGACGGACCTCGTTGTCGTGTGTTGTGGATCGCCTGATTTCGCCACATATGGAAACGGCATCCTGGGTTTCGTGGGTGCAATCGAAAAGGACGGCACACGGTAAGCGTTTCGCGCAGGAAGCCAGAACATCGTTGGCACTGCAAGCCAAAGAGGGAATAAAGCCTTCCGTCTTCAGAATATAACTAAACGGCAGAAACAGCTCTGCATCGGAGGTCCAGATAATGACTTCGTTGCAGGCCGCCACTTCGAGCTTCGCCGCCGCATCGGAGCGCTTGAAGTTGGGCGCGCCGGTCCGTGTTACGGCTCTAGGCTGGCGCATATTCGCCCCCGTTGATATCGAGGATTGCCCCATTAACGAAGCCGGCTTCCTCTGACGCCAGGAAGGCAACGGCAGCGGCGATATCCTCCGGCGTTCCCAATCTGGCAGAGGGAATGCGTGCAACCGCGTCCCGATTGGTTGGCGTATCGGGATCGCCAGTCAAGGGCGTCAAGATCCTGCCGGGCGCCACGAGATTAATGGTTATGCCGAAAGGACCACACGACCCGACAAGCGCGCGCATCAGGCCGGCCAGTGCTGCCTTGCTGGCGGCGTAAGCGCCACCGGCGATGCGAGGGCGCGTGCGCCCAGCGAGCGATCCGATCAAAATGATGCGTCCAAATCCCGCGTCTCGCATTCCCCTGACGACTGCCTGACAACATAACATGGTGCCGGTCAGATTCACGGCCAGCACTTCGTTCCATTCCTCCAGCCCGATATCCTCGAACCGCCGTGGACCAGCAAGGCCCTTGGGCGATATCCCGGCGTTGCAGACGAGAATTTCGGCGTCTCCCCAGTTGGATGAGAGCTCATCGAAGAAATTGGCAACAGCCGGAGGATCCGACAGATCGACAACTCGGCCCAAGACCCGTCCAGATCCAAACTCCGCGGACAGCGCCGCAGTTGCGTCAGCCACAGTTTTAGCGCTGTGACTGAAGACAGCGACGCAATGCCCCGCCGCCAATAGCTTTCGCGCCGTCGCCAATCCAATACCGCTCGTGCCTCCTGTCACGACGGCGATGCGAGACGGCTCTGGCATCATGCTGCCTCATCCAAGCCGGCAAACAAGGACAAAGCGGGATGAGCTTCAGGATCTGTCATGACCTCGATAAACAGCGGCCCCTTGCCTGCCAGGCCACCCTGTAGATGAGCCGTGAGCTCGGCTGGATCCTCAACGCGAACCGCCGGGCATCCGCAGGCTTGAGCGATCTTCATATGATCGACAGGCGCAAAATGGCACGCCGACGTGAAGCGCCCGAACTTCACGGTCTCGGCATCCCGCTGGAAACCGAGGATACCGTTATTGAGAAGGATGATGGTTATGGGAAGATCGGAACGAACCATCGTTTCCATCTCCGCCCAGCTATGGGCGAACCCGCCATCGCCAATGATGGCAACTACCGGACGCTCGGGTCTAGCTGCCTTTGCGCCAAGAGCCAGAGGCAGGCCCCAACCCAGCCCCGCAAGACCGCGCGGCGTCAGGAACCGCATTCCTGAGTCAAGCGATCGCAATTGGCCGACGACCCACATCGATGAATAGCTTGCATCCGCAACGACGGTCGTCTGCGGTGTCAATGACGCCTGCAGTTCTGCCATGATTCGTTCCGGGCGGATCGGCGAGGCAGTAGCATGCACGAGCTGATGCCGATCCTCATCGAACCGCCGCCAGCACTCGGCTATGCGGGTGGTGACGGCGGTCCGTTGGTCTCGACGTTGGGATAGATCTTGCTCGTTCAGGGCATGAACAAGCTCTCTGAGGGTCTCGCGCGCATCCCCGACTAGGCGCAGCGCTTGATAATTACGGCCGATCTCCTGAGGGTCGACATCGATGTGGATCACCTGAGTCCCAGCAGGAATTTGTCGCCAGCTATCCGTGCCATTTTGATTGGTTCGCGTTCCAATTAGAATGACAAGGTCTGCCTCGCCGACGAGGGCAGCCGTATGGCGCCCGAGTGACCTGGGACCCACGAGTGATCCTAAGACGCCAGCAGAAAGCGGATGATATTCATTAACGGCACCCTTGCCCATGTTGGTGGTCAAAATTGGGAGTACAGCCAGATCCCGCAACATGGCCAGTTCATGGCACGCATCGCTGCCGAGGACACCCCCACCCGCGATGACTACGGGATTGTGAGCATTCGCGATCAACTCCGCTGCCCTTTGCAAACTCGCGCGATCGGGGCACGACCGATCAAGCGGCCAATGGCCAAGATTCAGAGATCGTGAAGGCGTTGTGAGACCAAGCTCCGAGCGCAACAGATCGGCAGGCAACAGCAACGCAACCGGCCCGGGTCGACCGGAGGCAGCAGCAGTGAAGGCGGCATCAACATAGTCCTCGATTCGCTCCGGAACCATGACCCTGCGCACCCATTTCGTGCAGGATTGGAAGAGCGCGATATGGTCGAGCTCCTGGAACGCGTTCCGATCCATCTGATCGCGCTCGACTTCCTGCACGAGTGCTACGATCGGAACGCTCGCCTTCAGCGCTTCGGCCATGGGGGGCACGAGCAGCGTGGCGGCTGGGCCATTCTGGGCGGCCACCACGCCGATCTTTCCGGATCGTCGAGCATAGCCGTCGGCCATGGCACCGCCCATATTCTCCTGGCGGTAGGCGACCTGGCGAATGCCTGCCGCTTCGGCAGCCAGGATGAGCGCTGATGGTAGGCTTTGGGCAAATATATGGGTGACGTCATGGCGCACCAGCGAGCGAGCCAGGCATTCGGCGACAGTTTCCAAGGAATTCGTGGTCATGCGATTGCTCCAGCAAAATCGGCTTCGTGGGTTTCGAGGAAATCGCCGAAGACTTCGACGATCAAATCGAGATCGGTATTTGTCATTGCCGTGGAGAGGCACGCGGCGGCTCCAAAGGGCAGGAGTATATCGTGCTGACGGAAGTGGCTTGTCAGATTGGTCATCCAACTGTTCTGTTCCGGTGTCGGGAAGGCCTGCCGATAGTCACGGGGAACCTGCCGCTTCGGGTGGATGCGGAAAAGCGAAGCCGAACCGGTGACGATAAATGGGGCGTCGTGACGCACGATCGCGGCAGAAAGACCGTCGCGCACACGCGCACCCATTTCATCCAGACGCTCGAAGCTTGCCGATGTCAGTGCCTCCATGGCCACCCTTCCCGCGACCATTGACACGGGATTGGCCGAAAAGGTTCCGCCCTGTGGCACCGCCGGCCTCGCGCCCAAGCCTGAAAACACCCCCATCACTTCCTTACGGCCACCAATCGCGCCGACCGGAAAGCCGCCGCCGATGATCTTTCCGGCAGCGATAAGATCCGGCACGAGCCCGAAACGCGCCGATGCACCGCGATATCCCTGACGCAGATTCAGCACTTCATCGGCTACGACGAGAACGCCATATTGCCGGGCAAGATTGGAGACAGCTTCGATGAAGGCCGGCTCAGGGGCGAGCAAACCCGCCCTGCTCGGCATGGGATCAATCAGGATGCAGGCAAGGTCGCCGCCCGACGCGGCTAACCGTCGCTCCAGGCCTTCGACATCATTGAAACGGATTACATCGACCTCTTCGGCAACGCTTTGGGGTGCCCCGGCATATGAGGTTGCGGATACAGGGCCGTCGGCTGGTCCCCAGGATGCAGGCGATGCGCCCTGGCTTACCTCGGCCCAATCATAGGCGCCGTGATAGGCTCCTTCGACGCGGGCAATGCGCGACCGCCCTGTAAAGGCGCGTGCCGCCTTGATGGCGAACATGACGGCCTCGGTGCCGCTATTGACGAAGCGGATCTGCTCGATCGCGGGAATGCGCTGCACGAGTAATTCCGCCAATCCCAACTCGTGTTCCGTCGGGTTGGAAAAGCAGGTTCCTTTTTGCAGCAGATCTGCGATTGCGTCGGCGACGGGCAGGTAACCGTGACCATGGATCAGCGTCGTGAAATTGTTATTGAGGTCGAGGAGCCGATTGCCGTCGACATCAATCAGATAGGCACCCTCGCCACGGGAAATATACGTCGGCAGAGGATCGCGCTCGATGGTGACACGCGTGGTTCCATCGGGAAACACGATCTGCCCTCGCTCGAAGAAATATTGCGAGCGCGATCTGAGCGCTGCGCGCCGAAATGATGGAAAATCCTGATGTAGCATGCCTTGCCCTCTCGATGGACAGATGCGCGTTCGCATCCCGTTCACATTTTTGTTGCAACAAACAAACACGGAGAGAAGGAAAGTGCAACATAATTATTCAGCGCCGAGAGAGATTCCTTTGATCGTGGTCAGCGGTGATTTTTTTCATCTGGCGAAATCCATCACGAATGTCGTTCTCGATGGCAGCGCGCGCAGCGGCAGCATCCTTTTCAACGAGCGCCTCTATCGCGGCACGATGGTTGCGAGCACCGTGGCGGGTCTCAGAAAATTCTGGGTAGAGGCCATTAAATGACGCACCAACCCGCAGCCACAGGGTCTCGATCGTCTGCAAAAGATAGGGCATACCGCTCAAACGGTAGATCGCAAAATGGAACTCCTTATTGTGCCAGAGGGCGTCGAAATAACGCTTTTCGTCCAGTGCAGCGTCAATTTTCGCCTGAAGTAGCTCCAGTTCTTCGATCGTCGCCTCGCTTGCGGCCTTGACGGACAGCGCCGCCGCAAGCCCTTCCAGGGCCAGGCGCATCTGCGTGATCTCCTCGAGATCCGACAATCTTAAGTGAGGAACGATAACGGTTTTCGGGCCGGAGTAAATGAGCGCCCCATCGATCACCAGGCGGTTGATGGCATCACGAGCGGGGGTCGTGCTGACATCCAGCATTTCCGAAACCGCACGGATCGTGAGCTTATCTCCAGGGGAAAAAGCGCCTCGGATCAGTCGTTCCTTCATGTTGCCATACGCCATTTCGCCCAAGCGATTGGGCTGATGTCGGTGGTATCCTTCGTCTTCCGAGGCGATTTCCATGAAAATTTCTCCAATTTCCTTTGACAAACGTTCATTTTGTTGCAACAAAAATGAAAAGCGACGTGCTTGCAAACATTATGTGACATTAAAAGTCATACCACGTTCGCAAATTTCCGTCTTCCCAAAGTTCAATTCGGGAACCGGACCAAAAGCCAAGCGATCGGTGAACGAGTTGCGGGGCTGGCGCAAACGACAACGTTCATAACGACAACAATAAGGAGAGGGACTTTGATTGGTGAAGCACTTACGCTGCAAGGGCTTGAAAAGCGATATGACACATCGCTTGCAGTGGATGGCATTTCGCTTGCCATCCGGGCGGGTGAATTCCTGTCGATCCTTGGTCCTTCGGGCTCCGGCAAGACGACACTACTAACGATGATCGCCGGCTTTGAGAGCCCGAGCAACGGCCAGATCATGATCGGCCGGCGCGACGTTACCTATGTGGCACCAAACAGGCGCAACATCGGTATGGTGTTCCAGCGCTATGCGCTTTTTCCGCATTTGACGGTGGCGGCCAACATCGCTTTTCCGTTGCGCATGCGCCGAATGGACAAAGATCTCATCAGCCGCAAGGTGAAGGCGGTACTGGCGCAAGTCCACCTCGACGGCTATGGCGATCGATATCCCCATCAACTCTCCGGAGGCCAGCAGCAACGCGTCGCCGTCGCTCGGGCAATCGTCTTCGAGCCACCTGTTCTCTTGATGGACGAACCCCTTGGCGCCCTCGACAAGAAACTGCGCGAGGCGCTGCAATTGGAAATCAAGAGCTTGCAGCAACGCCTTGGGGCGACCGTCGTCTATGTGACGCATGATCAGGAGGAAGCACTCACCATGTCTGATCGCGTTGCGGTGGTGGCAGAAGGCCGGCTGGCTCAAGTGGGATCGCCGCTCGATCTTTATCGCTCGCCTGCCTCAGCCTTTGTCGGAGACTTCATTGGTCGCATGAACTTTCTCGACGGCGAATATCTTGGTCAAGATAACGGGAAGTACATGGTGCGGCCAAAAGGCGGCAACGTCGTTGCAACGGCGGCCGCCGAAGACGGGGCCAGTCCCTTTGCCTCTCGTCAAGTTGTCACTATCGCGGTTCGCCCCGAACGGTTGTCGCTAGCGCCCCATGGTCGCGACCGCGGCGCCATTCTGACGGGCACCATAGATGCGACTGTTTTCGCCGGTTCGTTTTTCCTCTTCTTCGTGCGAACCCAGAACAGCGATGACCGCCTCCTCCAGATCCAGATGCCCGTCGGAAATGTAGCGGCAGGACTTCATCAGGGAGACTTGGTTGACGTCATCCCAGAAGTCAACGCCTTGCGGCTGTTTGCAAAAGCGGAGGTCTAATCCATGGCATCATCCTTCGCGAGACAATCGGCCGGCAGTTTCCGCAACTGGATCCTCACAGGATCGAGCCAACATTATTCGCCACTACTGGCCATCTTGCTGATCCTGCCGCTCCTCCTCCTTTTGGCGGGAGGCTTCGTCTATCCAGTGGTCAGGCTCATCGGCATCAGCTTTTCCGGGGAAGCCCCGCTTGCTCCCTACCAACGTGTCTTCGACAGTCCACTTTATATTCAGGTCCTGCTCAGAACCTTCCGCATCGCAGCGATCGTGACCGTTGCCTGTTTTGCAATCGGATATCCGACCGCCTATGCGATCGCGCGCATGCGCGGCAAGTTGGTAAAGCTGGGAACGGCATGCTTATTCATTCCGCTATGGACCTCGGTGCTTGTCCGCTCCTATGCCTGGATCGTGCTGCTAGGTCGAAACGGCATCATCAACGACGGGTTGATCCAACTCGGTGTTATCTCGACACCCTTGAAAATGCTCTATACGGAGGGCGCTGTCATTCTCGCGATGACGCATGTGCTGATGCCGTTCATGATCCTGCCGATCCATTCGGCCTTGCGTTCGGTGCCGAGCGCGTATGAGCAGGCGGCACGAAATCTCGGCGCAAGCCGGATCGTCGCCTTTTGGCGCGTGACCTTTCCACTCAGCCTATCCGGTGTTTTCGCCGGCTGTGTGATCTGCTTCATTCTCGCCATCGGGTTTTACATCACGCCCGCCCTAGTCGGTGGGCCCGGCGCGTTGATGATGGCGACCCTGATCGGCCAGCAGACAATCGTCCTTCTGGATTGGCCATTTGCGGCCGCCCTGTCAGTTATCCTGCTCACCGCGACGTTGCTGCTGGTGCTGCTCTTCCGCCGCGCACTTTCTTTCAGCAAAGGTTTGAACAGTGTCCATTGAATCTGAACCCTTGACGCAACGATTGGCAACACCGTCATCCGAGGCTCGCCGGTATCGTTCAGTCTTGCCATGGATGGCACGACATGCATCCAATCTGATGATTGCGGCGGTGCTGTTTTTTCTCGTCCTTCCGACGCTGCTGGTGATACCACTGGCACTCAGCGACGCCTCGTATATTACGTTCCCGCCGCAGGGACTGACCCTCCGCTGGTTCGAGGCGTATCTGTCCGATCCCGACTGGCTGCGCTCGACCGTTTTCAGCCTACAGATCGCCGCACTAACCACTGTGGTAGCGACGACCATCGGGACGATGGCGGCCGTTGCTCTTGTACGTGGCAAACTACCGGGCAAGGCGCTGCTCCAGGCCCTATGCCTTGGGCCGATGATCGTGCCGGCAATCGTCTTCGGCGTGGCGCTCTATTTGGTCTTCTCGCCTCTACAACTAACAGGAAATTTGACCGGATTCGTCCTTGCCCATTCGGTGCTGGCGGTACCCTTTGTGGTTATCATCGTTTCCGCAGCGTTGGAAAGAATGGACCCGCTGCTGGAACTGGCGGCGTTGAGCTGCGGAGCGGGGCGGCTCAGAGCCTTCTTTGCCGTGACACTTCCCAATCTGGCGCCGGCCGTCGCGACGGCTGCGGTCTTTGCTTTCCTGACCTCCTTTGACGAGGCGACCGTGGCATTCTTCATCTCGGATACCGGCGGGAAGACGATCAGCCGGAAAATGTTCGAGGACATCGATTTCAACCTGACACCTGTCATTGCCGCCGTCTCGGTCATCATTGTTGCCGTCTCGCTGCTTTTGATGGGGTCCATACATCTCCTGAACAGTCGCCGGGAGCAACACTAGCGGCAAAAACGCCCGCTGTAGGCGGGATAATAAGAGGGCAACATTGATGACAATAAGAGCAGCCATCCGGCTGAGCGGCATTGCTATGCTTTGCGCAGCCATTCTTCTGGGAGAAACGCCCAATCCAGCCTCTGCCAGCGAGCAGGTCGTGATCGCCACGACTGGCGGCGCCTATGATGCGGCGCTACGCAAATGGTGGTTCGAGCCGTTCACCGCCAAGACCGGTATCCAGGTGGTTTCCGTGGCGGCAACCAACGCGGAGATGCGCGCCAAGGCGACCGCGATGGTGAAAACTGGCAATGTCAGCTGGGATCTCTACCCCGATGGAGAAATCCAGGTGAGCTCAAAGGATCATCTCGCGATTTCCGAACCGCTTGACGGTTTTTGCGCCCAGTTTAAGGACCGCCAGGATCTTGTTCCCGATGCCTGCATCCCGGCCGGCGTGCGGTTGTTTTCGACAGCCACATTGATGGCCTACGATCCGCAAGCCTTCAAAGGCAACCAGCCGGTCACCTGGGCGGACATGTGGGATACTTCAAAGTTCCCCGGCGGACGCTCGTTTCCGAATTTCGACGATCCGTGGCGCGTCATGGCGGCTGCCCTTTTGGCAGATGGGGTCAAACGCGAGAACCTGTTTCCGCTCGACGTTGATCGCGCCTTCAAGAAGCTTGACGCATTGCGACCGTCCATCTCACTCTGGTGGAAAACCGGGGATCAGAGCGTCCAGGGGTTCCGTGAGAACGATTACAGCATCGGACAGATCTGGCTAACGAGGGCAAGCGCGCTCAAGGCAGAGGGACGTTCAATCGCCTGGTCGAACAAGGCGGCATTTCTGGTGGGCGATCGTCTCACGGTTATCAAAGGGGCACCCAATCGGGACAATGCAATGAAGCTCATCGCCTTCTGGCTGGATTCCCCGGACATCCAGGCCAAGGTTTGCGAGGCATTGCTGTGCACGCCGCCTAGTAGCGCGGCGATTATGATGATGCCGCAAGCAGTTCGCGACCAGATGCCGAGCGCCGAAGACGTGCGCGACAGTATAGTCATTCCAGATGCCAAATGGATCAACGAGCATGCGGCAGAGTTGCTGGAGCGGTGGAACAACTGGGTTCGCTAAAGCAGGATGACGCGTGAAAACATTGGGTATGGTCATGCGGAGCCACGACGCCTGGACGACGAGATTTTAGCGATTGTCTATCGGATGACCTTAGGGGTCAGAGCCGCCCGGTTGGTCAGCACTGAACACCACGCGTTCCGCTATGCGCTGACCGAGGAAGGCGATAAGGAGGCCAAGCTCGCCAAGAAATGGCGGATGTTCGCGCCATAAATTATCGCGATTCGACTGTCAGTCGAGCGGACAACTGTCGCTGGAAATATCGGCTGTTTCAGCGGCAAACTGTTTCTGATGTCGCGGTTTAACGGACGTAAGGCTTTCGAATCTGCCGGAACTATTTGTTCCCCCAGATTCGAAGCCTTACGTCCCAAAGTTGCGCCGGTCACCCAATTTGGGCGGCCTACCTTCACCGCAGGTTGGGCGTATGTAATCATAAGGCGAGTTAATGCCATCGACATTCGCGCCGAATCCACTAAAGATGATATCACGCCTAGGGAGCTTGTAATGGGGAAGCCACAGCGGCCGGCGATAATGGCGCGACGAAAGCCTGGTAAGCGGACCAAGTCTGGCCCAGCACTGCCGCCCTGGATCTACTTCGTCGCGGCCATTGCCATTCCCGCGATCATCGAATTCCTTATCCCTAGACCTTGGGCTCACTTTCCCTGGGTAGTCGGCCCAATTGCTTGGCTGGTGACACTTGTGGCCACGATCTCTTTTCTTCGGTCGCTGATTACTCGCAAAGGGCTAACTTTAGGATCTGCGGGCAGTTGCATGGCTCTCGCGGCCTTCATCGTTGCCGGTACGGTATACTTGTGGGCGCCGCCGATAGCGTTTGTATTGACGCTGTTGATCTCTCAGGTAGCAGCGACAATCATCTTCATCATGCTGGCCTTTATCTTACGGAGGCTTCAAATCGGGATGGATTCTCTACTCCATCTAGAAATTCGCCCTCTTATCCTGAACTTGGAAATGGGCCGTCAGTGGCTACGGCGCGCTCTGCCGGCTCTGGTTTTATGGAACGGTCTAACGCTTATTTTTCTCCGGACTGGATGCAAAGATCTCACCTTGCCGACAGACGTTCGCAGGTGCATGGATGGCGAAGTCTTAATGGGAATCCATGGACCCTTTTCGAACATCTACTACGCGGCATACTTCGGGATGATGGCTTTTGCGGCACCCGTTGTAGTTGTCGTTCAAGCGCTTTGGCGCCTTGCGAAGCGTTCTTACGATAAGAATGAGATGTCGCTGTAGCGGGATGCCGGAAGACAATAATGTAGTTATTGAGATCGCGGCATCGATATAAAACGCATCATCAGGGCAGCGAAGGCTACCGGCGGCGACGGCTGGTCTGATCAGGAAGCCGTTATCATCGTAAACGGCTTTGAAAGGGAGCGAGTACAATGACGCGGACTAGAGCTCTACAGCTCGCAAGGCGCTACTTTTACTGGGTAGTGGGAGGATATCTTCTGTTCGCCGTCATCGTATCGGCGAGTGCAAGCTCCTATAGCGTTCCGGAAGGTGCTCCGCTGAACTTGCCTTCGATCGTCAATGCTCTGGAACGCACCTGGATGATAGGATGCGTCGTGCTGCTTCCTATGCTCTTCCCATTCGCATTCACTGGAATGGTGCTTCTTCAGCGACTGGACGCCAGAAAACCAGAGTTCATGCGCCAGATGCGAGCATCGCCGATTGGCCGGTTTTTGCTGATTGAAGAACTGCTTCAACGACCATCCGGTCAATCCTAACGGCCGCCAGTCGAGTCAGTGACGCCGGCCAAAGTAGAACATCAAAGCCAGAAGCAAAATTACAGGAATGCCAACGATACTGGAAAGCACCGCATATGCCCAGAGATCCTGGGCCTCGCCAGTGCATTGAGCAAAAGGACAGACAACCTGCGCGGTCGTAACCAACGCCAAGAAGGCGACCGCGAGCAGGATTAGGAGTGCCAGGATCGCGAAGGCCAACGTCAACGCCATAATGCGATTGATAAACCTAGTGGCCGCTTCCATTGCCTGACCCTTTTTTCGGCTGAGCCTTCCGGCTTTTTACATGAGCTCAATTGTACAAGCCAATGGCCCTCGAAAACCTTCGACCCCTTCAGCCGGCTATCCAATTCGGCAAATACTCGCGGGCCAACTCCCGGCTTTCCGTGACGGTGACGTTCTCCCCATTTCGCCTTCGCCGCAGCGGTGTAGTTAGCTGCTAACATGTTGCTGCCTTCTGATCGATTCGGTGCGAATTGCATAGATTGCCGTTCGAAGTTCAGCCACTCTCATGCCGTGCATTTCTCAAGAGCCGGAAAGGCCCACGTCGTCAAATATGGATCATCCGACCGATCCCAACATCGATTTGATCGAGATGAGAGAAGCGATCGATGACGTTCCGCGCGACGAATCCACTGCGCAACTATGGCTGCTGGCTGTGATTGTTGGAAGCTGCCTGATCTTCGGCATTCTTGTCTTTGATATCTGGTCATGGCGCATCAATCACTTCCCGCACGCAGTTGCGACGATCGCCGAAGTGTGGAACCGCGAGGCCATCATAACAGATCAGTTAGGCCGCGAGACTGGGCGGAAAACCATCACGGAAGGCAGAATCGTTTTTACCCGCACACATGCGGGGAAGTCATATCCATGCGAAATGACCATCGAGTTGGGCATACCGAAGGATAGTTTTGCAGTCGGGCAAAAGCTCGATGTCGTTCCAGCTACTGGTACATGTCAGCGAGTAGATATCGTTAAACGGATTCGAGATTGATCCACTAAGCGCAGGTCATCGGAAATGCAGTTTCTCTCGGGGTGGCGCGGCTTCTTACAGCGAAGAGTGAAAGCGTTGTTCCTCATGCCGGCGGCCGAAGTCGAAATACCGGCTTCCTCTTGAAAGAATAAAGCCCGACCAACATTAGGCTTTTTGACCGATCCTGAGGCTACCGCCTGAACGCGTAGCGCTTATTCAGCACCCGTAGGCTGATTGATCTTTATGGGCGACATGTAATGAGACGAACTACGACCTTAATGCTCTGAAGTTAAGCTTGACTTCTTATTCGCAAAAAAGAACATAAAAGGAACGTGCGGAGTTTACCATGATCTATGCAGAGCAAGTTAGGCCCCACCGGCTCCGAATTCAATCTAAGGGCTGAGGGATCTCCTCTCCAGCGCCATCCGGCTGGCATAGATTGGGATATCGGACTGGCATTGTAACCGGATCGTACCTAAAACTGGAATCATCAGAAGGGTCCCGCTCTCCATGAAGTTCAGCCTCGATCATCTACCAGAACGTAAACGGCTCGAATTGTCGCGCATTGTCGGGATCGTGCATGAGGAATTCGAGGATGCGCTGAAGGAAGGCACGGCCGATTTCAAGAAGAAGGGTCGTATCCTCAAGATCATTCTTTTCGGCTCCTACGCTCGTGGCGATTGGGTCGATGAAGAGCATACCGGCAAAGGCTATAAGTCCGACTACGATCTGCTGGTGATCGTCAACAATCGCAAGCTGACCGACTTCGGTTCATACTGGCGCAAGGCGGCCGACCGCTTTCCCCGCATCGTCAAGCCGCCGGTGAGCCTTGCCGTGCATTCGCTACGTGAGGTCAACACAGCACTGAAACTCGGCAATTATTTCTTCAGCGAAATCCGCCGCGACGGTATCGTTCTTTACGAACTCGACGACGAGGAACTTGCCGAGCCAAAGCCGCTCACTCCAGCCGACGAGTATCGCGCTGCTCAGGATCATTTTGAAAACTGGGCCCCTGGTGCGTCGAATTTTCTCCATCTCTCGAGAATGGCCATTGACAGCGGCATGCTCAAAGAAGGTGCGTTCCTACTTCACCAAGCCATCGAGCGCACCTACTCCACGTTGTTGTTGACACTGACCAGCTATAGCCCAGCCTCGCACAACCTCAACCACCTGAAGACGCTTGCCGAGGGCCGCGATCAGCGGCTTGCAGAGATCTGGCCACAAGATCGGCAACGCTATACTGCCTGGTTCAACATCATCAACCAAGCCTACGTGAAAGCCCGCTATTCCGAGCATTTCAAGATCACCGAAGAAGCGCTGGCCTGGCTTGGCGAACGTACGGACGCACTGCAGCAACTAGTAAAAGCGATTTGTCAGGAGCATATCGAAAAGCTGCGGCAAAAGCTCTAAGCGCCGTTAGCAAGCGCTGGTCAACCTTCTTACAGCCGGCCGGCCATGCCGCAATTATCGGGTCATCATCCCCGTCGCTCAGCCACCTCAGAAACTCCCCTCTATCCGCACTCTCATCGCTTAGCGTCGGCCGATATCCGAGCGGTCGGACGTTACCGAGAAGTACAAAGATACGTCGGCCCCGCCCAACCAGTTTTGGCCACGGGAAACCTAATTCAGTTTGACTTCTAGGTTACCGACCCGCGCCGCTCGAAGAGCCGCGGCCTCCGTCCGTTTCGCTAGCATTCAGCAGGCAAAAAACCTTGAACCAGAAATGGCCGTCGGCAGCACGTCCATCCACCTTCGCACCTAAAGCGCACCAAGCCACAGCAAGCGTGGCATCAGTACCATAGGCCGTCTTTGCGGCCAAAGCCGCGAGTGCAGGGTCCTTACCACACCAAATAGAGATGTCATCAGCCGAGGACGGTGGCTGGCGATATTTTGATGTATCCGCAAAAGTCATAGGAAGCTCTCCCGTGAACGTCCGGCACGGGACGAAGTTTGGCCGGACTTTGTTCTCACAAGTGAGTCACGACCGCGAATGTCGCGTATGTCGTGTGATCCCTGGCCACTTCCTATTTCATCTCAACACACATCAACCTCGAATCTTGGGTGAGCCGAGTGAACTCGCTCGCGAAGCGTCTCCTTTTTGATGCAACAAAATTGTGATCGAACAGATATCATTTTCCCTCTTTACGTGCAAGTCGTATTTATGACAGGTAAATTACAGCGATTTTCAGAAAATGTACAAAAAATCGCAATTTGTGCGGGTATTTTTGCTGCGTCAAAATGCTTCAAGGTTATGCCGAATCTCTGACCCTCTCATCTCCGCGTGCTGCCGCCCACTGATCGAAAGGTTATCATCAATGAAGCCACTCATTCTCATTTGTTCCACGGATTACGAATTC
This sequence comes from Rhizobium pantanalense, assembly GCF_030182525.1. Classification (NCBI taxonomy): domain Bacteria; kingdom Pseudomonadati; phylum Pseudomonadota; class Alphaproteobacteria; order Hyphomicrobiales; family Rhizobiaceae; genus Rhizobium; species Rhizobium pantanalense. The sequence goes on from NZ_JAQJCH010000004.1 coordinate 279,598, forward strand.
TACCTTCTGCTTGCTCAGATCCTCAGCATGAGAGGTTTTAAATCTTCACTGGTGGAAGGAGCCGAGGAAGCTCTCGCTAGCGTGAAATCCGATGATTTGGCGGCAGTGATAATAGACTATCATAACGATGCCTTCCGCATTGGCGATCTTGTCAACCAAATCAGGGAGACATTGACCGACAAAACCCCACCGATCGCGGTTTTCGTGGGAGCAGGAAATCAGCAACTTTATCTGGAAGTGCTCAAAACCGGCGTAAGCGAGATTTTCATGCGCCCCTTCAACCCAGAGCGTTTTCTATCTTATCTGTCAGACTTATCGCCGGACGCGAGTGGGGAATCTTGCATGAAAGGGCCCTCCGGCAATACGCTTATTTATGCGGAAATCACGATGCACCTCGATAGCATGCGCGTCGAGTGCAACGGCATGGACGTCCAACTCAGTCCGATCGAATTTCGCCTTCTTCAGCATTTTCTACAAAAACCAGGCTACGTCTTCAGCCGAGACGCTCTCATCGAGGCTGCATGGCCGCAAGGTACCTTTGTGGAGCCCCGCACCGTCGACGTTCATGTTGGGCGCCTTCGGCGGGGCATGAGACGGGTGTTAGGTCGCGATATTATCCGCACGGTGCGGGCCACCGGTTATGCGCTCGATGAGCGTCAGCATGCAAAGCGGGCTTCGTAAGCGCTGAGATCACGGAGAAGCTCCGTTGAGCATCAACGTGACATTCCGCCTGCTGTGTTTATCAAGCCTTTCGTTTTCGAAATATTGGCGTCACAGAACCTTCGGACAATATTCCCGAAACGATCGTTGTTCGCAGACCCATTCCACGGCAATAAAATAGCATCGCGTCGCCAATTAGATGCGATGTGCTGCGGCAGATGTCCATTTTCTGCTGTGTCGCTGTTCCGCTACCAACAATTGGATGTTCCCATGAGCGATGATCGTCATTCGCGCACCGCCAAAGCTTTGTCGCGATCCTATCGCAATACACTCAGCGTGATCGCTTCCGCGGATCAAAATCTTGCTGCTGCCGAGCAGGAGGGAGTCATGGCACTTTACGCGAACCCGGATGACGATCGCTCCGTGTTGTTGCCCACTGTGCGTCAGAAGAGAAAAGTGATTGACTTCGTTCGCTGCTCTTATCTGGGCCTCGACAATCATCCGCTTATCCTCGAAGGCGCAATAGAGGCGGTGCAGCGATACAAGGCGCTCCATTGGTCCTGCGCAAGAACGAGGCTTAATTTCAGCCTGCTAGGCGAATTGGAAGAAGCTCTTTCCGACTTATTTGCCGCACGGGTTATAACCTACACGACCGTCCTCGCCGCCAATATGGGGGCTCTGCCGCTCCTCGCCTCTGGATACCTCACTGACAACAAAAGACCGACGGTCGTTTTCGACCGATTAGCGCATGCGACGCTTGCGCTTCACAAACCGGTCGTCGCCGATGAAACACCGGTCGAAACGATTGCTCATAACGATCTGAACGCACTTGAGGATATTTGCCGGCGCAACGATCGCGTAGCCTATGTCTGCGATGGCGTCTATTCAATGGGCGGCAGCGCGCCGATTGCAGACCTTCTAGCACTCCAGGATCGGTATGGCCTATTTCTTTATATCGACGATGCCCATGGCATTTCCTTATTCGGAAAGTCTGGGGAGGGATTTGTACGGTCCCAAGTCGGCGCAGCCCTTGGTGAGCGCACAATCATTGCCGCATCGCTCGGCAAAGGCTTTGGAGCATCGGGCGGCTTGCTGATGCTCGGCACTCCTCGACAGGAAGATTTGTTCCGGCGCTTCTCGATCGCCTACGCCTTTTCCGCGTCGCTTAATTTAGCGGCAATCGGCGCTGCCATGGCGTCTCAGGCGCTGCACCGCACTGGTGAGCTCAAGTTGCGCCAGGATGCGCTTGCGGAACGGTTAGCTATTCTCGACAGGATGGTTCCCAGCGAGCAAGCCGGCTCAAAGCTGCCAATCCGCACCATAGAGTTCGGCGACGAAAGACAATCAATTCGTGCCGCGACCCATATTCTCAACAAAGGTTACTACACCTCGGCTATCTTCTTTCCTACGGTCGCAAAGAGAAAGGCCGGCTTGCGGGTCTGCCCTACCGCCAGGCACGACATTCGGGAAATTGAAGGGTTGGGACATGCGATCAACGAGGCGCTCGCCGAACGAGGAACAGATTCATGATCGACCCAATCACCATCATTCTGAATGAGGCCTGGGAAATTAGCCCCAAGGCCAAGATAAAGGCAGATCGGATAGAAATACTGAAATATACTGCCCAAGCCTGCGTCACCTTACCGGATCCCGTTATATGGCTTGAGCAGATTTGCGGACGCGCCGCCGAGCTATGCCCTTCCATAATCTCCAATGGGCTAGAAAAAAGGTTCGACTGCAAGGAGGGAGACCCAATTGTCAGCGCTGCGGATATGATTGCTGAGAGGGCGTGCACGCAAATTCGGGATGGTAGTAGATCTTCAGTCACCGACGGAGCCGGCAGGTTTCTCAACTTCGGCGACGCTTGTGTCATCATACGGCCAACCCACGACGGTTTATTCGTTCGCATTTTTGCCCGAGACCTCGTCATTTTTTACGGAATTCGAACGCTTCTGGAAGGTAGCCTCGCAGAACTCGCGGCCATCTCCAATAAGGCAATCGAATGGTTCCCCGTAGGTCTTGAACCGACACACTTGCCGTCACATCGTCGGGAGCATTAGTTCAGAGATATCGGTTGGAGGTTGGCAATTGGATTGGTGCCATTGCGGCACTTGATGTTGCTCGCCGCCACGATCGCGTGGGCGCGAACCAAATGCATCAATGCTCTCAACATCGCCGTCATAATGTTGCGCGCTCAGTGCGCTGTCCGGCGGTCGAGCAGAAGATTTGAGCAGACACCCGAGCCGGTTCGGCTCAGTAAGCAGATCGTCAGCAGATTAGAACGACGGTGTTCAAAAATGCCTTATCACGAACCGGATACACGACCGCCTGAGAAGGCTTCCTAATGGCGCTGAAGGACAGAATACATCCGAGTTTGCTTCTCATACTAGTGCCGATCACAGTCACAACGTTGACGCTCTATATCACTGCACGGCAATGGCAAGATTTGGCGATCGGCATGCCGTCACGAATCGCCTATTGGTTCTTGCGAGCGGGTCCTCTTCCCAATCTCCTTCTCGGACCTATAGTCTCACTTCTGACGGTTTCGGCATTGCCGCTGCATCGCCGCCGGCCGATCGCTTTTGCGAGCCTTCTTTGCTTTTTATGCGTGGCGGGCTTTTACGTCCTGCGGGAATATGGCCGCCTGGTTCCGTGGGTGGAGAGTGGCGCCGTCATATGGAGCGAGGCGCTCACTTATCTCGACGCCTTTGCTGTTGCCGGAACCATTCTCGGATTTGGTATTGTCGCAATTTCCGCGCGCCTCTCCATGGTCGTTCCCGATCCGATCAAGCGCGCCAAGCGCGGCATTTTCGGCGATGCCGATTGGCTGCCCACGCCAGAAGTCGCTAAGCTCTTCCCCTCGGACGGAGAGATTGTTATCGGCGAGCGCTACCGCGTCGACCGTGATCGCGTGCATAAGTTGCCTTTTGACCCGAACGATCACGGAACTTGGGGGCAAGGTGGCAAGGCTCCACTCATGACCTTCAATCAGAATTTCGATTCCACCCATATGTTATTCTTCGCAGGCTCCGGCGGCTTCAAGACGACCAGCAACGTCATCCCGACGGCACTGCGCTACAGAGGGCCGTTGATCTGTCTCGATCCATCGACGGAAGTCGCACCGATGGTTCTCGAGCATCGCGCCCATGTGCTCGGCCGCGAAGTCATGGTACTCGACCCAACCAACCCAGTCATGGGCTTCAACGTTCTTGATGGGATCGAGAGATCGACGCGTAAGGAGGAGGACATCGTTGGGATCGCCCATATGCTTTTATCGGAAAGCCTACGCTTCGACACCGCGACTGGCTCCTATTTCCAGAACCAGGCGCACAATCTGCTAACTGGGCTTCTGGCACATGTCATGCTATCGCCTGATTACGCCGACCGCCGAAACTTGCGTAGCCTGCGGCTGATCGTATCCGAACCGGAACCGTCGGTGCTCGCCATGTTGCGCGACATCCATGAAAATTCCGCGTCCGCCTTTATCCGCGAGACCCTCGGCGTCTTCACCAACATGACGGAGCAGACCTTCTCCGGGGTATATTCGACCGCATCCAAGGATACGCAATGGCTGTCGCTTGACAATTATGCCGCGTTGGTCTGCGGCAATGCGTTCAAATCGAGCGATATCGCTTCCGGACGGAAGGATGTCTTCCTCAACATCCCTGCATCGATCCTCCGCTCCTATCCGGGCATTGGCCGGGTCATCACCGGCTCGCTGATCAATGCCATGGCACGGGTCGACGGGGACTTCCGCCACCGAGCGCTCTTCATGCTCGATGAGGTCGATCTACTGGGCTACATGCGTATTCTTGAAGAAGCGCGCGACCGCGGGCGTAAGTATGGCGTCACACTGATGTTGATGTACCAATCCGTCGGCCAGCTCGAGCGTCATTTCGGCAAGGACGGAGCGACTTCCTGGGTCGAAGGCTGCGCCTTCACATCCTACGCCGCAATCAAGGCGCTCGATACAGCACGCAACGTGTCCGCCCATTGCGGAGAGATGACCGTCGAAGTCCGGGGACGTTCGCGCAATGTCGGCTGGAGCAATTCCAATAGCAGCACCCGCGAATCCGAAAGCATCAGTTTCCAGCGTCGACCGCTGATCATGCCGCACGAAATCACCCAGTCTATGCGCAAGGATGAGCAGATCATCATTGTCCAGGGCCACCGTCCTATTCGCTGCGGAAGAGCGATTTATTTCCGACGCAAGGAGATGGATAAGGCGGCGAAGATCAATCGCTTTTTTAAGCTCTAGGCTTAGGTGTCGATCGCGAAGCCGATAGCAAATTCCGGCAGCCAGCGTCATAGAGTGTGACTTGCATTGATTTCAAAAAAACCGTGAAATTATGTTTCGAAGGCGCCCAAGATATCGGTGCCTGCCTGCGGCTTCTGTCTCTATTGCAGGAAAGGCTTCCTGCAGCGCAGTTGCAAAAAGTACGGACTCGTGGCCATATTTTTGCAGTATCTGCTCAATCCTACTAGTTTCCCCCCAGCCCCTCACGCCATACAGAAGATATTTCGCTTCCTCTTTCAACAGAAAGGGAAAGTTACGCTGAATGACACTGCACGCCTCCGCTATGATTTCTTCCGGATTGGTGGACGACGTGCCCTCCGTTCCAAACTCGACGAAGACCTGCTCAACCTTGCGGCATGATATATCCGATTTGATCGCGCGATGAACCCACTCTGCATCGGCACAAATTCGGTAGGCTAGATCATACAACCCAACCGCCCGATAAGCCTCGCGAGAAGCGAACATTGCGTTGTGACCAAACGGAATGCCGCTGATCAACGCCGCCGGCCTATATTGTTCATCCGCCCGCAATTGCCCGTCGATCAGGGTCAAGCCTGCAACGATCTCTGCCCCTCGCGAAGCATTTTCCTTCACGACCGAAAGTATGTTCGGTTTGTAGACGTCGTCCGCGCCAAGAACACCGATCATTCCGCCTTGCGCGCGCGAAACACCCTTGTTGATCGCATCGTAGATGCCTCGATCGGGTTCGGAAATAATTGTAAGATTTGCTGATGAAAAGCCCTGCACGATGGAGACTGTCGCGTCCCGAGATCCTCCATCAACGACGATGATCTCCGTGGACACGCCCTGCTGGGAAAGAACGGACTCCAAACATTGTCCGACAGTCTTTTCAGCCTTGAACGTCGGGATAACGACCGTGATGTCGAACTCAGGCATATTCCGCCCCCTACCAGTATTTTCAACTAAGAAATCGTTTAAGCCGCTCGCTCATTCGAGCGGTCCGGCATCCAGCCTTACATGCCGAAACAAATAGAGTATGTGCAGCGGAAACAGGAAATACCGTGCCGAACGACTGGTATAGCGATTCCGAACGTGCCGCATTTCCTGCTTGCCGGCTGTGAGTGCCGCCTGTGTCTTTTGGGAGGCATGAACCCTGAAGGCACCTGTAAAAACAGGAATATGAACGATATTCGCGCCAACAGCCTGGAATTTCAGCACGAGATCCCAGTCCATCGCGAATTGCAAGGTATCGTCCAATTTTCCGCCCGCCTGTTCCCATAGGCTACGGCGCCAGAATAAGGTTTCCTGCGGCACGTAGTCGACCACGCGCGTTACTGCCGAACTATGGGCCGGTAGCCGCCAGTGGCCGATGACGTTACTCTGCTCATCGATTATGAGGCGATCTGCATAGAGCGCATCGACATCCGGATTGGCCTCAAAATACGCGGCCACCTGTGTCAAGGCATCCGGAAGAAGAAGATCGTCGGAATTTAGGTAGGCCATGATGTCTCCGCTCGTGCGGAGGAAACCACGATTTATCGCATTGGCCTGACCAGTGTCCTTTTCGTAGAAGGCCTTTAAGCGTGGATCATGGAAAGATCCAATCACCTCAGGCGTCTCATCCGCTGAGAGCGAGTCTTGGATGACATATTCGAGAAGCGGATAACTTTGAGAAAGAACACTGCTGATTGTTTCGCCGATATAACGCCCTTGATTATAGGATGGCGTCACGAGGGAAAATGTCAGCCTCGCCTGCTCGGCAACGGGCAAAACACATGTGCGCACCCCGTTCAACGGTCGGGCCTCATAAAGATAAAATAGCCCAAGCGAGATACCCAGTTTCTGCTTTAGACGGGCGACAAACCGTGAATCCCTACGCTGCTGGCTATGCATCCGAGCCCTTCCTCGCGACAGCCAAATGCGATTGTGACGGAATGCCCGCCAGACCGTAAAATGGCTGCGCGGTGTAGCCACCGCCAGTTTTTCCCACCACCGAGAAGCTGGTCGCCGCTGTAATCACACTATGCCGTGCGGCCGTACCCTCCAACTCGATGGCCGGAATGGCATTCTGCCTGGCATAAACATCTGGCGGAAAACTGGAAAATCCCAAATCGACTACATACTCGCCTACCGATACGTCTAGCTTAAGCTCATGAACCACCCTAACCGCAGCGCCATTGGGGATCGACCTCGGTACAGCGGCATTGGTCTGAGCCGTGTGGCGCCCATGAACGACCACGCCCTTGTCCGTTCGCACGACAAACCCGCCACAAGGTGATCCGATATCACTCTGTGCCCGATATTCGGCAAGCAAATGCATCGTATCACCCTGACGAAATACGTTCTTTGCCTGGCCCGCATCGTCCTGCATTCGAATGGCGGTACAAACGACTTTTCCATCCCCTGTCTGACGATCGGGCGCTACACTGGAAAAGCCGCCATTTGGCCATGTAGCGGGTAGCATAGCCCTCTCGGCGTCCATTTCCTCGTCGCCTTCACCGATCCAAGCAGTCACTTCTTTTGACTGAGCTGGAGCACTCATATGCCCAAGCTCGTAGTAACGGTTGACAGCGTCGGTGGGGTCACCACAGAAGAGTGCGTTGCCGTGATCGAGTAGCAACGCACGATCACAGTAATACATTATGTCTTCCGAGCTATGCGTTACCAGGATTACAGTCGTGCCGTTCGCTTTAAGTGCGTTGAGGCGGTCATAGCACTTTATGCGGAAAAAAATGTCGCCAACGGCAAGAGCCTCGTCGATGATCAGGATATCCGGGTTGATCGCGGTCTGGACTGCGAAGGCTAGCCGGACGAACATACCACTCGAATACGTCATGACGGGTCGGTCGATAAAGTCCCCGATATCCGCGAACTTTTCGATTTCAGGCATCGCTGCGGTTATGTCTGCATTCGATAGACCGAGTATCTGCGCATTGAGGCGTGCATTTTCACGGCCCGTAAACTCTGGATTGAATCCAGCGCCGAGTTCCAGCATAGCCCCTACGCGACCGTTGACATGAATATGCCCGCTCGTTGGGGGTATAATACCCGATATCATCTGAAGGAGGGTCGATTTACCGCTTCCGTTACGTCCGATAATTCCAAAGAACTCCCCTTTTTTGATCTCAATATCGAGCGAATGCAAAGCGGTGAAGCGCTTGATATGGCTAGCGCCGAAAATCAGACTTCGAAGCCGCTGAGCGCTGCTGTTATAGAGACCGTAACTCTTCGAAACTCCACGGCAGATAATCGCCGTCTCATAGGACATCTGCAAAACCTACTCTCAATTTCTGGAAGAAGAGATATCCCGTGACCATAATTACGGCAGCCATCAGGCAATAGATGCCAAGAGCGTTGAAACTAAAATCGCCGCCGAAAATCATAGCGCGAATGGTTTCGACCGGAATGGTAAGCGGATTGAATCGCAACAGCCGGCCGAATTGTTCAGGCACCATAGTCTTCGGATAACAGATAGGGGCGGTGAAGAGCAGGATTGTGCTTAGGAACGGCGTTATCTGATTGATATCTCTGAAATACACACCCAGCGCCGCCATGTACCAACCAATTCCGAGCGCCATGCAGGCCAAGGCAAGCAAGGGGACGATGATCAGCGGAGTCCACATCGATACGTGACCGATAAAGCCGATCGAAATCAATACGACGAGTGCCAGAGCGATAGCGGCGAGAACAAGCGCGCTGAAAACGACGATCATGGGCAAAAGAGCTAGGGGAAAAACAACCTTTTTCACATACGAGGTACTGCTCGAAATGATGGCTGGGCACCGGATCAGTGCGTCCGCTAGCAAGGTGTACACACTTAGCCCAGTAAACAGAATAAGCCCTACCGGAACATTGCCGTTCGAAAACGCGGCATCTTGCCATCGCACGCGCATGACGACTTGAAAGACAAACGAATAAACGAGCAGAAGAAACAAGGGTTGCAGTACAAGCCAGAGAAAGCTGAACGCGGACTGCCTGAAGCGCATCGTGATGTCACGATGCACCAAGCTGTAGATCAAGCTCCGATATCGCTTAGCCTGTATCAATAATGCGAGCGGATTTCCTCTCCCTCCAAGTCCTATCGACATTCAAACGCCTCCGCTTACATTCGTGACGATATTTATAAAGTTCTCAGCGAATTCGCGTCTGCGTGCAGCGTAGTCGATCGGGATATTCTCACCAGGATCAGCGAGGCGTTGCTTAATAGCCTTCGCCAGATCGCTCGGATTGTGCGGATCGAAGAAGAGGGCATTCTCGAAAAGCTGCTCGCGGTGAACGGCAATGTCCGACGCGATAATGAATTGAGACTTCGACTTCGCTTCTTCCACGACGGTGGACCAGCCTTCGAAGAGCGACGGCTGCAACAAGGCGTTGGCCCGCTCGATCAGAACATATTGGTCTTCCTTGCTGATAAAGCCGAGAAATTTAATCCGCTCAGTAAGTCCAAGCTCGGCGACCCGGGTCTTCAGATTCGTTACATGCATTGGATCTCGACGATCAAGCTCCTTCCCCGAGAAAGCGACCGTGATCTCTATCCCCTCCTGCGCCAGCAAATGCACAGCCTCGATCACCAACTTATGGTTCTTGTGCATCCAGAACTGATTTGGGCAATAGAAGAAAGTGTCAGGAAGCTGAAGACGCTTAAGTACCGATACATGATCTCGACTATCAGGCACATTTGCAACGGCGAATTGCATAACATGTTTTGTATTTTTTGCGTCTGGATAATATTTTTCGAAATCGTCTTTCGCCGCATGGCTGCTGAATAATATATTATCGAAATTATTAATATAATACAGATGCTGTTCCGTTCGATATGCGAGTTCCTCTTTCGAAAAGAGATGCGGAAGTGCCCTCTCCTGAAAATCCGGGATCCAGCAAATAGTCTTGCGCCGCTCTTTCGTATCGATGGGAAACGGAAAGATCGCATCATACGTGATCTTCCTTTTGACGAAACGCGGCAGCAATTTCGACAGAATCCGCAACCTCTTAAACAAACCGCCGTCGATGTCGCTCATCATTAGCGACGAGATCCAGCGCAACCTGGGATAGTTGGAGGATTGAGCGACAAAATCGAACGATGCACGGTTGTGACTTAGAATGTAAACTTCCGGCTGCCGGATTGCCGGAACGCTGTTCAGCGATGAAACCAAGTTGGAAATATAATAATTCCCTCCGGTCCAACCCTCATCGTAGTTAAATGGAATTATTATTCTTGTTCTTTTAACCATTGGGCAGTCGCCTTGATCCCATCAATGAGTGATGTTCTGTTTTCGAAGCCTAGGGCTTTCAGCGTTGTAATATTGGCGCACCAAGAATCCGGATCGCCCTCGCGTTTCTGACCTACAAAATTGGCCTGGTGCGCGCCACCCAGTTCCTTCAATAGCAATGTGACAATTTCACGGATGGAAATGGCCGTTCCGCTCGCAATATTGATGCTTTCACCGCCAAATCCGGCTCTCTCCACCACCGCCCGTATGGCTTCGCAGACATCATCGATGAAGATGAAGTCCCGCGTCTCGTCGCCTGTGCCAAACAGTTTGACTTCAGTGGAATCCCGCCATTTGCAGTAGGTATCCCAAAGAAGCTGCTTCCGCAGGCCCGGTCCGTAGGCGGAAAAAATCCGCAATGATACAGTCTTGATGCCATAGATGCTTGAAAACTCTTGGCAAAACTGTTCAGCTGCTAATTTATGGTAGCCGTAAGGCGATACGGGGTTCAGCGGCGCACTTTCCGCTATGGGAAGTGTGACAGGGCTTCCATAAACCGCCGCACTCGACAGATGAACGAACCGAGTCCCTGGACTCTCCTGCCGTATCGCAGCCAACATTTGATAAACGCTCGCGGTATTCATCTCAAAGTCGTTAAGAGGATTACTGAATGAGCTTGGAACATGGGCTGCCCCCGAACAATTCACGCAAATGTCGGGCTGGATACTCGCAAATAATTGTGTGAGTTGTTGCTTCCGTTCACCGCCCTGAAGCGAAGATAAGCTTACAGCTATAACCTCACCGAAGTTGGCCATATACTCTGTTAGGTGCGAGCCTATAAAGCCGCGCGCTCCGACGATCAACGTTTTCATTTCGACCGCTCAGGTTTGACTGCGACAAAAGTGTAGGGACGTCCGGCGATATCGCGCTCATCCAACTCCTGTGCAATTTCGCGAGAATGCGGTTCGTAGTTGATAGGGCTATCACCAAACTTGAGCACTTTCTCAACGACCAGACCGCTCTTCTTGATGAAATCAATATACTCTTCCACAGAGTAGGCATTTTCACCGCCATAGAATTTTTGAAACGGATGGCCTTTCAAAAATGCCTGTTTGTCATCGGCGTCGAAAACAACGTGCTCCCGGACGAAGAGAGCAGTTCCGCCCGGTTTGAGCAGATTGAAAATATTTTCAACAGCAAGGTATGGATCTGAAAAATGATGCAGGGCCTGACGGCATATGACTGCATCGAAGTGCTTTTCTGTGTGATATGTAAGAATGTCAGCTCTTTCCCAACTCAATCTGTCAGATATCGTTGGATCAATCCAAGCGCCGTGCTTGGCCATTGTCCCAACGGCATCAATGCCGCCTATCGGCCCCTCCCCTGGCTCGATAGCAACAACCTCGTGTTTTTCAAGCGCAAAGGCTACAGAACAAACACCATTCCCGGCGCCTACGTCCAGAATGCGAGCAGGTTGCTCGTGCCGATCGGCGACTATCCGGGCCAACTCCCGAAACTCCTCACTATGACGGTATCTATGGAGCGTGTCGCCATAATCTTTATGGATGTAGCTGTGCCGCAGTGTATCTCGCATCGCTGGGTCGCCATGCGCTGCCGCCAGCGTATCTTCCCAACTCCACTCACCGCGCGGCACGTAAGAAATGAAAGACGCTGGATTTCCTCCGACGATAGTGAACGGGGCGACATCCTTGGTTACAACAGATCTCGATGCGACAATCGCGCCCCTGCCAATAGTAACACCCTTCATGATCGTTGAACCAAATCCGATCCATGCACGATCTTCAATGATGATCGGCGCAGCCGCGACATCCTGCCAGTCCTTAAATGCGCCGTAGTGGCCCGCCTCTATGCCTAATAACCAATCGAAAGCGTCGCCGGCCCTCAACTCTGGATCGAGCGGATGGGAATTGCTATCGATGACGGTCACATCCCAGGAAATCAAAACTTGATTACCGATTTTTATGCCTCCCGGCTGGGTACAGATCATCATCGTCCCGTGCCCAACGGAACTGAAGTCCCCGATCGAGATAGTGCCAACACCCCGTTCGAAAACGTAGCTGCCGCCAACGAGACTGTGATTTCCAACCACGAGGTAATCACGTTGTTCAGATTGAAGACGGACATCGACCCGCGCATGCTCAAGTCTGGAACCGGTCCCCAGACGGTAGTTCAGAGCGGGAACATGGCCTGCTTCGATAAGCTGACGTGCCTGTAATCCAAAAGACCGTGTTTTACGCAAAAAGCGCCGTAACAACCCAATCACGCGAGTCCTAAGGGCAAGACGCAAACGAGTGCGCCCCTCGGTCGACATCAAAAGCTTGATCCGACGCATGGTTGCCTTTTCCGGCTTCGGCAAGCGGCCGGCAATAGCGCCGCGAACGAAATCTATGCGAACCGGATCGCCCAACTTTTCAAGCAAGGCTTGGTCTTCAGGCGTAATCAGTTTTCCCAGACGCTCGACAAATTCCTGGCGGAACGGCTCCGCGACATGCGCGTCGTAGAAGTTGCGGGGCGAGACATAAGAAGAGGCCAGTTCGCTGAACTCTTCGAATTTGCCAAAACGCTTGAAAAGGTCGATGGACAGCTGCCGAACCGTCAGAAAGTCGAACGCTTTGCGGTCATTGGCGTGCGTGGTCGAGCCGGGACGCTGGAAATATGCATAGGAAGCTGGAGGATAGATGAAAACCTGCTCCGCTACCAACATCAAGTGAATCGCGAAGGGGTGATCCTCGTAGAAGACACCCTCTGCGAATACGATGCGGTGATCGAGAAGCAGTTGCCTCTTGCAAACCAGGCGCCAGGGAGGCGTATTCCAGCAGGACACAGAGGCGAACACATTTTCTTTTTCGGCTGGCTTTATGACCTTTCCAAGCAGCTCAGGCGCGATATTGGATCTCGGGATATAGCGACCATCATCATATGCGTTTACGTAGTTCAGAACAACGACATCGGGCGAATACGCGCCCGTCACCTTCGCAACGCGCGAAACGGCACCATCGAGCAACCAGTCGTCGCTGTCGACAAACCAGATATATTCGCCCCGCGCGGCCCTTACCCCCGCGTTTCTCGCAGCACCTTGCCCGCTATTGGCTTGGTTGAGCGGACGAATAGCCGAAAAACGCCGCGCCAATCCTTCGATTATCTCCGCGGAACCATCCGTAGAACCATCATTGATGATAATGATTTCGTAATCGGAAAAGCTGTTGGCCGTGATGGATGCAACACATTTCTCCAGAAGGCTACCAGTGTTGTAAACCGGGATGACGAATGAAAATTTCATTTCTCAATTCCATTTCGGCTAGTGGAGCGACATCCATATCCACCAAGTCTTGAAAGCGGCCACTCTTGTGCTTGCTGCAATTTCCTGGTCAAATCCCGCCCAATTTATCGCTGGATGACATTGAAGAGGCCCTTGTACCAGACGGCATATGGCTGCGCGAGCCACCATTTTAACGGTACGCGGCCATAGTGCTTTCTCACGGTCGTGATGGCTTCCCGGTAATGGCGTCGCCTCTGTGAGCTGGTCTTTGTGAGTTCATGTTCCCGGTTAACTGCGACGAATTTGTCGACATAGCACAACGGTCCACCGAAACGATAAAGCCGCCACCACAAGTCATAATCCATAACCATGTGGAGACCTTCGTCGAGGCCGTTCACGCCTTCCCAACAGGAGCGTCTCACCAAGGTCGCGGGTTGCGAAACGATGCAACGTACCGCCATTCGCTCAACAGAAAACGGTTCGGTCCAAATGGGCCGCTTTGAGCCGGTCTTTTCTTTCACATTCCAAGCCCGGCCATAAACGGCGGGTGCCGTTGGATTGTTGTCGCAAGATTCCAAAAGCGTACGCAGTCCGTCCGGAAGAAACCAATCGTCGCTGTTAAGCCAACAGACGAAGGGCGCGCTTCCCCTAGCAATCCCTTCGTTGATGGCAGCAGCTTGCCCGCGATCACTATGACTTCGCCATCCCGCGAGCCGGTGCTCCCATCGACGAATGACGTCCAGCGAATTGTCAGTCGAACCGCCGTCGATCACAAAAACTTCTACTGGTACGTCCTGCTCGAAGATGGAGCGCAGGGCGTGCTCCAGAAACTGCCCTTGATTGAAGGATGGAACGGCGACGGTGACAATTGCTGCAGTCATATCAGGAGCTGATACCCTGAGACCGGAAATCGGCATAGGCCTTTGAAATACCATCTCGCAGTGACGTTTTCGCCTTCCAGCCAAGCTCGTTTATGCGGTCGACATTGAGAAGCTTGCGCGGCGTGCCGTCCGGCTTGGAGCGATCAAATACGATTTCTCCTGTAAAGCCGACGACATCCATGACGATTTCGGCAAGCTCCCGAATGGTCACATCGGTACCCGTGCCTATATTGAACAATCCGGCGGCAATCCCTTTCTCCATCAAGTACACGCAGGCTTCCGCCATATCGTCGACGTAGAGAAATTCTCGCATGGGTGTACCGGAGCCCCAGACCACAAATTGCGTGTCTCCACGCATCTTCGCCTCATGAGCTTTCCGGATGAGTGCTGGAAGCACATGACTCTTGTTCAAGTCATAATTGTCATTCGGCCCATATAAATTCGTGGGCATAGCCGAAACATACTGCGTCCCGTATTGCGCATTAAAGCTATCACAAAGTTTTACCCCTGCAATTTTGGCGATCGCGTAAGGCTCGTTCGTCTGTTCAAGTAGCCCAGTGAGGAGATAGTCCTCCCGGATGGGCTGCGGGCAGTCACGGGGATAAATACAGCTGGACCCCAAAAAGAGCATCCGATCGACGCCGGCTTTGTGAGCCGCCCCGATAACATTGGCCTCTATCAGAAGATTTTCATAGATAAAGTCGGCTCGGTAAGTGTTGTTCGCGTGAATGCCACCCACCTTAGCTGCCGCCATGAATACATAGTCCGGCTTCTCGATAGCAAAAAATTCCGTCACCGACCGTTGATTCACTAAATCGAGCTCATTGTGCGTCCTCGTCACGATGTTTGTATAGCCGTTTCCCTGAAGCTGCCTAACGATCGCGGACCCAACCATTCCGCGGTGGCCTGCGACATAAATCTTGGCATTTTTTTGCATGTTTCACTCGTGATAATCGTATGCCGAAAAGCCGTGACGCTTCACCAGCTCGTCGCGCTCCGCCGCCTTCATGTCTTCCAACATCATCTCAGAGACCAGCTCGTTGAAAGTGATCTTCGGCGTCCACCCGAGTTTCTGCCGCGCTTTGGTGGGATCGCCCAGCAATGTTTCTACTTCCGTCGGTCGGAAATAACGCGGATCAACCGACACGATGCATTTGCCGCTATCGTCATATCCCTTTTCGCCGACGCCTTCGCCCTTCCATGTTACGACAATCCCGATTTCGCGGGCGGCGGTGTCCACAAACTCGCGAACGCTGTATTGCACACCTGTCGCGATCACGAAATCCTCTGGCTGCTCTTGTTGAAGCATCAGCCACTGCATTTCAACATAGTCTTTCGCGTGACCCCAGTCGCGTCGCGCATCAAGGTTGCCGAGATATAGGCAATCTTGGAGACCCAGCTTGATGCGGGCCAACGCGCGCGTGATCTTGCGCGTTACGAATGTCTCGCCGCGAACCGGGCTCTCATGATTAAACAGAATGCCATTACATGCGTACATGCCATACGCTTCGCGATAGTTGACCGTTATCCAGTAAGCGTAAAGCTTCGCAACTGCATAAGGCGAGCGCGGATAAAATGGAGTCGTCTCTCGCTGCGGTATCTCTTGAACCAACCCGTATAATTCCGAGGTCGAAGCTTGATAGAAGCGCGTCTTTTTCTCAAGCTTCAAAATTCGAATGGCTTCGAGTATGCGCAATGCACCCAGAGCATCCGAATTGGCCGTGTATTCCGGCTCCTCAAAGGAAACCGCCACATGAGATTGCGCGGCAAGATTGTATATTTCGTCAGGCTGCACCTGCTGGATGATCCTTACCAAACTAGAAGAATCGGTCATGTCACCATAGTGGAGAACAAATCGACGATCCTCATCGTGTGGATCCTGATAGAGATGATCGATGCGATCCGTGTTAAAGATCGAAGATCGCCTTTTGATACCATGGACTTCATAGCCTTTTTCAAGCAAAAGCGATGCGAGATAAGAGCCGTCTTGACCCGTTACACCAGTGATAAGCGCTTTTTTCATCCGTAGTCTACTTTCTTGATATCAACTCTTGAACTCGGTCTTCCTGATCGGTTCGCTTCGCTGGGGAAATACTGCGTCTAACGCGGCGGTGTCAACGAACGAGGCATCACGTGACATAAATCGGCTTGCCGGACATTCCATAAAAACGTCCGATAGTACGCCAGATCGCCGGATCTCATGAACAATCCAGCGTCACCTGTGAAATCACGTTCTCTGTAATCTGGAAAAAATCGTTTACTCCATCTCCATCGCTCGATCACGCCAAGAACATAAAGCCTTCATTTTGCGGAACATTCTGCACATACAGAATCACACAAAATCGAAACCACCTAAAATCGCAAAAAGACAATGCCGCTCGGGCGCGATTGTGGTGGGTCTAGCGAGAATGAACAAGACCGAATCTCTCGTAGATAGATCCTCGGCAAACGCTGATTTCTTGCGATTATGATCCTGAGAGTAGCGCTACCATTCGTTTTGAAGCCCGCCTGCCTCCGCTACCTAAGCACGCCCGTAGCATTTTCACCGCCGAAAGAGCAACCTCGGTTCGCGAATTTAACAACACAGGAGAAGCAAAAACTCAGCGTCCATCCAGAATGCGGTGATTGAGTCAACGAAATCTCCCAGGCAAAACTACCGCGTTCATCGGGAAGTGCACTTGCCTTGGTATAAGCCAAACATCCATTTTTTCCCTCGCACGCGTATTGGCCTTCCCATTTTGTCTCCTCAATGCGTGCGTGCCGTCGTTTCACGCTTAAGAGCTGCCGCGGAAACTGAGCACAAATTGTCGATCAGCCACGAGGCGAAACTTCTCGTCTTCAGTCGTAGCAGCGTCTATCACTTGTCGCGCTCTATGTCGGTTGGCGACCTGGCGCTGATGCGGCGGATCGATGAATTACACCTCGATCACCCCCGTTTGTTGGAAGTCGGATGTTGTAAGGGCTTTTGAAGACAGAAGGGCCTTAGACCGGAGGCTTCACGTCGCGACGGTGATGAGGAAGACGGGCGTCGAGGCGATTTTTCTTCGCACCAACCATATTCCAACGTGAGCGTCCGGCGAACGCATTTTTTGGGTGTCGAGAGATGGAAGCTATAGGCCGCGTTTCATCTCATCGGCCATGATGCGGTCGATTATTTCAGGATCGCACTGTGTGTCGATGAGGAACTCGCGGATACCGCCGTCCCACGTTCTGATGTCGGCGAGTAGGCTTTGAAGTTCTTCGATGCCATTCTCGGTCAGACCCTTCGTGCCATCTTCAGTGCCATCGCTAACGCAAACCAGTTCGCCCTCGGAGATGTTGTCCGACTTGGCCGTCATTTCCTCGATCAGTTCGAGATTTTCGCCGATCTTGCTGGCGACTTGCCTTAGCGTGTAGATGAACCTTGAGCGTGCCATCAGGCGGCCTCGCACCGAGCGTTTGCCGGCACCCAGTTCCAGGGCAGCAGGTCTTCAATTCGGTCTTTGGGGTGATCCTGGATCCGGGTCAGGACATCCGCCAGATAGACCTCCGGATTATGACCTTGCAGTTTGACCGTCTCCATGATGGTCAGAATGTTGGCGATGCGCTCACCGCCCTTGTCCGAGCCGGCAAACAGCCAGTTCTTCCTTCCGATTCCAAGCGGACGCATGGCTCGTTCAGCGATGTTGTTGTCGATTTCGACACGACCATCGTCGATGTAGACGCTCAAGGCGGTCCATCGCGACAGCGCATATCGCATTGCTTCAGCCAGCCTCTGCTTCTGTGGCAGCGTAGAAAGCGTGGCTTCGATCCAGGCTTTGAGTTCGTCCAGAGTGGGCCGGGCATGGTGTTGACGCAGGGTGCGCCGATCGTCAGCCGACATGCCGCGGATACGGTTCTCGATATCGTAGAGAACGCCGATGCGCGACAGTGCTTCCTCAGCGATCGGAGAAGGCTTCAGCTTGATCACATCATGGAACTTGCGGCGCACATGCGCCATGCAGGCGGCTTCAATGATCTGGTTGCCGTAGAGTTTCTTGTAACCCCCGTAGCCGTCGGCATGCATGACGCCGCTGAAGCTTGCCAGGTGATCAGCCGGATGCGCGCCCTTGCGGTCAGGGCTGTAGTAATAGGCGATGGCTGCGGGAGTGGCGGATTGATAGCCACTGCCGTCAAAGACGTAGACCCAGACCCTGCCGGTTTTTGTCCTGCCCCGCCCGGGGTCGAGGACATCGACCGGGGTATCGTCCGTATGTATTCGGTCGAGTGCTGCGATATGGGCTCTGATTAACAGCACAAGTGGTGTCAGCAATGCAGATACCCGGCCGACCCAGTCGGCCATTACGGATCGGGAGATGTCTATCCCCAACCGGTCGTACATCTCTGCCAGGCGGTAGAGGGGAATGTGATCGTCGAATTTGGCGATCATGATATGGGCGAGCAGTCCCGGCCCGGGTTTGCCGCGCTCGATGGGCAAGGTCGGCATCTCACCTGCCACCGTCGTATCGCATTCCCTGCAGATCATGCGCTTCTCGACATGCCGAACAATCTTAACCGACGCCGGCACGTGCTCCAACACCTGAACCACCCTGTCGGGCGCCTTCAGGAATGAAGCGCCACCGCAGGTCGGGCAGTTGCAAGGAGCCGCATAGACCAGTTCTTCGGCTGGCAAACCATCGGGCAGAAGCTTGCGCTTCGGCTTGTCCGGCGCATCGTCCAACTCCGGCAGAGGAGTTTTCCCGGAGCGCAGTTCAGCCTCGGCCCGGGAGGCCTCGATCTCCTCCAGCATCAGTTCGAATTGCTCGATCTTCCGGTCGATCTTTTCCGAAGACGCGCCATGCTGCCGATGGCGGAGAAGCTCCAGTTGCGCGCGAAGAAGCCCAATTATGGAGTCTCGCTTGATGACCTCGGCTTCCTGGCTCTCAAGTTTCGCCGCCTGTTCGGCGACGAGTGCGCGCAAAGCAGTGAGCTCGTCCTGACTGTCCGGCGGCGCTGTTTCCATACCCGCGAAACTAGCCGATTTGCCCCTGACGCGCCAGCATTAAGCCTCGGATGCCCCTGCAAAATATAGCTTTTATCCCGTTCGGCCGGGAGCTGACGTCCACGCCGGGCGGCGCCAATCGATCCCCTCAACCAGCATCGAAAGCTGCGCCTGCGTCAGGTGCGCAACGCCCTCCTTCGCCGTCGGCCAGGGAAAGTATCCGCGCTCCAAAATCTTGTAGAACAGGCAGAACCGTAAGGTAGGTGTCGAGCGCCGTACGGCCTTTCAACCGCCGATTTCTCAACACCTCCTTCCGAACCGGACGTGCGTCTTTCGTTACACATCCGGCTCTCCAAAGAACATGGCGAAGTCAGGTGTTTTCATCCAACCCAGCCTGAACCGGCACACAGGCGTCCAAGCAAGGATATATTGCTCAGTACGCCCTTCACGCCGGAGGCGCGAGACGCGCGTCGCTCGCTGTGCTTTTTGGCACGTGCGAGCTCTCGCATCCCGGCATGAGGCCGCTTGGCCCGCATCCAGCGCCAAAGCCGAGCCCGAAACGAGGATAACGAAGTCGTCGGCGTAGCGAACCGGGAACATGACCGTTCGACCGGCCTTGCGGTCCCTATTCCGTGCGCTGAGGCGGCTGCCATGCCATTGCACGTGCGCCGATCATAGAGCTTTGTCCGATGGTGGACCCATCGTTCATATCGCTCTTCGATGACGCTAAGCGCAATATTGGCAAGCAGAGGCGACAGAATGCCGCCTTGGGGCGTTCCGTTGTCTGTCCGAAGGAATTGCCCTTCCGGCATAACACCGGCGTCCAGAATTGCTTTGATCAGTTGCACCACACGTAGATCCCCAACTCTCAGACGTAGCCGATCGAGGAGAAGGTGGTGGTTTATGTTGTGTGTCGGTAGGTGGTGTGCTGTACCCCTGGCGGAAGCGGTCGAGGAAGCGCTTTCCCGATATGATAAACCTGAAATATCAAATGCCGATCAGGGACCGCAGTTCACCTTAGCAGACTTCACGGCGGTGCTGAAGAAGGCGGAAATCGCTATCTC
Organism: Rhizobium pantanalense; assembly: GCF_030182525.1. NCBI lineage: Bacteria > Pseudomonadati > Pseudomonadota > Alphaproteobacteria > Hyphomicrobiales > Rhizobiaceae > Rhizobium > Rhizobium pantanalense. The sequence continues at coordinate 299,911 of NZ_JAQJCH010000004.1, forward strand.
AATGGAAGCAGAGGCATGGCGGGACAGTTCGTCGAGCGGCTCTGGCGATCGTTCAATACGAGGAAGTCTATCTCCACGGCACAAAACCGTTTCCGAGGCCCGAGTTGGCAATGATCGCTATGTGACCATTTGCGATACCCGACACCCACCTTCAGCGCTTGATCAGCACACGCCGGATCAGCCTTACTTCACCGCGCTGACACCGATAATGGCGGCGGCATAGTCAAGGCGGAAAGCCACTTAGCGAATCACTCGAAACTGTTTTAGACAAACCGAACCAGCTCTTCGTGCTTGACTCGTAATGCCGTTGCCAACGCATTCTTCGCGTTTCATCTCCATTCTTGCCGTATCCGCAGCCGCGGTCGCACCAAGTTCATGGAACGCTACAGAGCGTGCTAGATTTGGTTATTGATTTTTTAGCGCTATTTCGCCCGTATAAGACCTAATGATAAGGACCAAGAGCAATTTTGCTCTGAATGCGATCCTCGATCGGCGCAAAAGCCCTTGTGGGAAATCGATATAATAACCTCTTGTTATATGCATCAATGCTTTACGAAACATCGTCTAAATTGAAACCTTCTAGGCTGACCAATCCGAGCTTGCGGTCCAGGAGGACCGTACCCACAGGCAAATTGAGTAATATGGATTGGAGGCATTTTCGTCGATAGTATTGAGCCGGCTGCGGAGACACAAGATTCACGCACGGGCAATGTTCAGCTCACAATGGAGCCCGTCAATTCTCGATAGAGGCTATAATATTGTGAACACATCTTCTCTGCCGTAAAACACGCGAGATAGCGGTCACGCGCCGCAGCACCCAGCGCGGCAGTCTTTTGCTCGTCATCCAAGATGGAGTTCATAGCGTTCGACAGAGCATCCACATCGTTGGGTGGCACCACGAACCCAGTCACTCTGTCCAAGTTGACATAGCTTGTTCCCGTGCCGATTTCACAGGAAATCATCGGCTTGCCGAACATTGCCGCTTCGACCAGAGAAAGTCCGAAGGCCTCGGAGCGAAGAGGCGAGGGAAACACAAACGCCGCACAAAGTTCGAGCAAAGCGATCTTGTCGTTGTCCGACAAGGATCCGAGAAAATGGACATTGTGCAGATTTTGCCCAGCAGCCTGCTTCAGTTCCGCCTCCATCGGCCCACCGCCGACGATCACGATATCAAGGCCATTGCGTTTCGCAGCCTCCAGTAGGATATGAACTCCCTTGTAATATCTCAGAACACCGACGAATAAGAGAAAGCGATTGGGAAGCCTACCGCGCCAACGTGCTACACTCGCTTTATCTGCCTTCGGATAATCGGCCTCGTCCAGGCCCAACGGGATCACCACCGTCTTGGATTTGAACCTTTCCAGCACATCACTCGACATCAGGTAATTGGGCGACGTCGCAACAATGCGGTCGACGTCTTTCAGAAATCGAAACATCAACGGCTTGTAGAATTGCAACAAGACCTTCTGCTTCACGATATCGGAATGATAAGTCACGACAGTCGGCTTACCGGGGGGGACGGTCAGATGGACGATATCCATCACCGGCCACGGAAAGTGGTAGTGGACGATATCCGCCTTCCGGCTCAGTTCCCGGAATCGTTCAAACACCTCGCGCGAGAAACCGGTGGATGCGAATTCGAAGTCGAGCTTAGCCTTATACGCCATATGACCATCGAATTCGACGCTGCTTTCTAACGGTGTTTTGCTAAGTGAAAGAACATCTGATTCTATGCCATATTTGGCGGTACCCTTGGCGATCGCGTGAATGGTCCGTTCAACGCCACCAAATGTGTCGGGCCAATATGTTTTGAAAAAATGTAAAACGCGCATTCCACTCCTGTATCGAAAAGCAATTGCTACGTCACCTTGAGCATGGTTTTTTTCGGAGAAAACATCAGAAGCCTCGAAATCTCCAGAACAATCGCCGGTATAATCCGGCTGCATCGACCTCGACCACACAATCGGCCGACTAATCTGAACTGGTTTGCTTAGGCAAGTCGGATAACAGTATGCAATAAGGTGCTTTTGTGGCCATTAGCAGAAAAGCCTTGCTCTACGGGCACCACTGAATTAATCGCGCGCGTATTTTCGGTCGTGCGGTTGCCGATCGGCTTGTTGAAGAGGAAAACTCATTGAAGTCCGGAAGTCTTTATAAGGTTGGCGACAACGATCATCGCCCTTGGGGCACATGGCATGTGCTCGATATCGGTGATAGCCACGTCGTCAAACGCATTGTTGTGAATCCGGGAGAGCGGTTATCGCTGCAATATCACAATCACCGTTCGGAGCGTTGGACCGCCGTTTCGGGGTATGGTATTGCCGAGATTGACGGAAGGAAACACGTTCTACAGGTCGGGCATACAGTCGATATTCCGCTCAAGGCGAAACACCGTGTTTCGTGCACCGGAGATAAGCCGTTGGTTTTTATCGAAATTCAATACGGCGAGCTGCTTGATGAGAACGATATCATTAGGCTCAGTGACGATTACAACCGGGTCTGATATCGAGCCGTATCAATCGAATAGCTCGGCATCCGCCAATAACGGTTGCTGCTGATCCTTGGAGGAGAGCGTGAGCGGTTCGGTCACCTTCCAATCGATGCCGATTTGTGGATCGTCCCAGCGAATGCCGCGATCGCTCTCCGGCGCGTAATAATTGGTGGTCTTGTATAGAAACTCGACTTGCTCGCTCAATGTCAGGAAGCCATGGGCAAAGCCTTCGGGGATCCAGAGCTGGCGTTTGTTTTCCGCAGTCAGAAGAACGCCGACCCATTGGCCGAATGTGGGTGAGGATTTCCGGATGTCGACGGCAACGTCATAGACTTCGCCGGCCACCACCCGCACCAGCTTCGCCTGGGCATGCGGCGGCAGCTGATAGTGCAGCCCGCGCAGGCCCCCCCTGCCCGACCGGCTGTGATTGTCCTGCACAAAATCGGCGCTTCGTCCAATCGCTGCTTCGAACTTCGCCTTGCTGAAGCTTTCGAAGAAGAAGCCGCGATCGTCTGCAAACACCGTCGGCTCGATAATCTTGACATCGGGAATAACGGTATCGATGGCTTTCATCGTTGTCCTGTTCAGATTGTTTGCAAGGGAGATGCGGCGGCATAAAGCGCGCCTTAGCGATTAGAATATCTGCTCGCGCAAGATGCCAAGGAGATATTGCCCATAGGCATTCTTCTTCAGGGGATCGGCAAGCGCCTCGACATCAGATGCACTGATCCAGCCGCTGCGATAGGCGATCTCTTCGGGGCAGGCCACCTTCAGGCCTTGGCGGTTCTCGATTGTAGCAATGTAATGGCTGGCCTCCAGCATCGATTCATGCGTTCCAGTGTCGAGCCAGGCATAGCCGCGGCCCATGGTCTGCACGTCCAGCCGGCCGGCCTGCAGATAGTGAACATTGACATCGGTGATCTCCAACTCGCCGCGCGGCGACGGTCGGATGGATTTCGCGACATCGACGACGCTTTCATCATAGAAATAGAGACCGGTGACCGCATAGTTGCTCTTCGGCATTCTCGGCTTTTCCTCCAGGCTGATCGCCCGACCGCTCTGATCGAACTCGACCACGCCATAGCGATGCGAGTCTTGAACGTGATAGGCAAAGACAGTCGCACCCGTTTCCTTGGTGCTCGCCTCGTGCAGCAATCGGGTAAAATCATGCCCGTAAAAGATGTTGTCTCCCAGAACCAGAGCAGACGGCGCGCCATCCAGAAACGCTTCGCCGATCAGGAAGGCTTGGGCAAGACCGTCGGGGCTGAGCTGAACGGCATAGTCAAGCTTGATGCCCCATTGGCTGCCATCGCCAAGCAGCTGCTCGAAACGAGGCGTGTCCTGCGGCGTCGAGATGATGAGGATCTCGCGGATGCCCGCCAACATCAAAGTCGTCAGCGGATAGTAGATCATTGGCTTGTCGTAGATCGGCAGGAGCTGCTTGCTGACCGCAAGCGTCAGCGGATAGAGCCGTGTTCCTGATCCGCCGGCGAGTATGATTCCTTTGCGCGCCTTCGTCATGATCCTACATCTCGTCCTTAGTGCATCTGCCTCTGTCTCACCGGCGGGAGGATATGGCCGGAAATCATTGGCAAAAATTACGGTTTTCAATTCCGCGCAGCCAGCAGTCTTGCCAGAACGTCGTCGACACCCTCCTGCCAGAGAGGAAGCGCAACATCGAAGCGATCCATCAGCTTTCGACAATCCAACCGCGAATTGGCCGGACGCTTGGCAGGGGTCGGGTATTCAGCTGTCGATATTGGCTTCAGCGCATCGAGAGACATTGCAAGCTTGACGTTTGCTGCCAATGCCTCACGAACGATATGGGCGGCATAGCCATACCAGGAGGTGCTGCCTTGTGCCGTGAGATGATAGGTCCCCGAGAGGTCGCCGGGAGCTCGCGAAGCCGTCATGCGCTCGACCACCGTGCGTGTGACATCGGCGATTAAAGCCGCCGAGGTCGGTGCGCCGATCTGGTCGGCAACGATGTTCAGCGCGCTTCTCTCGCCGGCCAGCCGAAGAATGGTCTTCAGGAAATTGCTGCCGTGATGACCATAGACCCAGCTGGTGCGCAAAATGGCATGCTGTACACCGGAGGCGCGCACTGCCTCCTCGCCCAGCCATTTACTTTCGCCATAGACGGACTGCGGATTGACAGCATCGCCTTCGACATAGGGATCGGCCTTCGTGCCGTCGAAGACATAGTCCGTCGAGTAATAGATCAACAAGGCGCCGTTATCGGCGGCCCACCGCGCCAATATCCCCGGAGCGGTGGCATTGACCGCCATCGCCTGCTCTCTATCGCTCTCGGCCCGGTCCACCGCCGTATAGGCGGCGGGATTGACGATGATATGTGGCTTGTGCTCACGAAGAACCGCCAAGATGCTTGCTTCGTTGGCGAGATCTATCTCGGCACGGTTTAATGCCGTCACGCCACTTAGCGACCCAAGTGAACGCTGCAGCTCGAAACCGATTTGTCCCTTGGCGCCGGTGATCAGAATGGCACTCACAGCTCAACCTCATACTGCTTACCGACCCATTCGCGATAGGCGCCGCTGGTGACGTTGCGAACCCAGTCCTGGTTTTGCAGATACCATTCGATCGTCTTGCGAATACCGGTCTCGAACGTCTCTTCAGGCTTCCAGCCGAGTTCGCGCTCGAGCTTGCGCGCATCGATCGCATAGCGGCGATCATGACCGGGCCGGTCCTTCACAAAGGTGATCTGATCGCTGTAGCGACTGCCGTCAGCCTTGGGCCGAAGCTCATCGAGGATCGCACAGATCGTCTGCACGACATCAAGATTGGGCTTTTCGTTCCAACCACCGACGTTATAGGTCTCGCCAACCGTGCCGGTTTCCAGCACACGGCGAATGGCGCTGCAATGATCCTTGACGTAGAGCCAGTCGCGGATCTGTTGGCCATCGCCGTAGATCGGCAGGCCTTTGCCGGAAAGCGCATTCAGGATCACCAGCGGGATCAGCTTTTCTGGAAAATGGTGAGGCCCGTAATTGTTGCTGCAGTTCGTCGTCAACACAGGCAGACCATAGGTATGATGCCAAGCACGTACCAGATGATCAGAAGCAGCCTTGCTGGCGGAATAGGGACTGTTCGGCTCATAGCGGTTGAGCTCACTGAACGGCTCATCATCCTTAGAGAGCGTGCCGTAGACCTCGTCAGTCGAGACATGCAGAAAGCGAAAGCGCTGCTTCTCGTCTTCGGGCAAGCCATCCCAATAGCCGCGCACCGCTTCCAGCAAATTGAAGGTCCCGACGATATTCGTCTGAATGAAATCCCCTGGCCCATGAATGGAGCGGTCGACATGGCTCTCGGCCGCAAAATTGATCACCGCCCGCGGCTTGTGCATCGACAGCAAATCGCTCACCAGCTCGCGATCGCCAATATCGCCCCGCACGAACATATGACGACTGTCGCTCTTCAGCGCCTTCAGCGTATCCAGATTACCGGCATAGGTTAGCTTATCGAGATTGATCACCATCTCGTCGTGACGCTCAAGCCAATCGAGAACAAAGTTTCCGCCGATAAAACCAGCCCCACCCGAAACCAATATCGTCATCTAAGCCTATTCCATTTTAGGCACACAGGTAAATTGGCGATAAGAATCCAAGACAAATCAAATCTTACGACAAGGAGTAGTTACTCCTTCGAAAAGATTTTCAATCACAGGAAGAGGGATATCCGCCTCAAATACAAGAGGCAAACCAAAATGCTGATTCAAATCAGGAAATTTGAAATTGGCTGGGAAACCTGGATTCGAACCAAGATTAACGGAGTCAGAGTCCGCTGTTCTACCATTGAACTATTTCCCAACAGCCGCCGGGCCGTAAAGTGCCCCTGCGGGGAAAGCAGGGCCTCTATAATCGAATTTGCCGCGGATGCAAACACTTTAACACAGGGAAATGCGATTTTTTGAAAGTTGCTTTCACTCAGACATAATAGGTCAGGAATCTGCCTGCTGCCACAAGGTTTTCCGCGCGATACTGCATCATTGGCCGAAACGCATGCCCTAGAAGCGATTTCGCGGTTTCGAAATCACGCGTTCGGCCGCGTCACCACCGCAACAGGCGTTTCCCGAGGACATATCCGACTGCCGTCACCATGGCGATCGCGATAGGATACCAGAGCAGCACGAAAAGCGGGCTGTCGTCCGTGCAGTTGGAGGCGTAGAAGGTCGCGGCGATGCCGCTGGCGGCAAGGCCGGCGACGGCGCCGGCCGCGCCCGGCTTTTCCGGCGCGCCCTGGCGTAGGGCGAAAAGAAAGCAGGCGAGCGGCCCGATCGAAAGCAGAGGGATGAGCGTCAGGCAGAAGCGGGCATTGTGTCCGATCATCCGCGCACTCCAGCTGTCAGCCGGCATGACGGCCATTTCAACAGCGGCGGCGGCAAGGAGCAGGATGGGCGCCAAGAGCAGTGTCCAGCCCCACAGGCGCAGCGAAGCGCCCGGCCGTCCGATACGGAAGACCACGGCGCAGGCTGTTGCGGCAAGCGCGATGGTCACGACGAACTTGAACAGAAAACGGACGGTCTCCATCGCTGTATCAATATCGGTTCGAAAGCCGATCACGGCGAAGAAGATACCGCCGCTGATCAGGATACCCGCGACGACCGCCAGGGTCAGGGCCTTGCCGATCCGCATGCGGACCGGCGCGTCCTGCGCCAGAAGATTGATGAGGTCATCGGTTTTCACTGGTTTCACTCCGATACAAAGCCGCAAGCGCCTTCAGCGCGCGGTGCAGCGCCACGCGCACCGCGCCTTCCGTCATCTTCAGCCGGTCTGCCGTTTCCCGGACGCTGGTTCCCTCGACGGAAATCGAGCGCACGATCGTCTTTTGCGGATCTCTCAGCACCTCCAGCATACGATCGACATCGAACCGGTCCAAGGCGTCGGTATGCTCTTCCGCCTCCAGGAAATCGATCACATCGTCGATCGGTACGCTCATATGCCGCCCGCGCCTTCTCAGGCTGTCGATCAGCTTGTTGCGCACGATCGTCGACAGCCAGGGTCCGATCGGGCGGGATGGATCCCACGTGCCGCGCTTCAGATGGATGGCGAGCAGCACTTCCTGCACCACATCCTCAGCCTCGCTTACCGGCGCGCCCATCTGATCGCAGCGCCGCCGCGCCATGGCGCGCAGATGCGGCGTCACGGCGGTGAGGAAACGGTGATAGGCCTGCGCATCGCCGCCGATGGCCGCACGCATCCAGACTGCCCATTCCTCTTCGCGCGCCGAATGATTCATCCGACATCTCCTCTACGCGGCACCGCAGGCTTTCGTTACCGGCAACAGCAACTATTTTTCAAGCTCTTTCGTCTCCATGGCAGGTTCTTCGCAAGATGCGTCTGCTACCCATGCGCATGTCAGCCTCACCACCATACCTGCCCAGCTATCGCCCGCCGCAGCAGATAGCCGGCACAATATAAGTGACGCATCTCGAAAAAAATTCCGATGCGGCTGTAACATCCGCTCGAGACGCTCCGTAGACCTCGATGCAAGCCAATGACGGCTCGCATCCATCTAGGAGACAGATCCATGAAGAACAGCATCCTCACCCTGGCCATTGCTGGCTCGATCGCATCGGCACTTGCATCCGTCGCCGTCCCCGCTTCGGCCGCCGATACCAAGGAAAAATGCTACGGCGTCGCCCTCAAGGGCCAGAACGATTGCGCCGCCGGCAAGCATGATTGTGCCGGCAAGTCGACCATGAGCTACGACAAGATGTCCTTCAAGCTCGTTCCCACGGGCACCTGCACCTCGATGAAGACCCCGAAGGGCCACGGCTCGCTGACCCCGGCCTGATCCGAAACCGGATTGATCGTCAACCATTTCTCGTAAGGAGTTTGTCATGAGCAAGATGTCCGCACTCGCCCTGGCCGCATCGGTCACAACGGCGGTGACGCTGGTTGCCGGTGTGACGACAGCATCTGCCGCCGATGCCAAGGAAAAATGCTACGGCGTCGCCCTCAAGGGCCAGAACGATTGCGCCGCCGGTCCCGGCACGACCTGCGCCGGCACGTCGAAGGTCGATTATCAGCGCAACTCGTGGAAGCTGGTTCCCGCCGGAACTTGCGAGACGATCAAGACGCCGAACGGCCATGGCACCCTGATGCAGGGGCCGGCCCCGGTCTGACAAGGCAGCGCGAACACGTGGGCGGCGCATCGTTTAATCCGGCGCCGCCTGCCTCCCGAACACAAACCGCTTCGTAACTTTGCTGGAATTACTCTCACCCGGAGGCCTGCAATGAAACCGTCAGAACTTCCCCGCCGCGCCGGCGTCGGCTTCAAGCCGGAGCATTTTGCCGCAATCAATGGCACCGCGCAGCCGATTGGCTTCTTCGAAGTCCATGCGGAAAACTATATGGGTGCTGGCGGTCCGCCACATGCCCAACTTGGCAGGCTGCGAGAGGATTATGCCATCTCCATCCACGGCGTCGGCCTCTCCATTGGCTCGATGCAGCCACTGGACAAGGAGCATCTCGCTCGCCTGAAGATCGTCTGCGATCGCTACGAGCCAGAGAGTTTTTCGGAACACCTCGCCTGGTCGACCCACGATACGACCTTTCTCAACGATCTTCTGCCCCTGCCCTATACCGAAGCGACGCTCGCGCAGGTCTGCACTCATATCGATCAGGTGCAGACAATCCTCGGCCGCCAGATGCTACTCGAGAATCCGGCTACCTATCTGCTCTTCGAGGAGAGCACGATCGAGGAAACGGAATTTCTGGCCGAGGTTTCCAGACGCACCGGCTGCGGCCTGCTGCTCGACGTCAACAATGTCTTCGTCGCCGCCACCAATCACCAGATGGACGCACGCGCCTATCTCAAGCGCTTTCCGGTGCAATGGGTGCGCGAGATCCATCTGAGCGGCCATTCGGAAACCGTCGACGACGCCGGTGCGCTGCTTTTGATCGACAGCCACGATACGCCGGTGAAAGATCCCGTTTGGGCGCTTTACGCCGAGCTGATCGACCGGATCGGCCCAGTGGCCAGCCTGGTCGAATGGGATAACGACGTGCCGGAATGGCCGGTTCTGAGGGCCGAGGTAGAAGCGACCGACGCCATCCTGAAGCGCGCTGCCGCACGCAGAGCAGCCTGAGGAAGGATCGATGTCTCTCGCCACGCAAAGCAAATTCGCCGCAGCACTCATCGATCCCGATCTCGCGGTGCCCGATGGATTGACGGCCTGGAACGGCCGACAGCCAGCGCGGCGTTTCGGCGTCTATCGCAACAATGTCGCCATCGGCCTGATCGGTGCGCTCGCCTCGCGCTTTCCGGCTGCGGAAAGGATCGTCGGCGAGGAATTCTTCGCCGCCATGGCGCATGAGTTCATCCGCATGCATCCGCCGCGCTCGCCGCTGCTGCTTGCCTATGGCGATGACTTCCCCGATTTCGCCGGGAGTTTCGAGCCGGCGCAGGAAATTCCCTATCTGGCCGATGTGATGCGGCTGGAGGCGCTGCGGGGTCGAGCCTATCACGCAGCCGACGCTATACCGCTTGATGCAGCACTCATGGCGACCATCGAGCCGGCAGGCCTTGCGGAGCTGACTTTCGTACCGCACCCTTCAGCCTCGGTCGCACGTTCCGCCTATCCGGCCATCACCATCTGGGCGATGAACACCGGCGAAATCGAGCTTGCAGATATAAACGATTGGACGGGCGAGGATGCCCTCGTCATCCGCCCGCAGATGATCGTCGAAGTGCATCGCCTGCCGCCGGGCGGCGCAACATTTCTGGAAGAGCTGTTTTCGGGCGCCGCCCTTGGCCAGGCCTATGAGACGGCTCTCGCTGAAGCCGCCAATTTCGATCTTTCCGCCAACCTCGCCGGTGCGTTCACGGCAGGCGCTTTCATGGCCATTCGCTGAACGCCAGGGAGAACCAAAATGCAGAATCAGACGATGACGGCCGCCCCGGCCGAACGCGAAACCATGCCCAAAAGGCTCTATGGTGCCCTAAAGCTTCTCGACCGTATTCCCCATGACCTGATCGCACTCATTGCGCGGCTGTCGATCGCCGCCGTCTTCTGGCAATCCGGCCAGACCAAGGTGGAAGGCTGGCACGTGACCGACAATGCCGTCTATCTCTTCCAGACGGAATACAAGCTGCCGCTGGTCGATCCCTGGATCGCCGCCCATATCGCCGCCTTCAGCGAGCACTTCTTCCCATTTCTGCTGGTCATCGGATTGGCAAGCCGCTTCTCGGCACTGGCGCTGCTCGGCATGACCCTGGTCATCGAGATCTTCGTCTATCCCGATGCTTGGCCGACGCATGGCACATGGGCGACCTGCTTTCTGGTAATCATAGCCGGCGGGCCTGGCCGCATCGCGCTCGACCACCTGATTGCCAGGCGGTTCAGTCGCCCGGCCTAACGCCGAGCAGACGGGAGCGCCACCTGCAATTGGCGCACCGTGATACCAGCTAGATGCGCCCTCTATTCGCGCATGTCGTTGTCGCAAAACCGCTGTGCGCTTTTGCACGGCCTACTCTAGCGCAGGACGGGTTCGCCATGAAAGCGGCGACGTGACGGCTTCGAAACGCCAAAGCCCACCTCCATCATCAGCCGCGGCTTGTGGGTCGGAACCGTCCCCATATGGAAACCGAAGGGATCTTCGACGAAGCCGGAGCCGGCCTTTCCGGTCAGCGTCAGCGCATTCGCTTCGCCATAATAGTCGAGCACTTCGTTTGCCGGATGCCCGACAAGCAAGGTCAGCTGATGACGGACCCGGCGGCGCCTGTGGCTTCCTTTGACGAAAACATGCGGACCAGTGCCCTCATCCACATCGACGAGATTGAAGAAGAATTTCAGCATCCGCCAATCATCGAGATCGAAGTGGTATTTGTCGAGCGAGGCAAGGCTCCGGTCGGCTTCGGAAGCCTGGGTTGGGAAGCTCCACCAGATGCGGGTGGTGATCACCTTGGCCTGGCCGCCGAGATATTGGCGGGCTACGTCGATCAGCAGCGGATCGCGCTGGACCGCCATGACGGCTTCGCAATCGAGCGAGCGCTCAAAAAAATGTCCGCTCAGAATCGGCCGTCCGAAGCGAGCCTCCGCTTCCTTATGTTCGCCTGCGACAAATTCGAGCTTCCGGTTGAAATTGCCGAAGCAGGCGGTGTTGGCAGCGAATTCGGCGATTTCCCGATGAATACGATCCGGCAGCATCAGGCTCGGATAGATGCCATCGGTCCGTAGAGCGTTGACGACGGCGCTGCGTTCGGTGCCGGCAAACATCGAGGAGCCGGAAACGGGAAACCTGACGGGCTGCTTGGTGGCCAGCCAATGGATGCGCCGAAACGGCAGGGTCCTGGCCAGCAGAAACATCGGCAGCCAGGCCGGGTTTTCCTTAAGATCGGTCAGGTAGGTGGGTATCCTGACGGCCATTCGCTTGAATCGGCCACCCTGTCGGGCGATAGACTCCAAGTCTTCTGCCGGGGGATTGTGCATAGCGATCCTTTCCACGCATTTAAAAGATCCGTGACAGCAGGCCCCCAACCCGCTGACGATAATTCATTGAAACCTTAACATTTATTCGCTCTCGCGAATGTCTGCTGCATCGCGGCAAATAGAAGTCGGCAGGCCTTGGTCAAGGGGGCGAAAAATCAAAACCTGATCGATTCGGTAGAAATTTCCGCAGAAACACGCAACGCTTTCGAAACCGGTGGCGAATTCGCCCGGAAAGGTTGCTTTTCCGGGGCGGCGGGCGAGACAGACGCGAAGGATTGCAGGAACGGCGCACCGTGTTTGCCGTTGCTTAGGATAATGGCGCTAGAAGTTCGATAGGAGCAAATAGAAGAGGAAGTTGCGGATAGGCGGCTGCGGTCTATATCGGCGGCAATTTCCATTGTCTTTTAACAGTCATATTCCTGTTCGCATTATTGGCTACATGAGCGAAAAAGCGTCAAAGAGGGCCCCCTTAGATGACAGAAACGAAGACCTTTGAGCCGGCGGAAGGTATCGTCGATTTCGACGCGGGTGAGGGCGAAAGCCCAACCGTTGTGGAGATGGACGATTATACCAAAAGTCTAGCGCAGGCGAAGGCCAAGTCCGTCAAGCTGATCGACGCCATCACCGGTCAGGTGCTCAAGAAAAAAGATGCCGTGCATGTCGACGATCTTCGCCCGTCGCTCGCGGATTTCATGCGGCTGAAGCACCCGGAGCTTCGTGCCGACGACTATATCAGCCGCAAGGTCATGGACGATTACCGCGCCCAGTATATCGCCGAACTGCTGACGGTAGAGCGCGGCGAGCTTTCCAACCTCGAAGACGAGGTCGTCGAAAGCCTGAAGACGCATGATACGCTGGCCGAAAACATCGAAGAGGACTATGAGGACCACCGTTCGATCGGCGACCGCATGGCGGATGGCGTCGCGTCCTTCGGCGGCAGCTGGACCTTCATCATCTCCTTCTGTCTGTTTCTCGCCGTCTGGATGGGCATCAATCTCGTCATGGGCGAAAAGCAGGCCTTCGATGCCTATCCGTTCATCCTGCTGAACCTGGTTTTGTCGACCATCGCGGCACTGCAGGCGCCGATCATCATGATGAGCCAGCGCCGCCAGGAAGAGAAGGATCGCCTGCGCGCCCTCAACGACTATAAGGTCAACCTGAAGGCCGAACTGGAAATCCGCCACCTGCATGAAAAGGTCGACCACCTCCTCAATCGCCAATGGGAGCGTCTGACCGAAATCCAGCAGATCCAGATCGAGATGATGCTGGAACAGGCCAAGGCGGCGACCCGGGCGATCAAGGCCAACAAGGCGGCGAAGGCAAAGACCAGTGCACTGAAGAGCCTCTTCACCAAGGTCAAGGACCCCGATCCGGACGATTCCGGCAACTGATCGCACCGAACGGCTGCACCAGTCATCTTGGACCGTGCCATATTGCTGGAGCTGTTAACCGCGTAATCCCTCTATGTCGTTCCACCATATGCCCTTCAGGATTGCTCGCTTTGTCGATGTGCCGCGCCTTCGAGTGGCTCATCTGTCCGCTGCCGCTTCGCGAAGAGCATCGGCATGCAGAGGAGATAGAGCGAGGCGCCGAGCACCCAGACCAGTCCGGGAAAGACATGCCTTGATGCGAAATAGATCTCGCTGATCGCCAGGGGCGCGATCATGGAGGCAAGGCTCGTCAGGCTGGTCAGCACGCCTTGCAAGCGCCCCTGTTCGTCGGTGCCCACGCGTTGGGTCATCAAGGATAGAAGGGCCGGCTGGCCGATCCCACCGAGACAGAAAAGCGGAAACAGAAAAAAGACGAGAAAACCCTGCGTGACGAAGGCGATGGCGACATAGGCAGCGCCGTCACAGACGATCGCGACGACGAGTGCGCAGCGTTCGCCCCAGCGCTCGCTCAAAGGGCCGGCGACGAAAGCCTGGGCGAGCGCATGGAACAGGCCGAAGCCAGCCAGAGACAGGCCGACGGTCGCCGTATTCCAGCCGAACTTGTCCTGACCATAGAGCACCCAGACGGTACCGCCGACTTCTCCGACGATTGCAAGGAGGATGGACATGAAGAGCAGCGGCACCAGCGCCGGAAACGCACCGATCCAACGCAGCGGCGCCAGCGGATGAAAGGCGACCAGATCGATCCGTTCAGGCCGTACAGTACGTGTCTCCGGCAGCACGACAAGCGCGACAATGAAATTCACCATTACCAGAAACGCGGCAGCGACGAAAGGCGCGCGTAGCGAGATCGCGCCCAACACCCCTCCTATGACCGGTCCGAGAATGAAACCGATGCCGAAACAGGCGCTGAGCAGCCCGAAAGCCCGCGTTCGGCGCTCCTCCGGCGTGATGTCGGCAAGGCACGCGCTCGCAACCGCGGCGTTGGCGGCCGTCAGACCGGCGACAGCGCGGCCGAGGAATAGCCACCAGAAACCCGGTGCCCACGCCATGAAGGCATAGTCGATCATGCCGCCCGCCAGCGAGGCGAGCAGCACCGGCCGGCGGCCGTAACGATCGCTCAGCGTTCCGAGAATGGGAGAGGCCAGAAACTGCAGCGCCGCGTAGAGCGACAGGAAGGCGCCATAGCGCCAGCCGAGCTCGGGCGAATGGGCCACGCTCTGCAGAAGCTCCGGCAGGATCGGCATCACGAGGCCGGTTCCGGCCGCATCGAGAACGACGACGGAGAGGATCGTCAAAAGCATCTTGTTCATAATGCAAAACTTATCATTGATAAGGAACTTTATCGCCGATAAACTATGATGATCGGACTGTCAATCGGAAAGAAGATGAAAATCGACAGGAACCAGATCGTCGATGCGGCACTGGCCATCCTCAACGAAGTCGGCATCGATGGCTTGTCGACGCGGCTGATCGCCCAGCGCCTCGGCGTCCAGCAGCCGGCGCTCTATTGGCACTTCAAGGGCAAACGAGCCCTGCTAGCTGCGATGAACACCGAGATGCTAAGACGAAAACACACCCGCAACAGGCCTCTGGCTGGGGAGACCTGGCAGGAATTCCTGCACGCCAATGCCTGCAGCTTCCGCTCCGCCCTGCTGGCATGGCGTGACGGCGCCCGCGTGCATGCGGGAACCGAGGTCGATCCCTTGGATCTCGACGCGATCGAAGCCCAGCTGGAATGCCTGCTCGCCGCCGGCTTCGATCCCGAAAAGGCCCTGGAGCTGCAGATCGCGATCAGCCGCTATGTGGTCGGATGTGTATTGGAGGAACAGGCGGATGCGGCCGATCCGCCGGACCGTGCAGCCCTCGACGCCGCGGCGGAAAGCCGTCCGAACCTCGCTAAAGCTCTGTCGCTTTACCGCGCCAACGGCCATGAAGCCCTATTCGAGGCCGGCTTGGAACTGCTGATAGGCGGGGCCGAAGCCGGCAAGTGAAGTCTGTGATCGCATGGGCACCTCCGCGGAAAATGCGTCATCTCTCCGCTTTGAAGGTGCGGCCGAGATCAGGCCCGGTGCCGAAATAATGTCGAAACACATAAAGCAGCGGGCTCCACCTGCTGGTATCGATATGATGGGTGCCGGCGATGACGATATCCTTGTGTGCGTGAACGCGAAGGACCTTCGCCTCGATGATGGAGAACGCCTCGACGCGCTCCGAGGGCCATTCAGCGCCGGGAGGATGCGCCGCCGCCACCTCCGCCTCGAACTGGATCGGACATTCGGCGATGCGCAGAGGCCGCACGCGATCGGCGGGCTGCGGCGTGAAGCCGGCCACATCGAATTTATCGGCCTCGAAACGATAACCGATCTTCTCCTTGTGCGGGGGAACGGGATCGCGGCCGGTCGTCGGCGCGATCGCTTCGACCTTCGGCCACAGCTCCGGCGACGGAAAATTCAGCACCAGCTGACGCTCGCGCAGGAGATTTTCCCGACCCTTGCTGGTGGATGTCAGGCCCAGAACAACACGATCGTATAAGGCCCAAACCGAGGACATCGGCGAGATGTTCGTCGTGCCGTCGGGGTTGAGGCTCGTAATCAGCACGACGGGAGTGCCGATATAAAGCACGCTGGGCTTGATTTCGATATGCTCGCGATCGCTCTCGGCGGCATTGAATTTGGCTGTCTTCGTCAACATAGAAACTCTCCTTTGAGAGTCTCAGTGTGGCCGACATGCCGCCTGAAATAGTTCGGTCGCGGCCGAACTGTCGCTCGACAATGGGCGCGCCTGCCTCATTCCTCAGGCGGCGGCACGACGATCACCGTATCCTCCGCCATAAGCATCCGCCCATCCTGCGCTCGCAGTTCCAGCCGCCGCACCGGCAGCTTTGTCGCTCTGTCGACCAGCGTCACATGCGGCTCATTGGGCTCGAAGAAGAAATCTTCACCCCATTGGCGAAGCGCGACCAGCAGCGGAAACAGGCCCTGCCCCTTCTGCGTGAGCACATATTCCTGATAGGGGCTGCCATCGGAGGCTGGCACGGTATCCATGATGCCGTGAGCGACGAGATTGCGCAGCCGGGCCGAGAGAATGTTCTTGGCAAGTCCGAGGCTCTTTTGAAATTCGCCGAATCGGCGCAGCCCATCGAAGGCGTCGCGGATGATCAAGAGCGACCACCAGTCGCCGATCGCATCCAGTGGCCGCGCCACCCCGCACATCGAATCCTTGTGGCTTATTCTCTTGGCCATACCGCACTGCCCTCGCCTGTTTTCATGTCTGCCGTCAGGACCGCGATCAAGCGCCTGTATCACCAGTTCAATATATCGGTTGCAAACTAAAACTACAAGAGATACTGGAGCTGTGGTTTCAAATTAAAACCACATTAGGAGAACAACTGTGATTCCTGCCAATGAAGCATTCGCCGGCACATTCCCCTTCGCACCGCATTTCACCGAGGCACCTGGCTTCCGGATGCATTATGCCGACGAAGGGCCTCGCGATGGCGAGATCATCCTCTGCCTGCATGGCGAGCCGACCTGGGGCTATCTGTTTCGCCACCTCATCTCGACGTTGAGCCGCACGCACCGCGTCGTCGTTCCCGACCATATGGGCTTCGGCAAGAGCGAAACACCCAGTGGCCGCAGCTATTGGCTGCAGGATCACATCGCCAACCTGGAGGCCTTCGTGCTCGCGCTCGGCCTCACGGATATTACGCTCGTGATGCATGATTTCGGCGGCCCCGTAGGAATGGCCCTTGCCGCCCGCCATCCCCACCGTATCCGCCGCATCATCTCGGCAAACGGCCCGACACCTTTCGGCCAGCCGGATGCTGTCGATCGGGCGGTGGCGAACGCCGCCCGATCGCCCTGGTTTCAATGGATCCTCAAGGCCGAGGCCGACGGCACGCTGGAGCCAGTGCTCAACAATCTCGGCTTCAACATTTTGAGCGCGCTCAAGCTCAACGGCTTCGAGAACAACGCCGTCATCACAGACACCTGGCTCGATGCTTATGGTGCACCCTTCGCAACGAAAGCCGATTGCCTCGGCGCGCTCGGCTGGGCCAAGGGCTTTGCGACCGGTGCCCATCAATTCGAAACGCCCGACCGGGAAGCCGAGCGCATCATCCGCAGAAAACCGGCGCTCGCCATATGGGGCGAAGCGGACCGGACGCTGCATGCGGAGTATTTCCTGCCGCTCTTCTCCGCCCTCTTCCCATCAGCCCCCATCGAGCGTCTCCCAGGCGTCGGCCATTACTGCTTCGAAGATGCCCCGGAAACCATCTCAAGCCTGATTGCGGACTTCCTGCGGCGGACCTGAACGCCGCGGTTCAGGATCGATTCGAGACAAAGCGTAGGAGCGGGGAGGCCTTCCCGCTTCTGCCGATCAAGACATGGCTCGGCGTCTGCCGCCCCATCGCCACATGGCGCTTCGACAAGCCATCGAAAGCCGGCAAACGATAGCGATATCGACTGACTCCATGCATCATCCAATTGACATTCCCCACGGCTGTGACACCGTTTTGGGTGGTTGCCGACCCAGCGTTTCGAGGCCAAATGACAAAGAGATCGCAAGCCGTTATTACCACTGCCGAAGAGCGCCCGCGCGACGGATGGAACGATCCCGTCCACGGCTCCATCTCGTGGCACACGCTGCTCAGCAGCGACATCACCCCCACCGACAGCATGAGCGCCGGCATCGCCGAACTCGCGCCCGGCGGCGAGCTGAAACCGCATCGCCACGACCCCTCGGAAATCTACTTCATCTTCCAGGGAACCGGCATCGTCCGGATCGAGGGCCAGGAAACCACCGTCAAATCAGGCACAGCCGTCTTCATCCCCGGCAACGCCCAACACGGTATCCGCAACGACTCATCAGCGAACTTGAAGTTTTTCTATATCTTCCCGACGGAATCGTTTGCAGACGTGGTCTATCGGTTTCCGGGGAGTTGAGGCGTTTGGGCTATTGCGGCTGCTTGTTCAGCTCGCTTGAAGCGACCGATAGCTGTGTCCTTCCCGAGAGAGGGGTAAAAGTTTATAGAGATCGGGTCACTTCTTAGTGGAAACGTATGGCCCCACCCTGTTCGCTAGTAAAATCTTTGGATTCCTGCACAGTCTGCTTCAACGTACTGGGTCTCACGGTCGTGCCGTGGCAAGATGGAACTCGCGCGCCACGTCAAAGGCCACCGGAGCTGTGGCATTCAGAACTCCAATGCCTGGAATAGCTGTTAACCTGCGCGCTGCGAGATCATCTCGTGCCAGCGACAAGAATTCGGCATTCAACGCTGTGATCTTGGTGTCGAGCGTCTTCCATTCGCCTCACACTTCAGCGATCAGCCGGTGAACGCGCTTCGATAGCCTACCGACCTGCTCATCCAGAAGCGTATCGAGAGTACTCTCAAATTTGTAACGGCCTGCGGCGAAGATCAGGCCACGCACCAGAAGGATAGCGCGCATCTGATTGATCGCATCGTTCTTTGCGCAACGACGCGGGATCGGACTCTGGGCAACGACCGGATATCAAGTTGCGCTTCGCTTTGAGGTCGACAAACCGCATTCTGGGACGCGACGCGGTTTCCGCAATAACCTCCGCATCCGGTCGTCATTCTTCTGCGCCTTCACATAAGGTCGGACTCTGGCGACATCAGTCGGACCTCGTGTCCCCGCGACACAAAAAGCCGGCCAAGGTGGTGAGCACCGCAGCACGCCTCCATAGCAATGACGCAAGCTGGGATCTTGCTGACAAACTCAATGAGCGTCTGCCGCCGCATCGTTCGGCGGACAGTCACCGCACCTTTGTTGTCAACGCCAACAACGCTGCAGCTATTTGTACCTATACCGATACCCAAAATTGAAATCGTCATGGATCGGGCCCTCTTCCTTCAATGACGGATCATCGTACTCGATGTCCTCGGAAGGGTGGGTCACCCCATAATCAACAAATATACCGCACCTGCAAGTCAGTTTACCGCAGAAACGATATCCATGATTGCTGCGACATTGTGTTTGCGTTTCTCGTCAAAATCAGCCGCTTCGAAGTGGACGATGCCTAAAAGCTCCTTGAGCGACTGCCCTTCTTTAACTTCATGAGCGATAATGTATGGCACTCCCATAGTTCGGGCCAGCTCGAGAGTGCGACTATCGAATGCAATACAGATGCCTAATCTGCCCGCTTGGATTGCCGCAACTGCGCCATGAATTCGCATGCCAATTGTCACGTCCATGCGTCGCATCGCATCAATCCAAGAGCGAGCATCCGAATAAACCCGCCCTTGCGTGACAAGATAATGGAAAAATTGTTCGATCCGCAGATCCGGACGCACAACTGCATTCATCCACGTGACAAATGCTCGAGTATCGTCATCGACATGGCGTTCGTGAAGAAAACGCAGGATTCTTGGTTCTGTCTGATAGACACAAATGTGATTCCGGATTCCTTTTACCGCGCTGTAAAGCGTCCTTTCGACGCCTCTTGTGTATTCCTGCAACGTCCCACCCAGAATGGCTACAGCCAAATCATCATTAGATCTTGCACGGTCAAGATTGCGGGCAATCTGATCGCCTGTAACTCTCAAATTTAAGGTTTGCGACGGACACCCTGTGATGACTGTATTATTTACCCCAAGTGAAGCGAGCACACGTTTCGTGAACTCCCCCCTAACCCCAATAACTTGGGAGCGTTCTGAAATTATTCTGGCGAACCTAGCTACCGCCTCAGGCAAAATGAGCGCCTCTGGAGGCAAGGATGGATCATCCGATTGCGCGCCAAGGCCAACCACGAGGCATGGCAGGTCGGCCGCTTCAATGTAATCAGCCCACGCATCCATTTTGAAGTGCGGATTAATTTGATTTGCTGCTGGAATCACTAAGATATTTGCGACCTGGCGAAGTGTCTCTGGCGGCAACACTCCGGGACCAGCCGATACCTTTGGTCCTTTCACGAGATTCCACATCGCGCGCTGGAAAAGAGTGTTGCCGGTGTTTTCTCCAACCCTACCTAGAGCGTTATGAAAACCCTCGGCGGCGAAAGACACACCCCCATCAGTACCAATCATACCAGCTATTTTCATTAGGTGCCATCTCTCAGATGCGGACAAGCTATCACGCATAAGAAGAACTTTCACCGGCTTGTCAACGTGTTCAATGTAAAGCGTTTCCCTGCCTGATGGATAGTGTCAGCAGGAACAACCAGCTTCCGCATTCTGATGATTTAAGAAGAGCGACCAGCTTGCAGATCAGATATCAAAAATATGGACATCCGGCGCGTTCCGCTACCTTTATAAGATGCGCCTTTTTGGTCTTCTCGAACAAAACGACACGTGGTAATTGACGATCGAGCTTCTTTTGTGCATCGCTAAGTTGCTTAAAGCATACCACTTGCTGGAGTATTAGTGGCACTAAACACCTTTAAGGCTAATGAATAAGGTTTCCTGGGCAGGAAGCTGCGCGAGGCGGATGTATTCTATGATTATCAGCGGTATACGGAATGCGTGAAGGAAACACTACGATCTATACGTTCGGAGACATCGAAAGGGCAACATATTCAGCGCCTTCTCGGATGAAGCTTTTTGAAGACATATCGTTCAAAAGCATGTTTTTTCAACGCCTTGACGGACTCTTACCCAGTGAGAAAAGTGTTTTGTCACTGGATATATTCGACACGCTGTTACTGCGCGACAATTCCTCTGAACTCACGAGATTTGTCGAAATCGGCGCCGCGATGGCCGCGATAATGTCCGCTGGCGCCTCGGAGAAAAGAAAACTTCCCCCCGCCCCCAAAAAACGAGTTTCAAAGAAAGACATAGATGCATTCCTTGCGCGGCAGTTGGGCACCAAAGCAACATACCGCGCCCGAGATAGACATAGAGGCTACGGCGAGGGCTCGCTGACCGAAATTCACACCGTTTCAAGTCGGCTGTTAAGTGGAAATGACGATTATCGAGAGAAATTCATCAGTGCCGAGCTTCAATACGAAACGACCCGCGTTGAACCAAATGGCCTCCTACTTGAATACATAGATAAACATATATCACGTGGGGGTCAGGTTATTCTTGTAACTGACATGTATATGCATGCCAAACAAGTTGAGGAACTGTTGGCGCTGGTTAATATCGATCCCAAAAAATTTCACGCTATTTTCTCGAGCGCAGATACGCTGATATCGAAAGCTTGCGGACTACTTTTTCCGGAAATAGAGAAGCGCTTGGGGCTGCACGGTCCAAATTTTCTCCACGTTGGAGATAGCGCTAAGGGAGATTTTCGCCAACCAATAAGCCACGGTTGGCGTGCACTTCACCTTCCTGTAAGCGAAATTGAAATTAAAGCACGCAAAACTGACCACCTGGCGACTGCGATGATGCTTCGCAAGTATTTCGACATTGAAGTCGACATTGCGATGCCAAAATAAGATACCCAGATTTTATCCCCAGAGACCAGACAGTCATGGATCAAAAATATATACAAAATAACACAATAGAAAATGTACTTACTCGCCAGATTGGCCACGATATCTTAGGTCCAATTGTTCAACGCTGGCTACTCGGGCTGCATCAGTATTTTTCCTACTATGATGACGGGAATACAAATTTTCTATTTTGCGCTAGAGCGGGAGTCCGCATTGAGAAACTCTATCGGCTATTCGTAGAGGGTTTTGGTGGACGAGATGTCCCAGCCCAAATGTTCTGGCTGTCGCGATTATCAACATGCAAGGGCACTTTCTACAAGGCGAAGCAGTCAAGAACGATTATAGCGCGAGAATATCAACACGTACCCATCGCAGAGCTTATTAAGGGCATTTTCCGTCATCAGCCCGAGGTGCTGGGACGTCTCGACCTAACGCTTCCTGAGTACAAGGCCCACGGCGCAGTGTTTGACGGCTGGATTCAAGGGCCGACGCCAGCCGCGAGCGAGATGCGCAAGTACTTTACTCAATGCCAATCGGATTTTGATGCATACCTAAAGCAATTACTTAAGGGTCGAACGCGCGCCGTGCTAGTCGACAGTGGTTGGCAGGGATCGATGCAATCACTCTTGACTAAAGCCTTTCCTGATTTCGTATGGCGCGGATTGTATTTTGGCCGCTCTCTGCAGCCAGGGCATGATGCTCAGATTGTGAACAATGTCTTGGGAGTAATGTTCGAAGGCGAGACCTATCAACAATCAGTGCCTGAAACAGCGTTTACAAGGCACCGCCACATTGTGGAATCCCTGCTGGAACCAAATGGGCCATCGATCGAGGAAATCCCGGGCGGAGCACACGACGATGTTGCCCAAAGGCTCATTAAGCTAAATGAGCAAGAGAAAGTGAGCAAAGGTAGCGATGCTCTCTACTTGGCTGTCATAGAGTATCTCGCCGGAGAAGGGAAAAATGCCGGTATCGCCGACATCTACTCTCGGCACCAGACGGCAATGGTTGAATTGGCGCGCATGATAATCACTCCAACTCGCGAAGAGGCGCGCGCGCTAAGTTGCAAGGATCGATCCGCGGACTTTGGCAAAAAGCTTGTTGTCCCAGTTTTATCGGAACCGGACGCTGACGAAGCCCCGGAAAATCGAATTAAGAGGTCGCTTTGGCAGGAAGGGCAAGCGGCGCTGGAATTCGAAGGAGGCTTCGCACGCGACCTACAATTGCGTCTGGCGGGATGCGCAAATGCTGCATCTTACTTTGATCCATCGCACCGACCTTCCGCGCCGGGCAACGGAGAAGCATCTGTAGCGATTATTACTCGGACAAAAAATAGGCCACTTCTCCTTCAGCGCGCCGCGCAGAGCGTCGCTCAACAAACTCACACAAATTATACTTGGGTTGTTGTCAATGATGGAGGCGATGAAGTCGTTGCCCGTAAGGTCATCGAGAGCTGCGCCGTTGATCGAACAAAGATTCTTCTGGTTTCCCATAAAGAAAGTATCGGAATGGAGGCGGCGTCAAACTCGGGCATCAGGAATAGTGATTCCGATCTGATAGTAATTCATGACGACGATGATAGCTGGGAGCCAACGTTCCTGGAGAAGACCGTTGACTTTTTGAATAGCAGCGCCGGGCGTCATTATGGCGGCGTGGTTACTCACACGACGTATGTTTCAGAAGAGATTCGCGGCTCCAAGGTAATTGAGCATTCTCGCCAGCCGTACAAGGATTGGGTACGCAACGTACAATTGGCCGAAATGGCGGCAGGGAATATTTTCGCGCCAATTGCGTTCGTCTTCAAAAGGTCAATCTGGGAAGACCTTGGCGGCTACAATGAAGAACTTCCAGTGCTTGGGGACTGGTTCTTTAATCTGGAATTCCTTCTGCGCGCAGACATTGGTTTGATTCCAACTCCGCTTGCAAACTATCATCACCGCGATCGAGGAGATTCTAGCGCCTACGCTAATTCGGTAATTGGCGGCGTTAGCAAACACGAGGAATATGCCGCAATTGCGCGCAATGCCTTTATTCGCAAGAACTCTGAAAAATTCCCCGGCGCCGTTGCAGTGATACTCGGTTATTTTGCGCAGGATTTTCGAAGCCGAGGCACTTCCGAGAAGATCAACCCACAGCAAACAGCTTCGGGCTATGACTTCGCAGACAAGTATTGGGCTGTATTGCACCTCAACAAGAGCTTGCGCAAGAAAAAATACCAATTCCACCTCCGCGAAAAGGAGATAGATTTGAGTATTGGCTGGCCCGAACTGGAACAACTGGCACGAAAGACAAGAGGGTTTATTCCCGTACCGCCGAGCTTCGACGAGCAGGAGTATTTGCGCCAGAACGAGGACGTGATCGTAGCGGTGCGTGAAGGACGATTTTCCTCAGGCTACAGCCACTATATACTCCACGGTCGTGGAGAGGGCCGCTCTAGACCCTCATTGTAGTCAGCGTTTGAACTGCTTCCATTTTGGGCAGCACGCCCAGCATTCGCGGAACGCGGCGCTGTGTCGCGCCAGATGCGTCCCAATAATTGCCGTCCGTTGTTTTTGGGGGATCCTCAACCTTTCGACAAACGAAAGAAGATTAAATCGAGCAATTACCGGAAGGAAGTTTGCGTTGCTACGCAGAATAGCAGCAGAGTACTAGATATTGCCAAAGCTCCCATGATAGGCAGAATCTTTATCATAATGCTGTGGGTGAGCTTTTTCCGCTCTATAGCATCCATAATCATCACCTTGCGCTTCGCAACGAGTTGTCCTTGCCGAATCTCGACGGAAGCATCGCATGTGAAACTGAAGTGGCGCTTAATGTACAGTCCACTGCTGCTCCAGATATAGTTATGTCACACAACCCTGCTCTGTCAGGCATGAAAGCAATCGCTACCTGTCAGTCAGTTTTTATTTGATCTGTCGCCGGAGTGAGAGGCTTTGCTTCCGGTGCTTAATCTATACACCCAATCCAGTTGGATACCGTCAGCAACAGAAACCGATTCGAGAGCAACGTTCAGTTGGGGTTTGAAGTCCTTATTCGGCCAATGCTCTATGTCTTGCTCTAGCAATACTTGCATTCTTAACCAAGATCGTTTTAATTGAGTGAACAAATAAGGAGTGCAACCATGTCTATTAAAAGCACTATGGCCGAAGTAGATCAATACGCTGGCAATAACACGTTTTCCCGGTTCACCTTGGCTGGTGAAGGCAATAAATGGATTTTTATCAACCCCTCCTTTGTTGCTGCTGTAATACCTGGCCAAGTTTCCACTGAAATTGTTCTGGCTGATGGCCCATCCGTGCTCAAAAAGGCGCCAATCAAAGTGAAAGAACCGGCAGACGTGGTTCTCGCCCGACTTCACGGTTAGCCTACGCTCGACGCTAGATCAGTTTGATTGCAATCGCGTCGCTACTACCAACCCACTCAAGATAGATTTCCTTTCGAGGGGATGAGATTTGTGGCTTCCCCCCCATTCGGAGATATGCGAATAGTATTTCGCCTCGTTTGCGACTGAGGCACGAGTGCGGGGTAATAGAGACATGCTGTCAGGTGGTTTCCCCAAGGTATACCCATCTCTGCCGTGACATGCACCGCAATCTCCCCCAATACAGCCGGCGGTACTGAACTTCAGAAGGACGCAGAACTCGACATGATGGGCGACGAGGAAAAGAAGAGATACCTGAAGGATTTCAATAACTTCAATTATTTGATTTTGGGCATGGAGGCGGTTTTCGGCATTGTCGTGATCGTCGCACACCTATTCGGATATTCATCTGATTGGGCTGTGTTAACTGGACATCACGGCTGATGGAGATGCCGCGTCCGAAAATAACGCCGAGGCCACCTCGTGAGAAGCCAGTCAGAATACCCTATACACCACCGCATCATCCCGTCATTCAAGCACTAATCGACAAGAAAAGCGTCATGAGCGCTGTGATGCTTCGCGATATGAGGACGCGATTCTTTGACCATGGCCTTGGCTTTATCATCGTTCCACTTTGGCCCTTGGTGCACATGGCGATTATCATTGCCATCCATTCGTTCGCGCATCCTGTTGCGACATATGGTGATAGCGTGCCCGTCTTTTTTATGACTGGCGTTCTACCGTTTCTGCTTTTCAGCTATATCTCACGCTTTATGGCTTTTTCGCTCCTGACAAATAAATCCATGCTTGCTTTTCCGGTAGTTAAGATCTCTGACATACTTATGGGGAGAGCTGCATTAGAGATCATCGCGGCGTTTCTTACGTTATTTTCTATGCTGCTTTTATTTTATGCATGGGGAGACAACCCCTTCCCGGCTGACTGGGAGAGCGCCACAGAATGTTATCTCGCCACAATTTATCTTGCGTTTGGTTGCGGATATTTTGTCGGGATCTGCGCTCTGATATATCCTGTCGTTTTAACAATCTTCCAGTTAACGATCATCACTCTTTATGTTAGCTCGGGCGTGTTTTTCGTTCCCTCTAATCTTCCGGATGAAGTTTCTAAGTTCCTATTTTTTAACCCAATTACCCAATGCATAGAGTGGTTCCGAACAGCTTATTACGAATCTTACAGCGACAAACTTGTCAGTGTCCCTTACGTTATCGGTTATGCAACCATAACTTTAATGGCCGGATTGTTGCTGGAGCGCTCCGTTGCTCGCCATATTTCCGATCGATAAACTCTCGGCCCTAAGTATCTCAACGAATTGAGGAGACATATGCATCCGTATAAACTGCAGCCATCAAAAGCTCGATGGCGAGAGACGGTTTCATTAAAGCACCCGTTAGATATCGCGGAATGGTACGAAAGAAAGTTTCAGATATCAGATGGCGGCATCGCAGCCGGTGGCAGTTGTTTTGCCCAGCACATCGGCACTCACCTTAGAACATCAGGATTCAACTTCATCGATCGCGAACCTGCTCCACCCTGGATGGGGTTCGCGGAAACGCAGAAGTTTGGATACAATCTGTATTCTGCCCGGTTTGGCAACATCTATTCGCCGCGCCAGCTTTTTCAGCTACTGCGTAGATCGATGGGGGACAGATCGTTCGACGAACGTCCTTGGCGCCATGGAATGGGTTTCGTTGACCCGTTCCGCCCTACGATCGAACCTCCACTTTCGACCGAAGATGAAGTTCTGATTTCACGAGAATTGCATCTACAACATGTTGCAGCAATGTTTAAAAATGCCAAGACATTCATTTTCACCCTTGGTCTTACAGAGACATGGACCAATCGTAAGACTGGAGCGGCATATCCCGTATGTCCAGGTGTAAGCGGCGGTTCGTATGATTCCGATATCCATAAGTTGCAAAACTTTGACTTTACGGATGTTGTTGCTGACCTCGAGAAATTTATCTCCGAGTTCAAGTCCGTCAGGAAAGATGGACAGATAATCTTCACTGTATCGCCGGTGCCCCTTGTCGCTACAGCCACCCAAAACAACGTTGTGGTTGCTACAACCTATTCAAAATCCGTTTTAAGGGCTGCCGCGGGTCACCTCGCTGAGCGACATCCTTTTGTCGACTACTTTCCTTCGTACGAAATCATATCCTCGACGCCGATGAAGAGTATGTTCTTCGAGCCCGACATGCGATCAGTCAACAAAAACGGGGTCAGCCATGTAATGAGCCATTTCTTTTCTCAGCACCAGCCGACTAAGCCAGCGGCAGAACAAAAACCTTCTGAGATGAAGGAGACCGTCACGCGGACGGATCTTATCTGTGATGAGATGTTGTTGGAGCTCGCGGAGAATTCGAAAGTATGAAGCTTTTTTTCATTGGCGATTCACACATCGCTCCTTTAGCAAAAGGGACCGGTCAATACATCACGGATCACAATGTTGGCGTTTCGATTTCTGCCCGCCCCCTAGGCAGTCAAAGATACCTTTGTGAACCTTTCTTCAGTATTTCTGACCAAGAGATCACTTTCACGAACCCAAACGTGACGAAGTATATTCGCGCACTACCCGCAAACGACCTTCACACCGCAGACACCGTCTATGTGATGTCCCTTGGGTTCCACACAGCACATTTTTCCTGGATATCAAAAACATTTTGCCATTTGCTCACTCGAGACTCAGAGCGCTGGGCGCTCTCAACATCAGCATTCGATGCCATCTTCGAAGAAAAGCAGAAATTTCAAAAGAACCTGCTTCGCGCAATGAAAGGTTTGTCTCTGAAGGTTGTCGTCGTAGAAACACCTCGGCTATTCGAATCTAGCGATTACGTGGTGGGTCGAAATGTTGCCACTGTGAAATTTATAGACAACCGAGTGCGAGAGACATTTTCGGATTTCCTCATATCTGAAAACATAAAATGCGTTCGGCTGAAGCCATCTATGATCGAAGATGAGTTCATGCTACCGGAATACCGCAGCGCTACAATTGGCGATCAGCATCATGCCAGCTCAAGACTTGGATACGAGCTAGCCCCAGAAATCTTAAAGGAAGCGAGGTCAATGCTGGCATGACAAGATCGATTATCCTGGTTTTTGGTGCAGTTCTTTCAGCGTTGCCGGCGGGCAAGTCCTTTGCAGACACCGTTCAATGGCCTAGCGTGCGATCGACGTCGATCAAAGGCCCTGTCGCAGCACGCAACCAGGACCAGCCTTATGCAAAGCGGCGGCCTGTGACAGAGGATGATCGTAGGCAGATTGAAGTTTATCGATCCGCAGGAAAGACACCGGCTTACTTCTCAGATTTTTCCGATGGTGTTCGACTTCAAAGCGAGTGGGACATACATACGGATGACATGCCCAACCTTAAATCGTGCCGTCAACGCCACAATGTATCAAGCTCCCAGAACGGCTTAACTTTGTTGACGCTGGTGTCGAATGGATGCGCAGCAAAGTGGTCGACTGGCCAGATCGTGAGTAAGGCGAAATATCGCTATGGATACTTTGAAGCTTCAATGAAGATCGCGGATATTCCCGGGATGGACAACGCCTTCTGGCTGACAACGGATGATCATTACGAAATCGACGCCGTTGAAGCCTTCTTTCCGAATCTATTGACTGCGACGCTTCACGAATGGTGGTCACCGGCCACCAAAAAGCACACAGCAGTGTTAACATCGGCTAGAACGGAGGCTGATCTATCAAAGGATTTCCACGACTATGGAGTTTTGTGGTCGCCGACGGATATAATTTTTGCGATCGATGGTCGGCCTTTCGCAGCGCTCACTATTACCGGTGCCGCAAAAGCCCCTGCCAAAATTCGACTATCCAATGCGTTGTCCGACAATGGCGGTGAACCGCCCCAACATCCCGAAGGACACAATACGTATATCAGAGCCGTTAGGGTGCTTCCTCTACCAGAACAGTCTCCAAATTAAACCCACGGTCCAGGAGGACACAGATCAAAACAAGTGGCCAAGACCACGCGTGGGTGAGTTCGTTCCAGGCCGCCTAGAACGAGTTTCGGTTTGATTGAGGGGATGCGGATAAAAGTGGACTAATTTATATGGTTAGGCCAAGGCTTTCTCGATATTCAAGCGGACTGCGTGAGGCCAGTGATAATTTGATGCGCTTTTGCTTGCGACTCGTCTGGGACTCCGGGTGGAACTTCAGTGGCAGGTCAGTCCCAGCCAATTTCGGCACCAGCAACTAACATCGAGAAAATCAGCATATCACGGGGAAAGCCTTACTAGCAAAGGCCCAAAATGGCGGAGAGGGTGGGATTTGAACCCACGATACCCTTGCAGGTATGCCGCATTTCGAGTGCGGTGCATTCGACCACTCTGCCACCTCTCCGGTTATGCTGGTCGGCGCTTGTTCGGCGCGGGCTGTCTCATAGCGACAGAAGAGAGGGATGGCAAGGGTGAATATGAAAGCTTTTCATCCTTTTGCCTTGACAGATCAGAGACGCTTATATATCCCGTGCGACGCAATAGGTGTGGATAAGTCCGTGCCTTGCCCGCCCTGCTTCGAGCAGGGTTTCACCGGCAGAACTTTTTGAAGGCTCAAGCCTTTGGAATCCCTGCTAAGTTTCGACTGATAAAAAGACGGCCGCTCGTCCCCGAGACGAGAGAGCCGGAACGAACATGAAAGGATAAAAAATGTTCGCAGTCATCAAGACCGGCGGTAAGCAGTACCGTGTGGCAGCCAACGACGTGCTGACCATCGAGAAGCTCGAAGTCACCGCCGGCGACACCGTAGAATTCACCGAAGTCCTCGTTATCGGCGAAGGCGCCGACGCTGCGATTGGTGCTCCCTTCGTCAAGGGCGCTTCCGTCAAGGCCGAAGTGGTCGAGCACAACCGCGGCAAGAAGGTTATCGCCTTCAAGAAGCGCCGTCGTCAGAACTCGAAGCGTTCGCGCGGCCATCGCCAGCATCACACGGTTGTCCGCATCACGGACATCGTGGCTGCCAAGTAAGTAACGGGATCAAGGTTTAAAGGAGAACTCCAATGGCACACAAAAAAGCTGGCGGTTCCTCGCGCAACGGTCGCGATTCCGAATCCAAGCGCCTTGGCGTGAAGAAGTTCGGCGGCGAAGCCGTCATCGCAGGCAACATTATCGTGCGTCAGCGCGGCACGCAGTGGCATCCGGGTTCCAACGTTGGCCTCGGCAAGGATCACACGATTTTTGCGCTTACGGCGGGCAACGTGAACTACCGTACGAAGGCCAATGGCCGCGTGTACGTGTCTGTAATGCCGAAAGCGGAAGCAGCGGAATAAGCCGGTAGCGCTCTAAAACAGCCGGCGTCTCATCGACCCGGCTGACGCTACAAGGTTCAGTCAAGAAAACAGGGGAGATGGGGCGCCATCTCCCCTTTTTCTTTACCCTCAACCAAGGAGGACTGAACCATGCAAGGCGAATTGTTAAGGGAAGACCAATCAAGGTCTCCCGAAGAACGGCTGAGGCCGGATAGGTTAAGGACCGATTGCCCTGTCTTACTGTCGGAAAGGCTCGTTCTGCGCGCGCCCCACGAAGAAGACATCGACGCCCTTGCCCATCTCGCCAACAACGCCAATGTCGCCACAATGGTATCGCGTATGCCGCACCCGTATACGACCGCCGATGCCGCCGATTTCGTGCGACGCACGAAGCTTGGCGAGATTGGCAAGTGCGTCTATGCCATTACCAAAGCCGACAACGGCGCCTTTCTCGGTTGCTGCGGGGTAGAGCCCACGGGTGATCCGAACACGGTCGAGATCGGCTACTGGCTGGGCGAACCCTACTGGAACCAGGGCTATACCACGGAAGCGGCCCATGCCCTCATCGACATGGTCTTCCGCACGCGTGAGAATGTCGCGCAGATCGATGCCCGCTGCCGGGTGACGAACGTCGCATCGCGGCGGGTCGTGCAGAAGTGCGGCTTCCAGTTCCAGGGATCCGGCCTTGCCGCGTCGCTGGCGCTCGGCAGCACCGTTCCGGTCGAATGGTACAGGCTCGATCGCAAGACCTGGATCTCGCTGCGCAGCTGGGGAGGCATGAGATGAACGCTCTCGCCCTCACCCGCCGCGATGCCCGGATTTTGACGCCTGGGCCAACGCCGGTCATCCAGACCGGCCGACTGACGCTGCGCCCGCACCGGCTCAGCGACGCCGATATGATTGCGGAATCGCTTTCGGATTTCGCCGTCACCCGCATGCTGGCCCGCGTTCCCGCGCCCTATGACCGGCAGGATGCGCTCGACTGGCTGGTCGAGCACACCTCCGGCCTCGGTGTCGATTGGGAGCTCGCCATCACCGAGCGGGATGATGCCCATATCGGCTGCGTCGGCATCGAGCTTCGCCACGGCCGCTGGCACCTCGGTTATTGGCTGAACCGCTTCTACTGGCGGCAAGGCATCATGACCGAAGCGGTCAAGGCTGCGCTCGAACGTTTTGCCCGCCGCATGCCCGAAGTCGCCGTTTATTCCGGCGTCTTCGCCGACAATCCGGCGTCGCTGAAGCTGCAGCAGAAGCTCGGCTTCGAGATCACCGGCTGCTCGGAGATCTACAGCTTTGCCCGCAACACCATGGTTGCGCATATCGAAACCGTGCTGAAGCCGGGCGCGCTGCGGCTGTCGCGGGCGGCCTGAGGCCCTGAAAACGGTCATCGCTGGCCCGCCCGGCGATGACCATCATGCCAATCGCACAGTTCTGCCCTTTATGGTACTGGAACCGCACGATATTCTTTGACCTCAGCCCGAAGCGCCTATATCGAAGGCGACATGACGGGTAAACGGCCGCTCGATGTTTCTTTTAGATGCAGAAGGAGCGGCAGACATTGAAAAGAGCGCATAGGCTTTTGTGAATCCCATTCGATCCGAGGGGATATGCGCCGACACCGGGTGACGGACGGAAGATGAAATTTCTCGATGAAGCAAAAGTCTATATTCGCTCAGGCGATGGCGGCGCGGGCAGCGTCTCCTTCCGCCGCGAGAAGTTCATCGAGTTCGGCGGTCCGGATGGTGGCGATGGCGGCCGTGGCGGAGACGTATGGGTCGAGGCCGTCAACGGCCTGAATACGTTGATCGATTTCCGTTACCAGCAGCACTTCAAGGCGAAGGTCGGCATGCATGGCATGGGCAAGAACCGCGCCGGCGCCAAGGGCGACGACGTGACGCTGAAAGTGCCCGTGGGAACGCAGATCTTCGAAGAAGACCAGGAAACGCTAATCTGCGATTTGACCGAAGAAGGCCAGCGCTTCCGGCTGGCCGCCGGCGGTAATGGCGGCTTCGGCAATGCCTATTTCAAATCCTCGGTCAATCAGGCGCCGGACTGGGCCAATCCGGGCCTCCCAGGCGAAGAAAAGACCATCTGGCTACGGTTGAAGCTGATCGCCGATGCCGGCCTCGTTGGCCTGCCGAATGCTGGAAAATCGACCTTTCTTGCCGCGGTCAGCCGCGCCCGGCCGAAAATCGCCAACTATCCCTTCACGACGCTGCATCCTAATCTCGGCGTCGCCACCATCGACGGTCAGGAATTCATTCTGGCCGATATTCCCGGTCTGATCGAAGGCGCCCACGAAGGTGTGGGCATCGGCGACCGCTTCCTTGGCCATGTCGAGCGCACCCGCGTACTGCTGCATCTGGTCTCCGCCCAGGAAGAAAAGGTCGGTAAAGCCTACAAGACCGTGAAGCACGAGCTCGAAGCCTATGGCAACGACATCACTGACAAGCCGGAGATCGTCGCCCTCTCGCAGATCGACGTGCTGGATGAGGAAACGCTGAAGAAGAAGACGCGCGAGCTGGCGCGGGCCTGCGGCAAGACGCCCTTCCAGATTTCGGCCGCCACCGGCCGCGGTATGACGGAAGTGCTGCGCGCGCTACGCGACGTGATCGTCGAAGCCAATGCCGGCGAAGCGGATAAGCCCGCGAAAACGCCGAAGCTGCGGCACCGAGACATGCAGCTTTCCGACGATGCGGGCGAAGACGACTACGAACGCCGTGGTGACGACGGGGATCATCAGGGATGACTGCTCGCAAGCCGCTCGATCGCTACCGCCGCATCGTCATCAAGATCGGCTCCGCCCTTCTCGTCGATCGCAAGACGGGCTTGAAGAAATCCTGGCTCGACGGCATGTGCGCGGATATCGCCGCCCTGAAGGCCAAGGGCATCGATGTGCTGGTGGTTTCCTCGGGCGCGATCGCGCTCGGCCGCTCCGTGCTCGACCTGCCCTCGGGCGCACTGAAGCTGGAGGAAAGCCAAGCGGCAGCGGCCGTCGGCCAGATTTCGCTCGCCCGCGCCTGGTCGGAAAGCCTGTCGCATGACGATATCGTCGCCGGCCAGATCCTACTGACGCTTGGCGACACGGAAGAGCGCCGGCGCTATCTCAATGCGCGCGCGACCATCAACCAACTCCTGAAGATCGGCGCCGTGCCGATCATCAACGAGAATGATACGGTCGCGACCAGCGAAATCCGCTACGGCGACAATGATCGCCTCGCCGCCCGCGTCGCCACCATGACCGGCGCCGATCTGCTGGTACTGCTGTCCGACATCGACGGCCTCTATACCGCCCCTCCGCATCTCGATCCGCAAGCCAAATTCCTCGATACCATCGCCGAGATCACGCCCGAGATCGAAGCCATGGCCGGCGGCGCCGCCTCAGAACTGTCGCGCGGCGGCATGCGCACGAAGATCGATGCCGGCAAGATCGCAACCGGCGCCGGCTGCGCCATGATTATCGCATCCGGCAAGACCGAAAGGCCGCTGAAATCGATCGAAAGCGGTGCCCGCTCCTCCTGGTTCGCGCCGTCTGGCACGCCCGTCACCGCCCGCAAGACCTGGATTGCCGGGCAGCTGCAGCCTGTCGGCGAATTGCATGTCGACGATGGCGCAGTGACCGCGCTTGGCGCCGGCAAGAGCCTGCTGCCTGCCGGTGTCCGTAAGGTCGTTGGTCATTTCGGCCGCGGTGACACCGTCGCCGTCATCGGCCCCTCCGGCCGCGAAATCGCCCGCGGCCTTGTCGGCTATGATGCCGAAGAGGCCCGCCAGATTACCGGCCGCAAATCGGCTGAGATCGAGGCGATCCTCGGCTATGCCGGCCGCGCCGCCATGGTGCATCGCGACGACCTCGTCATGACGGCATCCGTCAAGACGAAGGCCGAGAAATCGAAGAAGGATGAAGCTCATGCTTGATACTGTCGCACAAAGCCCCGACATCGACGCGCTGATGAACGATATCGGCCGCAAGGCCCGGGCTGCGTCGCGACCGTTGGCTTTCGCGTCGACGGAGAGCAAGAACAAGGCACTGAATGCCATGGCGGATGCCATTCTGGCTCGTAAGGATCATATCCTCGCTGAAAACGCGAAAGACCTGAAAGACGTCGAGGGTACCGACATGCTCGCCTCCTTCGTCGACCGCCTGACGCTGAACGACAAGCGCATCGCCGAGATGGCAGACGGCATCCGCGCCATTGCTGCCCTCGCCGATCCCGTCGGCGAAGTCATCGCCGCCTGGGATCGTCCGAACGGCCTGAAGATCGAACGCGTCCGCACGCCGCTTGGCGTCATCGGCGTTATCTTCGAAAGCCGCCCGAACGTGACGGCCGACGCCGGCGCACTGTGCCTGAAGGCAGGCAACGCCGTGATCCTGCGTTGCGGCAGCGACTCGCGCCGCTCCTCGCAGGCAATCCATGAGTGCCTGGTCGAAGGATTGAAGGCAGCAGGCTTGCCGGAACATGCCATCCAGCTTGTGCCCGTCAGCGATCGCGCTGCCGTCGGCGCCATGCTGCGCGGCCTCGAAGGTAATATTGACGTCATCGTGCCGCGCGGCGGCAAGAGCCTCGTCGGACGCGTGCAGACCGAGGCGCGCGTGCCGGTCTTTGCCCATCTTGAAGGCCTCTGCCACATCTATATCGATGCCTCGGCTGATCTCGACATGGCGAAATCCATCGTCGTCAACGCCAAGATGCGCCGCACCGGCATTTGCGGTGCCGCTGAAACACTGCTGGTCGACAAGAAGGTCGCTTCCACCCATCTGAGGCCGCTGCTTGACGGCCTTGCCGCGGCAGGCTGCGAAATCCGTGGCTCCGCCGATGTCCTGCAGCTCGTTCCCGGCCTCAAGGCGGCCACGGAAGAGGATTGGACGACCGAATATCTGGCCGCGATCATCTCGGTCGCGCTGGTCGACGGCATTTCCGGTGCCATTGCCCATATCGGCAAATATTCGTCGAACCATACCGAAGCCGTGATTGCCGAAGATCCTGACGTTGTCGAGCGCTTCTTCACCGAGATCGACTCGGCGATCCTGCTGCACAATGCCTCGACGCAATTTGCCGATGGCGGCGAATTCGGCATGGGCGCGGAAATCGGCATCGCCACCGGCAAGATGCATGCGCGCGGGCCTGTCGGCGTAGAACAGCTCACTTCCTTCAAATATCGCGTTCGCGGCACCGGACAGATACGGCCCTGACGTGCTGACAGAAGAGATCGATCAACGCTATCTGCGCATGCCCCATGCCGAGCGCGGCATGGTGGTCGGTCTTTTCGGCGGGTCCTTCAATCCGCCGCATGAAGGGCATGCACTGGTTGCCGAAATCGCCATCCGCCGGCTTGGCCTCGATCAGCTCTGGTGGATGGTAACGCCGGGCAACCCGCTGAAGAGCCGCAATCATCTGGCGCCGCTTGCCGAACGCATTGCGCTCAGCGAGCAGATCCTCCACAATCCGCGCATCAAGGTGACAGCTTTCGAGCAGACGCTGGGCATGAGCTACACGGCCAATACGCTGGCGCATGTGAAGGCGCGCAACCGTCATGTCCACTTCATCTGGATCATGGGCGCCGACAGCCTGAACACGTTCCATCGCTGGCAGAAATGGCAGGAAATCGCGCAAACCTTTCCGATCGCTGTCATCGACCGGCCGGGATCGACGCTCTCCTATCTCTCGGCCAAGATGGCCAAGACCTTCCACTACGCGCGCGTGGATGAAGATGACGCACGCGTACTCTGGAAGAAGCGTGCGCCGGCTTGGACCTTTATCCATGGACCGCGTTCGGCACTGAGCTCGACCGCCTTGCGCGCCGCTCAATAATTCCGCCAATTTTTTGGGAAGCCTGAAAAATAAAAAGCCCGACGCGGGAGGAGGTGCGTCGGGCTTTTGAACCTGATCAGCAACTGGGAGGAGGAGAGTTGCTGATCCATATCGGACGGCATTGGGAGGAGGAGATCGCCGTCTCGATGATTATGTTTTACCAGATTCTACCGATTGATAAATGGGTGATTGCGCAATGCAGCAATGCATATACGGCATGGCTGCTAAAATTTTCTGCCCAAAAAACGCTTCTTTTGGAGATTTCCCGCAGCTTGATTTTAAGTGTGAGACTTAATTCGGCGAAAGAATGGCGCGAGATCCCACGTTTCGTAACGTTACGTCTTGCTTCGTGAGCGTTCGCCAATTCACTGAGCAAATTCAGTCATGCATTTTTGTAATGCCCAAAACCGCTCATATGCGCTGCGCTACGGAAAATCCATAGAATTCGTAGGCTTACGCGGTTATATCGCGATGTATTTTTACAAATACATCCCTAGCCAAGCCTCACATGTCGTTATATCTGTCCAAATATGTCGACATCTTTGGAGAATTAGGATGACAATCAGCCGACGCCAATGGATCAAGCTTGCAACCGCCGCAGTATCAGCCGCATGGCTCGGCCTTTCGCTCATTCCGGCACCGGCCTTCGCCGCCGACAAGATCGTCGTCTTTGCCGCCGCCAGCATGAAGAACGCGCTCGACAATGCCGACGCCGCCTTCACCAAGGAAACCGGCAAGGAGGTTACCGTCTCCTATGCTGCGAGCGGTCCGCTTGCAAAACAGCTTGAAAACGGCGCGCCGGCCGATGTTTTCATCTCCGCCGACACCAACTGGATGGATTATGTCGCCGGCAAGAAGCTGATCAAGGACGACAGCCGCATCAACCTGCTGGGTAACAAGCTCGTTCTCGTCGCCGCCAAGGACAAGGCGAAGCCGGTCGAGATCAAGCAGGGCTTCGATCTGGCTAACCTGCTCGGCGACGGCCGCCTGGCGATCGGTCAGCCGGAATCAGTACCGGCAGGCAAATATGGCAAGGCGGCACTGGAAAAGCTCGGCATCTGGGCTTCCGTCGAAAAGAAGGTCGCCGGCGCTGAAAGCGTGCGTGCCGCCCTCGCGCTCGTTTCGCGCGGCGAAGCGCCATATGGCATCGTTTATCAGACCGACGTCGCAGCCGATCCGGGCGTTGCCGTCGTCGGCGCCTTCCCGGCAGATAGCCATCCGCCGATCGTCTACCCGATCGCCATCACCAGCAGCAGCAAGAACCCGGACGTACAAGCCTATTTCGACTTTCTGAAATCGGCTAAAGCTGCTTCCTTCTTCGAGCATGAGGGCTTCACCATCCTGAAGCAGTGAGTGTCATCACCGCAAGTCAGGTATGAAAAGTTCAGGCCTCAGGCTCGCTGACGCGTGGCGAGCCTGAGATGTTTTAAGGGGCGGGTATTTGGAAGCGTTGGGTCTGAGCAGCGACGAATGGACGGCCATCGAGCTGAGCCTGCGCGTTTCCATCGTCGCCATGCTGGTCAGCCTGCCCTTCGGCATCGGCGCCGCGTATCTACTGGCGCGCGGCCGCTTCTGGGGCAAATCGATCCTCAACGGTCTCATCCATCTGCCGCTGATCCTCCCACCCGTCGTCACCGGCTTCATCCTCCTTATCCTCTTTGGCCGTAAAGGACCGATCGGTGCTCTGTTGGAGCAATATCTCGGCCTCGTCTTCTCCTTCCGCTGGACGGGCGCCGCACTTGCATGCGGCGTCATGGGCTTCCCGCTGATGGTCAGAAGCATCCGCCTGTCGATCGAGGCCGTCGATCGCAAGTTGGAGGAAGCCGCCGGAACGTTGGGCGCCAGTCCCGTCTGGACCTTTGTGACCGTGACCCTGCCGCTGATCCTCCCCGGCATCATTGCCGGCATGATCCTCTCCTTCGCCAAGGCCATGGGTGAATTCGGCGCCACCATCACCTTCGTCTCCAACATTCCCGGCGAGACCCAGACGCTATCGTCTGCCATCTATACCTTCACCCAGGTTCCAGGCGGCGATGCCGGCGCCATGCGGCTCACCATCGTCGCCATCGTCATTTCCATGGCGGCGCTGCTCGCTTCAGAATTCCTTGCCTATCTCGCCGGACGGAGGGTGGATTGCGAATGACGCTCTCGGTTGATATTCGCCACCGCCTCGGCGCCTTTTCGCTGCAAGCCACATTCACGTCCGATGGCGGCGTGACAGCCCTTTTCGGCCCCTCCGGCTCCGGCAAGACGTCGATCGTCCGCATCATTGCCGGCTTGACCCGGCCCGATCACGGCCGCGTCAGCCTCGATGATACCGTGCTTGCCGACACCGACAGGCAGATCTTCGTGCCGCGTCACCGCCGCCGCTTCGGCTATGTCTTTCAGGAGGCGCGCCTGTTTCCGCATCTATCTGTGCGGCAGAACCTCAATTATGGCCGCTGGTTCGCACCCGGATACGAACGTAGCGAAAACTTCGACAGCGTCATTGATCTTCTCGGCATCGGCGGCCTGCTCGATCGCCGGCCGGCAAAACTTTCCGGCGGCGAGAAGCAGCGGGTCGCGATCGGCCGCGCCCTGCTCTCTTCGCCGCAGCTCCTATTGATGGACGAGCCGCTTGCCGCGCTCGACGAGGCCCGCAAGGCGGAAATCCTGCCCTATCTCGAACGGCTGCGCGACGAGACGAAAATTCCGATCATCTATGTCAGCCACTCGATTGCCGAAGTGGCGCGGCTCGCCAACCGCGTCATCGTCATGCGTGATGGCAAGATCGAGACGATCGGGGCCGCCGTCGACATCTTCAGCCAGTTGTCCGGCCCGCTGGCGGCCGACCGCCGCGAAGCCGGCGTATTGCTGGAAGGCCGAGTGGAATCGATGGACGATCGCCATCATCTGACAGTCATTGCTCTGAAGACGGCAAAACTCTTTGTACCGGGTCAGACGGCGACGGTCGGCAAGACCGTTCGTGTCCATATTCCCGCCCGTGACGTCATACTGGCAACGACGCGGCCCGAGGGTCTTAGCGCCCTCAATATCCTCGACGGCGAAGTGCAGGGAATTGGCACGGCCGCCGACGGGACGGCTGAAGTCAGGGTCGATTGCGGCGGCGACATCGTCACTGCCCGCATCACCCAATTCTCAGTCGACCGGCTGGGATTACGGATTGGCCTGCCGGTCCATGCGGTCATCAAGACCGTGGCGCTCGAACATTAGTCAGGATTTTTTCACGGAAGCATTCGCCGAGCTGCGATTGGCTTCGAGCCAGTTCAGGTCATCGGCTATTGCCGCGCGCAGCGTCGTTTCCATGCCGCGGAACCGCCGCAGCAACTCCTCGCCGAATGGCGTCAGGGCGGCGCCGCCGCCCTTCTGGCCGCCGCGCTGCGATTCGACGACAGGCTCGCGGAACATGTGATTGAGTTCGCTGATGAGCAGCCAGGCGCGGCGATAGGACATATCCATGGCACGGCCGGCGGCCGAGATCGAGCCGGTCTCCTGAATATGCTCGAGAAGCTCCATCTTGCCGCGCCCAAGCCGATCCTGCCCGGAAAAGCTGATACGGAGAATGGGCTTCAACGATGGCTGCGGAGCGTCGGTCATGGCACCTGTAACGGTCTGGTCTCAATGGTTTATAGGCGGCTTTCGCGCGCCTGTACATGCCGGGAGAATGGACGGGGGACGGTAACCGCCTATCTGATTTCCAATACAATGGCGCCCTTCCAAACAGGAGTGGCGCGAGTTCTTTGTCGCCGCACGGATGGGAAAAACAATGCCGGCTTATATCATCTCCGATGTCACGGTGAGCGATGCCGAGGCCTTCCAGACCTACCGGACCCGCGCAGCCGCCTCGATCGCCCACTATGGAGGGCATTATCTCGTCCGCGGCGGCCCGATCGAAAAGCTGGAAGGCGACTGGTCGCCGCGTGCGATCGTGATCGTCGAGTTTCCGGATTTGGAACGAGCAAGAGCTTGGTATCGCTCGCCGGAATATGCGCATGCCCTCGAGGTCCGCGATCAGGCGCTCAGCCGCAACCTTATTCTTGTCGATGGAGTGCGCCAGGAAGGCTGATTTTTGTCTTCGGCACGAATATTCGCCCATATCTGGTGCGAAAGCGCCCTATTCGGACACAAATCCTTGTCTTCAACGCCTCAAGATGGCCGCCTGCGTCTTGAAACCTTAATGCTTTGATGCCTATCTTTATAACGTGATCGACTCAGATCACTCACGTGCATGTTCTGTTACTCAAGGAAGGAAGAGCACTGACAACAGTACACGCCAAGGGAAGAACGCCTGTCGTTATCCCGAAGAGCTCGGAACGTGGCGCCGATGCCGCTGCCCGCGCCCTGCAAGCCGTCCTCGCAAGCCTCGAGGATTCCAAGGCCGAAAATATCGTCACCATCGACATTGCTGGCAAGTCTGCGCTTGGAGACTACATGGTCGTCGTCTCCGGCCGATCGAACCGCCATGTCCTGGCGATTGCCGACCATCTCATGACCGATCTCAAGGACGAGGGCTTCGGCAATGCCCGCGTCGAGGGTCTCGATGGCGGCGACTGGGTGTTGATCGACACCGGCGACATCATCGTTCACGTCTTCAGACCTGAGATCCGCGAGTTCTACAACATCGAAAAGATGTGGGCAGCACCCGATCTCGACGAAGGCACGCTGCACTAGCGGAGCGACCGCATTTCCAGGAAAACTGCGCAGCGGTTTTCCGCCCGGAATGCGCAAGGATCCAAGGGCGCCTTCCCGGCCCCCGTGTGCAGGTTTACATCGCCGGAGATGAACTCCCGGCAAGAGTTTCGTTTTGTGCCGCCATGAGGGCGGATATGCGTGGGAGCGGGGATGCGGATAGGTCTTTTTGCGGTGGGACGGCTGAAAGCCGGCCCGGAAAAGGATCTTGCGGCTCGCTATCTTGACCGTTTCGCCAAGGCCGGCCCGGCCATCGGCCTGGAAATGGCGCGCATGACCGAGGTTGCCGAAAGCCGCGCTTCCAACAGCGAGACCCGCAAGCGTGAAGAAGCGGGCCTCTTGCAAAAGGCGCATCCTGAAGGCGGTGTCCTCATTCTTCTCGATGAACGCGGCAAGGCGCTCGACAGTGAAGCCTTCGCCGCCATGCTCGGAACATACCGCGATCAGGGCAAGCGCGACCTGACGATTGCCATCGGCGGCGCCGATGGCCTCGACCCCGCCCTCTACGACAAGGCCGACATGACCATTTGCCTGGGAAAGCTGACCTGGCCGCACCAGCTCGTGCGCATCCTGATTGCCGAACAGCTCTACCGCGCCGTGACCATCCTCTCCGGACACCCCTACCACCGGGTGTGATTGCTCCATCCGTTTTGAAAACAGTTTGGCTTTCCCCGTTTTTGCGTTAACGAAACGCTCACACAGGCGTGTTTTGATTCCCGCCCTGAAAATGACGATGCTTCCTGGATGATTGCGGCAAATCAGCTTATTTTCGCGCGATCCGAAGGGACCAGGCTGAACCGACTGGATGAGAAAAGCCCCGCCCATGCTCTCGCGTATCGTGCTGCCAGCTTTGGCGGCAATGCTCGGCGTGGGCGCCTATATGGCAGGCCCTTTCTCTCGGGAGGACGTCGCCGTCGCGCAGGAAGCGGATGCCATCGCGCCGCAAGCGCCTGACGATCGCCCTTCCGCGACGGCATCGGCACCTGGACAGGAAACCCC
The DNA here is from genome assembly GCF_030182525.1 of Rhizobium pantanalense. Classification (NCBI taxonomy): domain Bacteria; kingdom Pseudomonadati; phylum Pseudomonadota; class Alphaproteobacteria; order Hyphomicrobiales; family Rhizobiaceae; genus Rhizobium; species Rhizobium pantanalense. The sequence goes on from NZ_JAQJCH010000004.1 coordinate 341,782, forward strand.
TGACCCGGCGGCAGACCTTGCGCGCAAGCGCGATGAGACCCGCGCGCAGCTCGATGCGCTTTCAAAGACGATCAGCCTTTCGTCCGGCAAGACGAAGGAACTGGAAGACAGCATCGCCTCTCTCGACAAGAGCACCGAAAGCCTACGCCAGGCGCTGATCGACAGTGCCGCCCGCCGCAAGGATTTGGACCGCAAGATCCAGCAAAGCGAGAAGACGCTGACGAACCTAGCCGTCAGGCAAGACAAGATCCGTGCCTCGCTGCACCAACGCCGCGCGCTGCTAGCCGAGGTTCTCGGCGCCCTGGAGCGCATGGGACGCAATCCGCCACCCGCTTTGCTGGTCACGCCGGACGATGCGCTCGCCTCGGTGCGCAGCGCCATTCTTCTTGGCGCCGTCGTGCCCGGAATGCGCAAGGAGACGGACAAGCTCATCGCCGATCTGACCGATCTCAGCAAGTTGCAAGCCGATACCGCCGCCGAAAAGGCGAGCTTCACCACCACCATGACCAACAGTCTGGAGGAGGAGCGGCGCATGGATCTGCTGATTGCGGAAAATGACAAGCACAGCAAGGAAAACGCCACTCAGCTTGAGGCGGAGCGCAAGCGCGCGGAGGAGCTGGCCGGTCAGGCAACCAGCCTGGAAGGGCTCGTCGCCTCGCTGGAAAGTCAGATCGGCTCAGTGCGGGACGCTGCCGCTGCTGCCCGCGCGGAAGAAGCGCGCCGCGCGCAGATGACCGAACAGCAGCGCGAGCAGGCGAAAGCCCTTGCCGAGAACGGCGTGCCCGATAAAAACCGCATTACGCCCGCATATCCATTTTCAGACCTGAAGAAAAAGTTGGAGCTGCCCGTGGCGGGCGATATTCTCCGCCAGTTCGGCGACGACGATGGCACCGGCCACACCGCGATGGGACTGACCGTCGCGACCGGCCCGGAAGCACTGGTCACGGCTCCCGCCGACGGCACGGTCGTCTACGCCGGCGCGTTTCGCAGCTACGGACAGATGATCATCCTGGATACGGGCGACGGCTATCACATGGTGCTGTCGGGCATGGACGCGATCAAGACGCGCCCTGGCAGATTCGTCTTCGCTGGCGAACCGCTTGCCACGATGGGCCAGAAAAGAGTCGCGAGCGCGACCGCATTGGCGCTGGAAACGGATCGGCCAACGCTTTACATTGAATTCCGAAAAGATGGAAAACCAGTCGATTCTCGGCCCTGGTGGACCTCCAAAGACACTGGAAAGGCACGCAATGATACGTAGGGCTTCTCTTGTTCTCGTCGGCGCATTGATGGGTGCGACCGCGATGGGCGTTATCTACTCGGCGGTAGCGCCGGCGGAAGCCGCTGGCACTTCCACCTATAAGGAGTTGTCGATTTTCGGCGATGTCTTTGAGCGCGTCCGCGCGCAGTATGTGACCCCTCCCCAGGAAGACAAGCTCGTCGAAGCCGCCATCAACGGCATGTTATCGTCGCTGGACCCGCATTCGAGCTACATGAACGCCAAGGATGCGGAAGACATGCGCACCCAGACCAAGGGTGAGTTCGGCGGTCTCGGCATCGAAGTGACGATGGACAACGATCTCGTCAAGGTCATTACCCCGATCGACGATACGCCGGCTGCCAAGGCCGGTGTCCTTGCCGGCGACTATATCACCGCCATCGACGGCCAGTCGGTCCGCGGGCTGAAGCTGGAAGACGCCGTCGAAAAGATGCGCGGCCCGGTCAAGACACCAATCAAGCTCACCTTGATACGCAAGGGCGTCGACAAGCCGATCGAGCTTACGGTCATCCGTGATGTCATCGCCGTTGCCGCCGTCAAGTCGCGCGAGGAAGGTGGCGATGTCGGCTATATCCGCATCATCTCCTTCACAGAAAAGACCACGCCAGATCTCGAAGCCGCGATCGCTAAGATCAAGAAGGATATCCCGGCCGACAAGCTGAAGGGCTACGTCCTCGACCTGCGCCTCAACCCGGGCGGCCTGCTCGACCAGGCAATCAACGTTGCCGACGACGTGCTGGAGCGCGGCGAGATCGTTTCGACCCGAGGCCGCAATCCGGACGAGACCCGCCGCTTCAACGCCACCCCAGGCGATCTGACCGACGGCAAGCCGATCATCGTGCTCATCAATGGCGGCTCGGCCTCGGCTTCGGAAATCGTCGCCGGTGCCCTGCAGGATCTGCGTCGCGCCACGGTGCTCGGCACCCAGTCCTTCGGCAAGGGCTCCGTCCAGACGATCATTCCGCTCGGTGATGGCAATGGCGCCCTACGTCTGACGACGGCGCTCTATTACACGCCGTCGGGCCGTTCGATCCAGGGCACGGGCATCACGCCCGATGTCAAGGTCGACCAGCCGCTGCCCGACGATTTGAAGGGCAAGCTGACGACGGAAGGCGAATCCAGCCTGCCGGGCCACATCAAGGGCCAGAGCGAGACCGACAAGGGCTCCGGCTCTTCGGCCTACGTGCCGCCGGATCCGAAGGACGATATCCAGCTCAACTACGCGCTCGACCTGCTGCGTGGCGCGAAGACCGATCCGGCCTTCCCGCCGAACCCCGAAAAGGCGGTTTCCTCCAAGTAAGGATTGGCGCCGGGCTGGAAACAGACCCGGCGCTTTCATGATGAGGGAGCGGGACAAAGTGTATCGTTCCGGTCGTCTCCGCCGGCCTCAATTCCGTATGAATCCGGCGTCTCTCAGAAACAATTTTGTTCATGTTTTAGCGCTTTGAGTGCCGTGGGCATTTTTCCGCTTCGCCGTGAGCGATATGCTCGAGGCCGATAAAGTTTTCCGCTTGGGGTGGATTGGAACTTGGGAACGGATTTGCATGCACCGTTGGGACAGAACCGCCGCCCCGGCCGCCAGCGGCGCTCCATACCTTTTGGACGCATTCTCGGCGGCTTCTGCCTGATCGCGATCGCCGGCTTTTCTCTCTATTCGGCGCTTTTGCGCGATCACCTACAAAAGACCCAGCCGGTCGAGACGGCAAAGAAGGAAGATCCGGCTCCTCCAGCCGAGACTAAGGCGGCTGCGGTTGGGCAAACCGGACAGACCGGGCTAACCCAGGTCGATCCGCAATCCGGCGCCAATACCACACGCATCGTTACCGGCGACGGTTCGGTCGTCACCATGTTCAGCCCGAACAACCGTGATGGCAGCGGCCCGGTCCTGATCAACGCCAATCAGGTGGGCCAAGACCCGCGCATGGCGGCAACGCCGAATGACAGCCTGCTGGAGGACTCTCCTTTCGGCAAGCTGCCGATCACCTCGCCGAGCGGCCTGCGACCGATGGATCAATATGCGCGGCCCTGGTCCGGCGCGCGCGGTACCCGCATCGCTATCGTCGTCAGCGGCCTTGGATTGAGCCAGACCGGTACCCAGCGCGCCATCGAGAAGCTGCCGGAAGAAATCACCCTTGCTTTTGCCGTCAGCGGCAACAGCCTGCAGCGCTGGATGCAGGAGGCGCGGCGCGGCGGCCATGAGATCCTCATCCAGGTACCGTTCGAACCCTTCGACTATCCCAGCAACAATCCCGGCCCGGATACGCTGCTAACCTCGCTTTCGGCTGCAAAGAACATCGATAACCTGCACAAGGCGATGGGCAAGATCACCAATTATACCGGTGTCATGAACTATCTCGGCGGCCGCTTCCTCGCCAATCCCGGTGCCATGGAACCGGTGCTGCGCGATATTGGAAAGCGCGGCCTGCTATTCCTGGATGATGGCTCTTCGGCGCAATCCAAATCCGGAATGCTCACCAAGACACTGGAAGTGCCGCATGCTTTCGCCGATATCCAGCTCGACGGAGAACTGCAGCAGGACGCGATCCTCAGGAAACTCGACGAACTCGAGCGCATTGCCCGCCGCAATGGCTCCGCGATCGGCGTGGCCTCGGCGTTCGACGAGAGTGTCGATGCCATCAGCAAATGGAGCGAGGAGGCCGCCATGCGCGGCATTGAAATCGTCGCCGTCTCGGCGCTTGCCGACGACCCGAAACATCCCTGACCTCTGGCCCGGCTGCCCGGGCTGACCCCTGGAGAGAGAAATGAGCACGCCCCACGCGCCCGTAAGAGCCGAAGACCTGCCCTACCGCCCTTGTGTCGGCATTATGATCCTGAACCGGGACGGCCTGGTTTGGGCCGGCCGCCGCATTCCGGACGGCAATTCCGAGTATGATGGCTCGCCCCAGCTTTGGCAGATGCCGCAGGGCGGCATAGATGAGGGCGAAGATCCGCTGAAGGCCGCCTATCGCGAGCTTTATGAGGAAACGGGCATGAAAACCGTGACCTTGCTCGCGGAAGCGAAGGATTGGATCAATTACGACCTGCCGCCACAGCTGATCGGCATCGGCCTCAGGGGAAAATACCGCGGCCAGACGCAGCGCTGGTTCGCCTTCCGCTTCGAGGGCGACGAGAGCGAGATTGCCATCAATCCTCCGCCGGGCGGCCATGAACCGGAATTCAATGCTTGGGAGTGGAAGCCAATGGCCGAGCTTCCCGGCCTGATCGTTGCATTCAAGCGATCGGTCTACGAGCAGGTGGTTTCGGAGTTCAGCCATCTGGCCGGCCTGAAGGCCGAAGACTGAACGAAAGAACCGGCCGCAAAGCGGCCGGTTTTCTAGAGCAATTCCAGGAAAATTGCGTAGCGGTTTTCCGTCCGGAATTGCCGGAAAACAAAAAGATAGAGCGGTTCAGAGTTTCCGTGAAAAGCTGAACCGCTCTGGTATCGATTATTCAGCGGAATCGGCAGAGTCGGCGTTGAGCTGGCCGTATTTGGCTTCACCGATTTTTCCGAGCAGTTCGAGCTGGGTTTCGAGGAAGTCGATATGGCCTTCCTCGTCCGCCAAGAGCTCTTCGAACAGCTTCATGGAAACATAATCGCCGGCATCGTGACAGATATCGCGGGATTTCTTGTAGGCGGTGCGGGCATCGTATTCGCCGGCGAGATCGGCTTCCAGCACTTCCTTGACATTCTGACCAATGCGCAGCGGCGCCAGCGTCTGCAGGTTGGGATGACCTTCGAGAAAGATGATGCGGGCGACGAGGCGATCGGCGTGCTGCATTTCCTCGATGGATTCTGCGCGCTCCTTCTTGGCAAGCTTGGTGTAGCCCCAATCTTCGAGGAGTCGATAGTGAACCCAATATTGGTTGACTGCGCCAAGCTCGAGGAACAGCGCCTCGTTAAGCCGCTCGATGACTTTTTTGTCGCCTTTCAATGTCCGCTCTCCTGTTGTCTTCATGGAATTTTTTCAGGCGGGACATGAAATCAAATATTTCCGCTTCCGTCGAGTGGCGACGGGCATGATAATCTTGGGTTGTCTGTATAATGATATCAACGACATTCGGGAAGCAGCCACAGCAACGGCCGCGCTTTTCCATCGCGTGATAAACCTTGGCGGGAACGATGAGCTGCCAACAGTCCTGATCAAGGAGTTCGTTGATGACGTCCCGGATTTCTTTGTCGGTGATGTAATTACAACTGCAAACCAGCATTCTTCGCTCAGCCCGTCAAACATGACATCCGCTGTCTTGTTATCTGCTAAAGAAGACGCTCTTTGTCAAGAAAGAAACGATTCGAATCTCGTCCGCCGATGAGGTCATTGGCCTCCGCCGGGGATGCGGAGGCCGGAATTTCAATGGAAATTGCGACCTCGCGGCATGACTCTGGCCGTTTCGGCACCATTGCTGCGGCCTTCCGCCGCTGCCCCGGCAGCGGTTCCACGCGGCAACAGAGGGGACTTCTCCTTCTTCTGTCTGACATCCATGGTCGGCCGCAGCGCCTCATCCGCTCGATCGCTGACGCCAAAACGCCGTGCCTCGCGCTGAAGAATGCCAAGCGCCGGCGTCATGTCCTCGATATGATCGACCACCACATGGATGACGCCGCTCTCGCTCTGCAGCCGGCCACGGATCTTCACCAGCCGCGCACCCATGACGATGGCGCGGTATTTCTCGAATTTTTTCCGCCAGACGATCGCATTGGCGACGCCGGTTTCATCCTCCAGGGTCATGAAGATCACTCCCTTGGCCGAACCCGGCCGCTGGCGTACCAGCACCAAGCCGGCGATCGTCACCATGCGGCCGCTGGCGATACCGGGCAAATCCCGGCTTTGCACGATGCCCTGCCGGGCGAAATCGGCGCGCAGGAAGGAAACCGGATGCGCCTTCAAGGATAGCGACAGATAGCGGTAATCCTCGATGACCTGCTCTCCGGGCAGCATTTCCGGCAACGCAACCGCCGGTTCGACCTGCAGCTCCGCATAATCGCCGAGATCGAAGAGAGGAAGCTTTTCGGCAGCGCTGCTGGCATCGAGCGCCCGCACGGCCCATAGCGCTTCCCGCCGGCTCAAGCCGATGGAGCCGAACGCATCCGCATCCGCCAGGCGCTCGATCTGCGCCTTGGCAAGACCGGAGCGCAGCCAGAGATCACGCACCGACCGATAGCCGTCGCCCCGACGCTCGACGAGCTGCCTCATCTCGTCTTCGGACAAACCCTTGACCTGCCGGAAGCCGAGACGGACGGCGCATTGCGTCTTGATAATCCCGCGCATCGATGCGTGGCGCGGCTCGACCGCACCCCGATCGAAAGACGCCTTCTCCAGCAGGCAATTCCAGCCGGAACGATTGATATCCACCGGCCGCACCTCGACGCCATGCTCGCGTGCGTCACGCACCAACTGTGCCGGGGCATAGAAGCCCATCGGCTGGGCGTTGAGGATCGCCGCACAGAAGACATCGGGATAATAGGCCTTGAGCCATGAGGAGGCGTAGACGAGCAGAGCGAAGGAGGCCGCATGGCTTTCGGGAAAACCATACTCGCCGAAACCTTCGATCTGGCTGAAACAGCGTTCGGCAAAGTCCTGAGGATAGCCATTCGCGACCATGCCCGAAACCAGATCCGTCTTGAATTCATCGACCCTCCCCGTTCGCTTGAACGTCGCCATGGATCGGCGCAGCCGATCGGCCTTGGCGGGCGAAAATCCAGCTGCGGTGATGGCGATCTGCATCGCCTGTTCCTGAAACAGCGGCACCCCCAAAGTTCGCTCCAGAACAGCCTTCAACTCCGGACGATGATATTCGATCGGCCGCTTGTGAAGATCGTCATCCCGCCGCTTGAGGTAAGGATGAACCATGTCTCCTTGAATGGGCCCGGGACGGACGATCGCTACCTCGATGACCAGATCATAGAATTTGCGGGGCCGAAGACGCGGCAGCATGCTCATCTGCGCCCGGCTTTCGATCTGAAAGACGCCGATCGTATCGGCACGGCAGATCATGTCATAGACCGGGAACCGGTCGGGGTATTCACCGCTGCCAAGGTCGGAGAGCTGCTTCTTCACATCGTAATGCAGCAGCAGTAGGTCGAAGGCCTTGGCAAGGCAGGTCAGCATGCCGAGCGCGAGCACGTCAATCTTCAAGATGTTGAGGTTGTCGAGATCGTCCTTGTTCCACTCGATCATATAGCGATCGTCCATTGCCGTATGCATAATCGGCACGACCTCATCCAGCCGATCCCGGGTGATGACGAAGCCGCCGACATGCTGGGTCAGGTGCCTCGGAAACCCCATCAGCGTCGAGGCATAAGAAAGGACGTTGCGTGTCGTCTTGTTCTTGAGATCGAGGCCGGCAATCTTCGCCTCTCGCTCGGACAGCTCCTCCGTTGACCAGCCCCAGACGCCGCTCGCAAGAGCGGACTGCACATCCTCCGACAGACCGAAGGCTTTCGCCACTTCGCGGCCAGCCGAGCGCGCCCGATAGCTGGTGACTGCCGCCGTCAGCCCCGCATGCTCCTTTTTGTAATGCCTGTAGATGAACTGGATAACCTCTTCACGCTTCTCATGCTCGAAATCGACATCGATGTCAGGTGGCTCCTCGCGTTCTGTCGAGATGAAACGCTCGAAAAGCAAGCTTGTTATTTCAGGATTGACCTCAGTAATCCTGAGGCAATAACAGACGGTCGAATTGGCTGCCGATCCGCGTCCCTGGCATAGGATATTCGCACTGCGGGCAAACTCCATGATGCGGTGCACCGTCAGGAAATAAGGCTCATATTGCCGCTCCCGGATGAGCTTGAGCTCGTGCTCGATCTGCATCGAGACCTTTGGCGGGATCCCTTCAGGAAAGCGCCACTCGGCGCCCTCCCACGTCAGTCGCTTCAGTGTTTCCGCAACGGTCTCTCCAGGAACGCTTTCGTCGGGATAATTATGTTTCAGCTCGTCCAGCGAAAAAGAAAGCCGGCTAAAAAACCTCTGAGTATTAGCGATAGCCTTCGGATAATCCCTGAAGAGGCGCGCCATCTCGGCAGCGTCCTTCATGTAGCGCTCGGCATTCGCCGCCAGCCTGAAGCCAGCCTCGGCGATCGGCACATGCTCGCGGATCGAAACGACGATATCGGCAAGCGGCTTGCGTTCGGTCGCATGATAGAGCGGCTGATTGCTGGCGATCAACCGCACGCCATTGCGCTGCGCCAGGATGGAAAGCGTGGCGAAGACCATTCGGTCCCGCCCGTCATAGGCCGGCGACAGGACCATGTGGAACTTTCGCCCGAAGCGCATCCATAACCGCTTCAGGCATTGCTCCAGCTTTTCCTGCCCCTCTTGCGTCTCGACGCTTTCAGCATCGGGAATAAGCGCCAGCATCATCTCGTCACCCCATTCCATGAGGTCGCTTTCATTGAGAATGCATACGCCTTTTTCGCCGCGCAGATTACCGGCGCTCAGCAGCCGGCAGAGATGCGCCCAGCCCTTTCGGTTTTCCGGATAGGCAAGAATGTCAGGCATGCCGTCTGAAAACACCAGGCGCGCTCCTGGCTGGAAAGGGACCGGCTTCAGAAGCGGCTTTTCTGACTTGCCCTTCGCTTGAAGCTCCAGGTTCTTCTCAATGCCCTCCTTGTATTTTTCCCAGAGAAGCTTGGTATGCGCATGCGCCTTGACGACGCCGGCAACCGAATTGCGATCGGCAATCCCAAATCCGGACAATTTCAGGAGGGCGGCCTGCATCACCATTTCCTCCGGATGCGAGGCGCCTTCGAGAAAGGAGAAATTCGTTCTGACCCCGATCTCGAAGAAGGGCACGGATTCGTGGAAGCTCGGGCGCGCGTTCATGCGAAGACCCCATGCATGTACCAGTCTGGTGTCGTACCGCCTCGGCCATAGAGCCCCTTGCGGAACAACCAGAAACGATGGCCTTCTTCATCTTCGATCTGGAAGTAATCGCGGACAGGCTCTTCCTTTTCCTCGACCCACCATTCCGCCGAAAGCCGCTCAGGCCCTTCGGCCCGGCTGACCCGATGCATGACCCGTCGCCAGCGGAATTGCCGGGGCGGACCTTCAGGTACTTCAGCAGCGATGGTTTCGACCAGCTCCGGCATGCGAAACAGCCGTAGCGGCCGTTCGCTGCGGAAAAAGCCAGACCCGGCATCTTCCTGACCTGTCCGCCGCCGAGAAGCGAGAAGGCCCATGGCTGGTATCGGCCGCACAGCCCGTTCGGGAATATGGCTCTGCCGCAGCTCGAATCCTTGCAGACAGTCCGGCCCCAGGCGCGCGGCCACGCGATCGACAAAGGCGGCAAGCGAGCCTTCCTGACGGTCTTCTCCGACAAAATCGCCTTGCATTGCATCAAAAGGCGCATGCTGAAGCACATTGAGGCGGATAATTTCGAAACCGTAGCCGACATCGAGATCGTCATGAATGGCGCCGAAGCGTTCCGCGAACAGGCTGGCGATCCGGCTCGGCTCCCGCAGCGGCTGCGACGCGCCGGCCGCGATGCGGAAGACCGCACCATCCACACGGAAGAGCAGGAGCTCGAAGGATCGGCCGCCGATGCCGCGGGCTTCTAGCCCCAGCTTCAGGCTTTCGGCGAGCTGGCGGGCAAGCTGAAGAATATCCTCTTCGGCCTGCACCGGCTCGGCCAGCCGTCGCTCGGCCGACAATTGCGCGACCGGGCGGCGCGGCGAAATCGGCTCTTCGACCAGACCGACGGCCTGATCGAGCCGCAGCAGCAGCTGTGCGCCGAACCGGCGGGCAAGCGGCGCTCGTGGTGCGGCCAGAAGATCGCCCACCTGCTTCAGGCCCATCTTCTGCAAGGCTGCAATAGTCTCCTCGCCAAGCCGAAGACATGCGACCGGCAGCGATGCCAATGCCTCTTCCATGGCCTCCGGCGGAACGATACGGCTCTCGTCAAAGCGGGCAACGGCCCAAGAGAGGCCGGGTGCGGAGGAAATGGCGCCGCGCACATCGAAGCCCAGCCGGGAAATCCGGATCAAGACATCCTCGAGCAGCGCCTCTTCACCGCCGAAGAGATGGGCGCAGCCGGTAATGTCGAGAAACAGCCCGTCCTTGCCGTCGATCGCCACCAGCGGCGTATAACGGTCACACCAGTCGGCGATCGCTTCCAGAAGCTTGCGATCCGCCGCCGGATCCTCCTCGACGACATCGAGATCGGGACAGATCGCCTTTGCCTCGGCCACGCCCTGCCCCTGTTTCAAGCCGATCATTTCAGCCCGTTCGTTGAGCGCGGTCAGCCGCATGGCATTGTTGAGCTTGCCGGCACAGGCGAGCGGCGGCGCTTCAAGCCTGCCTGTCGAACGCCAGGACAGACCCCAGCGCTTGCGTGCGATCCGGTCGGTCGGCAGATGCGGAAAGGTCAGCGCCAGAATGCGCTGCGTGTTCGCCGGGAAAGGCAGGGTGCTGAACATCGGAGACAGGGGCAAAGCGGCGGTCATGGGCATTCCACTCCAAGGTTATGGAAAGAGGTGCCGGGTTTCGGCTCTTTTCCAAGGTCAGACGAAAGGCCGGATGACCGATACTGCCGCCAAGCACCGATCCGTCCGGCAGGGGCCGCGCCGGCGCCGGCGCGGGTTCGACGGAAAAGCGGAAGAGAGCGCTGCTTGCTTCCTCCTCGCCTCCCTGTCGCAACAGAAACAAGGGCCGTCCCGCCGCCTTGGCCCTCAGCGCAAGCCGCCGGCTTTCGGTCAGGCCGAAACGAGCGGGGTTGCCGCGTACTTCCAGAATGACGACGGCAAAGGCAGCACTGCCAAGAGCTGCTTCCGCCACCCAGAGCGCATCATCCAGCTTGCGCGGTGACGCCTGCAGGAAAGCCTGGGGCTCCAGCCCGAAATCGCTGATGCCGATGGCATAGGGCAGACCCGCCTCCATCGTCGCGACCGTATCGCCGATCCACAGAACCGGAGACTTGGCCGCGACCGTATCCGACGCTTGCGCATGCAGCCGCGCGGCAAGCGCTAGGGCAAAACCGCTTGCGGCCCCGGCATCGCGCAGGCCAAGCGAACGGATTTCCGTCAGCGCATCGAGCGGCAGACCGCCTTGCAGCGCCGCATCGAGCTCGCCGACACCGATCGGAAGGAACCCAGTTTGCTTCGGCAGGGACTTCGCAATACCAGCCGCCTGCCTCGCCGGCTTGTCTGCCAGCGTCTCATGCGCCGCGGCCGCCAGTGCCGGGATCGGCCTGCCTTCCAGTCGGGCAATGGTTTCACGCAGGGCAAAAAGCGTTTCCCGCGCCACGGCAGCCTCGGCCATGACGTTCACTCCAGATCGATAATGTTCCTGTTATGTTCTTATGGATTCCAGAGCTTGCGAAAAGAGTCAACACCATTTCATGAGAAAATATTCCTCTGCCGCAATCTACACTCGTAAAAGCGGCGCAAAGTCTCTATATGACCAGCCAAGGAAGGAATATTCATGGCTCGCGTCGACCAGAGCGAAGATTGGCGGGATCGCCACTCGCCCTCCATCAGCACATTCGAATCCCTGGCAATGGAGGCTTACAGCCACCTGCCGGACGAATTCCGTTCGCTCACCGGTGATCTCGTCATCCTCATCGAGGATTTCCCGGATGACGAGGTATTCGAGGACATGGCGCTGGAAACCCCCTTCGACCTGCTCGGCCTCTTCGAAGGCCGCGGCATCTCGGAGCGCTTTACCGCCCAGACGGGCGACATGCCCAACAAGATCCGCCTCTATCGCCGGCCGATCATCGATTACTGGGCTGAAAACGAAGAAACCCTCGGCGACATCATCACCCATGTCCTGATCCATGAGATCGGCCACCATTTCGGCCTGAGCGACGAGGATATGGAGCGCATCGAGGCGAGCGCCGAGGAAGCGACGGATCGCTGATATCGGTTCCGGCCGCAAGACGGTCGGGAAGAATGAGAATTTCAGCCGGCGCTTACTGCTCGGAAAGCTTCATATCCGGATCGTAATCCCTACCGGCCACGTCCTTGACGACGGCCTGGCCGCATTCCATCCGCCCGCTTGCAGAATTGAAGCCATAGGTCGGCGAGCCGTATAGCTCCCAGCCCTTGTTCAGCGCCGCACTCACTTTGTGGCAGAAGGAAGCGTCATCGGGACCGGTCAGGAAGCGGTAGAGTTTCATCAGGGCATCTTTCGTGTATTTGCCATCAGACATCGCTACGGGGCGTTGCGGCGGCACCTGAGGAGCGTTGCGCGATCAGGCGAGCTTTATGGACGAGTCTTTCCGCCTGGACAAGATGCAGCCGCTCCACCATCCGCCCGCCAAGATTCACGACATTCAGGGCGTTGGCGCCTGGCTCTGCAAAAGCGGCAATGATGGCTTCGGCCTCGATGATGGCAGCCTCGGCCGGGCCAAAATGCCGGTTGGCGGCTTCGATCTGGCTCGGATGGATCAGCATCTTGCCAGCAAAGCCCATGGCGACCCCCTGGCCGCATTCTACCGCGAATTCTTCGGTATCCTTGAAATCGTTGAAGACACTGTCGATCGCCTCGAGGCCATAAGCACTGACAGCCAATATCACCTGCATCAGCCAGGGTACGAGATAGGGGCGACCGGGCTGCGGCAGGACGCCCGTTTCCTTCCTAAGGTCGTTGAGACCGACGACAAAACAATCGAGCCGGCTGCCGGCGGTGCGCCCGGCCTCGGCGATCGCGGCCGCATTCAGGATGCCGCGCGGCGTCTCGATCATGGCCCAGATACGCAAATCCTCAGGCGCGTCGGCTTCCGCAAGCCGGTCACTGACAGCAGTCACGTCCTGAGGCTCGCCTACCTTCGGCAGCAAGACCGCATCCGGCTCCAGCTCCACGACCAGCGCCAGATCATCGGCACCGAAGTTCGAGGAAAGCGCATTGATGCGGATGATCCGCTCCTTGCCTGGCAGCGGTGAGGCCGCAAAGAAGGCTCGTAGGATCTCCCGCGCCTCGGCCTTTTTCTCCGGCGAAACCGAATCCTCGAGATCGAAGATGACCGCGTCGCAATCGAGGCTCGAAAGCTTGTCCAGCGCGCGTCGATTGCTGGCGGGAACGCTCAAGACCGATCGGCGCAGACGGGCGGGACGGGAAGGGGGGGTTGGGCTCGCAGATTGGCTCATTGTGCCGTTTTGCCGCGCTTTTAATCGACAGGCAAGTCAACAAAAAGCCATGCTCCTCTTGCAGATGACAGAGATGAAGACCACATTGCTTGGTGTAGAGAGGTCTCGACCATGCAGAATATTCGTTCCCTGTTCATTGCGCTTGCCGGTATCACCGTGTTTGCAGCCATGGCCCTGCTGACCGTTTCGGTCACACTTGCTGTCGGCGCTATCCTGACTGTGCTGATGGCGGCCCGCGCGATTTCGCTGCGTATGAAGCCGGCACCGGTGCGCGCCAAGGCGAAGACGAACGGCCAGCGCGAAATGCGCATCTGGAACGACGGTCGCGGCACCATCATCGATCTCTGAAATTGAAAGCAGGGCAGGTGGCCCATTCGCCGCTGACGTGTCCATTTCAGGCCATCTCTTGAAGGGTATGGCAACAAAGACGCCGCATTTTAGGGCATTCCCAAGATTCTCCTTCATTTCGGGCCGGATTTGCTCTATTGGCAGGATAATTCGTGCTTAGACGAGAATGAAGGCAGGACCCATGGACAAGTTCGTGAAGTTGACCGGTGTCGCAGCACCCCTCCCGGTCGTCAATGTCGATACCGACATGATCATCCCGAAGGATTATCTGAAGACCATCAAGCGCACGGGTCTTGGCAAGGGGCTCTTCGCTGAAGCCCGGTATAATGAAGATGGTTCTCCGAACCCGGATTTCGTGCTGAACAAGCCGGCTTATCAAAACGCCAAGATCCTCGTTGCCGGCGACAATTTCGGCTGCGGCTCCTCGCGCGAGCATGCGCCCTGGGCACTGCTCGATTTCGGCATCCGCTGCGTCATCTCGACGAGCTTCGCTGACATCTTCTACAACAACTGCTTCAAGAACGGCATCCTGCCGATCAAGGTCAGCCAGGAAGATCTCGACAAGCTGATGGACGACGCCTCGCGCGGCTCCAACGCCATCCTGACGGTCGATCTGGAAAACCTCGAAATCACTGGCCCGGACGGCGGCTCGCTGAAATTCGAACTCGACGAGTTCAAGCGTCACTGCCTGCTGAACGGCCTCGACGATATCGGCCTGACGCTGGAAAAATCCTCCGCGATCGATAATTTCGAAAAGACGAACGCGGCGTCGCGCCCCTGGGCCGCCTGATCGGCTTTATCTCTATTTCACGTTTCGAAGCCGGGCCTTGCGCCCGGCTTTTTTCATGCCGAAACGCCCGCCGCCTGCGGAGAGAAGAGGGAACTATCCGCGGCTGCGACACCCAGGAGCGGAAAACGCAAATCCCGGAGACGGAACATCATCTTTTCCACCCGCTGTAATATGATCGACAAAAAGCAGGTCCATACAGGCCGCCGAGACCCTTGCGGCCTCTCTCCCGCCCTTAAATTTCCTCCACGCAATGGAGCCTCCATGACCTCCCTTCCCATTGTCGGCGCAGCCATGACGCTCGACGACGTCGAAATCCATCGTAACTGGTTGCTCGAAAAGCCGCGTGACCTAGAGTTGCAGAGCTTCGTCGAAGCCGAAGTCCTCAACGGCGACTGGGCTCCGCTGGCCGAGCGCGCCCGCAAGCTGCTCGACGGCCATCAGGGCCGGCTCGGCATCCACGGCCCGTTCTGGGGCTTTGTCATTGCCTCGCAGGACCCAGACGTCCGCACCGTCGTCACTAAGCGCTTGCTGCAGGCACTCGACGTCTGCGCCAATATCGGCGCCACGCAGATGGTCATCCATAGCCCCTATACGTCGTGGTCCTACAATAACCTCGACAACAACAAGGGCGAGCGCGAGAAGATCATCGAGTACACGCATCTGACGCTGAAAGAGGCCGTCAAGCGCGCCGAAGACATCGGGCTCACCATGGTCATCGAGAATATCGAGGACAAGGATCCCCATATCCGCGTCGGCCTCGCCGACAGCTTCAATTCGCCCGCCGTCGCCGTTTCGATCGACACCGGCCACGCCCATTACGCCCATGGCTATACCGGCGCTCCGCCGGTCGACTACTACGTCCACGCCGCCGGCAACCGCCTGCAGCATGTCCACCTGCAAGATGCGGACGGCTATGCCGACCGCCACTGGAGCCTCGGCGAAGGCAATATCCATTGGCGCGCCGTCTTTGCTGCTCTTGCCAAGCTTAACAGCAATCCGCGCCTGATCATTGAGATCAAGGACAAATCCAAGATCCAGGCATCTGCAGCTTATCTCACTTCGCTCGGGCTGGCTGAATAAGGATAAACAACGCAAGTCACCCACCCTCGTGGTTCAAGGGTGGGTGACTAGTCTCAAAACCGAAAACCGTACCGTTTCGGTCCCTCCTCGCTTGAAAAGCCGCATTTGCAGGTCTAAAAACCCCGCAACTTTTTCTTTCGCGGAGGCTTTCCCATGACAGTTCGCAATCTTTTCCTCCTGCCGGGCGACGGCATCGGCCCAGAGGCCATGGGCGAAGTTCGCAAGATCATCGCCTATATGAACGAAGCGAAGAATGCCGGCTTTGTCACGGACGAAGGCCTTGTCGGCGGCAGCGCTTACGATGCGCATGGCGCCGCCATTTCCGAAGGAGACATGGCAAAGGCGCTTGCTGCCGACGCCGTGCTCTTCGGCGCCGTCGGCGGCCCGAAGTGGGACAGCGTTCCCTATGAAGTGCGCCCGGAAGCCGGCCTGCTGCGCCTGCGCAAGGATCTGCAGCTCTTCGCCAACCTGCGCCCGGCCATCTGCTACCCGGCGCTGGCATCGGCTTCGTCGCTGAAGCCGGAACTGGTCGAGGGTCTCGACATCCTGATCGTGCGCGAACTCACGGGCGGTGTCTATTTCGGCGAGCCGAAGGAAATTATCGACCTCGGCAACGGCCAGAAGCGCGGCATCGACACCCAGGTCTACGACACCTATGAGATCGAGCGCATTGCCGGCGTCGCCTTCGAACTGGCGCGTACCCGCAACAACCGAGTCTGCTCGATGGAAAAGCGCAACGTCATGAAGTCGGGCGTGCTCTGGAACCAGGTCGTCACCGCCACGCATAAGGAAAAATATTCCGACGTGCAGCTCGAGCATATGCTGGCCGACGCCGGCGGTATGCAGCTCGTTCGCCAGCCGAAGCAGTTCGACGTTATTGTGACGGACAACCTGTTCGGCGACATGCTGTCCGACGTCGCCGCCATGCTGACCGGCTCGCTCGGCATGCTGCCCTCGGCTTCGCTCGGCGCCCCCGATGCCAAGACCGGCAAGCGCAAGGCGCTTTACGAACCCGTGCACGGTTCCGCCCCCGATATCGCCGGCAAGGGCATCGCCAACCCGATCGCCATGATCGCTTCCTTCGCCATGTGCCTGCGTTACTCCTTCGGCCTCGTCGCCGAGGCCGATGCACTGGAAAAGGCGATCGCCAACGTGCTCGACAGCGGCATCCGCACCGGCGACATCATGTCGGCAGGCAGCCGCCAGGTCGGCACTGCCGAAATGGGCGACGCAATTCTTGCCGAATTCAAGGCTCTCTCGGCATAAGTCGCCTGATATATTTCACGTGAAACATGGAACCCCGTTCTGCAGAGCAGCGCGGGGTTTTTATCGAATACGACGAGCCAACAGCGAGGCCCGAATCGGCAGACCGATACCGGCGATCTTAAAAATACTGTTACAGGAGCCTGCTAGTCGTACAGCTGATTGGAAATCGACATAGGCACTGATTATGCAGGCGATCTTGACGTCTCTCGACCGGCGTTGGCGGCGAAGCGATGCCGCATTTGCACCATCACATTGGAAAATCTGCCTTTTTCTGACCGCCAATATCGTCCTTCTCTCAGCTCTCCTGTTCGATTGGCCTGTCGGCGCCACCCTCAAAAGCCTGTCGCCCTCCATTCGCTTCGTCGGCGGAATGCTGACGGATTTCGGCGATTCCGGATGGATCCTCCTCATCAGCGCCTTCCTGTTTTTCGAAGGCTGGGCTGGCAGCAAACTGCTGCATGCGCAGCGCTGTCGCTGCCAGGCACTGCGCATCTGCCAGATCGGCGGCTATCTCCTGACGACCGTGGCGCTTTCAGGCATCCTTGCCAACGTGCTGAAGCGCGCCATCGGCCGCGCCCGCCCGACGCATTTTGCCGATTGGGGACCCTTCGGTTTTTCGCCCTTCAATGGCCGTGCCAGCTTCGAAAGCTTCCCCTCCGGCCATGCCACGACCATCGGCGCTCTGTTCGTGGCGCTTGCCTTCCTGTTTCCGCGCTATCGCTATGTTTTCGCCGCCTGCGCCCTATGGCTGGCGATCACCCGCGTCATGGTCGGCGCCCATTATCCGAGCGACGTGGTGGCCGGTCTGGCGCTCGGCGGCTGGTTTGCCTTCATGATGGCGATCGTCTATTCACGCTACGGCCTGCTCTTCCGCATCAATGCCGCCGGTTGGCCGACGCCGCGCTTGCCACTCCTTAAAAGCAGCAAGCTGCGCGAGACCGATTCCTGAGCCGGCCTGCGCTACAACGCAAAGGTTGCCAAGCCCCTCTCGCATTCATATATCTGGCAGGGTAGGGATGGCCGAAGACGGTCAACCCGATTTCGTTTGCGATGAACACCATGGATGCCGGGCCAATACGTTTAAGCGAAAGGCAGATGGGATTGATTTCCCGGGCACTTGCCGAACCGCGACGTGTGCAGATTCTGAAAGAGATCGGCACGCGAACCGTGCCTACGCCCTGCAGCCTTCTGAATGAATGCCACGCTGTTAGCGCCGCAACGATGTCGCATCACATCAAGGAACTGGAGAATGCCGGGCTCATCGAGATCCAGCGCGAAGGCAAGTTCGCCAACCTCGTGCTGCGACGCGATACGCTGAACGCCTATATGGCGGAACTTTCCAAGATCTGACCATCCGATTCCACACCATCGGCATTTCTCGCTCCGGCTCTTGTATCAGTTAGATGATTATCTAAATATCAAAGCGACGGTGCGATCGGTTTTCGGGTCGCATGCGCCAACCGATTTGATGATTGTAAAACTGTCTAAGTTTTTCGAAGGAAAATGACATGAGCAAACTGACAGGCAAGGTCGCGATCGTGACCGGAGCATCCAAGGGCATCGGCGCCGGCATCGCCAAGGCGATGGGCGAGGCGGGCGCAGCCGTCGTCGTCAACTATGCCTCGAGCCGCGAGGGCGCCGACAGGGTGGTAGCCGAAATCACCGCCAAAGGCGGCAAGGCGCTCGCCGTGCACGGCGACGTTTCCAAAGCCGAAGACGTCAAACGCCTCTTCGCTGAGACCAAGCAAGCCTTCGGCCGCGTCGATATCCTCGTCAACAATGCCGGCGTCTATCAATTCGCGACAATTGAGGAGTTCACCGAGGAAGAATTCCACCGTGAATTCAATATCAACGTGCTGGGCACGCTGCTGACCACGCGGGAAGCCGTCAGGTATTTCGGCCCGGAAGGTGGAAATGTGATCAACATCGGCTCCAACGCCGTCAGCATGAACTTGCCGACTGCCTCCGTCTATACGGCAACCAAGGCCGCCGTCGATTCCATCACCAAGATCCTCGCCAAAGAGCTCGGGCCGCGGAATATCCGGGTCAACAACCTGGCGCCGGGCGGCGTTGAAACAGAGGGTGTCGTTGCGGCAGGCGTCATCGGCAGCGACTTCGAGAAGCATCTCGTCTCCCAGACGCCCCTCGGCCGCCTCGGCCAGCCGACGGATATCGCCCCGGTCGCAGTTTTCCTCGCATCGCAGGACGCCGCCTGGGTGACCGGCGAAACCATCTATGTCGGCGGTGGCCTGAAGTAGTCGCCCATGCCGATGCCGCCCTCCGACAAGAAGGCGGCATCGGCGGCGCGGCATGCCTGCACGCCGCGCCTATACATTAGCAAGCAATTGCCAAACCGCCCCAATTTCCTATTTAATGAATATGTTCGGGTTTTCCGCTTAAGCAACGCAGTCACCATGTCGCAAGGCGGTATTTCGGCTGCGAGATTTCAAAACGATCCTGTCTTCAATGCGATCCCACGCAGCGGCTGATGTCATGGAACTCCCCTAAGATCCGCCGGCGGTCGCTGTCGTGAACAATAAATGGAGGACGTCTGTATGAATAGCGCCAATACCAAATCGAAATTGGGCACTCGCACCAATCTCAGCGAAGACGCGACACGCGATATTTCCGCAGCGCTGTCCGCCCTGCTGGCGGATGTCTTTGCTCTCTATCTGAAGACCAAGAATTTTCACTGGCACATGAGCGGCCCGCATTTCCGTGATTATCACCTGCTTCTCGACGAGCAGGGCGAGCAGATTTTTGCGATGACCGATCCGATGGCCGAGCGCGCCCGGAAGATCGGCGGAACGACCTTGCGGTCGATCGGCCAGATCGCCAAGCTGCAGCGCATCCCGGATAATGATGCCGAATATGTCGATCCGCAGGACATGCTCGCCGAATTGGCGGACGATAATCTGAAGCTTTCCGCCGAAATGCGGGCCGTCCACGACGTTTGCGACGAGTACGGCGATGTCGCTACAGCCAGCCTTCTGGAAAACTGGATTGACGAGACCGAGCGGCGCACCTGGTTCTTGTTTGAAACCACCCGCAAGTCCAATCGCTGACGCCGAACCGGCGCGCCTTCGAACATGATAGGCTGACGGCTGGTTTCGGCGCACTCGATTTCCTCGCTTCCGTACCGATGCTAGCGAGGAAATCCTTGACTCCTGTGGAAAACATCTTAGAACCGGCGACGGAAAAGGAAGACTTCCATGGTTCGCTTCGAACAGCTCGATAGCTTCAGTCACCTGGCGCAATGTGCCGGGCGGGATGTCTATTTTCCGGTTTCTTCCAAAACCAAGGCCAAAACGACGACGAAAACCGTCTGACGTCTCTGGCCTGCCGCTCTCTCCCCGGCCCGGCCGGGGACAGGAACCGGTCGTTATGGCCGCGGTTCCCCCCTCGCCCAAGAGGAGAGAAGAGAAAGAGAGCTTGTGAAATGGGTTTCAAAGTTGCAGTAGCGGGCGCGACCGGGAATGTCGGCCGCGAAATGCTCAATATCCTGGCCGAACGCGGCTTCCCGGCCGATGAGGTCGTGGCGCTCGCATCGGCTCGCTCGCAGGGAACCGAAGTTTCCTTCGGGGACCGGACGCTGAAGGTTTCCAACCTTGAGAATTACGATTTCTCCGACACCGACATCTGCCTGATGTCGGCCGGCGGCGACGTCTCGAAGAGGGTTTCGCCGAAGATCGGCGCCCAGGGCTGCGTCGTCATCGACAACTCCTCAGCATGGCGCTACGACGCCGACGTGCCGCTGATCGTTCCGGAAGTAAACCCGGATGCCGTCACGCAGTTCACCAAGCGCAACATCATCGCCAACCCGAATTGCTCGACCGCGCAGCTCGTCGTGGCCCTGAAGCCGCTGCATGATTTCGCCAAGATCAAGCGCATCGTCGTCTCGACCTACCAGTCGGTTTCCGGCGCCGGCAAGGACGGCATGGACGAGCTGTTCAACCAGACCCGCGCCGTCTTCGTCGCCGACCCGATCGAAGCGAAGAAGTTCACCAAGCGCATCGCCTTCAACGTCATCCCGCACATCGATGTCTTCATGGAAGACGGCTACACCAAGGAAGAGTGGAAGGTGCTGGCCGAAACCAAGAAGATGCTCGACCCGAAGATCAAGGTCACCTGCACGGCCGTCCGTGTCCCCGTCTTCATCGGCCATTCGGAATCGGTCAACATCGAGTTCGAAAACGAGATCACTGCCGATCAGGCCCGTGACATCCTGCGCGAAGCCCCCGGCTGCCTCGTGATCGACAAGCGCGAAAACGGCGGTTACATCACGCCTTACGAATCCGCTGGCGAAGATGCGACCTATATTTCGCGTATCCGCGAAGATGCGACCGTCGAGAACGGTCTCAACCTCTGGGTTGTCTCCGACAACCTGCGCAAGGGCGCCGCACTGAATGCCATCCAGATCGCCGAATTGCTCGTCAACCGTGGCCTCATCAAGCCGCGCAAGCAGGCTGCATAAGGATCTGTAAACCAATTTACGGTTTATCAACCCTCCTGGGTTAAGCAGAATAAAATGAAAGCCTCGCCATTTCGGATGAAAGGCGGGGCTTTTTTGAATGGTTTTGGCGGCGATGTTTCACATGAAACGAAAACATCACTCGCTAAAATATGATGACATGATGGTCGGATGCTGGCATGGTCCGCTGGCGATTAAACGCGCGTGATCCCCTGGCTTTCAAGGGTTTGCGCGCTATTGAAAACGGTTACCGCGTTCGCACCGCGGTAAGAATTCGGGGACACTGAATGCGCTTCACAAAATCTGGAATGGCAGCTCTCGTGGCGGGCGGATTGCTGCTGGGAATGCCGCTTGCGGCAAATGCCGCATCTTGCGGCAACACCTCCGCCGGATTCGAGAACTGGGTGCAGGAATTCAAGCGGGAAGCGCAGGCACAGGGCGTCAGCCCCTCCACCCTCGACAGGGCCTTCGCCAACGTCCATTACAACCAACCCACCATCCGCGCCGACCGCGGCCAGAAGAGCTTCAAGCTTTCCTTCGAGGAATTCATGAAGAAGCGCGGGGGACAGACGATCATCAATCGCGGCAAGAGCATGAAGCAGGCCAATGCCGCGCTCTTCGCCAAGATCCAGAAGCGCTTCGGCGTCCCCCCAGGCCCGATCATCGCCATCTGGGGCATGGAAACCGGCTTCGGCAGCTATATGGGCGATCAGCATACGCTTTCGGCCGTCTCAACCCTTGCTTATGATTGCCGTCGTTCCGCATTCTTTACTGAGCAGCTCTACGCCGCCCTGAAGCTCGTCGGCGAAGGTTATCTCAGCCCGTCGGCACGCGGCGCAGCTCATGGCGAAATCGGCCAGACGCAGTTCATGCCGAAAAACGTCGTCGCCTTCGGCGTCGATGAAGATGGCGACGGCAGGGTCGATCTTGTGGGATCGCGCGCCGACGCACTCGCCTCGACCGCCAACTTCTTGCGCGGCCACGGCTGGCAGCCCGGCGCCGGCTATCAGCCCGGTGAGCCGAATTTCTCCGCCATTGCCGGCTGGAACGACGCAAAGGTCTATCAGCAGGCAATCGCCTATATCGGCCAGCAGATCGACGGCAAGTAGTCCTGATCTCGTGAATCAAAAAAGGCGCTGCGACCAGATGGTCAGCAGCGCCTTTTTCGTTGATCCACCTGCCGCCCTACGGGGCGCCTGCCTCTTAAACCTCGGGCCCCTTAAATCTCAGGGCGGATGAAATCGCGCGTTGCCGGGTCCATGACCCAAAGTTCGCCGGTCGAAATATCAAACCAGGCGCCGTGAAGGCTAAGCTTGCCTTCTTCCTCGCGCGCTCTGATCTCCGGAAAACTGCGGAGATTGTCGAGCGAATTGCGGATTGAGATGCGCTCCAGAGCCGTCTGGCGCTCGGTCTGCGTCATGATGTCGTTGCTCTGGATCTGTTCGGCCGCAGGCTTCAGCAGCGCCATCCAGCGACCGATGAAGTCGCCAGGCGACAGAGGTTCGGCATTGGGATCGAGCGCGGCTCGGATACCGCCACAGCGGCCGTGGCCCATGACGACGATATCGGAAACCTTGAGCGACAGAACAGCGAACTCCAGCGCTGCCGAAGTCGCATGGAAATTGCTGTCCGGTTCGTAGGGCGGCACCATGTTGGCGACGTTACGGATGACGAAGAGTTCGCCCGGCCCGGCGTCAAAGATAATCTCCGGCGCCGAACGGGAGTCACTACAGGCTATCACGAGGGTCGATGGGCTTTGGCCAAGCTCGGCGAGAGTGCGATAGCGTTCGCGCTCATCGACGTAACGCCCGCTCATGAAGTTGCGATAACCGTTCAGAAGGGTGTCGGGAAAGCTTTGCATGATATTGGATTACAATGCACTTCGGCCGATGGCAACTGCTGCGCTGCAAAAAGCTCCCGTCGCTGCCAGCCGTTACCTTTTCTTCCGCTGCGCCGGGTGGACGAGATGCCTCAGCTGCACCATGGCCATCGGTGTCGACAGGCTTGCAGAATCGACGGCAAGCGTCAGCTCGTTGCTGCCGCGCTTGACGGCGCGTGCCAGCACTTCAAAGACGCTGGCCGTCGTCAGCTGCAGCGCCCGCTCCTCATCCATGCCGGAAAGCAGGCGCGACAGGAACACGGCGGATAAGAGATCGCCGAGCCCGTTCGGCGCACCTTCCACGCTGCGATGTTCGGCAAGCAGCGCATTTCGGCCGCTGAGATAGAGATTGCCAATGCCGCCGGCCATCATCGGCACGGCAGACGTCACCAGCATGCGCGACGGGCCAAGCGCGAGAGCCGCCTCCATGATGGCGTTGTTATCCTCGAGGGGCGCTCCCGCAAGCCAGGCAAGCTCATAGCGGTTCGGCGTTGCGAGCGACGCCAGCGGGATCAGATGGTCGCGGATCGCTTCCGCCGTCGCCTCAGGCACATAAAGCCCGCCGGCATCGCCGATGACAGGATCGCAGGCATAGAGGAGATCGGGGTTCTTCTCCCGCAAAGCCGTTACGAGCCTTGCAACGGAATGCGCCTGCGCAGCATTGCCAAAATATCCCGACAGAACCGCCTTGACCTCCGAAAGCCAGGGTGCGGCGATGAGATCGTCGATCGCATGGTCGAAATCCGCCTCGTTGAAGGTCAACCGCGTCGAACGCCCATGACCGGGATGCCAAGGGAGAACGATCGTCGGCAGCGCCCACACCGGATGGCCAAGAGTCTCCAACGCGAAAACGGCGGCGCGATTGCCGACTGACCCTCGGACGACGTGGCTGGAGATGACGATAACGGTGCCGGCGGACACTTGCGACATGATGCTAGCTTTCAAGTTCAGGGCTTCAAACTGCCATGGCGCCGTTGATGATCCCTTCGACGGCACTCTGTCAACCGCACTTCACAGAGTCATGAAAACCTCTGTTGACGAGTTGATTCCGCCAATGTCACACCACTGATATCCGCTTTGCACCGAGATCGCGCATTCCGGCAAGATTTTTAAAAAAACCGGCCAAAATCAGTCCGAAAGCAACCAAATTCGCATTCTTTTTGCCAGTTTTTTCGCTAAACCTTCTGCTACTGTCGTCATAATTCGAAAATCGGGAGGAATTCCATGGCGCCCAAGACCAATCCGAAACGGGAAAAACAGATTGAAGCGGCACGCAAAATAGCCGCGGCAGCGGGCGAGGCGCATCTCGATCCCGAAATCCTGTTCGGCCGGGCGAGCAATGACGACATGGAGCTTTACAGCCCGGAAATGCTGGCCCTTGCCGCAACGCACGCGGCCAAGGAACTGGCAGCCTGGAGCGGCACCTCTCCGCGAGTCAGCATCGAGCAGGTCGCCGGTATCGAACCCGATGGCGTTGCGGTGTCGATCCTCTCGATCACCGACCACAACATGCCCTTCCTCTATGAATCGATCATGGGTGAAGTGACCAGCAGCTACCGCGATCTCTATATGGCCATCCACCCGATCCTGGTCGTCGAGAAGGGCAAGCAACCGAGCCTTTATTCCGCCGATCAGCCGAGCGATCCGGCCCATCGCGTCAGCCATATCCAGCTTCATCTCTCACCTTTGACGACAGCGCAGGCGACGGATCTGACCAAGCGGATCCAGACCGTGCTCGATCAGACGCATCTTGCCGTTTCCGACTGGAAGCCGATGCTGTCGCGCCTCGATACGGTGATATCGGAACTATCGACCTACGAGGCTGCCGGCCGCCGCAAGAATGACCGTGACGAAGCGCTTGCCTTCCTTGCCTGGCTACGCGACGGCAATTTCACTTTCCTCGGCATGCGCGAATATGTCTATTCCGGCAAGGGCGCCAATGCCAAGGTCGAGCGCGATCGCGGCACCGGCCTCGGCATCCTCTCCAATCCGGATGTCCGCGTTCTCCGGCAGGGCAAGGACGCCGTCACGACCACGCCGGAAATCCTCGCCTTTCTTGACGGCCCGGATTTCCTGATCGTCACCAAGGCCAACGTCAAATCGATCGTCCATCGCCGCGCCTATATGGATTATGTCGGCGTCAAGCGCTTTGACGCTGATGGCAACGTAACGGGCGAGCTACGCATCGTCGGCCTCTTCACGTCGACGGCCTATACCAGCGCTGCCGCGGAAGTGCCGCTGCTGCGCTCGAAGGTGCAGAAAGTCAAGGATCACTTCGGCTTCGATCCGACAAGCCATTCCGGCCGAATGCTCGAAAACACGCTGGAATCCTATCCGCGCGACGATCTCTTCCAGATCGACACCTCGTTGCTGGCAAATTTCGCCGAGCAGATCAACGACCTGACCGACCGGCCGCGCGTGCGCGTATTGCCGCGCATCGATCATTTCGACCGCTTCGTCTCCGTCATTGTCTATGTCCCGCGCGAGGAATATGATTCCGTCGTCCGCGAGAAGATCGGCAATTACCTGAAGTCGGTCTATGACGGGCGCGTCTCCGCTTATTATCCGGCTTTCCCGGAAGGCGGCGTGGCGCGCGTGCACTTCATCATCGGCCGCAGCGCCGGCAAGACGCCGCATGTTCCCCAGGCCAAGCTGGAAGAGGCGATCCGCGCCATAACAGCCCGCTGGGACGAGCGCTTCGCCATGCTGGCTGGCCCGAAAGCGCCGAGCATTTCCGTCAGCCAGGCCTTCCAGGAGGCCTTCTCGCCGGAAGACGCCTTTGCCGATCTGCCTGATATCATCGCCACGACCGGTGCCGAACCGATCCGCATCGGCTTCTATATCCGCAAGGACGAGGCAGGCGACATTCTCTCGCTGAAGATTTTCCATGGAGACGGCAATCTGGCGCTGTCGCGCCGCGTACCGCTCTTGGAAAATCTCGGTTTCAACGTCATCAGCGAGCGCACCTTCGATATCTACGTCACGGCCAAGGACGGATCGACCGGCCATGTCGTGCTGCACGACATGGAGCTCGAGGCCCGCAATGGCCTGACCATCGATCTCGCCCGCCACGGCGCCGCCCTGGAGGAAGCTTTCCTTGCTGCCTTCGGCGGCACGATCGACAACGACGCTTTCAACCGGCTGATCGTCTCTGCCGATCTCTCCGCCCGCGAAACCAATGTGCTGCGCGCTTATTCCCGCTATCTCAGACAGGCCGGCATCGCCTATTCGCAGGATTATATCTCTGCGACGCTGGACAAATACCCGCGTATCGCCGCATCGCTCTTCCGATTGTTCCACGATACGCTCGACCCGAAGCTCAGCGACAAGAACCGCACGAAGAAGCTCTCCGAGCTGCATGCGAGCATCGAAGCCGAGCTTGCCGACGTTCCGAGCCTCGACGACGACCGCATCCTGCGCCGCTACGTCAATGCTATCGACGCGACGCTGCGCACCAACTATTTTCAGAAGAACGCGGACGGTACCCCCAAGGCCATGCTCGCCTTCAAGCTCGATCCCAAGCTGCTCGATGGACTGCCCGAACCGCGCCCCTTCCGCGAAATCTTCGTCTATGGTGTCGAGGTGGAAGGCGTACACCTGCGCTTCGGCAAGGTGGCGCGTGGCGGCTTGCGCTGGTCGGATCGCGCTGAAGACTATCGCACCGAGGTGCTGGGCCTTGTGAAGGCACAGCAGGTGAAGAACGCCGTTATCGTCCCCGTCGGCGCCAAGGGCGGCTTCTATCCGAAGAAGCTTCCGGTCGGCGGCAACCGCGACGAGATCTTCAATGCCGGCCGCGAGGCCTACAAGACCTATATCCGCACATTGCTGTCGATCACCGACAACATTTCCGGCGCCGATATCATCCCGCCGGCCGATACGGTCCGGCTCGATGGCGACGATCCCTATTTCGTTGTCGCCGCCGACAAGGGCACCGCCACCTTCTCCGACACCGCCAATGCGCTGGCGCAGGAAGCAGGCTTCTGGCTGGACGACGCCTTCGCTTCGGGCGGCTCGGCCGGCTACGACCACAAGAAGATGGGCATCACCGCCCGCGGCGCCTGGGAAACCGTGAAGCGGCACTTCCGCGAAATGGACATTGACATCCAGACGACGCCCTTCAACGTCGTCGGCGTCGGCGACATGTCCGGCGACGTCTTCGGCAACGGCATGCTGCTGTCGCCGAAAATCCGCTTGCTCGCCGCCTTCGACCATCGCGACATCTTCATCGATCCCGATCCGGACATGGACAAGACGCTCGCAGAACGTCAGCGGCTCTTCAACCTGCCGCGTTCGAGCTGGCAGGATTTCGACAAGTCCGTCCTGTCGAAGGGCGCCATGATCATTTCCCGCGCGGCAAAATCGGTCACGCTGACGCCGGAAGCCGTCGCCGCGATCGGCATCGACAAGGCGGTCGCAACGCCCTTCGAGATCATGACGGCGATCCTCAAGGCACCCGTTGATCTCCTGTGGTTCGGCGGCATCGGCACCTACGTCAAGGCTCCCTCCGAAACGGATTCGGAAGTCGGCGACCGCGCCAACGATCCGATCCGCATCACGGCCGACGAGGTTCGCGCCAGGGTGATCGGCGAGGGCGCCAACCTCGGCGTCACCCAGAAGGGCCGCATCGCCTATGGCCTGAAGGGCGGGCGCTGCAACTCCGACGCCATCGACAATTCCGCCGGGGTCAACACCTCCGACGTCGAGGTCAATATCAAGATCGCGCTTGCCAACGCTATGTTCGACGACCGGCTGACACGCGCCAAGCGCGATACGCTGCTCGCCTCCATGACCGACGAGGTGGCAGCGCTCGTTCTGCGCAACAACTATCTGCAATCCCTGGCGATCTCGCTGACGGAGCGCAAGGGCACAGGCAACGCTCTCGAACTCAGCCGCTTCATGAGCGTGCTGGAAGCGGCCAAGCAGCTCAACCGCAAGGTCGAGACCCTGCCCGACGATCAGACCTTCGCCGAGCGTTACGCCAATGGTCGGCCGCTGACGCGCGCTGAAATCGGCGTACTGCTCTCCTATGCCAAGATCGTGCTCTTCGACGCGCTTGTCGCCAGCGACCTTCCTGACGATCCCTATTTTGCAGCCACGCTCAGCCGCTACTTCCCGGCCAAGATGCAGCGTTCGAACGCCACGGATATCGAAAGCCATCGCCTGCGCCGTGAAATCATCGGCACGGCGCTCGCCAACGAAGCGATCAATCGGGGCGGTCCAGGCTTTGCCGTCAGCATGATGGATGCGACGGCGGCATCAGCGGCCGAAGTGGTCAAGGCCGCCGTCATCGCCCGCGACGGCTTCGATCTCGACCGGCTCTGGAACGAGACGGATGCGCTTGACGGTAAGGTGGGCGGCCAGATGCAGAACCGCGTCTATGGCGAGATCACCGAAGTCTATACCGTGCTGACGCGCCTGCTGCTGAAGACCGGAGCGGCCAAGGGCGAAATCGAGGAAACCGTTAGCCGGCTTCGCGCAGCTCTGAAGAAGCTTCGACCCGTCTTCCTGACCCACATCCCGGCAGATTTCGCGGCCGAGATCGCAGCCCGCGAAGCGGAATACCAGGCAGCCGGCCTGCCGGAGAAGCTCGCTTCGGAGATCGCCACGATCTATGCGCTTGTCCTCGTGCCTGAGATCATGCAGATCGCCGAACGCACCGGCGATACGCTGAACCGGGCGGCCGAAAGCTACTTCACCGTCTCGCAAACCTTCCGCGTCGGCCGCCTCCTGCTTGCCGGCAGCCGGATCGTCACCGGCGATCACTATGAGAGCCTCGCTTTGGCGCGCAGCCTCGACCAGATCGCCGGCGCCCGCCGCGATATCGTCATCTCTGCTTTGTCCAACCATCCGAAGGACAAGCAGCCGGTTCAGGCATGGCATGCGGAAGACCGTATCCGCATCAATCGTATCGCCGAAGAACTTGGCGGCCTCAGCGAAAGCGGCGATCCCAACCTCGCCCGCATCACCGTCGCCGCTGGCCTGCTCAGCGATCTTGCGAACGGCCGGGCAAGGTGACACAGTCCGCCCCGACCCTGCGAACGGGTAAGGGAATGAGGGCTGGATCTGGTGGCAACCGAAATTGTTGAAAATGACGTGCCGGCCAAAGTGCCGGCACGCGGCATCTGGGGCTGGATGTTTTTCGATTGGGCGGCCCAGCCGTTCTTCACGGTCGTTACCACCTTCATCTTCGGCCCCTATTTCGTCGCGCGGCTGACGGCCGATCCCGTCTCCGCCCAGACGACATGGAGCAATATGGCGACGATTTCCTCGGTGATCATCGCCATCCTCTCGCCGGTCCTCGGCTCGATCGCCGATCAATCCGGCGCCCGCAAACCTTGGATCGCCTTCTTCGCCGTCATCAAGATCGCAAGCCTTTTCTGCCTCTGGGAAGCAGCCCCCGGATCGCCCGTTATCTATCCCGTCATTTTCATGATCCTGGCGTCGATCTCCGCCGAATTCTCGATCGTCTTCAACGATTCGATGATGCCACGGCTGGTGGGCAAGGACGATGTCGGCAGGCTGTCGAATGCCGCCTGGGGGCTCGGCTATCTCGGCGGCATGATCGTGCTGATCGCCGTGGTGGCCTGGCTCGCTGGCAGTCCGCAGACTGGCAAGACCATTCTCGGCCTGACGCCGCTCTTCGGCCTCGATCCGGTGCTCGGCGAGGATGCACGCATCACCGGGCCGATTTCGGCCGCCTGGTATCTCGTCTTCATCCTGCCGATGTTCCTCTTCACGCCGGATGCCGCCCGTGGCCTGCCACTTCGCGCTGCCGTTCGCTCGGGCCTGCGCGAGCTATCGGCGACCTTGGGCGAACTGAAGCGCCGGCGTGGCATCAGCCTCTTCCTCATCGCCCGGATGATCTACCAGGATGGTGTCAACGGGCTCCTGATCCTCGGCGGCACCTTTGCGGCTGGCATGTTCGGCTGGGCCACGATCGAAATCGGCATCTATGGCATCATCCTCAACGTCATCGCCATCTTTGGCTGCTTTGCCGCCGGCTATGTCGATCGCTGGCTGGGATCGAAGACGACAGTGGTCATCAGCCTGACTTTGCTGCTCGTCGCGACGTTCGGCATCATATCGACCGGACCAGGCTTCACGCTCTTCGGCCTCGTGCCGCTTTCGACCGCCGATGCCGGCGGCCTGTTCGGCACGGCAGCGGAAAAAGCCTATATCGCCTACGGGTTGCTGATCGGCATCGCCTTCGGGCCTGTGCAGGCCTCCTCGCGCTCTTATCTCGCTCGCAGCGTCAGCCTCTCGGAGGCCGGCCGCTATTTCGGCATCTATGCGCTCTCGGGCCGCGCCACCAGCTTCATGGCGACGCTGTTCTTCTCGCTGGTGACCTATTGGAGCGGCTCTGCCCGCCTCGGCATGGCGACGCTTGTCATCTTTCTCGCCGGTGGCCTGTTGCTTCTGCTGCCGACGCCCTATCCGGCCGACAAGGCGAAGTAGGCAAAAAAATCCCGGCTGGCAAACCAACCGGGATATACGTTTTATAGATGCGGTATATCCGCCGATCAGTGGCGGAAATGGCGAACGCCCGTGAAGACCATCGCGACATTATGCTCGTTGGCCGCATCGATCACTTCCTGGTCCCGCATCGAGCCGCCGGGCTGGATGACGGCCGTGGCGCCTGCGGCAATTGCCGAGAGCAACCCGTCGGCAAAGGGCAGGAAGGCTTCGGAAGCGACGGCGGAGCCGCGCGTCAGGGGCTCGGCAAGCCCCATGGCCTTGGCGGCTTCCTCGGCCTTGATGGCGGCGATCCGGGCGGAATCGACACGGCTCATCTGCCCTGCGCCGATACCGGCCGTCTGGCCGTCCTTGGCGTACACAACGGCATTCGACTTCACATGCTTGGCGACGCGGAAGGCGAACTTCATGTCTTCAAGCTCCTGCGCCGTCGGCGCGCGCTTGGTGACGACCTTGAGCTCCATGTCCTCTACCAGCGCATTGTCGCGGTTCTGCACGAGCAGGCCGCCGGAGACAGTCTTCGCAGTCAGGCCGGCAGCGCGCGCATCGGGCAGGGCGCCGACCGACAGGAGGCGGAGGTTCGGCTTGCGAGCGATGATCGCCTTGGCTTCCTCGGTAACGTCAGGCGCGATGATCACTTCGGTGAAGAGCTTGACGATCTCTTCCGCCGTTTCGGCATCGAGCAGGCTGTTCAGCGCAATGATGCCGCCGAAAGCGGAGGTGGAATCGCAGGCGAGAGCGCGCTTATAGGCTTCCACCAGGCTCGGGCCGGTGGCAACGCCGCAGGGATTTGCGTGCTTGATGATCGCGCAGGCCGGCCCCTTTTCCGGCAGGAACTCGGCGACGAGCTCATAGGCGGCGTCGGTGTCATTGATGTTGTTATAGGACAGCTGCTTGCCCTGAAGGAGTGTTGCCGTCGAGACGCCGGGGCGGTTTTCGCCGGTCAGGTAGAAAGCCGCCTTCTGGTGCGGGTTCTCGCCATAACGCATCTCCTCGCGCAGAACGCCGCCGATGACACGGTGGCGCGGCGTGGCGATATCGAGCGCTTCGGCAAACCAATTGGAAATCATCGCGTCGTAGGCAGCGGTGCGGGCAAAGGCCTTGGCGGCCATACGCTTGCGGAAATCATAGGTCGTCTGGCCGGCGTCGGCGGAAAGCTGCCCCAGCAGTTCGGCATAATCGCCGGGATCGGTCAGCGTCGTTACATAGGCATGGTTCTTGGCCGAAGCGCGGATCATCGCCGGGCCGCCGATGTCGATATTCTCCACCGTCGTCGGATAGTCGCCGCCGGCCTTGCGCACGTCCTCGAAGGGATAGAGGTTGATGACGGCAAGATCGATGCCTTCGATGCCGTGCTCCTTCATAGCAGCCTGATGCTCGGCATCGTCACGGATGGCCAGCAGGCCGCCATGCACCTTCGGATGCAGCGTCTTGACACGGCCGTCCATGATCTCCGGAAAATTCGTCACTTCCGAAACGTCGGTCACCGCAAGACCTGCTGCGGCGATCGTCTTATGCGTGCCACCAGTCGACAGCAGGCGCACGCCCTGCTCGCTCAGCGCACGCGCCAGCTCGACGATGCCAGTCTTGTCGAAAACGGACAGAAGTGCGGTTTTCACCTTCACCTTGTCGGGAGCGGGAATTTTCTTGGAAACGACGGCCATGGGCTTTCTCCGGTCTAGCATAGGGAGATGTGGCGTCCGGCAAAAAGGGTGCGGGACGGATAATGCCGCCCCGTTAGCATAGCTCACGCGCTTAGCCTATGGCCGATGCGATAAAAACCAGCGGATTTCCGGCTTTTCCGTGATCCGGAAGACGATCTCGAGCTGATCGGAAGAACGCATGCCTGAGGGATCGGCAAAGAAGATATCCTCCGCCACAAGCACCTCGTTGCCGGGCGAGGAGAAGACCCATGTCTCTCCATCCGGAGCGATCAACAGCGCGGCATCCGTCTCGGTCTGCAGCAAGCTGATGGAAGGGTGAATGTGAAAGCGGGCCGAAGCGATGCCCTCACCCTTCGGCTGATGCTTCTTGCCCTCCGGCACAAAGAACCGGTCGCGGCCGGCGACGATCGTGCCGCTGGCATTCAGACTGATCTCGCGCTCATGGACATAACCGAAGGCGGGGAGGTAGCCGTCATGCGCGGCACGGACATAGTCTCGCCCGTCTTCCGTCTCGGCGCGCTCGACG
Organism: Rhizobium pantanalense; assembly: GCF_030182525.1. Taxonomy (NCBI): domain Bacteria; kingdom Pseudomonadati; phylum Pseudomonadota; class Alphaproteobacteria; order Hyphomicrobiales; family Rhizobiaceae; genus Rhizobium; species Rhizobium pantanalense. The sequence continues at coordinate 374,640 of NZ_JAQJCH010000004.1, forward strand.
ATAACCTTCTTGACGCCGCTGACCATGATCGGCCCAAGCGATTTCGATTTGGAGAACTGACAGGACGAGGTGTCGTTGAGCGTGACGGTCGAATGTGCCGCGGTCGCCCGCGCCGCCTGCATGAAACGATCACCCGCAAATTCGGGCGCGCCGGAATTGATGATGAAGCGCGTCTTGCCCGACGACATCTCGAAGGAAAGACAGCCGGCATGGGCTGTGCGGCTGAGATCGGACGAGGCTGCGGTTCCCACGTCGACGATGACGACGGCCGAACCGGCCGCTAGCCGGTGATACTTGGTATGCGGCAGCGCCTTGAAGGCCTGACCGGCCGTCTCGTCATAGCGCAGCACCGACATCAGCTCATTGGCCAGCGTCGAGGTCGCACCGTTGAACAGCGCCAGATCGCCATCCTGATGGCGGAAGAAACGCAGTGCCGGATACATGCGGTCGATGCCGGGAATGAGCCGGATCGGCACGTCATGGCCGAGATTGACATAGGTCTGGCGCAGCGGCAGCAGATCGAGCAGCAATTCCAGCGATGCCCGTGGATTGCGAGAGATATGGCCGCCATCCTGCAGGATTTGCCGGTCGATCTCGCGATCGAGGGCCTGCCCCGCCCGTTTCAGCGTCAGCGAGCTGCTCGGCATGGCGACCGAGGCCATGGCAAGCGCGATACGCACGCGGAACCTTGTGATGCCGTCAGGCGACGACGCCACGATCCGGCGCAAAAAGCGCACATGGAATACGAGCATGCGCATGAAGCGGCGGTAGAAACCGCTATCGGTGCCCTGCAAAAGCACGGGCGAATGCGACAGAAGCGCGATCAGCCGTTGCGCCGCTATGTCGGGCGACCAGGCTAGGCCATGCAGCCGGCGACCGTGAACAGCAATCCAGTCGGTGAGGATCGACCGCGCCGCAGCTGAGGCCTGATCGCTCTTTTCCGCCCGCAAATGCCGCAGCCAGCGAAAATTATGCAGCCGGGCGGCAAAGGCCAGCGACGGCAGCTCCAACGAGAAAGGGGAACCGCCTTGCGTTTCCAGAACGCGCCCAGCGAGCAGAATGCGGCCGTTCAAAAGCTCTTCGACGAAAAAGGGATCGACGCTGCGCAGATCGGTCGGCGCCACGATCAGGCGCTCCGGCACACGCATCGTGTGGCGGGTGAGACGCAATCGCGTCAACGCCGCGCGGCGCGACATCCGCCGCCATGCTTCCCGCATGTATGAACTCACTAAACCCTGCCGCAGATCTGCATATTTGCTTCTGCTTACTCTCATTACCCGTGGTTAAAAAGAGGTTACAGATATACCAATTAAAGACATGTTCGCCGGTTTTTTAACCGTCCGGTAAAAACGATTCGAGGTGGGACTAATGCGTGCGGCGAAGCACGACGGCAAAGAAGCCGTCGAGGCCAGAGGCGAAGCCGTCGGCAAGCGGCAGCATATCCGGCGTGGTGCGGAAGGCTCCAAGCGGCGAAATCGCCGCTTCCAGACCCGGCCAATCGCCTGATGCGATCGGTACGCGCTCGACATTGCCAGTATCGGCAAGCAGGCGTGCAACCAGATCTTCGCCCTCTTCGGGATCGAGCGAACAGTTGGAGAAGACCACCACACCGCCCGGCTTGACCAAGGTCAGGGCATGGCGAAGCAGGCGTTCCTGCAGCGCGGCCAGCTTGGCGATATCCTCCGGTCCCTTGGTCCAGAGCACATCCGGATGGCGGCGCGTCGTTCCCGTCGAGGAGCAGGGGGCATCGAGAAGAGCCGCATCGAAAAGTTCGTCGGGCTGATATTTGCTCATATCGGCAACGACGGTTTCTGCTTCGAAGCCAAGGCGTGCCAGATTGCCGGACAGCCGCTTCAGGCGATTGGCGGATTGATCGAGAGCCGTGACCTCAGCGCCGGCGAGAATGAGTTGCGCCGTCTTGCCGCCCGGTGCTGCGCAGAGATCCACCACCCGCTTGCCGGCCAGCGGGCCGAAAAGTTTTGCGGGAATGCTGGCGGCAGCATCCTGAACCCACCACTCCCCTTGGTCGAAACCTTCGAGAGAGGGAATGGACCCTTCGAAGGCGGCAAGCCGCACGCCACCGGTCGGCAGCACCACGCCGTTCAGCCGCTTCGCCCAGCCCTCGGCATCGGATTTCACGGTGAGGTCGATCGCCGCTGGCTCGAGTTGCGTGTCGGAAATCTTTAGCGCAGCGGGAGCGCCATAGGCCGCTTCCAGGCGGGAAAGGAACCAGGCCGGCATGGCCGGCACGTTCGCAACCCGCTCAAGGATTTCCTGCTTCTCGCGGCCGATGCGGCGGAGAATGGCATTGACCAGCTTGGCGAAACGGCGATTGCGAGGATCGCGGTTGGCTTGCTCGACAGCAAGATCGACGGCGGAATGATCCGGCACGTCGAGGTAGAGGATCTGCGTCGCACCAATGACGAGGACATGATGCAGGGCACGGGCACCCTCCGGCAGCGGCGAATCGAGCAACGACGAGATCGCCGCCTCGATACGCGGCAGGTGGCGCAGCGCGCTGTTCAGGATAGCCCGCACCAGCGCACGGTCGCCATCGCTGAGCGTCGTATAGGCGGCGCTGCCGCCTTCGGCATCGAGCATGCCGTCGAGCGGCGTCTTGCGATCCAGCACGGCTCCCAGGATCTTCGACGCCGCAGCGCGGGCCGGAAGGCCGGGCTTCTGCGGGGACGAATCGACCGGCCTCGACGGCTGCGGCCGCTTGCCCGATCGTTTTCCGTCTCTCTTGGAAGCGTTGTTTTTCGTGTCAGAACTCAAGACCAGGGACCCTTCGGCGGTTGCGAACCACCGCGACCCGTATTCGGCACGGAGCGCGATTTGCGCCCCGAATTAGCAGTGAAGGACGGTCCCGTCGAGCCAAAGCCGGAAGATGCGCCGGAAGACGGTGTCATCGGCGAAGCACCGCCGCCACCGTAACGGGCCATTTCATGCAGAGCGGCGATGCGGTTTTCCGTATTCGGATGGGTGGAAAACAAGTTGTCCATACGCTCGCCGGAGAGCGGATTGATAATGAACATATGCGCCGTCGCCGGATGACCTTCGGCCTCTTCGTTCGGAATATGCGCCGCGCCGCGGGCGATCTTGCCGAGCGCGGAGGCAAGCCAAAGCGGATTGCCGCAGATTTCCGCGCCCCGGCGGTCGGCCGAATATTCGCGCGTACGGCTGATCGCCATCTGCACCAGCATGGCGGCCAGCGGGGCGACGATCATCGCCACGAGGACGCCGACCATGCCGAGTGGGTTGTTGTTGTCGCGGCGGCCGCCGAAGAAAAAGGCGAAATTGCCGAGCATGGAAATGGCACCGGCAAGCGTCGCCGTGATCGTCATGGTCAGCGTGTCGCGGTTCTGCACGTGGGCAAGTTCATGCGCCATCACGCCGGCCACTTCCTCGGGCGTCAGCGCGTGTAGGAGACCGGTGGAGGCCGCAACGGCGGCATTTTCGGGGTTGCGGCCCGTGGCAAAAGCATTCGGCTGCGGGCTGTCATAGAGATAGACCTTCGGCATCGGCAGGCCGGCATTGCGGGCGAGATCGCGGACGATGCGGTAGAATTCCGGCGCGCTGCGCTCATCGACCTCCTGCGCACCATAGGTGGACAGCACCATGCGGTCGGAATTCCAATAGGAAAAGAAATTCATGCCGGCGGCGACGACAAATGCGATCAGCATGCCCGATTGGCCGCCGATCAGAAAGCCGACGCCCATGAAGAGCGCGGTCATGAAGGCAAGCAGCATGGCAGTACGCATGAGATTCATCGAGAGGTCTCCAACACATCTGTCGTCCAAACCTTTTTCTTTACGGCCGGACGCACTATGATTTGGCTATTCCTCCCTCCATTTCAATATTTCGGAGGTCGTGCGAGACCATGCAAACCGCAGATAACGACAATAAACTCGAAACCGAAGCCGGCGAAATCACCCGCAAGCCGCTCTCACCCGCGGCCAAGCGCGCGCTCGCCGAAGCAGAAGAGCGCCGCAAGGCGCAGGAAGCTCAAGCACAGGCCGAACTTCCCCCCGAAATTGGCGGCCGCGGCGGCGCCGACCCCGCACGCTTCGGCGATTGGGAAATCAACGGTCGAGCGATCGATTTTTGAGATGAGTTTGGGTTAGCCGTCATTCGATGAGAGAATAATGCCTATAAGTTTCTCTCAAGGTCTGTCCTTTGATAGGAAACGCGCAAACTGGAGCCGGACGGGCCACCGCCCTTTGGCTTGGTGCGCGTGGTATCCGGCCGATGACGATGCAGTCGAAATCGCACCCTTGCCGTCCTCGTTCAAGCAAAAGCCGGTCGCGCCCAACGCGCCGATGAAGAAATCCACCGATCCGCGCCCTTTGGTGTTGCTGTCTCACGGATCGGGCGGCCTTGCCATTGGACTGGAATGGCTCGGACATCGCTTGGCGCAGGCCGGCTTTGTGGTCCTGGGCATCGATCATCACGGCCATACAGGTTCAGAACCGTATAGAGCCGAGGGATTTCTCTGTCTCTGGGAGCGGGCGGCCGATCTGACCGCCTTGCTCAATGCCAATGACTGGAGAGAGGTCTTGGGCGGGGCCGTTGAAAACCATGCCTACGTCGCAGGTTTCTCCGCCGGCGCCTATACCGCGATGCTGCTTGTCGGCGCCCGCGTTGCCTACTCTCAGTTCGAACCGGACAACCCTCAGAAGAGCCCCATACGAGGACCGAGAGAATTCCCCGATTTGGCGGATCACATTCCTTCGCTTCTCCAAGATGATATATTCCTAGAATCATGGAATCGACGACGGGACAGTTTTAGGGATGATAGATTGAAAGCCGCTTTGGCGATCGCGCCAGGTCGGTCGGTTCTCGGCTTTTCCAAGGAAAGTCTCGAAGAAATAACAGCACCCGTTCAGATCGTTGGCGGCGATGCGGATGTCATAGCGCCGGCCCACAAATGCTGCACATGGCTCCACGAGAATGTGCACTCGAGCTCCCTTGAAATCATAGGCGGCGGAGTAGGCCATTATACGTTTCTGCCTGAGCCTACGCCACAAGGCCTGAAGGCCGCACCGGCGGTCTTTACCGACATTGCTGGCTTGGTGCGAGAAAACGTGCATAACCATGTTGCCCAAATGGCAATTGCTTTTTTCAGCACTGCAAGATGAAAAATTTAGGCGAGAGCCTGGCTCTCGCCTAATGTCAAATGACCCGGTGCCCCTGACTCGACCTACGCCGCATCCGCCTTGTTCTGCCTGTTGGCGATCAGATCATCGACGACAGCCGGATCGGCGAGCGTCGAAGTATCGCCAAGCGCGCCGAAATCATCCTCGGCGATCTTGCGCAGGATGCGGCGCATGATTTTGCCGGAGCGGGTTTTCGGCAGGCCGGGCGTGAACTGGATCTTGTCCGGCGAGGCGATCGGGCCGATTTCGGCGCGAACGTGCTTCACCAGCTCCTGCCGCAGCGCTTCGCTGCCCTCCATGCCGACCATCAGCGTCACGTAGCAATAGATGCCCTGGCCCTTGATCGAATGCGGATAGCCGACGACAGCGGCTTCCGACACGTGCTTATGGGATACGAGCGCCGATTCCACTTCTGCCGTGCCGAGGCGATGGCCCGAGACGTTGAGCACGTCATCGACGCGGCCGGTGATCCAGTAATAGCCGTCCTCGTCACGACGGCAACCGTCGCCGGTGAAGTATTTGCCCTTGTAGGTGGAGAAGTAGGTCTGGATGAAGCGTTCATGGTCGCCATAGACGGTACGCATCTGGCCGGGCCAGCTATCGGCGATGACGAGATTGCCGTCGGCCGCCCCTTCCAGCACATTGCCTTCATTGTCGACCAGCTGCGGCTGCACGCCAAAGAAGGGCAAGGTGGCTGAACCGGCCTTGAGATCGGTCGCGCCCGGAAGCGGCGTGATCATATGGCCACCCGTTTCCGTTTGCCACCAGGTATCGACGATCGGGCAGCGGCTGTCGCCGACCACCTTGTAATACCATTCCCATGCCTCGGGATTGATCGGCTCGCCGACGGTACCGAGGATGCGCAGGCTGGAGCGCGAGGCACGCTTGACGAACTGATCGCCGGCGCCCATCAGCGAACGGATCGCCGTCGGCGCCGTGTAGAAGATATTGACCTTGTGCTTGTCGATCACATCCCAGAAACGGCCCTGGTCCGGGTAGTTCGGCACACCTTCGAACATCAGCGAGGTCGCTGCATTCGCAAGCGGCCCGTAGACGATGTAGGAATGGCCCGTCACCCAGCCGACATCGGCCGTGCACCAGTAGATATCGCCTGGATGATAGTCGAACGTGTATTCGTGCGTCATCGCCGCATAGACGAGGTAGCCGGCCGTCGTGTGCAGCACGCCCTTCGGCTTGCCCGTGGAGCCCGAGGTATAGAGGATGAAGAGCGGGTCTTCCGCCTTCATCTTCGCCGGCGGGCAATCCGCCTTCACCTTGGCGGTTTCCTCGTGATACCAGACATCGCGGCCGGGCTCCCAGGCAACCTTGCCGCCGGTGCGGCGCACGGCAATGACGGTCTTGACCGCAACCTGCTGCTTGGCGGCGATCTGAATGGCCTTATCGGTGTTTTCCTTCAGCGGAATAGACTTGCCGCCGCGCACACCTTCATCGCAGGTGATGACGACGGTCGAGGCGCAATCGACGATGCGGCCGGCAAGCGCTTCCGGCGAGAAGCCGCCGAAGACAACCGAATGCACCGCGCCGATGCGGGCGCAGGCCAGCATCGCATAGGCTGCCTCGGGGATCATCGGCATGTAGATGGTGACGCGATCACCCTTCTTGACGCCGTGCTTCTTCAGCACATTCGCCAGGCGGCAGACCTGCTCGTAGAGCTCGTTATAAGTGATCTTCTTGTCGATATAGGGATTGTCGCCTTCCCAGATGAAGGCGACGCGATCGCCGTGCTTCTTCAGATGCCGATCGATGCAATTATAGGAGACGTTGGTGACGCCATCCTCGAACCACTTGATCGAGACCTTGCCTGTAAAGGACGTGTTCTTGACCTTGGTATAGGGCTTGAACCAGTCAATGCGCTTGCCGTGCTTGCCCCAGAACTTGTCGGGATCCTCGACGCTCTGCTCATACCATTTCTGGTACTTCGCCTTGTCGATCAGGGCGCGCGCCTTGACCGGTTTCGTCACGGGATGGATCTTATCCGACATCGTTTCCTCCTCAAATCCTCGCACGCCGATTTGTAACCGCGAGTGCTCTTTCCGCGCAATAAATAGCAGGTCAAACTACGACAGCAATTGGACAAAGTGCATTTCATGCGCAAAGAATTGCAATTCCGCGACACTATCGCTATATAGGGCCGTATTTCCCGGACAATGTGGTGTTACACCCCGGACCGCGACACCGGCGCGGACTGACAGAAGGACTATATCCATGGCTCAACAATTGCTCATGCCGAAGGCAACTGCCATCTGGCTTGTCGACAATACGGCCTTGTCATTCGACCAGATCGCGCAGTTCTGCAAGCTGCATCCGCTCGAAGTGAAGGCCATTGCCGATGGGGAAGCAGCGCAGGGCATCAAGGGCCTCGACCCGATCTCGACCGGCCAGCTGACCCGCGATGAAATCGCCCGTGCCGAAGCCAACCCGAACCATAAGCTGAAGCTTTCCGAGCCGAAGGTTCGCGTGCCGGAATCCAAGCGCCGCGGCCCGCGTTACACGCCGGTCTCCAAGCGTCAGGACCGCCCGAACGCTATCCTCTGGCTGGTGCGCAATCATCCTGAACTGAAGGATGCGCAGATTTCGCGCCTCGTCGGCACCACCAAGTCGACCATCGAGCAGATTCGCGACCGCACGCACTGGAATTCGGCCAACCTGACGCCGATGGATCCGGTCACGCTCGGCCTCTGCAGCCAGATCGACCTCGACATGGAAGTCGAAAAGGCATCCAAGGGCCGTCCGCTGCCAACCGCCGCCGAACTCGGCGCAACCCTGCAGCCGGCTCAGGAAACCGAAAAGCTCGGCTTCAGTTACGATCGCGAAGAAGAGAAGGAAAAGGAAATCGACGCCGACGCCGTTTTCGCCAAGCTGAAGTCGCTGAAATCGACCAGCCGCGACGACGAGGACGACGATCAGTTCTGAGATCCGGTATAGCGGATAAGAATGCAAAGCCCCGGCCGAACCGGGGCTTTTTTGTTTGTCTAGAGCACTGTAGACCCTCTCTCTCCCGCCTGCGGGGAGAGAGGACTATTCCATGCCATGATTGCCATCTTCAGGACTGAGGGCCCCCGTCAAATCTCCAATCCGGGCCGGTCATGTGCTCCACACACCAAGGCCTTCCGCACCTTTTATTTTACCGAATTTACCGCGCCCCAAAAATCGCCGAGCCGACCCGGACGCTCGTCGCGCCGAAGGCAACCGCAATTTCGTAGTCGCTGGACATGCCCATGGAGAGCTTTTCGAGGCCAGCCTGCCTGGCGAGCTTTGCCAGCAGCGCAAAATGCGGCCCCGGATTTTCCTCGGCCGGCGGAATACACATCAGGCCCTCGATCGAAAGCCCCAGTTCCTTGCGGCACAGCTCGACGAAAGCGACGGTATCGTCGGGCGCAATCCCGGCCTTTTGTGGTTCCAGTCCGGTATTGACCTGCACATAGAGCCGCAAACTCTTGCCCTGCCGCTTCATTTCATCGGCGACGGCCCGCGCGATCTTTTCCCGGTCGATCGTCTCAATAACGTCGAATAGCGCCACCGCATCTGCGGCTTTGTTCGATTGCAGTGGCCCGATCAGGTGCAGCTCGATTCCAGGCGTTTCAGCTTTCAGCTCCGGCCACTTGCCCTGACTTTCCTGCACGCGGTTTTCGCCGAACACGCGCTGGCCGGCCGAAATCGCCGGCCGGATCTGATCGGCATCGAAGGTCTTGGAAATGGCAACGAGCTGCACGGAGCCGGTAGCTCGGCCGGCGTGACGCTCGGCGGCTGCGATATGGGAACGGACTTCGTTCAGACGCTCTTGAAGTTCCATCTTTCCGCCTCGATATTTGGCTTGCTTCTCAAACTTTGCAGTAATGAGGCTCACAGGCTTTGCCAAGGGCGAATGCACTGGAATCCGGCTTTGCTTTGCAAGATAAGGCACTTGCTGCACCCGCTAAACTTGACGCTTGGGTGGTTTCGTGGTGAAGGTCACGCCTTAATCCCCATGATTTTCCGGAATACAAGAACAAATGACTAGCGAACGTTATAATCCACGCGATGCCGAGCCCCGCTGGCAGGAAAAATGGAACGAAGAGAAGGTCTTCGTGACTGACAATGCCGATCCGCGTGAGAAATACTACGTTCTAGAAATGTTTCCCTATCCGTCGGGCCGCATCCATATGGGGCATGTGCGCAACTACGCCATGGGCGATGTCGTTGCCCGCTACAAGCGCGCCCGCGGCTATAACGTGCTGCATCCGATGGGCTGGGACGCCTTCGGCATGCCGGCGGAAAACGCAGCGCGCGACAACAAGGTGCATCCGAAGGAATGGACCTACCAGAACATCGCCTCGATGCGCACCCAGCTGAAGGCCATGGGCCTGTCGCTGGACTGGAGCCGCGAATTCGCGACCTGCGATGTGGACTATTATCATCGCCAGCAGATGCTCTTCATCGACATGATGGAGAAAGGTCTGGTCTACCGCAAGAAATCGAAGGTCAACTGGGACCCGGTCGATAACACCGTTCTCGCCAATGAGCAGGTCATCGACGGCCGCGGCTGGCGTTCCGGCGCGCTCGTCGAGCAGCGCGAGTTGACGCAGTGGTTCTTCAAGATCACCGAGTTCAGCCAGGAACTGCTGGATGCCCTGGATACGCTAGATCATTGGCCGGAAAAAGTGCGGCTGATGCAGAAGAACTGGATCGGCCGTTCCGAGGGCCTGACCGTTCGCTGGGAAATCGTAGCCGAAACGGCTCCGAATAGCGATCGCGAGATCACCGTCTATACGACCCGTCCAGATACGCTGTTCGGCGCCTCCTTCCTGGCGATCTCGGCCGATCATCCGCTTGCCAAGGAAGCGGCTGCCAAGGATCCGGCGATCGAGGCCTTCTGCGAGGAATGCCGCCGCGCCGGCACCTCGCTGGCTGCGCTCGAAACGGCCGAGAAGAAGGGCATGGACACCGGCATCCGCGTCCGTCACCCCTTCGATCCGTCCTGGGAACTGCCCGTCTACATCGCCAATTTCGTGCTGATGGACTATGGCACGGGCGCCATCTTCGGCTGCCCGTCCGGCGACCAGCGCGACCTGGATTTCGCCCGCAAGTATGGCCTGCCCGTCGTTCCCGTCGTCATGCCTGCCGATGGCGATGCGGCGACCTTTACTATCGGCGATGTCGCCTATGACGGCGATGGCGTGATGATCAATTCCCGTTTCCTCGACGGCATGAGCACCGAGGAAGCCTTCCAGACGGTGGCGACGAAGCTCTCCGAGACCAGTCTCGGCAACGCACCGCAGGCCGAGCGCAAGGTGAATTTCCGTCTGCGCGACTGGGGCATCTCCCGTCAGCGCTATTGGGGCTGCCCGATCCCGGTCATCCATTGCGATGACTGCGGCGTGCTGCCGGTGCCGAAGAAGGATCTGCCGGTCAAGCTGCCCGACGACGTGACTTTCGACCAGCCGGGCAATCCGCTCGACCGGCACGCCAGCTGGCGCCATGTCGCCTGCCCGCAATGCGGCAAGGATGCCCGTCGCGAAACCGATACGATGGACACCTTCGTCGATTCGAGCTGGTATTTCGCCCGCTTCACCGCGCCTTGGGAAGACCAGCCGACAGATCCGGCTGCCGCGAACCATTGGCTGCCTGTCGACCAATATATCGGTGGTATCGAACACGCGATCCTGCACCTGCTCTATTCGCGCTTTTTCACCCGTGCCATGCGCGAAACCGGCCATCTCGACGTGAAGGAACCTTTCAAGGGCCTCTTCACGCAAGGGATGGTGGTGCATGAAACCTATAGCCGCGGAAACGGCCTGACCCGCGAATGGGTGTCGCCAGCCGATATCAAGATCGAGGAAGTGGACGGCCAGCGCCGTGCTACCCTGCTGTCGACGGGCGAGGACATCGCCATCGGCTCGATCGAGAAGATGTCGAAATCGAAGAAGAACGTCGTCGACCCAGATGACATCATCGCCTCCTATGGCGCCGACACCGCACGCTTCTTCGTGCTGTCCGATTCGCCGCCCGATCGCGACGTGATCTGGTCGGAAGCCGGTGTCGAGGGCGCGCATCGCTTCACGCAGCGCATGTGGCGCCTGGTGTCTGAAGCTGCCGATGTCCTGAAGGCGGTCGAATCTGCGCCGGCTAAGGAAGGTGAGCCACTGGCGATTTCGCAGATTGCCCATCGTACGCTGAAGGCGGTTCAGGGTGACTACGACAAGCTCGCCTTCAACAAGGCCGTGGCGCGCATCTATGAATTTGTCAATGCGCTGGCGGCACCGCTGACGAAAGTGGCTGCCGGCCAGGCGGATGGCGTCTATCGCTCTGCCGTCCGCGAAGCCGTCGAGATCCTGATTGCTTTGGTTGCGCCGATCACGCCACACTTGGCCGAGGAATGCTCGGCTGTCCTCGGCAACACGCATATGGTCGCGACCAGCCCGTGGCCGGTCTATGACGAAGCCCTCGTCATCGAGAACGAGATCATCTATCCCGTTCAGATCAACGGCAAGAAGCGCGCCGAATTGACAATCGCGCGCGATGCAGATCAGAATGCCGTGCAGCAAGCCGTGCTCGCCCTGGATGCCGTTACGAGCGCATTGAATGGTCAGGCGCCAAAGAAGATCATCGTCGTTCCACAGAGGATCGTAAACATTGTCGTCTGATAATCTTTTCAAATTCGCCCGCATGGCCGGCGTTGCGTCTCTGGTCGCCGTTGCCGGCCTCCTGTCTGCATGCCAGGTTCGGCCGCTCTATGCCGTCAGCACCGGCGTCACACAGAAGCTGTCGGAAGTTTCCTTCTCTGACGTCAATACGCGCGTCGGTCTCCAGGTGCGCAACCAGCTGATCTTCATCGCCGGGCGTGGTGCAGGCGAGACCAAGACGCCAAAATACAGTGTCGATCTGAGCGTCAGCTCCGGCACCGGCAGCGTGCTTTATCTGCCGTCTTCGAGTACGTCAGCCGCAGGCCGCACGACTGTGACCGTCTCGTTCACATTGAGGGAGATCGGCACCGGCAAGGTTATCAAATCGGGTAGCCGCGCGGTGACGTCGCTCGTCGACTTCCCGACTCAGGAATTTGCCAAGCAGCGCGCGATCCGTGATTCGGAAGACCGTGCTGCCCGCGAAGTTGCCGAAATGGTCGCAGCCGATATCGCTGCCGCGCTCAGCCGCTGATAAAGAGCGCGGTATGGCGGAAATCAAGTCTCACGAATTTGATGGATTCCTGCAAAATGCCGCGCGCAATTATCGGATCTTCGTAATCTACGGCCCGGATCGCGGCCTCGTTTCCGAACGTGCCGCACTGATCGCCGCCAAGACCGGCGTCGATCTCAATGATGCCTTTTCCCTCATCAAGCTCGATGTCGGCGACCTGCAGAACGATGCGGGTCGCCTGCTCGACGAAGTCAACGCCATCGGTTTGTTCGGTGGCGAAAAGCTCGTCTGGATTCGCGGCGCCGCCAATGAAAAGGCATTGGTCGACTCGCTGCAGATCATCACCGAAAGCCCGCCGGAGGCAAGTTTCGTCATCATTGAAGCCGGCGATCTGAAGAAGGGCGCAGGCCTGCGCAAGGTCGCGGAACCGGCGCGCTCGGTCGCAACCATCCCCTGCTATGCCGACGATGCCAGAGCGCTGAATGGTCTGATCGATGCGGAACTGGCAAATGAAGGATTGCGCATCGCCCCCGCAGCCCGTCAGGCATTGCTCGAACTTCTGGGGGGCGACCGGATCGCATCCAGAAACGAGGTGCGCAAACTGGCGCTTTACTGCCGCGGGCAGGGCACGATCGAAGAGAACCATGTCATGGAGATCATCGGCGATGCCAGCGCGATTTCTGCTGACGATGCCGTCGATGCTATCTTGAAAGGAGATTCCGAGGCCTTTCTGCATGCCATGCAGAAGATCGCCTCTTCCAAGACTCCGATGTTTCTCGTGCTGCAGGGCTGCCTGCGGCAATTTCAGATGCTCGATACGATGCGAGCCGAAATGGATGAAAAGCGCCTTGCCCCGGCACAGGTCATGCAGACGCACGGGCGCCATCTACATTTCAGGCGCAAGCCGATCATTGAACAGGCCCTCAAAACCTGGTCGGGCCCTGCGATCGCCCGCGAGATGAACAGGCTGCAATCTGCCATTCTCCAGACGCGCCAGCGTGCGAGCCTCGAAGACACGATCGCAACGCAAACCCTGCTTGCAACCACATTGCAGTCGGCACGCAGAGGCTGATGTTTCACAGAAACTGATTTGGACAGGCATACGCATAACGGATGCCGTGGCAGCCATCCCATTGTTTTTACAGGACGATAATACCTTTCCGCGCAATCGCCGAAGGCGCGTAACCGTTTCAATTCAGAAACGCGAGAAGCAAACCGCGGAACGATTTGACGTTTCTTGTAGAGCAGAACCGTCTTAGCGGCGCTCCAGAAGCCGGCAGATTTCCTCCAGCTGCTCCAACGTCTTGTAGCTGATCTTCACCTGGCCGCCATTGCCGCGATGATTGATGGAAACATCGAGCCCTAGCGTGTCAGACAGCGTACGCTCGAGAGCAAGCGTATCGGAATCCTTCTCATCCCTGCGCACGCCAGCGGGGCGGGGGTCGTTCTGTGCCTTGATGTCATTCTGCGCGAGACGTTCAGCATCGCGAACCGACATGCCCTTGGAGACAACAGTTCGTGCCAGTGCCGTTGGATCGGAGGTCGAAACGAGAGCGCGGGCATGACCGGCGGAAAGCGAGCCTGCGGCAAGCATATCACGCACCGGGTCAGGAAGCTTCAGCAGACGCAGAGAGTTGGCGACATGGCTGCGGCTCTTGCCGATGATTTCGCCAAGATCGTTTTGCGTATAACCATGCTCGGCGATCAACTGCTCGTAACCCAGCGCCTCTTCCAATGGATTGAGGTCCGCGCGCTGCACATTCTCGACAATGGCGATCTCAAGCGCGGTCTTGTCATCGACATCGCGAACGATCACTGGAATTTCGATCAGACCGGCAAGCTGCGCCGCTCGCCAGCGCCGTTCACCGGCAATGATCTCATAGCGATCGGAAGAAACGGTGCGGACCACGACCGGCTGCACGATGCCATGCTGGCGAATTGAGCTGGCGAGATCATGCAGCTCGGTCTCGTCGAAATAGCGACGAGGATTGCGTGGATTGCGGCTGATGAATTCGATCGGCACAAGGCGATCGGGATTGACGGCCGGTCTGCCGGCATCCACGGGCGTCGGCTGATCCATCTCCCCGATGAGAGCTGCCAGTCCGCGCCCGAGACGCCGCTTCGAAAGATCATCATTCATCGCCGATACTCACTCTAGAACAAATACTACGTCATATCAGGCGGCAGCTTTTCGCTGCCGCTCTCTTTGGATCACTTCCGAAGCGAGCTGCAGATAGGCCTGGCTGCCTGCACACTTCAGGTCGTAAAGAATGGCGGGCTTGCCGTAGGACGGCGCTTCGGACACGCGGACGTTGCGTGGAATCAACGTATGGTAGACCTTTTCGCCAAGATGAGTCCGTACATCGGTGACAACCTGCTGCGCCAGATTGTTGCGGGAATCGAACATGGTCAAGACGATACCCTGGATATCGAGGGATGGATTGACCGTACGCCGCACCTGATCGACCGTCTCCAGCAGCTGGCTGAGGCCTTCCAGGGCGAAAAATTCGCACTGTAACGGCACTAAAACGGAATGGGCAGCAGCCATGGCATTCATCGTCAGCAGGTTAAAGGAAGGTGGACAATCCACCAGAATGTAAGAAAAAGCGAGAGCGTCCGGGGCGTTCAGCGCGCGCCGCAGCTTGAAAACGCGGTCCGGTTGCTGCGCAATCTCCATCTCGACACCCAGCAGATCCATCGTCGATGGCACAATGAAGAGATTCGGAACGGCCGTTTCCTGAACCGTATCCATGATCCCGTGGCTACCCACCAATAGATCGTAGGAAGACAGCTTGCGGTCACGTCGCTCGATGCCTAACCCCGTGCTGGCATTTCCCTGGGGATCGAGATCGACAATCAGGACGCGCTCACCAATAGCGGCAAGAGCCGTCGCTAGGTTGATTGCGGTTGTGGTCTTGCCGACACCGCCCTTTTGATTTGCGATGGTAATAATCCGGTTTCGCTCGCCGATCATCTGCCGCACATCCAAATTATGGTTAAATCAGGCGTCGAAGACGACTGAGCTCCAGAATGACGGAATCTCGCTCAACGACACTCTGATGTTTTACCAGATCGAATTCCCAACGACCACGGGCTTTCTGCAGCTCACGTTCGTAATCCCGGCCTTTATGCAGAAAGAGGCGCAGATTCTCATTGCGCTCGAGCCAAGGAGCCGAGTAATCCAGCAACATATCAAGCTCAGCAAGCGCCCGTGCCGAAATAACGTCACAGGTCTGGATCGCAGCGGGTGCGTCTTCGATACGAATGGCATGAACAGCCCCCCGGGCCTCGCATTCCCGGAGACAGACACGCAAAAACGCAGCCTTCTTCTGATTGCTTTCGACCAGATCGACCTGCCCCGCACCCTTTTCCGCCAACAGGATTGCCGTTATCACACCTGGAAATCCACCGCCGCTCCCCAAATCGACCCAATGGTCCGCTGCCGGATGCAACTGGAAAATCTGCGCGCTGTCCGCAATATGGCGACGCCAGAGATCGTCGATCGTGGATGGCGCAACAAGATTGATGGTCTTCGCCCATTTCTGGAAAAGCTGCGCAAAATGCTGCAGCCGTTCCTGTGTTTCACGTGAAACACGCACACCGTTCAATTCCATACTACGGACTCTCTAACCTTGTGGTAGTGTCAGGAAACGAGCTTCTGTTCTTCCGGCGCGCTCGTTTTCCTCAAATAAGCCAATAGCAACGAAATTGCCGCCGGCGTCATTCCGTCGATGCGGGAGGCCTGGGCAATATTCTTCGGCCGCGCCGCTCCCAGCTTTTGCTTCAGCTCATTGGACAAGCCCGAAAGAACCGAAAAGTCGAATTCCGCCGGAATGACGCGCTCTTCCTCCCGCCGGGCCTGAACGATATCGGCTGTCTGGCGATCCATATAGACGGCATAAGCGGCTTCGATCTCGATGGCCTCAGCCACGTTACGCTCGATAGACCGCAATTCCGGCCAGAGCCGGGACAGGTTCTCCACCGACTGACCAGGATGAGAAAGAAGCTCATACGCAGACCGCCGCTGACCGTCCTTATTGAGATGCATACCGGCCTTTTCCGCTTCGTTCGGCGTTACGGTCAAGCTTCTCAGCTGCTCACGCGTCTGTTCAAGCCTCTTTATATATTGGCCGAAACGCGCCGCGCGGCCGAAACCGACGCAGCCCAAGGCAAGCCCGACCGGGGTAAGGCGGACGTCAGCATTGTCAGCGCGGAGGGACAAACGGTATTCCGCGCGGGACGTAAACATTCGATACGGCTCCGCCACGCCCCGCGAGGTCAAATCGTCGATCATCACACCGATATAGGATTCTGTTCGGCTAAACTCGATGGCTTTACCGCCGCTGGCGAGACGCGCGGCATTCAACCCGGCGACGAGACCTTGAGCGCCAGCTTCCTCATAGCCCGTCGTGCCGTTGATCTGGCCAGCCAAGAAAAGTCCCGGAATCTTCTCCACTTCGAGGGATAGCTTCAATTCACGCGGATCGACATGATCATACTCGATGGCATAAGCATGCTGGAGAATCCGGACTTGTTCCAGACCCGGAATGGTCTTGATGAATTCATCCTGGATATCTTCGGGCAGGGAAGTCGATATGCCGTTTGGATAGACGGTGTTGTCATCCAAACCCTCCGGCTCGAGGAAGATCTGATGACCGTCGCGTTCGCCGAATTTGACAATCTTGTCTTCGATCGACGGGCAATAGCGCGGTCCCACACCTTCGATCTGACCGGAATACATTGCCGAACGCTTCAGGTTTTCGGCAATGATCCTATGAGTTTCGGGCGTGGTTCGGGTTACCCCGCATTCGATCTGCGGATTCACGATGGAATCAGTCATGAAAGAGAAGGGTGTGAGATCTTCATCCGCACCCTGACGTCCGACGGAATTCCAATCGATGGTCGTTCCGTCGAGGCGAGCAGGCGTTCCAGTTTTCAATCGTCCCAGAGCAAGGCCGTGTCGCAGCAATGTGGCAGAAAGTCCGAGGGACGGCTCTTCGCCAACACGACCCGCCGGGATCTTCTTGTCGCCAATATGAATGAGACCGCGAAGAAAAGTTCCTGTGGTCAGAACAACAGCGCCGCAGCGAAAGGCGCGGCCATCCTTCAAAATCACCGCGGACACCCTGCCGTGCTCGAAGGTAAGATCGAAAGCATCGCCTTCGATAACCTCAAGATTGTCGATCGCGTTGATCTCCGCCTGCATGGCCAGGCGATAGAGCTTGCGGTCCGCCTGGGTGCGCGGGCCACGGACGGCGGGACCCTTCTTGCGATTGAGCATACGAAACTGGATGCCGGCCGCATCCGCAACGCGGCCCATCAAGCCGTCGAGAGCGTCGATTTCTCGAACTAGATGGCCTTTACCGAGACCGCCAATAGCGGGATTGCAGGACATGACGCCGATCGTGTCACGCTTATGCGTTACCAGTGCCGTGCGCGCGCCGAGGCGTGCGGCCGCGGCTGCAGCCTCGCTGCCCGCGTGGCCACCACCCACAACAATCACATCATACGTTTTATCGAACATCATCAAGTCCTCGGTCGTGCCGCTTGTTTGGCACACCAATTTCAGGAGTCAAGAAGGTTTCACGTGAAACGTCTGCTGAGAGTATATGACTCTCTGTTTCACGTGAATCATTTTCCTATGCAGAATTCTGAGAAGATCACGTCCAGCAAATCTTCCACATCGACGCGGCCGGTGATGCGTCCAAGGCTTGTGGCCGCCCGTCTTAGGTATTCCGCCCTGATATCCAGGCCGTGATCTTCCGAACTTAGTGCAGCCTCAACTGCATCAAGACTCTCTGCAAGCAGGGTGCGATGACGCAGCCGACTTGGCAAAGCGAGCGATAGCGCCCCGGAACGGATCTGGAGATCCTGCCGCAGAAGCTCATGCAATTCCGCCAGGCCCGAGCCAGTGCTCGAGGAGATCAGCAAATCATATTGATTGGTTTTCTCAGCGTGAATATCGGCTTTCGTACCGACAGTGAGGACCTTGCCGGCAAATCCCGGAAAACTCCGCTGTGCTTCACCGCCGATCTCGGCTAGAGACAGAACAAGATCCGCATCCGCAACCGTCCGCAGCGCCCGACGAATGCCCTCACGCTCCACCACTTCATCCGTGTCTCGCAAACCGGCCGTATCATAAAGCCTAACGGCATATCCCTCGATATTCAGATCGATATGCAGCACATCACGAGTCGTGCCGGCGATATCGGTGACGATTGCCACCTCGCGCTTTGCCAAGGCATTCATGAGACTGGACTTGCCAACATTCGGGGCACCTGCAATGACCACCTTCAAGCCGTCGCGGATGATCTCGCCGAGATCGGCACCTGCGAGGTGGTCGGAAATTTCAAGACGCAGCCGCTTCATATCGGCCCATACCATATCCGAGACCGAACCGGGCACATCGTCCTCATCGGCGAAATCGAGCTCCGCCTCGATCAGAGCGCGTGCCCGGGTCAGCCTGTCGGCCCAACCGTTATAGAGATCCGACAGCCCGCCGGCCGCATGCTCCAGCGCAAGCCGGCGCTGCATCTCCGTTTCAGCACCGATGAGATCGGCAAGGCCTTCCACCTCCACCAGATCCATCTTTCCATTCTCGAGCGCGCGTCGTGAGAACTCGCCATGTTCCGCCATGCGACAATTCTCGAAGGTCGAGAGCTCTTCCAGAAGCACATTCACCACGGCCTTGCCGCCGTGGACATGAATTTCGACGCAATCTTCGCCCGTAAAGGAGGCCGGACCGGGAAAAACCAGCACAAGGCCGCGGTCGATCATCAGATTGTTACGAGTCCGAATCGTTCTGAGCACCGCCTGCCGCGGCTGCGGCAACGGGCCGGCAAGGGATTCGGCAACACGGAGCGCGAGATTTCCGCTGATACGGATCACGGCAACGCCGGCCGGCAGACCGCCGCTGGACAAAGCATAGATCGTCTCGTTCATCGTCAACATAAGATTGATCCGCATCCGAATCGATTGCCGAGCGCTCCTTCATCTCGACGTCCGATCCTACAAAACAAAATCGGGCCGCAATGCGCAGCCCGATCATAATACCAGGGAACCGCCGCCAAAGCGGCGATTTGACGAATCCGGCTAGGGATTACGTATTCATCGAATCGAAGAAATCCGGGTTGTTCTTCGTCTGCTTGAGCTTGTCGATCAGGAATTCGATCGCATCGGTTGTGCCCATTGGGGCGAGGATGCGGCGAAGAACGAAGATCTTCTGCAGATCCTGGCGCGGCACGAGGAGGTCTTCCTTACGCGTGCCGGACTTGAGAATATCCATGGCCGGGAAGATGCGCTTGTCGGCAACCTTGCGGTCGAGCACGATTTCCGAGTTACCGGTGCCCTTGAATTCTTCGAAGATCACTTCGTCCATGCGGCTGCCCGTATCGATCAGCGCCGTCGCGATAATCGTCAGCGAACCGCCTTCCTCGATGTTACGCGCGGCACCGAAGAAGCGCTTCGGACGCTGCAAGGCGTTGGCGTCGACACCACCGGTCAGAACCTTACCGGAAGAGGGGACGACAGTGTTGTAGGCACGGCCAAGGCGGGTGATGGAGTCGAGCAGGATGACGACGTCGCGGCCATGCTCGACGAGGCGCTTGGCCTTCTCGATGACCATTTCGGCGACCTGGACGTGGCGCACGGCCGGCTCGTCGAAGGTCGACGAGATGACTTCGCCGCGCACGGAGCGCTGCATGTCAGTCACTTCTTCCGGACGCTCGTCGATCAAGAGAACGATCAGATAGCAATCCGGATGATTGGCGGTGATGGAATGCGCGATATTCTGCAGCAGGACGGTTTTACCCGTACGCGGCGGTGCGACGATCAGGCCGCGCTGGCCCTTGCCGAGCGGCGCCACGAGATCGATCACGCGGGGCGAAAGATCCTTTGACGTGGGAACGTCGAGTTCCATACGGAAACGCTCGTTCGGATAAAGCGGCGTGAGGTTATCGAAGTGAACCTTGTGACGGATCTTTTCCGGATCGTCGAAATTGATGGTGTTGACTTTCAGCAGCGCGAAATAGCGCTCGCCTTCCTTCGGTCCGCGGATTGGTCCCTCGACCGTGTCACCCGTCTTCAAGGAGAAGCGGCGGATCTGGGAGGGCGAAATATAGATGTCGTCTGGACCGGGAAGATAGTTTGCGTTCGCGGAACGCAAGAAACCGAAGCCATCCTGCAGAACCTCGACGACGCCCTCGCCGATGATTTCTACGTCCTGGCTCGCCAGCACCTTCAGGATTGCAAACATCAATTCCTGTTTGCGCATCGTGCTGGCGTTTTCCACCTCGAGCGATTCGGCAAAGGCCAGGAGATCGGTCGGGGATTTATTTTTCAGTTCCTGAAGCTTCATTTCAGCCATGAAGGGAATTACTCATTTTTTAGGAGGGGAAAGGCAATGTTGTTCGTATTCAGAACCGCGATAGGGGCGCTCGCGGGCGACAGAATGGATACATGCCACGAAGAGAAGATGGCGGGAAAATAGCGACTCACTTTCTGAACCGCAAGGGGGGCACGCAAAATGAAAGAAATTTTACGTCGCCCCTAATACAGCCTGCCTCACGCAAACGGCTTGACGACCACCAAAATGACGATCGCGATCATCAGAAGCGTCGGCGCCTCGTTCATGATACGCCAGTACCGGGCAGAATGCTTGTTCTGGTCGCGGGCAAAGGCACGCACCGCGGCACTGAAATGGCCATGAACGCCCGAGAGGATCAAGACAAGTCCGATCTTAGCATGGAGCCAGCCGCCCTGGAAATCATAGACCGACCAGGCAAGATAAAGCCCGAAAATCCATGTCAGGATCATCGCCGGGTTGATGATATAGCGCAGCAGACGCTGCTCCATCACCTTGAAGGTCTCGGATTGCTGCGATCCCGGCGCGGCATCGGTGTGATAGACGAACAGCCGAGGCAGATAGAACATGCCGGCCATCCACGAGATGACGGCGATGATGTGCAAAGCCTTGATCCAGAGATAGAGATCGGCCGGATGCCAGGCAAACAGACCGATCGCCAGCACCGCGAGGATCAAGATCATGAAATAGGCCCGTCGTCCGGCCTTCTGGCCCGGCGCGGAATCCGTCTGCTTTTCCACCGTCATCAGTTCCTCCATCCCCGCACGCGTTCGACCAGCGCCGCCACATTGGCCGGATCGGCCTGGGGCGTGATGCCATGCCCGAGATTGAAAATCAGCGGGCCATTTCCGAGCTGCTGCAGGATATCGTCGATACCGTCATTCAAAGCCTTGCCGCCGGCAACCACGCGCATCGGATCGAGATTGCCTTGCACCGGCCCGTCCTTCTGCAGTTCCCGAGCAAAGGCCAAAGGCACCGACCAGTCGAGGCCGATCGCATCGGCACCCGTCTTCTGCCGATAGGCCTTCAGCAGATAGCCCGCACCCTTGGCGAAAGCGATCACCCGCGCCTTTGGCCGCCGTGCCTTCACCGACGCAATCATTTTCGCAACCGGTTTGATGGCGAAAGCCTCGAATTCTTTCTCGCCAAGCACACCCGCCCAGGAATCGAAAATCTGCACAGCATCCGCACCGGCATCGATCTGGGCCACGAGATAATCGGCTGAAATGTCCGCAAGCAGCATCAGCAGATGTTCGAAGGCCTTGGGATAGCGAAAGGCAAACAGTCGGGCAGGGGCCTGATCCGGCGTGCCGTGTCCGGCGATCATATAAGTCGCAACCGTCCAGGGAGCACCGCAGAAGCCGAGAAGCGTGGTTTCGTGAGGCAAGTCCCGCCGCAGCCGCCTCACCGTCTCCATGACGGGCTCCAGATACGCGAGGATGTCGTCCGGTTTCAAAGCCAGGATACCCGTCTCGTCGATTGGGTCCATTTCCGGCCCATGTCCTTCAGTGAAGCGAACATTCCGTTTCAATGCATCAGGGATGACAAGAATGTCGGAGAAGAGAATGGCCGCATCAAAGCCATAACGGCGGATCGGCTGCAGCGTCACCTCGACGGCGTGATCTGGCGAATAACAGAGATCTAGAAAGCTTCCCGCCTTCGCACGCGTTTCACGATATTCGGGTAGATAACGGCCTGCCTGTCTCATCAGCCAGAGCGGGGGAGGGGTGAGCGTTTCTCCGCTCAAGACCCGCATGATCTTCCGGCGTTCATCGGTCACAGACGTCGTCCTATATAAAACCAAACATATATTGAAAGGTTTCTATTTCTTAGAGTCGGTGAGTAGCAAGGATTAAAGTTCATCCCTTGCCTATCCAATTTGTCGCGCCTCGCGCATAAATTTGGAGAGATTTCGAGACTGCAAGCCGATATGTGGATAAGAAAGGTGATTTTTCAATCTTTTGAGGAGGTTGACGAGAAATTCGGATTTTCGCAGTCTGGGGACAAGTCGGGGATGAGTGAGGTGTGGTCGATCTTATCCACATTGCTCACAGCCACCGCGAAAGCCATCTCTCGAAAATTCCGAATGTGGAAAACTCGGCCGTTTTCCACTTGCCCAAGATGGCCCCCTTCCCGTACCTCTCTTTTCTCCCGAGATATCAACAGGTGATGGAAAGTAGCGTGGAAAACCGAACAAGCTTCTTTCATCTGCATCTGATTTCTGACTCAACGGGCGAGACTCTCATTTCCGCCGGCCGCGCGGCCTCTGTGCAATTCCATGCCAGCCAGCCGATTGAGCACGTCTATCCGCTGATTAGAAATCGCAAGCAGCTTCTGCCTGTCTTGGAAGCAATCGATCATAGCCCCGGCATTGTCCTCTATACGATCGTCGATCGCGAACTTGCCGATTTCATCGCCGAGCGCTGCAGGGAGATGGGCGTACCATCCGTCAATGTTCTCGAGCCGGTCATGAACGTTTTCCAGACCTATCTCGGCACGGCGTCGCGTCGGCGCGTCGGCGCGCAGCATGTGATGAATGCGGATTATTTCGCCCGCATCGAAGCGCTGAACTTCACCATGGATCATGACGATGGCCAGATGCCCGATGATTATGACGAAGCCGATGTCGTCATTATCGGTATCAGCCGCACCTCGAAAACGCCGACCAGCATCTATCTGGCGAACCGCGGCATCAAGACGGCCAACATTCCGATCGTCCATGGCGTGCCGTTGCCGGAAAGCCTCGCCAGGGCGACTAAGCCCTTGATCGTCGGACTGGTTGCGACGACCGACCGTATCTCGCAGGTTCGTGAAAATCGCATTCTCGGGGCGACCCCCGGCTTCGATCGCGGCGGCTATACGGATAGAGCCGCTATCTCCGAAGAGCTCAAATATGCTCGTTCCCTCTGCGCGCGGCACAATTGGCCGATCATCGATGTGACCCGCCGTTCGATCGAAGAGACCGCCGCCGCCATTGTTGCCCTGCGACCCAAGCTGCGCTAAGCGCTCCCCCATGACCATCTCGGAGGCAACCGTCATGACCTCGCCCCTTATCCTCGCATCATCCAGCCCATTCCGGCGGATGCTGATGGAAAACGCCGGATTGCATTTCCAGGCCATCGCCGCCGATATCGATGAGCGTGCGATCGAAGCACCGCTGGAACTGGGTGGCGCCAGCCCCGATGCTGTCGCG
This sequence comes from Rhizobium pantanalense, assembly GCF_030182525.1. Classification (NCBI taxonomy): domain Bacteria; kingdom Pseudomonadati; phylum Pseudomonadota; class Alphaproteobacteria; order Hyphomicrobiales; family Rhizobiaceae; genus Rhizobium; species Rhizobium pantanalense. The sequence continues at coordinate 398,485 of NZ_JAQJCH010000004.1, forward strand.
CTCGTGCTGGCAAAGGCGAAGGCAAAAGAGGTGAGCGATCGCTTCCCCGGATCGCTCGTTATAGGCTCGGATCAGACCATGTCACTCGGTGCCCAGGTCTTTCACAAGCCGAAGTCGATGGCCGAGGCGGAAAATCATCTGCGGGCGCTATCGGGTAAAACTCATCGGCTGAACAGCGCCATCGCTTTGGCGCGCAACGGCGACATCATCTGGGAACATGTATCCCACGCCGATCTGACCATGCGTGAGTTGCCGGCCGATTTCATTCATCGGCATCTGAGCCGCGTCGGCGAGAAGGCATTGTCGAGCGTCGGCGCCTATCAGCTTGAGGGGGAGGGCATCCAGCTTTTCTCGAAAGTCGACGGCGACTACTTCACCATCCTCGGATTGCCGATGCTGCCGCTTTTGGAAAAACTGCGAGAGTTGGGGACGATCGATGGATGATTCACGTGAAACACAAAGCGTAAACGCTTTTGTAACGGGTTATCCGGTCCGGCATTCGCGCTCGCCGCTGATCCATGGTTACTGGCTGAAGCAGCACGGCCTGGCCGGCAGCTATCGTGCCCATGAAGTGCCAGTGGAGGATTTCGAAGCCTTCATCTCATCCTTGAAGGATGGTTCCAGCGGCTTCGTCGGCGGGAACGTCACCATCCCTCATAAGGAAGCAGCCTTCAAGCTCGCCGATCAGCCCGACGAACTTTCGGAAGAATTGGGCGCGTCCAACACCTTATGGCTTGAAAATGGCAAGCTGCATGCAACGAATACCGATGGCCGCGGCTTCACAGCGAACCTCGACGAGCGTCATCCCGGTTGGGATCGCAGCGATCGTGCGGTCATCCTCGGGGCAGGGGGTGCCAGTCGCGCTGTCATCCAGGCGGTACGCGACCGCGGCTTCAAGGAAATCCATGTGGTCAACCGCACGGTTGAACGAGCGCAGGAACTGGCGGATCGGTTCGGCGCGAGGGTCTATGCCCATCCGATGACCGCACTCGGCGAGGTCATGCAGGGTGCCGGTCTCTTTATCAATACGACCTCGCTTGGCATGGACGGTGAGGCAGCACCCCGGATCGATTTCTCTCCTCTTGTGGAAGGCGCCGTCGTCACCGACATTGTCTATGTACCGCTGAAGACGCCACTTCTCGCCCAGGCCGAGGAACAGGGTTTTGCCATCGTCGACGGTCTCGGCATGTTGCTGCACCAGGCCGTGCCGGGCTTCGAAAAATGGTTTGGAAAGCGTCCGGCGGTCGATGAAACCTTGAGGGCATTGATCATCGCCGACATGGAAAAGCACTAGCATGATCAGGATCGGACTGACGGGATCGATCGGTATGGGAAAGTCGACCTCGGCGAAACTCTTCGCCGAAGCCGGAATCCCGGTGAACGATTCCGATGCGGTCGTGCATGATCTCTATAGTGGCGAAGCCGTTCCCTTGGTCGAAGCTGCTTTCCCCGGAACAACGGCTGACGGCAGGGTCGACCGGCAGAAACTTAGCCGAAAGCTGGCGGGCGATCCCTCTGGCTTCAAGCGCCTCGAAGCCATCGTCCATCCGCTGGTCCGCGATCGCGAGCACCAGTTTCTGGAGCGCCAACGCAAGGCCGGCGCCGATATGGTCGTGCTGGATATCCCGCTGCTTTTCGAAACCGGCGCAGACAAGCGAGTGGATAAGATCGTCGTCGTCAGCTGTGATCCACAGATTCAGCGGGAGAGGGTGCTTGCCCGGCCGGGCATGACGGAGGAAAAATTCAATATGATTCTCTCCCGGCAGACGCCGGATGCGGAAAAGCGAGCACGCGCCGATTATGTCATCGATACCGGCGGAAGCATCGATGCAGCCCGCACGCAGGTAAGAGACATCATTGCGGAACTGCGGCACAAGCTGTTGGTCGAAAAATAGGAAAGCGAAGTCCCGATATGCGCGAAATCATTTTCGATACGGAAACCACCGGCCTCGACAACAGGGCAGACCGCATCATCGAAATCGGCGGCATCGAGCTCTTCAACCATTTTCCGACCGGCAAGACACTGCACATCTATATCAATCCGGGCGATCGCAAGGTTCATCCCGATGCTCTGGCCGTGCACGGCATTACTGATGAGTTCCTGACGGGCAAACCGCTCTTCGAAACTGTCGCGGACGAAATTCTCGAATTTTTCGGTGATGCCAAATGGATCGCGCATAACGCCACCTTCGACATGGGCTTCGTCAATGCGGAGTTCGCAAGGCTTGGCCGCCCGCCGATCCTCCCCGACATGGTGATCGATACGCTCGCCATGGCGCGCCGAAAGCACCCGATGGGGCCGAATTCGCTGGATGCTCTTTGCCGTCGATACGGCATCGACAACTCGCACCGCACGAAACATGGCGCGTTGCTCGACTCCGAACTGCTGGCTGAAGTCTATATAGAGATGATCGGCGGCCGACAGACGGCCCTTGGTCTTGGCAGCGTCACCGGTTCATCAGCGCGCTTCCGCCAAAACGATGTCACGGAAGAAGTCGTCATCGACATCTTCGCGCGGCCCGCTCCGCTGCCGAGCCGGCTGACCGAGGAGGAACTCGCGGCTCATGCAGCGCTGGTCGCCAAGCTCGGCACGAAGGGAATTTGGTCGAAATACAGCGCTTCCGAGTAAAAGCGCTTTCCAAAACATCAAAAGAAAATGCCCGGACGTGCGATCCGGGCATTTTCGCTTCTGGAACTGGAAAAATACAGGCTTAGTTCGGAACAGCCGAAACCTGAGCGCGAGCCTGCTCTTCGGCCATGCGCTGCGTGAACATCTGCGCGAAATCGATCGGGTCGATCATCAGCGGCGGGAAGCCGCCATTGCGCGTGACGTCGGCGATGATCTGGCGTGCGAAGGGGAACAGCAGGCGCGGGCACTCGATGAAGAGCAGGGGCAGCATGTGTTCCTGCGGGAAACCGGTGACGCGGAAGACGCCGCCATAGACCAGCTCGGTGTGGAAGAGTACGCGCTCGCCATCCTTGGCTTCGGCGCTCAGCGTCAGCACGACGTCGAAATCGGAATCCGACAGCGGGTTGGCGTTGACGTTCACATTGATATTGATGTCGGGGGCATTTTCCCGGGCCTGGAGCGAGCGCGGAGCACCCGGATTTTCGAAGGAAAGATCCTTGGTGTACTGAGCAAGGATGCTGAGGCTCGGGCTGGCTGCACCGTTGCCGTTGGTCTCGTTGGCCATGGGGTGTCCTCTCACGTCTCGATGGGTGTCGCCATCTAGCATTTAGAAAAGGGGCTTACAACCCTTATGGCTCCGGCGCTCCCGAGGCCGTTCCCTAGTCTTCTAGACGCTTTTGATCCGACCAGGGCGAGTTGCGGTTCGGCTCCCGATGGAAATCGCCTTCATCGAGATCGACGACGTTTCCGGGTTTGTTCGGCCGACCTTGCGGTCCGGCGCCCGGGCCTTGCCCGCGGCGGAAGGCCCGCGAATTGCCGACGACGACGATGCGCTTGCGCAAAACCTGCCAGGCGAGATCGCGTACGGCAGGGATGAAGAGCAGCAGGCCGATGATATCAGAGATGAAGCCGGGCAGCATCAGGAAGAAGGCGGCAACCACGATCATCGCGCCATGCACCATCTCGCGGCCGGGATCGCCGCCGTTGCGGCTTTCGGCCGAGATGCGTTGGAGAATGCCGATGCCCTGGATCCTCAAGAGAGCGGCACCGAGCAGCACGCTGAGGATGACAAGCCCCAGTGTCGCCCAGACGCCGATCATCTTTCCAACGACGATGAATCCGGCGATCTCAGCCAGAGGCATCAAGAAAACGACGATAGGAAGAAGTGATAGGCGCATGTTACGGTGGTCCTGAGAGCGGGTTTCTTCGCGTAAGCGTTGGTTTCGCGCATATAATAAAGAAACCGGTCCGCTATTTGAATGATAGATCGATGCGGACTATATGGGGACTGATCTTTTAATTTTAACGGTGGTTCCGATACGAGATGGGTGCAAACGACTTTGTGACGATCTTTTTCCTGGTGGCGGCGGTGCTGATTTTCTTTCAGTTGCGCAGCGTCCTTGGCCGCCGTACGGGGAACGAGAAGCCGCCGCGCGATCTCTACGGCTCTGCAGATCCGGCCAATGGCCCGACGCCGCCGGACGCCGGCAAGGTGGTCACATTGCCGCGCCGCGATGGCACCGAAGAGGAAGACCGTTTTGCTGCCATCGATGCCTTCACTCCGGCCGGCACGCCGCTCAATGATTCGCTGCGCGAAGTGAGCAAGGCTGATCCTTCCTTCAATCCAAAGGAATTCGTCAACGGCGCCCGCATGGCCTATGAGATGATTGTCATGGCCTTTGCGGAGGGCGACCGCAAGTCGCTGAAGGGGCTGCTGTCGCGTGAGGTCTATGAGGGCTTCGATGCCGCCATCGCCGAACGCGAAGCCAAAGGCGAGAAGGTCAAATCGACCTTCGTCGGCATCGATAAGGCCGATATCGTCACCGCTGAGGTGAAGGGAACGGATGCCCTCATCACCATGCGCATCGTTAGCCAGATGATCTCGGCCACCTACGACAAGGCCGGCACGTTGATCGATGGCGATGCTGAAGCTGTTGCCGAAATCAGCGATCTATGGACCTTCGCCCGCGACACGCGTTCGCGCGATCCGAATTGGAAACTCGTGGCGACCGAATCGGAACAATGACGAGCCCATCGCAGGAATTCAGGCTGGAGCCGGCAACCTTCGCCGATCTGAAGGGCTGGGAGGAGGACGATCCTTCCAGCCTTTTTCGCGCGATGAAGGACTGTCGCATCCATATCCGCGATGTGAAGCCTTATCGCACCGGCGCTGCCGGACTGACGGCCGAGGATCTCCTGGCGCTTCTCGACGCCGCGGAAGGGAAAGAGCCGGGCGATGCAGCCGAAGCCAGAGCCTTCTTCGAGCAGCACTGCCAGCCCTTCTTCATTCGCCGCGATGGCGGTGCCAGTGGTTTCGTGACCGCTTTCTTCGAGCCGGAAATAGACGTCTCGGCTGTGCCGGATGGACCCTATCGCTACCCCTTCTATCGCCGGCCGGCCGATCTGATCGATCTCGATGACGGCAATCGGCCCGCCGAAATTGATCCCTCCTACATGTTCGGCAGGCTTCAGGGTGGCGCAATTTCCACCTATCCAGACCGCGGCGAGATCGATCGCGGCTATCTCGAAGGCAAGGGGCTGGAAATCGCCTGGGCAAAATCCAAGGTCGATGTCTTCTTCGTGCATGTGCAGGGCGCGGCGCGTCTGCGCTATCCCGATGGGCGTCTTGGCCGCATCACCTATGCAGCCAAGGCCGGCCATCCCTTCTCGGCCGTTGGGCGCCTGCTGATTGACCGCGGCCTACTGGACCGCGCCACGATCTCCATGCAGACGATCCGCGACTGGCTCTACGCGCATCCGGAAGAGGTCGACGAAGTCCTCTGGCACAATCGATCCTACATCTTCTTCCGCGAGGCCGATGTCAGCGATCCCGCTCTCGGGCCGATCGCAGCGGCGAAGGTGCCGTTGGTGCCCGGCCGTTCCCTTGCGGTCGATCGGCTGATCCACACTTTCGGTTTTCCTTTCTTCATCCGGTCTGAAAGCCTGACGCATCTAGACGCCGGCAAGCCCTTCGCCCGGCTCATGCTGGCGCTCGATACGGGTTCCGCCATCGTCGGGCCGGCGCGTGGGGATATCTTTACCGGCTCCGGCTACGATGCCGGGGAGCTTGCCGGCACGGTGCGCAATGACGCCGATTTTTATATACTCATTCCGAAGGCGGCGGCGCAGAGGTTCGGCTGATGGCCCCGGAACGGAAGGACAAGGAACGAAAGCTCAGCACGGAAGACCGCATCCTCTGGGGTAAGGTCGCCAAGAGCACGCGTCCCATGCCGGGCCGAATGGCTGACATTGAGGCTTTCGAGGCGGCACTGCAGGCGGAAGCCGAAAGCGAACAAACTGCCCGTACTGCAAAGACGAAGCCAGTATCTCCCTCGGCCGAAACGCAGGAAACTCCGACGCCAGTCAAACAGCCCGCCGGCCGCCATCACCCGCTCGAACGTCCCGTCAAGCGCAAGATCGCTAGGGGTCATCTGGCGCTGGAGGCCAGGATCGACCTTCACGGCCTCATCCAGAGCGAGGCGCATTCCATGCTTCTGGATTTCCTGTTGCGGGCCCATAGCCGCGGCCTGCGCCATGTGCTCGTCATAACAGGCAAGGGCAGCTCCATGGGCAGCGAGGGCGCCCTGAAGCGTGCTGTGCCGCTCTGGTTCTCCAAGCCCGAATTCCGGTTCCTGATTTCTTCTTACGAAACGGCAGCGCAGCATCATGGTGGCGAGGGGGCGCTCTATATCCGCCTGTCGCGCTTGAAAGGGGAGAAGCCTTGACCCCATTCGGCGAAGCAGTGCGAAAACTGAGACTGCGTAAGGGCGTTTCGCAGAAGCAGATGGCGGCTGCGCTGAACGTGACTCCGGCTTATTTATCCGCCTTAGAACACGGAAAGCGCGGTCTGCCGACCTTCGATCTCCTGCAGCGCATCGCCGGATACTTTAACATCATCTGGGACGAGGCCGAGGAACTGTTCCTGCTGGCGCGGTTTTCCGACCCGCGCGTCGTCGTCGATACCTCCGGGCTTTCGCCGGAATATACGGCCTTTGTCAATCACTTAGCCGGCAAGATCCGCACCCTTGACGCGGCAACGATCCGCGAACTCTCGAAGGTTCTGGAAAATGCCGAAAAAACCGGCTGAAAACCGCCTTAATCCCCTGTTTTATACCTGATTTCGGGGCCTTCCGTTTGGAACTTCAGGGTGAAACATCCTATATACAGGCTAGGAAAAACCGCTGATTCGTTAGAGTCGGATGAATTCAGGTCGAAACGACCTGAAATCTGAATCGGCTCTAAACTTAAAGTAGAACATGATGTCGTCCGAAAACCGCTCACACTTTTCGGCATTATGCTCTGCGAATCGGCAGCGTTCTCTAAACACTGGAAAGACTTCAATATATGACCGACACATCCGTAACCGATAATGGTGGCAACGCCGAGTATGGCGCAGATTCCATCAAGGTCCTGAAAGGCCTCGATGCGGTGCGCAAGCGTCCCGGCATGTATATCGGCGATACGGATGATGGCTCGGGCCTGCATCACATGGTCTATGAAGTCGTCGATAACGCTATTGACGAGGCCTTGGCAGGTCATGCCGATATCGTAACGGTGACACTCAACCCTGACGGTTCCGTCACGGTCACCGATAACGGGCGCGGCATCCCGACGGATATTCACAGCGGCGAAGGTGTTTCGGCGGCTGAAGTTATCATGACCCAACTGCATGCCGGCGGTAAGTTCGACCAGAACTCATATAAGGTTTCCGGTGGCCTGCACGGCGTCGGCGTCTCGGTCGTCAATGCGCTTTCCGTCTGGCTGAAGCTGAAGATCCGCCGCCACGGCAAGATCCATGAAATGAGCTTCACCCATGGCGTCGCCGATGCGCCGCTGAGGGAAACGGGCGATGCCGGCAATCTCACCGGCACCGAAGTTAGCTTCATGCCGAGTGCTGAAACCTTCACCATGACGGAATTCGATTACGGAACGCTGGAGCATCGCCTGCGCGAACTCGCTTTCCTGAATTCCGGTGTCCGCATTCTCTTGACCGATAAGCGGCATTCCGACGTCAAGCAGGAAGAAATGCTCTATGACGGCGGCCTGGAAGCCTTCGTCTCCTATCTCGATCGCGCCAAGAAGCCGCTGGTTCAGAAGCCGGTGTCGATCCGCAGCGAGAAGGACGGTATTACGGTCGAAGTGGCGATGTGGTGGAACGACAGCTACCACGAAAACGTGCTCTGCTTCACCAACAACATCCCGCAGCGCGACGGCGGTACGCATATGGCCGGCTTCCGCGCGGCTCTGACGCGCCAGATCACCTCCTATGCCGATTCATCGGGCATCACCAAGAAGGAGAAGGTGACGCTGACGGGCGACGACTGCCGCGAAGGCCTGACCGCCGTGCTGTCGGTCAAGGTTCCCGATCCGAAGTTCTCCTCCCAGACCAAGGACAAGCTGGTTTCCTCCGAAGTTCGTCCTGTCGTCGAAAGTCTCGTCAACGAAGCCCTCAGCACATGGCTCGAAGAACATCCGTCTGAAGCCAAGGTTCTGGTCGGCAAGGTCGTCGAGGCCGCCGCCGCTCGCGAAGCTGCCCGCAAGGCCCGCGAATTGACGCGCCGCAAGGGCGCACTGGATATCGCCTCTTTGCCCGGCAAGCTGGCTGACTGCTCCGAGCGCGATCCCGCCAAATCCGAAGTCTTTCTCGTCGAGGGTGACTCGGCGGGTGGTTCGGCCAAGCAGGGCCGATCGCGCGAAAACCAGGCCATCCTGCCGCTGCGCGGCAAGATCCTGAATGTCGAGCGCGCACGCTTCGACAAGATGCTGTCGAGCCAGGAAATCGGCACGCTGATCACCGCACTCGGCACCGGGATCGGCAAGGACGAGTTCAATGCCGAAAAGCTGCGCTACCACAAGATCATCATCATGACGGACGCAGACGTCGACGGTGCGCATATCCGCACCCTGCTTCTAACCTTCTTCTTCCGGCAGATGCCCGATCTCATCGAGCGCGGCCATCTCTACATCGCCCAGCCGCCGCTCTATAAGGTAACGCGCGGCAAGTCGGTGCAATATGTCAAGGATGAGAAGGCACTGGAAGAGTATCTCATCGGCCAGGGCACCGAAGATACCAGCCTGCGCCTCGGCAACGGCGAAGTCCGTACCGGCCAGGATCTGCGTGAAGCGATCTATGATGCGCTGCGCCTGCGCACGCTGATCGATAATCTGCACTCCCGCTACAATCGCGCCGTGGTCGAACAGGCTGCTATTGCAGGGGCCCTCAACGCCGAAATGGTCAGCGATCCCACGCGTGCACAGGCGCTCGCCAACGACGTCGCCAAGCGGCTCGACGTCATCGCCGAGGAAACCGAGCGCGGTTGGACCGGTGCCGTGACGGGCGAGGGCGGCCTGCGCTTTGAGCGCACGGTGCGCGGCGTCAAGGAAGTCGTCTTCCTCGACATGGCATTGATCGGTTCGCAGGATGCCCGCCTTATCGACCAGCTCGGCTCACGGCTGAAGGAAGTCTATGTTACACCGCCGAAGCTCGTTCGCCGCGATGGAGAGACGGAGATTTCCGGTCCCCGTCAGCTGCTGGACACGATCTTTGCCGGCGGCCGCAAGGGCCTGACGCTGCAGCGCTATAAAGGTCTCGGCGAGATGAATGCCGAGCAGCTCTGGGAAACGACTCTCGATCCGAACGTCCGCTCGCTGCTGCAAGTGAAGGTCACGGATGCGACCGATGCCGACGGCCTGTTTGCCCGGCTCATGGGCGATGAGGTCGAGCCGCGGCGCGAGTTCATTCAGGATAACGCGTTGAGCGTTGCCAATCTCGACATCTGATTGTTCTCCATCACATGCAAAAGGGTCCGCCGAAACATCCGGCGGGCCCTTTTCTTTTCATCGGTTACTTGGCGATGAAGGTGCCGTTGAAGGCGAGTTCCGAAAGTGGCTTGCGCTGGCTCGGCACTTCGCGTTCGCGCAGCTTTTCTGGGAGCTGGTTCTTGTCGCCGATTTTGCCGATCGCGACGGCCGCTTCGACGCGGAAGCCATCGGGAATGCCGAGGATTTCATAGGATTTTTCGACGTGGAAGCCCGTCATGCCATGAGCTTCATAGCCGGCTAAATGTGCCTGGATCGCCAGGAAGCCCCAAGCCGCGCCCGCATCGAAAGAATGGCTATAGCTGGGCTTCTGTTCGGCCGAGCCAAGCTCGCCGCTGTGAGTGCGCGAAATGACGAAAAGCAGTACGCCGGCGGATTTCACCCAGCCCTGATTGAAGTCGATCAGGACGCTCAAAAACCGGTCCCAATGTTCTGAGCCACGCAGAGCATAAAGGAAACGCCAGGGCTGCAGGTTCGAGGCGGAGGGTGCCCAATGCGCCGCTTCCAGAATGGTCAGCAGGTCGGCTTCCGGTATTACCTCGTTGGAATAGGCACGCGGCGACCAGCGGTCGAGAAAGAGCTTATCGATCGGATATTGGGATTCGCGGCTGTTGCTTGATGTCATGAGGGCTTCTTTCCTTGGAGATGATCGGCCGTTGGCTGGTTATGAATAGAGATGTGAACTTAAGCTTGGGCAGCCCAGCTCACGTCAAGCTCCTCGCGGAAGGCGAAGCGCTTGAGGTGCTCGGCGACGACGTTCTGCATACGCTCGAGGTCTTCGGGCTTCTCGACTGTCAGCGTCATGACGAGGTTGCCGGGCTCGGCCGCCAGATCAAGGAAGTTTTCCGTGCTGAACGGCACCTTGCCGGCAGCCGCATCGAATTCCACGTTGAAGCGATGGCTCCAGTGCTTGCAGAGCTGCTGGAGATAGCGGCTGGCATGGTCGGTTTTAACACTGGAAACGGATGTCGCCATGGATTTCTCCGATAAAGCTGATCGCAAAAGCATCATTGCATACATAGAGGCATCCGCATTCGCCAGGTAGACAGTCTGTTTCAAGTTTGCGTTATTCCAGTGAAATTCTGTTCCGCTATGTTGTCCTCACAAAGGAACGCGCGCGAGTGGAGACAGAGCCTTGCTGGTAAATGGAAAATGGACTGAGGATTGGCAGCCGGTCCAGGCCAAGGACGAGAAGGGCGGTTTCGTTCGCCAGATTTCGAGCTTCCGCAACTGGGTGACGCCGGATGGTCGGCCGGGGCCGACCGGCGAGGGTGGTTTCAAGGCGGAAGCTGGCCGCTATCACCTCTACGTCGCGCTGATCTGCCCCTGGGCATCGCGTACCCTGATCGGTCGCAAGCTGAAGGGGCTGGAAGAGGCTATTTCGGTTTCCGTGGTCGAGCCGGCGCTCTCCAAGCAGGGCTGGCGGTTCGGCGATTATCCCGGCGCGACGAACGACCGGATAAATGGCGCCACCTATATGCATGAGATCTACACGAAGGCCGATCCTCACTTCACCGGCCGCGCCACGGTGCCAGTTCTATGGGACAAGCAGAAAGGCACGATCGTCAACAACGAATCCTCCGATATCCTGCGGATGTTGAATGACGGCTTCGGCGATCTTGCCCGCAATGACATCGATCTCTATCCGGCCGGCAAGCGAGATGAAATCGACAGTTTCAATGCACGGATCTATCCCGCGCTCAACAACGGCGTCTATCGCACCGGCTTCGCCACGACGCAGATCGCTTATGAAGAGGCCTTCAACGAGGTATTCAACTGTCTCGATCAGGTCGAGGCGGAGCTGGAGGGGAAGGATTTCCTCTTTGCTATCAATCCCACCGAAAGCGATATCAGGCTCTTCGTCACCCTCGTCCGTTTCGACGTCGCCTATCACGGACTGTTCAAATGCAATCTGCGCCGGCTGTCGGATTATGCCAATCTCCAGTCCTTCTGTCGCCGGATGCTCGATTGGCCAGGTGTTGCCGAAACAGTGAATTTCGATCATATCAAGCGCGGCTACTACTCGATTTCGACGCTCAATCCTACCGGCATCGTACCGCTCGGCCCGGCGCTGGACGAGCTGTTCTGATACTCGACCACATATCAAAACCGGTCTAAGGTCCGCCGCATTTGAAAGAACAGGCGATGGATCAGGGAGGATCGTTATGAACTGGGAAGAGTTCCGGCAGTGGTCGGAGAAAGCGGCACATTGGGGTGCGGATTACCGCGCGTCGCTACGCGACAGGCCGGTCCGGGCGAAGATGGCGCCGGGCGAAATATCGGCGCATATTGCTGATTCTCCACCGGAGACGGGCGAAGCCATGGAGGATATCTTCAGGGATTTTGAGGATATCCTTGTGCCTGGCATGACGCACTGGCAGCACCCGCGCTTCTTTGCCTATTTCCCAGCCAACGCCGCTCCCGTCTCGGTGGTTGCCGAATATCTGGTCAGCGCCATCGCCGCCCAATGCATGCTCTGGCAGACATCGCCCTCGGCGACCGAACTTGAAACGAAGGTCGTCGACTGGCTGCGACAGGCGCTCGGTCTGCCCGAAACCTTCACCGGCGTCATTCAGGATTCCGCCTCGACGGCCACGCTTGCCGCCGTCCTCGTGATGCGTGAGAGAGCGCTAGATTGGCAGGGCAACAAAAGCGGCCTTGCGGCCAACAAGGCAGTTCGCATCTATTCGACCGACCAGGTGCACACGTCCATCGACCGCGCCATCTGGATATCAGGCATCGGGCAGGAAAATCTGGTGCGGATTCCCTCTGGTGGTCCCAATAAGGCCATGGATCCGAAAGCGCTTGCCGATGCGATCGAGCGTGATCGCGCTGCTGGTTTGCTGCCGGCCGGCGTCATCGCCTGCGTTGGCGGTACCAGCGTCGGCGCCTGCGATGATATCGCCGCCATCGTTGAGGTCGCCCATACGCACGGGCTCTACGTCCATGTCGATGCCGCCTGGGCTGGCTCGGCAATGATCTGCCCGGAGTTCCGCACCCTGTGGCACGGCGTCGAGCAAGCCGATTCCGTCGTCTTCAACCCGCATAAATGGCTTGGCGCGCAATTCGATTGCTCTGTGCAGTTCGTGCGCGAGCCGGAGACGCTGGTCCGCACGTTGGCGATCCAGCCCGAATATCTGCGCACGCATGGCCATGACGGCATCATCAACTATTCGGAATGGTCGGTGCCGCTTGGGCGCCGCTTCCGCGCGCTGAAGCTTTGGTTCCTGCTGCGCTATCACGGCCTGGAGGGATTGCGGACGATGATCCGCAACCATGTGTCCTGGTCGCAGAATCTGGCTAAGCGTCTCGCCGCCGAGCCCGATTTCGAAATCGTCACCGAGCCGTTCCTGTCGCTGTTTTCCTTCGATCACAAGGCGTCCAAGGGTATCGATCAGGAAAGCCACACCCAGCGGCTGCTCAATGCCATCAACAATGATGGCCGTATCTATCTGACGCAGACCCGCGTCGGCGGCAGGTTGGTCATCCGTTTTCAGGCTGGCCAGTTCGAGGCAACGGCTGATGACATCGATACGGCTTTCGATGTCATCGTGGAAATCGCCAGATCATTATCCCCGAACTAGAAAAGCTGTTTTTCCGGCGCGAAGAGCCGAGCCGTGCTAGGCTCACCAAAATCGATTGGTGACACTGGTGAATAACTCGTTCATATATGGTGTCAGCAATTTTATCGTAAGAGTAATCTCGTCTTTGAAGATGCAGGGAAGGAAAATCCATGAAACTGTTGCGTGTTGGCGAAGTCGGCAAGGAAAAGCCGGCGCTTTTGGATAGCGACGGCAAGATCCGCGATCTCTCCGCCCACGTCGCTGATATAGGCGGCGAGGCCATTTCGCCGGCAGGTCTTGCGAAGATCGCAGCCCTTGATCCGAAAAGCCTGCCTGAATTGCCGGAAGGCCGCCTCGGTGCCTGCGTTGCTGGCACGGGCAAGTTCATCTGCATCGGCCTGAACTTCTCGGATCACGCCGCCGAAACCGGCGCCACCGTGCCGCCGGAGCCGATCATCTTCATGAAGGCAAGCTCGGCCATCGTCGGCCCGAACGACAACGTGCTGATCCCGCGCGGCTCTGAGAAGACCGACTGGGAAGTCGAGCTTGGCGTCATCATCGGCAAGACCGCGAAATATGTCAGCGAAGCCGATGCGCTTGATTATGTCGCCGGTTACTGCGTTTCCCACGACGTCTCCGAGCGCGCCTTCCAGACCGAGCGCTCCGGACAATGGACCAAGGGCAAGTCCTGCGACACCTTCGGCCCGATCGGCCCCTGGCTCGTCACCAAGGACGAGATCGCCGATCCGCAGAATCTCGGCATGTGGCTGAAGGTCAACGGCAAGATGATGCAGAACGGCTCGACCAGGACCATGGTCTATGGCGTTGCCTACCTCGTCTCCTATCTCAGCCAGTTCATGTCGCTGCATCCCGGCGACGTCATCTCCACCGGCACGCCTCCGGGCGTCGGCATGGGCATGAAGCCGCCGCAGTACCTGAAGCCGGGCGATGTCGTCGAGCTCGGCATGGAAGGCCTGGGCACGCAGCGCCAGACCTTCCTTGCCGACGCGTAAGGCGTGCGAAGCTCAGGAACTTTAACCTTTTGAGATCATTGTTGATGCCGGGGAAGCGATTCTCCGGCGTTTTTTATCGATAAGAACCAATTGTAGTTATGTTGCTCTGCAGCAAAAACTGCTAGGTTGGACTATAGGAAGGATGAGGATCGCGCCCGAGGAGCCGTCATTATCCTGCTGCACAGCGCGACCGGAGGAGCGCCGCAGTGAAGGCAGCGACACGCAAGGCGCGTGCGCTTCAATGATTTAGGTGATTTGCGCGGCTGAATGCCTCGCATCACGAAAGGTAAAGCCCCCATGTTTTATCAGTTTTATGAACTCAATCACGCCGCTCTCGCACCCTTTCGCGCCGCGGCGGACATGATGCGCCTGGCCTATGCCAATCCCCTTAATCCCTTTTCGCATACGGTCTTCGGCCGCACCTTGACGGCCAGTCTCGAAGTTTTCGAGCGCACCACACGGCGCTACGGCAAGCCGGAATTCGGCCTTCCGGAGACGGTGATCGACGGCAAACCGGTCTCGGTTCATGAAAAGATCGTCTGGAAGAAGCCCTTCTGCAATCTCATCCATTTCGAGCGCAGCCTGCCCGCCGGCCACAGCGCCGATCCCCGCATCCTGATCGTCGCGCCGATGTCCGGCCACTATGCGACGCTGTTGCGCGGCACCGTGGAAGCCCTGCTGCCGGGCGCCGACGTCTACATCACCGACTGGATCGATGCCCGCATGGTGCCGATGACCGAAGGCACGTTCGATCTCGACGACTATATCGATTACGTCATCGAGATGCTGCACCACCTCGGCCCGGATACGCATGTCGTCGCCGTCTGCCAGCCATCCGTTCCGGTTCTCGCGGCAGCTGCCGTCATGGAAGCGGCGGGCGATCGCCTGGCACCCTCATCCATGACGCTGATGGGCGGTCCGATCGATACCCGTATCAATCCGACCGCGGTCAACCAGCTTGCCAAGGAAAAGCCGCTGGAATGGTTTGCCGATAATGTCGTCATGAACGTGCCCTGGCCGCAGCCGGGCTTCATGCGGCCCGTCTACCCCGGCTTCCTGCAGCTGTCCGGCTTCATGTCGATGAACCTCGACCGACACATGATCGCCCACAAGGACTTCTTCGTGCACCTCGTCAAGAATGACGGCGAGCCGGCCGAGAAGCATCGCGATTTCTACGACGAATATCTGGCCGTCATGGATCTGACGGCGGAATTCTATCTGCAGACGGTCGATCAGGTCTTCATGAAGCATGCGCTGCCCAAGGGCGAACTGATGCACCGCGGCGAGCGTGTCGATCCCTCGGCCATCCGCAACGTTGCGCTTCTGACCGTCGAGGGCGAAAACGACGATATTTCCGGTGTCGGCCAGACGCATGCGGCGCAGACCATCTGCACCAACATCCCCGACCACATGCGCATGCATTACTTGCAGCCGGATGTCGGCCATTACGGCGTCTTCAACGGTTCGCGTTTCCGCCGCGAGATCGCGCCGCGCATCCTGGCCTTTACCCGCGAACATGCCCGTACCGGCCGATCGGTGGTGAAGCGTGTCATCAAGGGCGGAAAATCCACCTAATGTCGAGCAAAATCAAATAGATAGAGCGGTTCGGAATTTCGTCGGAGAGCCGAACCGCTTTTGCTGTGCAAACTATTAGCTTTTGTTGAATTATCAACGCCAATTCAAGTACTTGTCCGATTCCGCCTGGCGATCCCATTGAAGCCTCACGAAGCGGTTACCATCTCGATTCCAGCGGTACCGCAATGATCGGGCCGTTTACCGCGCCGCGCGTCCTTGGAACGCGCTGAGATGCAGGTAGAGCTTTAAAAACCGCGCAGAAGCCTGACCATTGACCGGTATCGGTCGAGGGGCGATGCGCCGTGCGAGGATACCTGACAATGAACCAATCTGCATTACTTCGTCCGGATTGGACTCCGGCTACTATTGCCCTGATGGTGCTCGGCTTCGTGGTCTTCTGGCCCCTTGGCTTCGCCATGCTCGCCTATATTCTCTTCGGGGAACGTTTGCGGGAATTCAAACGGGATGTGAACGAAAGGACCGACGGCATGTTTGCTGGCTGCGGACGTCATCGCAATCGTCATCGCCATTCCTTCTCCTCGACCGGCAACGTCGCCTTCGACGACTGGCGCCGGGCAGAGCTTGAGCGCCTCGAACAGGAGCGCCGCAAGCTGGATGAGATGCGCGCTGAATTCGATGCTTATGCTCGCGAACTGCGCCGTGCCAAGGATCAGGAAGAATTCGACCGCTTCATGCGCGAGCGCAACAACGTTAAGCGCAATGACAATGGCGGTTCGCCGACCGAATTCCAGACGCCGTGACGGGAGTTCCGCCACGAGGTCAAAACCGGCATCGAACGATGCCGGTTTTTCTTTGCCAGAAACACTCGCGAATCATATAAAACTGCCTCATGTTGCCGCTGCTCTCCAGATCCCGCAAACCGCCGGCCAAGCCGCTTGCGCCGGAAACGCGCACGCTCGATGTCGCCGGCCGGCTGATGCCGCTGACGATCCGTCAGCACGAGCGGGCCACGCGCATCACGCTCCGGATCGAGCCCGGCGGACGGTCGCTGAAGATGACCATTCCACGTGGATTGGCGGCACGCGAGGTCAATGCCTTCCTCGACCGGCATCAGGGCTGGCTTCTGACGAAACTCGCGAAGTTTTCGGTCGACAACAGCCTGCGTGGTGGCGGCGAAATCCTCCTGCGCGGCGTGCGTCACCGGATCGAGCATACCGGCACCTTGCGCGGTCTCACCGAAGCCATCGTCGTCGAGGGCGTTCCGGTGCTGCGCGTCAGCGGCCTGCAGGAACATGCCGGCCGCCGCATCGCCACCTTCCTGAAGAAGGAGGCCCGCGCCGATCTAGAAAAGCTTGTGGCTATCCACGCCAAGGCCGTCCGCGCCAGCGTCACGTCCATCACCATGAAGGATACCCGCAGCCGCTGGGGCTCCTGCTCCTCGCAAGGGAACCTGAGCTTCTCCTGGCGCATCGTCATGGCGCCGCCCTTGGTCATCGATTACCTCGCCGCCCACGAAGTCGCGCATTTGCGCGAAATGAACCACGGCCCGCGCTTCTGGGCGCTCTGCCGCAAGCTTTGCCCCGACATGGACGAGGCCAAAGCCTGGCTGAAGCGCCACGGCAGCCAGCTGCACGCGATCGATTTTGATTGAACAGCATGCCCTGATAAACGCACTACGCTAAGGTCCCTCGTCCGCCCTCGTGGTTCGAGACGGCCCTTTGGGCCTCCTCACCATGAGCAACCATTAGATCAAGCAGTCCATGGGATATTTCTGGCAAGAACGGTGTTGACGTAGATCACGAGTTTTCTAGCGCAGGCGACAAGGGCGCATTTGTGCTTCTTGCCTTTTGCGATGAGACGGTTGTAGAGGGCGACGAGCTGCGGGTTCCATTTGAAGGCGGCTGGCAGTGCTGCGGCATAGAGGGCCTTGCGGGGCCTTGCGCGTCCGCCGGCGATATGGCGCAGGCCGCGCTGATTGCCGCTGTCATGATCGAAAGGTGCCAGGCCGATGAGGGCGGCGGCTTGTTCGCGCGACACATGGCCCAGTTCCGGCATATCGATGACCATCGACAGCGCGGTGGGCTTGCCGATGCCGGGAACGGAGCTTGCCAGATCAAGGCGTCGAGCGAGATCGGGATGGACACGGACTTCTTTTTCGAGTTGGCGGCGTTCACTGGCGATCCGTCTGTTCAAGGCAGCGATGTCGTCTTTGATTTCCGCAATCAGACGCGGATCGCGGCGATGCTCGAGGCGTGTCTTCAGGCGGGCGACGTCTTCGACCATGTCATCGATGTGGACGAGATGGTCGTGCAAGGCCTGCAGGACGGCGTTTTGCATGACGTCGGCGATCTTAGGCCGCGGCTCGGTGATCGCCGTGAAGGCGGCGATGATCGAGGCATCAAGCCGGTCGTTCTTGGCCCGGCGCAGCTTTAGGCGCGCGTATAGGCGCACCTGAAGCGGTTGATGCACGAGAACTTGCAACCCGGCCCGGTGCAGTGCCGCGACCGCCTCGCGCTCGTAGCCACCCGTCGCCTCGATGCCGACCCGTTCGACACCCGCCGTCGAAAGCCGCTCGACAACCTCGGTGAAGCCCGCCGCCGTATTGAGCGCCCGGAAGGACGCCTGTTCCACCCCTGTCGCCGCGTCGAGGATCGCCACGTCGAGAAATGCCTTGCCGGTATCTATCCCGGCAACTGTCGTGATAAGCTGCTTCATCTTCGTCGACCCATCCTTGCTATGCGAACCCATGGTTCCTGCAACCATCCGGGTCCGATGAAGAAACGGAGACGATCTTGCTCATGGACAGCCAAAGGCTTCGCCAAGGCTAAGGGCTGAACGATCCATCCCCGTCGCCGGGACCTGGACCGTCATCCAGATCCCGGCATCCGTAAGGATGCACCACTAAAACACAGCCGCCTAATACAAGGGCCAATCTTCCGCGCAATATGGCACTTCACCGGAAATGGGTTTCATGCAGCCGGAATCGGCTTAATGCGACGTTGCTTGTTCCATCCTCATCCTGAGGCGCAAGCCCGGAGGGCGAAGCCTCGAAGGACGAGGATGGCCCGGGACAGGTTCAAGCGCGTTATGGGAGGAGCGCAAAAATCCCGTAAACGTCGCCTTTAGGCTCGACTCTTGCGAAATTTCGTGTCACTCCGCTGCCATGAACCCCGATATCAAAATTTGTGGTCTGAAGACGCCGGAAGCGGTGGATCGTGCTCTGGAGCGCGGCGCCACCCATATCGGCTTTATCTTCTTTGAAAAAAGCCCGCGCTATATAGAGCCGGATCTCGCCGGCGAGCTTGCCGAGCGCGCGCGCGGCAAGGCGAAGGTTGTCGCCGTCACGGTCAACCCGACCAATGACGATCTCGACGAGATTATGGCGCTCGTGAAGCCGGATATGCTGCAGCTTCACGGCAATGAGAGCCCCGAGCGTGTCTTGACCATCAAAGCGGTCTATAATGTCCCCGTCATGAAGGCCATGTCGGTGCGAGATGCCGACGATCTGAAGCGGGTGGAATCCTATATCGGCATCGCCGACCGCTTCCTGTTCGACGCCAAGCCGCCTGTTGGTTCGGCGCTGCCGGGCGGAAACGGCGTGTCCTTCGATTGGAGCCTGATGAGTTGGGTCGACGATCGGGTGGACTATATGCTGTCCGGCGGTGTCAACAAGGACAATGTCGCTGAGGCATTGGCCTCCACCAAGGCCAGCGGTATCGATCTTTCCTCCGCGCTGGAAAGTGCGCCTGGGGTGAAGGATCTCGGCAAGATCGACCAGTTTTTCGACGCTTTTGCAGAAGCATGTCTGCCGGAACCGGCAGCAGGGAGTAGAAAGTGAACCAGACGCCTAAACCCAATTCCTTCCGCTCCGGCCCCGACGAGGACGGCCGTTTCGGCATTTATGGCGGCCGTTTCGTAGCCGAAACGCTTATGCCGCTGATCCTGGATCTGCAGGAGGAATGGGCGAAGGCGAAGGACGATCCGGCCTTCCAGGCGGAGCTGAAGGCGCTCGGCACGCACTATATCGGCCGCCCGAGCCCGCTTTATTTCGCCGAGCGCCTGACGGCCGAGCTTGGCGGCGCCAAGATCTACTTCAAGCGTGAAGAGCTGAACCACACCGGTTCGCACAAGATCAACAACTGCATCGGCCAGATCCTGCTCGCCAAGCGCATGGGTAAGACCCGCATCATCGCCGAAACGGGTGCCGGCCAGCATGGCGTGGCATCGGCGACCGTAGCTGCCCGCTTCGGCCTGCCCTGCGTCGTCTACATGGGCGCGACCGATGTCGAGCGCCAGGCACCGAACGTCTTCCGCATGAAGCTCTTGGGCGCAGAGGTTATCCCGGTGACAGCCGGCAGCGGCACGCTGAAGGACGCCATGAACGAAGCGCTGCGTGATTGGGTCACCAATGTCGACGACACCTATTATCTGATCGGTACGGCCGCCGGCCCGCATCCCTATCCGGAAATGGTCCGCGATTTCCAGGCCGTGATCGGCACCGAAGCCCGCGCGCAGATCCTGGAGGCCGAAGGCCGCCTGCCGGATCTGGTCATCGCGGCCGTTGGCGGCGGCTCGAATGCCATCGGCATCTTCCATCCGTTCCTGGATGACGAGGGCGTCAAGATCGTCGGCGTAGAAGCCGGCGGCAAGGGCCTGCAGGGCGACGAACACTGCGCCTCCATTACCGCCGGTTCGCCTGGCGTGCTGCACGGCAACCGCACCTATCTGCTGCAGGATGGCGACGGACAGATCAAGGAAGGCCATTCGATTTCGGCCGGCCTCGATTATCCCGGCATCGGCCCGGAACATTCCTGGCTGAATGATATCGGCCGCGCCGAATATGTGCCGATCATGGACCACGAGGCGCTCGAAGCTTTCCAGACGTTGACGCGCCTCGAGGGCATCATCCCGGCGCTCGAGCCGAGCCATGCGCTCGCCGAAGTGATCAAGCGCGCCCCGAAGATGGGCAAGGATGAGATCATCCTGATGAACCTCTCCGGCCGTGGTGACAAGGACATCTTCACCGTCGGCAAGATTCTGGGAATGTGAGTTAGACGCCATGACTGCACGTATGGACAAACGCTTCGCCGCTTTGAAGGCTGAAGGCCGCCCGGCACTCGTCACCTATTTCATGGGCGGCGATCCCGACTACGAGACCTCGCTCGGCATCATGAAGGCGCTGCCGGAAGCCGGCGCCGACGTCATCGAACTCGGCATGCCGTTTTCCGATCCCATGGCCGATGGACCAGCGATCCAGCTTGCCGGCCAGCGCGCCCTGAAGGCCGGCCAGACGCTGAAGAAGACCCTGCAGCTCGCCGCCGATTTCCGTAAGGTCGATGCCGATACGCCGATCGTGATGATGGGCTATTACAATCCGATCTACATCTACGGCGTTGAAAAGTTTCTGGACGATGCGCTGGCTGCCGGCATCGACGGCCTGATCGTCGTCGACCTGCCGCCGGAAATGGATGATGAGCTCTGCATTCCGGCGATCCGCAAGGGCATCAACTTCATCCGCCTTGCGACGCCGACCACCGACGACAAGCGCCTGCCCACGGTTCTGAAGAACACGACGGGCTTCGTCTACTACGTCTCGATGAACGGCATCACCGGTTCGGCGCTGCCCGATCCGTCGCTGGTGTCTGGTGCCGTCAAGCGCATTAAGCAACATACCGAGTTGCCGGTCTGCGTCGGCTTCGGCGTCAAGACGGCCGAGCATGCCAAGCTGATCGGCGCCGCCGCCGATGGCGTCGTCGTCGGCACCGCGATCGTCAATCAGATTGCCACCAGCCTCACCAAGGATGGCAAGGCAACAGCAGACACCATCCAGGCTGTGGCCACCCTGGTGCGCGGCCTATCGACGGGAACGCGTTCCGCCCGCCTTGTTGCCGCCGAATAGTTTCCCCATATAGGCCTCTCATCAATCCCCTGCGGATTGAGGGGAAAAGCCTATGGGCATTTGGTGACGACTAGGATATCGATTAATTCGGTCGATTAGGAGTTTCGAATTGAACTGGATCACGAATTACGTCCGCCCGCGGATCAATTCCATGCTGGGCCGTCGCGAGGTTCCGGAGAATCTCTGGATCAAATGCCCGGAAACGGGCGAAATGGTCTTCCATAAGGATCTGGAAGAGAACAAGTGGGTCATCCCCGCATCCGGCTTCCATATGAAGATGCCGGCCAAGGCCCGTCTTGCCGATCTCTTCGACAACGGCGAATACGAAGCCCTGCCGCAGCCCAAGGTCGCGCAAGACCCGCTGAAGTTCCGCGACTCCAAGAAATATATCGACCGCCTGAAGGACAGCCGCCTCAAGACCGAGCAGGAGGATACGATCCTTGCCGGCCTCGGCAAGGTTCGCGGTCTGAAGCTCGTGGCTGTCGTGCATGAATTCAACTTTATCGGCGGTTCACTCGGCATGGCCGCCGGGGAAGCCATCGTGAAGGCTTTCGAGCGCGCCATCGCCGAAAAGTGTCCGCTGGTCATGTTCCCGGCTTCTGGCGGTGCCCGCATGCAGGAAGGCATCCTGTCGCTGATGCAGCTGCCGCGCACGACAGTCGCCGTCGACATGCTGAAGGAAGCTGGCCAACCCTACGTCGTGGTTCTGACCAACCCGACGACCGGCGGCGTCACGGCATCCTACGCCATGCTGGGTGACATCCATCTCGCCGAACCCGGCGCCGAAATCGGCTTTGCCGGCAAGCGCGTGATCGAGCAGACGCTGCGCGAAAAGCTTCCCGAGGGCTTCCAGACCTCGGAATACCTGCTGGAGCACGGCATGGTGGACATGGTCGTCAAACGTCACGACATTCCGGACACTTTGGCGACGCTTCTGAAGATCCTGACCAAGGCGCCGGCAAACGACGTATCGGTCAAGAACAAGAATGGCGCGGCACTGGCGATAGCAGCGAGCGCCTGACATCATCGATTGCCGACGGGCGGAGGTGCGGGATGACGTCTATGGATCAGTCCGCAATGAGCGAGGCAGCACGCGAGATCGAGAAGCTCATGGGGCTGCACCCCAAGGGCTTCGATCTTTCTCTGGAGAGAATAACCCGGCTGCTCGAGGTCCTCGGAAATCCCCATCAGAAATTACCGCCGGTGATCCATGTTGCCGGTACCAACGGAAAGGGCTCGGTGACGGCCTTTTGCCGCGCGCTGCTCGAAGCGGGCGGCTATAGCGTGCATGTCCATACCTCGCCGCATCTCGTCAACTGGCACGAGCGCTACCGCATCGGCGTCAAGGGCGGCCGCGGCAAGCTCGTTGACGATACCGTGTTTGCCGATGTGCTCAAGCGCATCGCCAAGGCAAACGGCGGGCAGAAGATCACCGTCTTCGAAATCCTGACGGCCGCGACCTTTCTCCTTTTTGCTGAGCATCCGGCCGATGTCGCGGTCATCGAGGTCGGACTTGGTGGCCGTTTCGATGCCACTAATGTCCTCTCCGATCCGGCTGTTTCCGTCATCATGCCGATCTCGCTCGATCACCAGCCCTATCTCGGCGACCGCGTCGAACTGATCGCAGCGGAAAAGGCCGGCATCATGAAGCCGGGCCATCCCGTCGTCATCGGCCATCAGGACTATGATGCCGCGCTCGACGTGCTGATCTCGACAGCCGAGCGGCTTCGTTGCCCGACCGCCGTCTTCGGTCAGGATTTTTCCGCCCATGAGGAATATGGCAAGCTGGTCTATCAGGACGAGTTCGGCCTGGCCGATCTGCCGCTGCCGCGCCTGCCGGGCCGTCACCAATATGGCAATGCTGCCGCCGCCATACGGGCGGTCAAGGCCGCCGGTTTCGTCGTGACCGAAGCGATGATGGAAAAGGCGATGACCTCGGTCGAATGGCCGGGCCGCCTGCAGCGACTGACCGAAGGCGAATTGGTTGCGCATGCGCCCGAACGGGCCGAGATCTGGGTCGATGGCGGCCACAATCCCGGCGCCGGCGAAGTCATCGCGGAAGCCATGGCCAATTTTGAGGAGCGCCGGCCACGGGCCTTGTTCCTGATCACAGGCATGATCAACACCAAGGATCCGATCGGCTATTTCAAGGCCTTTGCCGGCTTGGCTGAGAAAGTCTATTGCGTGCCGATCCGAGGCAGTGAAGCGATGGTCGATCCCGTCATTCTCGCCAATGCCGCTTATGATGCCGGCCTCATAGCCGAACCCATGTCCAGCGTCGTTGAGGCGCTGGATGCGATCAAGGATCTGGCCGTGCCGAATGTGCCTGCCCCGCGCATCCTGATCGGCGGTTCGCTTTATCTGGTTGGCGATGTCCTTGCGGACAACGGCACGCCGCCGCAGTGATTTTGGTCGGGCGGTCAGCCACCTGCCCTCGTGCTTCGAGACGGCCTGAGGCCCCCTCAGCATGAGGGCTGACCTTTGCCCCAACCGCTCCGGGCTCATTTCTTCGTCGCCTCTGCGTTGCCACGGCGACGAGCCTGCTCCATCCTCCCCCTGAGGTGCGAAGCCTCGGAGAACGAGGATGGCCCGCTCTCTCCGCACCAACAAAAAACCCCGCCGAAGCGGGGCTCTTGTTCCATACAATCGATACCGATCAGGCTGCGCTGGAGATCCAGCTCTGCAGGGCCGTCTTGGGAGCGGCGCCGACCTTGATGTCGGCAACTTCGCCGGCCTTGAACATGGCAAGCGTCGGGATCGAACGAACGCCGAACTGGGCGGCCAGTTCCGGGTTTTCGTCGATGTTGAGCTTGGCAACCTTGACCTTGCCTTCGAACTGCACGGCGAGTTCTTCCAGAGCCGGGGCGATCATCTTGCACGGACCGCACCATTCGGCCCAGAAATCAACGACGACAGGCTCTGCAGACTGCAGCACTTCGGTGGCGAAGTTGGAGGTATCGACTTTAACGGTAGCCATAGGCTGCTCCTTACCAGGATTTGCGGGTTGCTAGATATGTGATGGTGCGGTGCCCAGATTTCAATATCTGGTATTTCACTTTGTCTCGAGCTCCGCAAGCGCC
Source organism: Rhizobium pantanalense (assembly GCF_030182525.1). Lineage (NCBI taxonomy): Bacteria > Pseudomonadati > Pseudomonadota > Alphaproteobacteria > Hyphomicrobiales > Rhizobiaceae > Rhizobium > Rhizobium pantanalense. The sequence continues at coordinate 423,024 of NZ_JAQJCH010000004.1, forward strand.
AATGCAAGCGCCCCGTCCGACAGCGTGTAGATCGAGGCATTTTCAGTATAGACCAGCATGCAGTCGATGCGCTTTCCCGGATAGAGCGGCGAAAGGATCTCGCGATAGATGGCAAGCTGCGCTTTATGCGCGAAGGGGATGCTGCTTTCCTCGTCAGGCGGTACGCGATTCGTCTTGTAGTCGAGGATGACGACCCGATCGTCGAGGTCAGCCAGCCGGTCGATCCGTCCAGAGACGGCGTAGGACTGGCTGCCGAGTTTCAGCGTACCCATGATCGAGACTTCGGCTTGCGCATGCGTGCTGAAGGTGCCCTGCAGATCAGGATGCGATAGCAGCGCCATGACCGACTTCACCAGCGCCTCGCGCTCTGCCTGCGGCCAGAAGCGCGCGGCCCGCTCGGCATAGCGCCGGGCGGCGTCGGCCCGCTCTTCGGGCGCGATTTCAGGCAAGGTCTGCAGCATCCGGTGAATGAAGCGGCCTTTTTGCAGGGCGCGGTCGGATTTGGCCTCTTCGCCGAAAAGCGCCGAGGTCACCAACAGATCGTCGGCTTCCTCGTCGATGACGGTACCGACCCCGGAGGGGCTGAGCGGCCGCGGCAGGCTTCTTTGCGGCGGCAGCGGCCGGTTGAGGCTGTCGGGCAGGCTAGCGCGTCCCGAGCGCTTCTCATGCTCCTTAGCGGTCTCGAATTCGAGCTGGACCTGGGCGACCCGCCAGCTCAAGCCCTGCCAGTCGCCATCGGGTCCGGTGAAAGTCTTCTGCGTGCAGTGCAGTTCATGCCCGCGCAGCGCTGCGGAAATCATCGCATGCCAGGTATCGGCATTCTCACGGACTCCGCGGTAGCCGCAAATGATCAGCCGGTCGGCGGCACGGGTCATGCCGACATAGAGGAGCCGGCGATATTCCTCCTCTGCCAGCGACTGCAGCCGCGCCGTATCGGCCTGTGTCAGCGAATTGGCGAGCGCCGAGACCGGTACCCAGACTGGGAGCGGGATTTCGTCCCTGCCGGTTTCGATCAGCCGTAGCTTCGGCAGGTGCGTATGGGTGAAGGCCTTGCCGCCGCCATCGACGAGGAAGACGATCGGTGCCTCCAGCCCCTTCGAGGCATGCACCGTCATGATCCGCACCTCGTTACGGCCCTTGTCCTGCTCGCGCTTGACCGTCGGCGCTTCCAACTCCAGCGTCGAGATGAAGGATTGCAGGCCGGGCAGGCCGCTCGTCTCATGGTCGAGCGTGAAGGTCAGGAATTCGTCAAGGATATCACTGACTTCAGTGCCGAGCCGTGCCAGAAACTTCCGTCTGCCGCCGAAGCTGCCAAGCACGCGCGCATAGAAATCGTGCACGGGCAGGCTCTTCGAGAGGGCAAGGAAAGTCTTCAGCCGTTCGACCACCTGGCTGAAGCGGTCGTGGCCGTCGGTTGCAAATCTCTGCAGATGGCTCCAGACGCTTTCCTCGTCATCGCGATAGGCGGCAACGGCAAAGACATCTTCCTCGCTCAGATCGAACAATGGGCTTTTCAGGAGCGCACACAGCGAGAGATCGTCCTCCGGCAGCAACAGGAAGCGGCCGAGCGCCAAAAGATCCTGAATGGCGATATGGCTGGTCAGCACCAGTCGGTCAGCGCCGGCGACGGGAATGTTGCCGCGCCGCTTCAGGGCGCGGGTCAGCGCGTTGACGAAGCTGTCGCGCTTGCGCACCAGCACGAGAATGTCGCCAGCCTCGATGAAACGCGCCTTACCCTTCTCGATAATCGTTTCCCGGCCGATGAGATTGCCGATCGTGTGTGCCATTCGCCGCGCCAGGATGGCGGCGGGTGCGCTTTCCGGCGTCGAATCGAAGGGGGCCGTCCAGTCCTCTTCCTTGGCGGCCGGCTCCAGCGCGATCATCTCCCAGAGGTCAACGGCGCCGGGATGGCCGATGCGGCTGGAACGATGCACGACAGGCTCGTTGACGGCGCTAAGCCCCCGGGCATTCTCCGGACTCGTGAAGACATGATCGACGGCGCCGAGCACATCCGCTGTCGAGCGAAAGGAGAGGGGCAGGCGGATCGATGAGAATTGCTGACCGCTCGCTGCCACGCGCCGCCGCGTGCGGTCGCTTTCCTCGGAAAAGCGTTCGGGACGTGCGCCCTGGAACGAATAGATCGATTGCTTCTCGTCACCCACGGCAAAGATGGTCCTGAGCGTCGGCCGGGCGCTGTCACCGGAGAAGAAATCCTCCGCCAGCGACTGGATGACGCTCCACTGAATCGGACTGGTATCCTGTGCCTCATCGACGAGAACGTGGTCGATGCCCTGATCCAGCTTATAGTGGATCCAGGGACCGACATCCTTCTTGGTCAAGAGATCGGCCGTGCGGGTGATGAGGTCCTCGAAATCGAGCTGGCTGCGGCGCTTCTTCAGCTCCTCATAGTCGCGGTTCAGGCGATCGGCGAGAATAAGGGCAGCATGGGTGGCGCGATACATCCGCATCAGCTTCAACCGGTCGCGGCTTGCAACGACATGGGCGCGTGCTTCAGCGACCGCTTCGGCGAGGGCAGGCGCATCTGCGAGCATCGCCTTGACAAAGAACTGGCTGTCTGACTTTGGTTCGCCCTTGGCGGTCAGCATGGCCTTTTCCAGGATCTCGGCGCGGGCAAGCGGATCTGCCTCGCGCTTGGCAAGCCGCAGCGCATAAGCAACTTCCTGTGCCTTGGCGCCACCCTTCTCGTCGGCAAGCGTGAGATAAAGCTCCAGTGTTGCTCCAGGCAGACCGGGCAACGGCCAATATTGCTCGGCAATGCTCGCTTCCGTCTCTCCAGGCGTGAGACCGAGCCGGGCAAGCAACGCGGCCTCGATGCCACCTTTGCGCGCGGCTGTCTCGGTGAAACGACGGATCGCATTGCGATTGGCAACGATATCGCCGAGCAGGGTCTCGAGCCCGGATTCATCACCGAGATCGAGCACATAGTCAAAAGCTCGCGCCAGTTCGGCATCGCCATGCGGTGTCGTTGCCGTCAGCAACGCACGGCGTGCATCGTCGAGCAGAACTTCGGCGGCGCGATCGTCGAGAACGGAGAAATGCCCGGCGACGTTTGCTTCGAGCGGAAATTGATGCAGCAAGGCCTCGCAAAAGGCATGGATGGTCTGGATCTTCAGTCCGCCCGGCGTTTCCAGCGCCTTGGCAAAGAGCCGCCTCGCCTCGGCGAGCTTGAAGATGTCAGGCTCCTTGCCCTCGATATCGGCGATGCGTGTCTTCAGCTCCTCGTCCGGCATCGTTGCCCAGGCGGCCAGCCGATCGAAGACGCGGTTCGACATTTCGGACGCGGCCGCCTTGGTATAGGTGAGGCAGAGGATGGCCGAGGGGCGTGCGCCGGCCAGAAGCAGACGGATGACGCGCTGCGTCAGTACATGCGTCTTGCCGGAGCCGGCATTGGCCGAAACCCAGGCCGAGCGTTCGGGGTCGGAGGCTATGGATTGCTGAATCGTCGTCCAGCCGATCCAGACGCCGGGGTCGTCGCCTTCGGGCAGAGTCGCGAAGTCGTCGGCGGAAAAATCACTCATCGCCGCCACCTTCCTGCTCGGTCTCGGCCGTCGACCATTCCGAGACACGGGCGAGGTGATCGTAGTCGCCGCCATATTCGAACTGCTGTGCCGGGATCAGCCGCGAGGAGAAGCCCTTCTCGCCCGATTGCAGCAGCGAGACGAACTTCACCAGCTGGTCCATCGACTCCTGCGCGAGATCCATAGCCGACTTCGTTTCCGTCTTGCCGCCGCGGCTGGAATGCTCGTTGTTGACCTGATCGACCTTGAAGCGATCGCCGGGCCGCAGCCGCACATAAAGCAGGTTCTCGGGGATCAGTGCGTCGATATTTCGGAAGGCGCCTGCCTTCAGCGCATAGGCTTCCAGTGCCAGCTGCGGATCGAGCAGCGCGCGCGCCTGTGGCGGCGAGGGATTGTAGCCGGTCTTGTAGTCGATGAGATCGGCGCCCTTGTCGTTTTTGATGTCGATGCGGTCGGCAACGCCCGTCAACCGAATGCCGATAGGCTCGATCTCGACGCCGGCCGGCACTTCCGTCGCAGTTTTGCGAACCAACGGCCGTCGTTCTGCTTCCCAGTCAAGGAAGGCGCGCGCGACTTCGCGAAAGCGTGGCCGCCAAACGCTGTCGATGTGGACGGGCAGCTTTTCGGCATCGAAAAGCTCCGCGATGATGTGATCCATCGCCAGTGCCGCATCGGGCGTGCCGGCCAGATGCCCTTCGCGGACGAAGCGATCGATGATCTTGTGATAGAGCGTACCACGTTCGGCTGGGCCGGGATCGCGGTTGAACGGATCGACCGGATCGAGCCGCAGCACGCGCCGGGCATAGATGGAGTAGGGATCGCGCCGCAGCCGGCCCACTTCGCTGAAGGAATAGCTCTTCGGCTGCAGCTCTGCAGGCGGCTTTGGTGCCGGGCGCAGCGCCGGAGCTTGGTTTTCGCCCTCGTCGATCATTCCTGCCCAATGGCGATACTGGTCGCCGCGTGCCTTCATGGCCTCTTCCAGTTCCTTGCCGCCGAGTGCGATCAGCCGCTGCAGCCAGCGTGAGGCGACCGTCGGCGTCGAACCCTGGCGGAGAGCGCGGGAATAGATCAGGTCGCGCGTTCCGTTCGCCATTTCGAAATCGTGGGCAAGCTGGCCGATACGGCGCTCCGGCGGCTCCAGTCCGATCTCGGTCTTCATGCTGCGCGAAATGAAGGGATTGTTTGCCGTTTGCCCCGGCCAGGACCCTTCGTTCAACCCTCCAAGGATCAGCGTATCGACGCTCTGCAGGCGCGCTTCCAGCGTGCCGAAGATGAAGAGACGGGGATGGCTGAGCGCCCGCGGCTTCACCGCTTGGCCCACGCAGAGCGCAGCCACGATGTCGATCCACTGCACCCCATCTGCCTCGAACTGACCTTCGGTTTCGATGACATCCCGAAGGAGGCTGGCGAGCGTGTCCCCAGCCTCGCCGGACCAGAGCCCTGCCAGGCTGCCGCGCTCGTCGACGGCTGCAGCTTCAAGGGCACGGCCCGTACGCTCGGCCCAGTCCGAAAGTGTGAGGAGACCCTCTGACGCGGGCAGGGATATCAGCGGTTCGCAGGCCGCAGTCACTCGCTCGGCAAGCGCTCGCGCATGCTCGATGGCCTCAGGCGGCAGCGCTTTGCGCCATTGCGGCGCATAGCGATCATTCGCCTGCTCTGCCATGCGGTCGTCAAGCAGGGCTTCCAGCCTGCCGATATCGATGTTGTCGACACCGCCCCTGAGAGCCAGGATCTCCAGCGCATCGACGCCTGGCTGGTGTATCTCTGTCGGCAGGCCGAACAAGGCGAGGGGATGCTTGAGCAGTGAGACGACGGCAACGGGATCGCCAGGGCGAAGGGATGCTTCCAGCAGCAGCTGCAGCAACGTGCCCTGTGGCGTGGCGTTCAGCGGCGTGCCGGCCGAATCGTCGGCAGTGATGCCGAAACGGGCGAGCTCAGCCGTCACGCGCCGGGCGAGATTGCGGTCAGGCGTGATCAAGGCCGCCTGGCTTTCACCGCCGTTGCGCCCCGGCTTGTCCAAAGCCAGCCGCAAGGCGATGGCGATCGCGGTCGCCTCCTCGCGCTCATTAGCCGCTTCGATCAGCGCCACATCGGCGAATGCATCCGGGATCGCATCAGGAGTGAGCGTCTTGCGCCAGCTTCCCCAACCACTTGTCGCCTTGGCCGGCGCCAGCGCCCGTGACAGGATCTGCGCCCGCATCTGCATGGTTTCAGACGCATCTGCTATGGGTTCGACATCGCGCCGGGTAACGCGCAACCGCTTCAGCAATAGCGAAAGACCATATTGCGGATGGCTGCGCGTGGTCGGATCGGCTCTTTCGCCGATCGATGTTTCCGGCGCCACCAGCTGCCAATCCTCTTCTGGCATCGCAAGATCGAGGCCGGGCAGCACGATTACGCCCTGTGGCAGGGCTGCGACCGCTGCGATCAGCTCCGCCGTGGCCGGCACCGAGCCCGTCGAGCCTGCTATGATAACCGGCCCCGGGTGCCGCATCGTGGATATGCGCTGCGCTTCGGCACGCAGAATGGCATTGCGGTTGCGGGCAGGTGACGATTTGCCAAGCTCTTCGAGGCGCGCCGGCCAGAAGGCGCTGGCGATCGCCAGGAATTCTGCTGTCAGTTGCCACCAGAGCGCATGATCCTCCGCGCTGAAATTGGCAAGCTCGCTCCATTCGCGATCCTCCGTCTCCAGCGAATCGATGAGTTCGGCGAGATTGCGGGCGAGCCATATGGCATCCGCCGGGCTTGCCGGCGCTACCAGCGGCGAATCGGAATGAATATCACGCACGATCTGCGGCAGCTTGTTACGCCAGGCAAGGATCAGCCGTGCCAGCTCCAGCAGTCGTGCCGTATTGGCGAGCGGGTGCGCCAGATCGGCCGTTTCCGGCAGGGCTTCTTCGAAATAGCCGCTGTCGTCATCGGTTTCGCCAAGCGGGCGGACGACGGGCAGGATGGCGGAGCGGCCGCCGAGCAGATCGACGAATTCCGAGCGCAGCACGCGCGCCGCACGCCGCGTCGGCAGGAAGATGCTGACCTTGGCGAGCGACAGCGGGTCGGCAGGATCATGGCGGAAATGCTCGGTCAGCCGGCCGTCGCAAAGCGCTGTCGCAAGAGTCCTCAGAAAGGGCAGGCCTGCCGGAATCGTCAGAATGCGCTGCCGGTGTCCGCCTGCCATAGGCTCACGCAAACGCCCGGAAATTCCGGATCGTTTCCTCCGCCTCGCCGACTGCTTCCGGCGTACCGACTGTCAGCCAATGGCCGTCGAGCATGGTGCCATAGAGCCGGCCGCGAGCGATGGCCTTGTCGAAATAGATGTTGATGTTGAAGGCATCGTCAGGCGCATCGTCTAGAAAGGATGGCTTCATGGCGAAGGCACCGGCATAGACGACGCCGTTATATGGGTTGTCGCGATAGCGCGTCAGCCGACCTTCGTCGGCCATACTGAAGTCATTCTTGCCGTTGTGGCCCGTGGTCCGTTCCAGCTCGACGCAGAGCATGGCCATATCCATACGCTGTTCGTCGTAGAATCCGGCTAAATGATCGAGATTGCTCGGATGGCCGGGCTTCTCGCCGATCCAGAACAGGTCGGCATTCATGACGAAAATCGGATCGCGGCTCAGCAACTTCAAGCCTTTGACGATGCCGCCGCCATTGTTCATCAGCGCGTCCCGCTCGTCGGAAATTAGGATTTCAAGGCCGCGATACCCGCGCAGATGCGCTTCCATCTGGTCGGCATGGTGATGGACGTTGACGACGGCCTGCTCGACCCCGGCTTTCGCCAGCGCATCCAACGCATAGTCGATCATGGCCTTGCCGGCGATCTTCACCAGTGGCTTCGGAATGGTGTCAGTGATCGGCCGCATGCGGGTTCCGAGCCCCGCGGCCAATACCATGGCTTGCTTGATGGTCATCTCGTCTCGAACTTTCGATTCGCTATCCGTTTTCCTTAGCACAGGGGAGGAAAGCCGTCGCCGGTCTCTGGCTCTTATGCCCGGCCGATCCCAGCTTTCTCGCACCATTCGCGCAGAGGCGCGAGCGCTTCGTGCTCGAAGGCGATGGCGAGGTAGGCGAGCGTGCGCGGCATATGCTTCAGATATCCGGGCTTGCCGTCACGCTGCAAGAGCCGCACCCAGAGGCCGGCGAGTTTGCAATTGCGCTGTGCCGACATGATCGCCCAGCTCTTCAGGAATTTCGCCTCGTCGAAGCCGCCCTGGGCATGTCGGAGTGCGAGGTAGTCAGCCATCAGCTGGTCATGCAGATCGCGCTCGATCGTCACGCGCGCATCCTGCACCAGCGAGGCGACGTCATAGGAGGTCGGCCCGATCATCGCATCCTGGAAATCGATGAGGCCTATACGCTGGATGCCCTTTTCCGCCGCCCGCCAGATGATGTTTGGCGAATGCATGTCGCGTAGCAGCAGGTTCTTTTCCACGTCCTCGAGCTGATCGATCAGCTTGTCCCAGATCGCCAGGTAGCTGGCTCGTTCCTCATCGCTTGCCGGCGTGCCGCGCTTCCAGGGCAGATGCCAATCGAGTAGCAGCCGCGCTTCCATCTTCATGGCGGTCCGGTCGAAATCCGGAATGTGATGGATGTGATCCGGCGTGACCGGAATGTCGCGGGGAATGGAAAGACCGTGCAGATGCGCAAGGCAGGCGACACTGGCGCGATAGCGCTCGGCAATAGGCTTTCCTCCGGCGTCGACCACGCCATCGGTGCCGAGATCTTCGATCAGAAGAATGCCCTGGTCGTAATCGGCGGCAAAGACTTCCGGGGCGGCAAAGCCGTTTTCGCTGAGGATATTGGCGATCGCAACGAAGGGATAGGCATCCCAAGCCAGATGCGCGACCTTCGGATAGGGCTTGCCGTCGAGCACCGGCGGCCCTTCCGGGAGGCGCGGCCAATCCATCAGGATCACGCGGCCGCTGCCATCCTTTGGATAGATGGACTCATAGGCACGCAGCGAGGCATCGCCCGTGAGGAAGCGCCTGTGGGCACGGCGATAGCCATGTGAATCGAGAAAGGCGCGTATAGCCAATACGCGCTCGATGCGTGCGATCTGCTTGGCCGGTGCCGTGATGACGGCGCGCCGTCCTTCGCCTTCATGCGTCAGCTTCAGCTCGATGCGCTCTTTTGGCAGTTCGCCCTCGGCCATCTCAGGCCATTCGACGAGGCAAATGCCGGTCTGCAGGGCTTCGTCGAATCCGAGTTCCATCAATTCGCTGGGATCGCCGAGGCGATAGAGATCGAAATGCGAGACGGGGATGCGCAGCTCATAGGATTGGACGAGGGTAAAGGTCGGGCTTGGCACGTCCAGTTCGGCGTCGTCGGCCATGGCGCGTAGCAGCGCGCGTGCCAGCGAGGATTTCCCCGCGCCGAGATCGCCAGATAATGCCAGACAGTCGCCGACCTTCAAGGCCAGCGCCAGATCCTCGCCGAGTTGCGCCGTGGCGGCATCATCTGCGAGGAAAAGGGAAATGCTGTTGTCGGAGGCTGTCATTCTGCTGCGACGGAGTGAGGCAGCTCGGCCGAAGGAATCCGGCAGGTGACCGTCGTTCCCCTGCCCGGCTGGCTTTCGATCGAAACCTCGCCTTCATGCAGGCTGACGAAGCTTTCGACGATGGAAAGGCCAAGGCCGGCACCGCTGCGCTTGCCGCCCTTGCCACCGGAGGCGAAGCGGTTGAAAACCGTGTTGATCAAATCCTCGGGAATGCCTGGACCCTTGTCCGAGACAGAGAAGACGAAATCCGTGCCTTCGCGTCCGCATTTCAGCGAGATCGTCGATCCCTCGGGCGCGAAATTGGCGGCATTGGTCAGAAGCTTCAGCAGGATCTGCTTCAGCCGCTGCTGATCGGCAACGATAGAGCCCAGGTGAGCCGGCACGGTGATTTCAAGCATCACGCCGCTTTCCTGCAGCCGGTCGGCGATCTGCATCGACACTTCGTCGAGCAGGTCGTTGAGCATGATTTCGGAATAGTTCAGCCGCATGATGCCGGCATCGAGCGTTGCGAGATCAAGAATGTCGTTGACCAGCGTCAGCAGCACGGAAGACGAGGTGGAGATATGGTCGATATATTCGGCCTGGCGCTCATTCAGAGAACCGATGCCCGGCGTCTTCAGAAGGTCGGTGAAGCCGATGATGTTGGTCAGCGGCGAACGCAGCTCGTAGGAGACGTGCTGGACGAAATCGTTCTTTAGTTCGTCCGCCTTCAGCAGTGCTTCGTTCTTTTCGGTCAGGGCGCGCTCAGCGCGCACGCTGTCGGTCTTGTTGACGAAGGTCAGCATGGTCTGTGCGTTCGGCAGCGGAATGACTGCGTAGTCGAGCACCAGATTGGAGTAAAGTTCCAGTGTGCCCTGCGACGACGGCCGCTCGTCGTCGAAACTGGTGATCTGCTCGGCAAACCGTTTCCAGCCATCCGCCCTGTCATAGGAGGGCACGCAAGCTTCGGCCAGCGCCTGGATATGCGTGCCGGGCTTCGCCTGCGCCTCCGTGATGTTCCAGAGAATGCGGAAAGCCGGGTTCGACAGGCGGATGCGGCCATCTGGGCCGAAAACGGCGACGCCTTCGGAGAGATGATCGATGGTTTCGCCCTGGACCTTGACCAGCGTGTTGTAACGGGTTTCGAGATCGACCTGTTCGGTCAGGTTCTCGAACACCCAGGTCGCACCCCCTTGAGGATGTGCCGTAGCGAAAACCCGGAGAATCTGGCCGTTGGGCAGATGCCAGAGATCGGTCTGCGTATCGAGTGCGCGATAGACTGAAAGAACGCCGTCCTTCCATGTCTTCCAGTTCAGCTGCTCGGGCAGCTTTTTGGCGCTGCGTAGCCTGTCCAGAAGCTCGCTGTTGTCGGGTCGCTTTTCAAGGAATGCGATGTCGAGTTCCCAGAGCTGGACGAAAGCCTGATTGTAGAATTGCAGCCGCCGATCGCCGTCGAAGATCGCAACCGGCGTTGCCAGATGATCGAGCGTTTCGGCGTGGCTCTTCAGCGTGCGTGCGAGTTCCGCCCGAACGCCTTCCGCCTCGGAGACGTCGATGGCGATGCCGGCGGAACCGTTCGGAGCCTTCACATCGACGACGTCGAAGAAGGTGCGGTTGCCATGCACCACGGTCGAAATCTTGTCGTGGAACGGCGACTCCGGCGTGGCCGCCGCGCGAATGCGCTCGCGGGTCACGGTCGTCAGGAATTCCCGTCCCTCTCGCACGGCCTCATCGGTCGAAACCGCTTCCACGGCCTCGCCATAGGCCTGATTGACCCAGGTGAGCTTGCCTTCCGCATCGCGCTGCCAGACCGGCAGGTCGATGGCATCGAGCAGATTTTGGAAGGTGGAGATCGAGGTCATCAGCCGGTCGCGCTCGATCTTCAGCTCGGCGAGTTCGGCGCGCAGATTGTTGAGCGCGATGAAGCGGACGAAGGCGCGCCCGCCGGAAATGCGGCCCTGTGCCTCCAGAATTTCGTCACGGTTGGTCTCGACCACCATGTCGAAGCTCTGGCCGCTGCTGCGCAGCGTGTCGATCGCCTTGTCAAGCTCGCCGGCCGACCATGATTTCAGCCAGCGGCCGAAGGCGAGGAATTCATTGTCCTGTGGCGCGCCGGTCTCGACCGGAAGCTGACCGAGCAGTTCGGGCCGCGCATTCGGACCGTCCCAGATGACGATGCGGCGGTTCTTGTCGGCAATCAGCGCCTGATATTGCGAAATACGCTGGTTGGCGTCCGAAAGGGCCGTACGGATCTCGCGGCTTTCGCTTTCCATGTTGCCGCGCTGCCGGACCATCCACATGGTCGAGAGGAGTGCGGCAGAGATCACGCCGATAATGACGGAGAAGACGGCCATTTCCGAAGAGGTGAAGAGGCGCATGCTCGCCTGCGCGGCATCATTGCTCTGAGCGAGAACGGGACCTGCCAGGCCGGTCATGAGACCGCCGAAAACGCTGAGCCGCAGTAAGCGGCTCAGGCGCGCCAGTCGACCTTTGCCCTGCTTCGTTTTTGTTGAAAGCCTATATGCACTATCCCGCTGCAACCGCGTCGCCACTCGGTGCAGCGCTGGTTGATGCAGGTTGTCTTCCCCTTCAAACATAAGAGGTCTGTCTCCGTCTTATAATGTGCCGCATCCTGACAAGACATCCCATTTTCATGGCTCCGGGCACGCCCGGTTCGTCACGAATCAAGTGTAAAAACAATACTGCCTAGGGGAATCTGGGGGAAGGGAGCTGGCTAAAAAATAAGCCCCGGCATTTGTCAATGCCAGGGCCACAAGATGTTGTGGATACTGTTTTAATAATCAGTATCTGTAGTGGTCAGACTTGAATGGGCCCTTCGGCGTCACGCCGATATAGGAAGCCTGCTCTTCGGAAAGCTCGGTCAGTTTGACGCCGAGCTTGGCAAGATGCAGGCGAGCGACCTTTTCATCGAGGTGCTTCGGCAGCACGTAGACTTCGTTCTTGTACTGGCCGGGCTTGGTGAAGAGCTCGATCTGCGCCAGCGTCTGGTTGGTGAAGGAGGCCGACATGACGAAGGAGGGGTGGCCAGTGGCGTTGCCGAGGTTCAAGAGGCGGCCTTCCGACAGCAGGATGATGCGGTTGCCCTTGGCGAACTCGACCATGTCGACTTGCGGCTTGATGTTCGTCCACTTCAGGTTACGCAGGGCGGCAACCTGGATCTCGTTGTCGAAGTGGCCGATATTGCCGACGATCGCCATGTCCTTCATCGCGCGCATATGGTCGATACGGATGACGTCCTTGTTGCCAGTCGTGGTGATGAAGATGTCGGCCGAGGAAACGACGTCCTCGAGCTGAACGACTTCATAACCGTCCATGGCGGCCTGCAGGGCGCAGATCGGGTCGACTTCCGTGACCTTGACGCGGGCGCCGGCGCCGGAGAGCGAAGCGGCGGAACCCTTGCCGACGTCGCCGTAACCGCAGACGACGGCGACCTTGCCGGCCATCATGACGTCGGTGGCGCGGCGGATGCCGTCAACCAGCGATTCCTTGCAGCCGTACTTGTTGTCGAACTTCGACTTGGTGACGCTGTCGTTGACGTTGATGGCCGGGAAGGGCAACAGGCCCTTCTGGCTGAGCTGGTAGAGGCGGTTGACGCCGGTAGTGGTTTCCTCGGTCACGCCCTTGATGGCGTCACGCTGCTTGGTGAACCAGCCGGGCGTTGCCTGCAGGCGCTTCTTGATCTGTGCGAAGAGGATTTCCTCCTCTTCCGAATGCGGGTTGGAGAGCACGTCCTCGCCGGCTTCGGCGCGGGCGCCGAGCAGGATGTACATCGTGGCGTCGCCGCCGTCGTCGAGGATCATGTTGGAAAGGCCGCCATCGGCCCACTGGAAGATCTTGTCCGTGTAGGTCCAGTAGTCTTCGAGGCTCTCGCCCTTGACGGCGAAGACCGGAACGCCGGAAGCGGCGATGGCCGCAGCGGCATGGTCCTGCGTGGAGAAGATGTTGCACGATGCCCAGCGTACCTGAGCGCCGAGTGCGACCAGCGTCTCAATGAGCACGGCCGTCTGGATCGTCATGTGCAGCGAGCCGGTAATGCGTGCGCCCTTGAGCGGCTGCGCTTCGCCGAATTCGGCGCGGCAAGCCATCAGGCCTGGCATCTCGGTTTCGGCGATTGCGATTTCCTTGCGACCGTAGTCGGCAAGGCCGATATCCGCGACGATGTAGTCCTTTTCAGTGCTCATGAAGGTCTCCAGCCTGAACGATGCAATCGCGCCGCGGGCAGACGCCTCGGCCGAATGCAACAAGAATTGCACGCTGACAGCGTGTGGATGATGCCGTGTAGCAGGCTTCAGGGTGGAAATCAATAATGATATAAAGAAGTCTTTATGTCTTTATATCCAGAGGGAAGGAGGCGGAAAAGCCTAGATTTCCTCGCCGAACTTGTTGGCGACGAGCTGGTCGAGCGCCTCGAGCGCTTCGGCGGCCTGATTGCCGCTTGCCGTGACAAGCACGCTGCAGCCTGGGCTGGCGGCGAGCATCATCAGGCCCATGATCGAGGTGCCGCCGACCGTTGTGCCGTCCTTCGAAACGGTGATGGCGGCGTCGTAAGCTTCGACGGTCTGCACGAATTTCGCCGACGCGCGGGCATGCAGACCCCGCTTGTTGATGATCAGGAGTTCCCGGGAAAGCTCGGTCATGGGGGCGGTGTTTGCCTCGTTATTTGCCACTGAGCACACGGCTGGCCACGTTGATATATTTGCGCCCGGCCTCTGAAGCTTCCACCAGGGCCCTTTCCATGTTGTTGTCGCCGCGCACGCCTGCGAGCTTGATCAGCATCGGCAGATTGACACCGGCGATGACCTCGGTGTGGCCGCTGTTCATGACGGAGATTGCGAGATTGGAAGGAGTGCCGCCGAACATATCGGTGAGGATGATGACGCCATGCCCGTCGTCGGCACCGGCAACGGCCTGCAGAATATCCTGCCGCCGCTTGTCCATGTCGTCTTCGGGACCAATGCATACCGTTTCTATGAACTTCTGCGGACCAACGACATGCTCGACAGCATGCCGAAACTCTTCAGCCAGCTTGCCATGAGTGACAAGCACAAGTCCAATCATGATATTACTGCTCCCATCGCATACGCAAACAGGTGGCCCATATCGCAATGCAGCAATGTCGTCCACCAGTGGGGGGACATCTTGGCGATGAAAAGACGAAGTGCAAGCTTAAAATACAGGATTTACGCGCCTATGCGGGCCTAAATGGCCGATTTATCAAAACTCGCGCCGATTTTTGCCATTATTATGGCAAGCGGATTCGCAGAGGTTGCAGCCAATCGGATCAACGGCAACCGAGCAGATGCGGTAATATCGATCTGCTCATCCTCGGGTGGTAGTCTTTCCGCAGTTTCCGGGTCGACAGGGCGAACGGCAAAATGCATTTCGGCCTCGGAAATATAAGGCATGCGAACGATGCCGGTGTAGCGGATTTCCATAAGTCCTGCGATCGAGGGCGGGCATTTCGCAATAATGGAGCCGTTCTGTTCGGCAATCAGCACCCGGTCGTCTGCGACCAAGCTTGCCGTCAATCCCAACGGCTTGGCAGCCGCAAGGCAGGAGAAGGCGAGGGCGGATTTGCCGCTGCCCGAAGGGCCAAGGAACAGCAGACCTGTCCTGCCGATGACGATCGCCGTTGCGTGGATGTTGGTCGCCTCAATGGTCATGCGGCCGCTCACGCCGTCGTCTGGGCCGGCAGCGATAGGATGAAGCGGGCGCCAAGCAACGTCGAGCCGTCGCTGTCGACTATATTCTCGGCGCGCAGCGAGCCGCCATGCGCTTCGGCGATCTGCCGGCTGATCGACAGGCCGAGGCCGGAATTCTGTCCGAAACCTTCGGATTCGGGCCGGTCGGTATAGAAACGTTCGAAGATGCGGTCGATATTTTCGGCCTGAATGCCGGGACCGTTATCCTCGATATAGATGACACAGCGCGTCCGCGTCCGCGTCAGCCGCACGGTAATCTTGCCGGTTTCCGCGGGGACGAAGGATCGTGCGTTTTCGATGAGGTTGGTCACGATCTGGCCAATGCGCAGATCGTGGCCGTCGACGGAGAATTTCGTCTTGTTGCCCGGCTTGCGGTCGACGATATAGTCGATTTCGACGGCCTTTTTGCTGTGGCCGACCTGTCTGGAAATATCGATCATGTCGCGAAGCAATATTTCCAGATCGAGCGACTTGGCATCCGAACGTGCAAGCTCTGCATCGAGGCGCGATGCATCGGAGATATCGCTGATCAGGCGGTCGAGGCGGCGAACGTCATGCTGGATCACATCCATCAGCCGCTTCTTCGAATCGTCGCTCTTGGCGAGCGGCAGCGTTTCGACGGCGCTGCGCAGCGACGTCAGCGGGTTCTTGAGCTCGTGGCTGACATCGGCCGCGAAGCTTTCGATCGCATCGATGCGGTCATAGAGCGCCGACGTCATGTCGCGCAGCGCAATCGACAGGTTGCCGATTTCGTCCTGGCGAGCGGAAAAATCCGGAATCTCCTCGCGCTCCTTCGCCCCGCCGCGGCGCACGCGGATGGCCGCAGCCGAGAGCCGGCGTAGCGGATTGGCGATGGTGGAGGACAAAAGCAGTGACAGCACCACGTTGACGAGCGTCGCGACGCCGAAGACGCGCATGATCGCGAGACGTTCGGCATGAACGATCTTGTCGATATCACCGGCCTGGGTCGAGAGCAGCAACACGCCGAGCACGGCGCGGAAGCGCTGGATCGGCACGGCCACCGAGACGATCAGTTCGCCCTTCTCCGTGGTGCGGACAACAGCGCCGCGCACGCCGGTCAGCGCGTTCATGACCTCAGGATATATGGAGCCGTCGCCGCCGGGCGCTTCCTTATAGACAGGCAGGTTGCCCGGCTGCAGCATCTTGTTGAGCAGGCCGCTGAACCAGTCGGACCAGCTCTGCTTCTCGTCATCGACGGGCGGCAGATCGTAGCGCAGCACCTGGCCGCGCGAATAGAGATGGCGGCTGTCGAGCAGCAGGTTCGCGTCGGCATCGAAGATGCGCGCGCGTGTGCGCGTCGGCGAGATCAGCCGCGTCAGCACCGGCGCTACTTTTTCCGGATCGATCGGGAATTCCAGATCCTCATCGTTCGGGACGGGCGTGATGCTTTGGCCGGCCTGCAGCTCCAGCAGCTTCTGCGGATCGATGGTGATGGAGTTGGTGTCGACTGAAGCCGAAGCCGAGACGGCACCGGCGATGATCTCACCCTGCGTCAGGAGGCTCTCGACGCGGGCATCGATCAGGCCTTCGCGAAACTGGTTGAGGTAGAGAATACCGCCGACCAGAACGACGAGGGCGGCCAGATTGAAGAATAGGATGCGGCGCGTCAGGCTCGAAAAGACGGCATTGCCGAAGATGCGGCGGATCAGGACGAAGGGATGAGTCCAGCGCCGGCGCGCGATTCGAGCGCCGCTCGGGCTTTCCGAGTCGTCTATGTCCCTGTCCTGCACCAGCTGTGCCAAGCCTACGGCCCTTTCGAAGAACGGGGTCGGCGACCCCGTCCGCATGCTCTTAATCCATTGCCCGCCGTATGGTCTAGTTAACTATCCGTATGGTCTAGCTAACTATTATGCTGCTTCGCGGAAGCGATAGCCCACGCCATACAGCGTCTCGATCATATCAAATTCGAGGTCGACCATCTTGAATTTCTTGCGCAGCCGCTTGATGTGGCTGTCGATCGTGCGGTCGTCGACATAGACCTGCTCGTCATAAGCCGCATCCATCAGGGCGTCGCGGCTCTTGACCACGCCGGGGCGCTGGGCAAGCGAATGCAGGATGAGGAACTCGGTGACGGTGAGCGTCACCGGCTCGCCCTTCCAGGTGCAGGTATGGCGTTCCTGGTCCATGACAAGCTGTCCGCGTTCCAGCGAACGGGCCTGCTGCGCAGCACCCGGCTTGGCAGCGGCTGCGCCGCCGGCAGCGTTTGCGGCTTCGCGGGCGGAGGCGCGGCGGAGAACGGCCTTGACGCGTTCGACCAGCAGGCGCTGCGAGAACGGCTTGGTGATGAAGTCGTCGGCGCCCATCTTCAGGCCGAAGAGTTCGTCGATCTCTTCGTCCTTCGAGGTGAGGAAGATCACGGGCAGGTCGGATTTCTGGCGCAGGCGGCGCAGGAGCTCCATGCCGTCCATGCGGGGCATTTTGATATCGAAGATCGCCAGTTGCGGCGGCCGGGCAAGCAGGCCGTCCAGCGCCGAAGCTCCGTCCGTGTAGGTTTCTACCTTATATCCCTCTGCTTCCAAGGCAATCGATACGGAAGTCAGGATATTGCGGTCGTCGTCAACGAGCGCGATTGTCAACATGGTGTTCGTCTCCGTCATCAGTGCGCGTCTCCCGGATTTGGAATCCAGCCCAGGCGGTCTGCCAGCTCGGTCGGCGGTAACCTGGCGCGCTTATGGGGATAAAGGTGGAACAAATTGTGGCAAAGATAAAGGGGAGGATTGTTGTGAGGAAAAACCCTTGCGCAGGGGTTGTGTGGCATGACGTCCCGCCACCATCTATTCAAACGATTTAAAATCGAGGAAATTTATTTAAATCGATTAAATAACTGATATCATTAAATATTTTTCTCTTCCTGCTCTTGTGCTTTTAAAAAGAGCCCTCTACGCTTTAGTTAGTTCTAACGGCCAAGCCCCTTTGTAGAGGAAAAAGTGATGGAGCAATTCGGCGTCCGCAATCCCGCGACTGAACTGGGATCGATCGGCCTGGGAGCCGCCGCCAGTGTGCGTTACAACCTCATGGAGGCTCATCTTTACGAAGAGGCGATTCGCCGTCGCGAAGCCGATCTAACCGCCGATGGCGCGCTCAGGGCCTTAACCGGCCAGCACACCGGTCGTTCTCCGAAGGACAAGTTCGTGGTGCGCAATGCCACAACGGAAGACCAGATCTGGTGGGATAACAACAAGCCGATGTCGCCGGAGCATTTCGAGCTCCTGCATGAGGATATGCTGGCCCATGCCCGCGGCAAAGACCTCTTCGTGCAGGATCTGATCGGCGGCGCCGACGTCGATTATGCTTTGCCGACGCGCGTCATCACCGAATTCGCCTGGCACTCGCTGTTCATCCGCAACCTGCTGATCCGCCCCGATCGCTCTGATCTCGAAAGCTTCGTGCCGCAGCTGACGATCATCGACCTGCCGAGCTTCCGCGCCGATCCGGAGCGCCATGGCTGCCGCACGGAAACGGTGATTGCCTGCGATCTCGTCAATGGCATCGTGCTGATCGGCGGCACCTCCTATGCCGGCGAAATGAAGAAATCGGTCTTCACCGTCCTGAATTACCTGCTGCCGGAACGCGGCGTCATGCCGATGCATTGCTCGGCCAATGTCGGTCCCGAAGGCGATGCCGCGATCTTCTTCGGGCTGTCGGGCACCGGCAAGACAACCCTCTCGGCCGATCCGACTCGTACGCTGATCGGCGACGACGAGCATGGCTGGGGCGAAAACGGTATCTTCAACTTCGAAGGTGGCTGCTACGCCAAGACCATCCGCCTCTCGGCCGAAGCCGAACCTGAAATCTACGCCACGACTCGTCGTTTCGGCACCGTCCTGGAAAATGTCGTACTCGACGAGCACGGTAGGCCGGATCTCGACGACGGTTCGCTGACGGAAAATACCCGCAGCGCCTACCCGCTGCATTTCATCCCGAATGCTTCGGAATCCGGCATCACCGGTCATCCCGAGACGATCATCATGCTGACGGCAGACGCTTTCGGCGTTATGCCGCCGATCGCCAAGTTGACGCCGGATCAGGCGATGTACCACTTCCTGTCCGGCTACACCGCCAAGGTCGCCGGCACGGAAAAGGGCGTCGTCGAGCCGGAAGCCACCTTCTCGACCTGCTTCGGCGCTCCTTTCATGCCGCGCCATCCGGCCGAATACGGCAACCTGCTCAAGGAGCTGATCGCCCGCCACGGCGCCCGTTGCTGGCTGGTCAACACCGGCTGGACCGGGGGTGCCTACGGCACGGGTCGTCGCATGCCGATCAAGGCGACGCGCGCATTGCTCGCCGCCGCCCTGAAGGGCGATCTCGACAATGTCGAGTTCCGCACCGATGCGAATTTCGGCTTTGCGGTTCCGGTCGCGGTCGACGGCGTCGATACCGCCATCCTCGACCCACGCTCCACCTGGGCCGATGGCGAAGCCTATGATGCGCAGGCCAGCAAGCTGGTGCAGATGTTCGTCACCAACTTCGCCAAGTTCGAGGATCATGTGGATGGCAATGTCCGCGATGCGGCACCAGGGATTCCCGTCGCAGCGGAGTAAGTAATCTCACGGGAGCAATGACTCACGTGAGACCCACTCGCCCTCGTGGTTCGAGACGGCCCTTCAGGCCTCCTCACCATGAGGGCTAGTCTTTTTCGCAGAAGCAACAGCTCACTCCGTCCTCATCCTGAGGCGCATTCCAGCGCGACGCGCTGAAATGCCTCGAAGAACGAGGCGGCCTCAAACTCGCCACAACTATATTTTCAACCGCGCATCAATGTGGGATAGACAGGCGCGGAGAAAAACATGGCCAGCGAAGCGCTTTACATCAACGACCGGATCACGATTGCCGGCTGGGAGCTGACGGAACAATTCGTTCTGGCGGGCGGTCCCGGCGGCCAGAACGTCAACAAGGTCGCGACCGCAGTCCAGCTTTTCTTCAACGTCCAGAACTCCCCGTCGCTGACGGATCGCGTCAAGGCGAATGCGATCAGGCTCGCTGGCCGGCGAGTTTCCAAAGATGGCGTTCTGATGATCGAGGCCAGCCGCTTCCGCAGCCAGGATCGCAATCGCGAAGATGCGCGCGAGCGGCTGAAGGACCTGATCCTCGAAGCCGCCGCTCCGCCGCCGCCGCCGCGCCGGAAGACCAAGCCGACGAAGGGGTCGATCGAGCGCCGGCTGAAGGAGAAATCCGGGCGTTCCGAGGTCAAGAAGATGCGCGGCAAGGTCGGCGGCGACTAGGTTTGGTTTTCGGGCTGCAGTTTTGATTTGGCTGGATAAATGAGGTTTGTCAGGCAAGTTCGGTGTTGCCGTAACTCTGGGCCCGGTCCCTCATTCTAACCTTCTCCTCGCAATGCGGGGAGAACGGACGACAGCGCTAAACAACGAAAGCTCTCTGCTCGTGACGAGTTGGTCGGTCACGATGGACCCCCTCGCCCCGCTTGCCGGGAGAGGGGCCAGGCACAATAGTTCGGCAATGACATGCTCACCTGACCGGCATCATCGTAGGAAACCAAAATGCTGCTTCCCAACGGAATTCGTCATCTGCCCGGATATCTCGACCGCCCCGCTCAGGAAGTGCTCATCGAGACGATTCGCGACGTCGTGGCCGAAGCGCCACTCTACACACCGGTCATGCCAGGCACCGGCAAGGAAATGTCCGTGCGCATGACCAATTGCGGTTCGCTCGGCTGGGTGACGGACAAGCAGCGCGGCTATCGCTATCAGCCGACGCACCCGGTTACCGGTCGCCTCTGGCCGGCCATGCCATCGCAATTGCTGGATTTATGGCGCGATATAGCAGGCTATGAAAAGCCGCCGGAAGCCTGTCTCGTCAATTTCTATGGCGACGATGCCCGCATGGGCCTGCATCAGGATCGTGACGAGCAGGATCTCAAGGCGCCCGTGCTCTCGATCTCGCTGGGGAACACCTGCCTCTTTCGGGTCGGCGGTCTCAGCCGCAATGATCGCACGCTATCCTTCAAGCTCGCGAGTGGCGATATCGTCGTTCTCGGCGGCGAGGGAAGACTGTGTTTTCACGGTGTCGATCGCATCTATCCGGCAACCTCGACATTGCTGAAGAACGGCGGGCGGATCAATCTGACGCTCAGGCGCGTCCAGCCCTGAGCCTCAGAGTTTCCTCAACGCTACCTGCTCGGTCAGGTGATTCTTGCCCTTCTGCAGGATGAGGTCCGCGCGCGGCCGCGTCGGCAAAATGTTCTGGCGCAGGTTCTTCAGGTTGATGTTCTTCCACAGCCCCTCGGCGATCGCCAGCGCCTCGTCCTCGCTGATCGAGGCGTAGCGGTGGAAGAAGGAGTTGGGGTCGCGGAAGGCGGTCTCGCGCAGCCGCATGAAACGGGCGACATACCAGTTGTGGATCAGTTCCTCGTCGGCATCGATATAGATCGAGAAGTCGAAGAAATCCGAGACCATCGGCACGATCTTGCCGTCGGCGGGCAGATGCCGCGATTGCAGCACGTTGATGCCTTCGAAGATCAGGATATCCGGGCGGTCGACCGTCTTGAATTCGTTCGGCAGCACGTCATAGACGAGGTGCGAATAGGAGGGCGCCTGCACATTCGGCTGGCCGGCCTTGATCGCCGAGAGGAAGCGCAGCAGCGCCGCCGTATCGTAGCTTTCCGGAAAGCCTTTGCGCTGCATCAGGTTGCGGCGCTGCAGCTCGGCGTTCGGATAGAGAAAGCCGTCCGTGGTGACGAGATCGACCTTCGGGCTCGATGGCCAGCGGCCCAGCAGTTCCTTCAGGATGCGGGCCGTGGTGGATTTGCCGACGGCGACCGATCCGGCGATGCCGATGACGAACGGCGTCTTGGCGATATCGGAAAGGCTGAGGAAGCGATTGCGCTGCTCGAACAAGATCTGCGAGGATTCCACATGTGAGGACAGCAGCCGCGATAGCGACAGATAGATGCGCCGAACTTCGTCGAGATCGATCGGATCGCCCATCGAGCGCAGCCGCGTCACCTCGTCGGCGGTCAGCGTCAGCGGTGTGTCGGCCCGAAATTTCGCCCATTCTTCGGAAGAGAAGAAATAATAGGGCGAATAGGCTTTCGCCTGGAAAATATCGAGCGTCTCGTGTGTTGGCTCGGTCTTGGTCGCTATCGTCATTGCGTTTTTACCGGCTTGCCTTCTCTTGAAGGCCGGATTGGGCGGTGCGCCTTTCGAGCTCACCCATGACATTCTCTAACGGAATACCGGCAATCTTCAATACGACCATAAGATGATATAGCAGATCGGCGGCCTCGTAGGTAAGATTGTCGCGATCGTTGGTGACCGCGGCCATCACGGCCTCGATCGCCTCTTCGCCGAGCTTCTTGGCGGCTTTCGGCTGGCCGGCGGCAAAAAGCTTTGCCGTCCAGGATTCGTCCGGCGAGGCCTTGGAGCGTTCCTCGACGATTCGTTCGAGGTCGGAAAGGGTAAATCCGCTCATCGCTCGCTGTCTCCTAATCCAGCCGCATGGGAATGCCGCGCTCGGCCATGTAGCGCTTCGCCTCGCCCACCGAATAGGTGCCGAAATGGAAGATCGAAGCGGCAAGCACCGCCGTCGCGTGGCCTTCTTTCACGCCGGCGACGAGGTCGTCGAGATCGCCGACGCCGCCGGAGGCGATGACCGGAACGCGCACCGCATCGGCGATCGCCCGTGTCAGCTCCAAATCATAGCCGACTTTGGTACCGTCGCGGTCCATGGAGGTAACGAGCAGCTCGCCGGCGCCGCGCTCGACCATCTTGCGGGCGAAATCGACGGCGTCGATGCCCGTCGCGTTGCGGCCGCCATGGGTGTAGATCTCCCAGGCGCTCAGATTGTCGCCGCCGAGCGCCTCGGTCCGCCGCCGCTTGGCGTCGATGGAAACGACGATGCACTGATTGCCGAACTTGTCGGCCGCCTCGGCCACGAAATCTGGATTGTTGACCGCCGCCGAATTGATCGAAACCTTGTCTGCGCCGCAGAGCAGAAGCTTGCGGATATCGGCGATGGTGCGCACGCCGCCGCCGACGGTGACGGGCATGAAGCATTGTTCGGCGGTGCGGGCCACCACGTCGAAAATGGTGTCGCGATTGTCGGAGGAGGCAGTGATATCGAGGAAGCAGAGCTCGTCGGCGCCGGCCGCGTCATAGGCCTTGGCAGCCTCGACCGGATCGCCGGCATCGACGAGATTGACGAAATTGACGCCCTTGACGACGCGGCCGTCTTTGACGTCGAGGCAGGGGATGACGCGGGCTTTCAGGGTCATTGCGCTGCCTCCTTGGCCTGCTTGATCAGGGCCAATGCCTCTTTCGGATCGATCCGGCCATCATAAAGCGCGCGGCCGGAAATCGCACCTTCCAGTTTACGGGCGTCCGGCTGGGTCATGCGCTTGATATCGTCGAGCGAGGCAAGGCCGCCGGAGGCGATGACGGGGATGGAAACGGCATTGGCCAGTTCCAAGGTCGAATCCCAGTTGATCCCCGTGAGAATGCCGTCGCGGTCGATATCGGTATAGATGATCGCGGCAACGCCGATGCCCTCGAATTTCTTGGCGAGTTCGATGACGCCGAGTTCGGAAGCCTCGGCCCAGCCCTCGACCGCTACCTTGCCGCCCTTGGCATCGATGCCGACAGCAATATGGCCCGGATACCGCCTGCAAGCCTCGACGACAAGCGCCGGATCGCGCACGGCCACCGTCCCGAGAATGACGCGCGCGAGCCCGCGCGACAACCAGTTTTCAATGTGGTCGAGCGTGCGGATGCCGCCGCCGAGCTGCACCGGGTTCTTTGTCGCCTTGAGAATGGCATCGACGGCAGCGCCGTTGACGGTCTCGCCGGCGAAGGCGCCGTTGAGGTCGACGACATGCAGCCATTCGAAGCCCTGGTCTTCAAAGGCTTTTGCCTGGGCGCCGGGATCGGGGTTGTAGACGGTCGCCTGCTCCATGTCGCCGAGCTTGAGGCGCACGCATTGGCCGTCCTTGAGGTCGATTGCGGGAAAAAGAATCATGATGTCTGTCCTTGGAGCGCTAGGCGTTACGGCTTCCAGCGCAGGAAATTGGCGATCAGGGCAAGGCCGAGTTTCTGGCTCTTTTCCGGATGGAATTGCGCGCCGGCGATGTTGTCCCGGCCGACGAAAGCGGTCATCGGTCCGCCGTAGTTCGTCGTCGCGATGACATCATCGCCATTGTCGGCGGACAGATGGTAGGAATGGACGAAATAGGCGTGCAGGCCGCCAGGCCCGGTCTCGATTCCGTCGAAGAGCGCATGCGGGTGGCGGATATCCAGCGTGTTCCAGCCGATTTGCGGGATTTTCAGGCCGGGGTCGCTGGGCGTCATTTCCTTGACGTCGCCCTTGATCCAGCCGAAGCCTTTCGTGATCGTCTTTTCCAGCCCGCGTGACGACATCAGCTGCATGCCGACGCAGATGCCGAGGAAGGGACGGGCCTTGTGTTCCACGACCTCGACGACGGCTTCCGCCATGCCGGGCACGGCATCGAGGCCACGCCGACAATCGGCATAGGCGCCGACACCGGGAAGCACGATGCGGTCGGCGGTGGCGACGCGCTCGGCGTCATCGGTCAGGTCGATCTCGGCGTCGATACCCGTTTCACGGACAGCCCGCTCGAAAGCCTTGGTGGCCGAGCGCAGATTGCCGGAACCATAGTCTATAATCGCAACGCGCATCGTCAGCGTCCTCCGTCATAGCCGGGAAGGCCGAAGCTTGGGCCTGGGCGGGTATTCGTGTTGGTGGCCGGGATATCCCAATTCTTCGAATGGATATTCGGGTTTGGCGCCTGTTCCAGCTGTGAAAAGTGGATTTCCTCTGCAGTCGCCAGATCGTGTGCCGAGACGAGGTTTTCAACCTTCCAGCCGCGGCTGATGAGACGATCGGTGGCCGCATGCCGACCCTCGAGAGCCGCAAGGGCATGGACACCAAGCAGAAGCGCGGCCCCGGCGGCGAAAAAGCCGGGCTGCCGCATCAGCTCCAGCGCGATGCCCTGCAGCAGAATGGCGGCGACTACATGCAGCCACAGCCGATGAAAGAGCATCCAAAGCGTCGGAAACAGAAACGCCGTCCACGAAAAGCCGTCGCGGATGAATCGCGTGTCATCGTGATACCGATCCGCTACTTCGGACCGGTTCGATGCTCCGGGCGGAGACAAAATTAGATAGCTTGCCATTTCCTCAATTCCCCAAAATGGGGTCAGGCGAGCGTGCCTTTCGTCGAAGGCACCCGGCCTGCCTGCCGCGGATCGATCTCGGTTGCGGTGCGCAATGCGCGCGCAACGGCCTTGAAGCATGTCTCGGCTATATGGTGATTGTTGGCGCCATAATGATTGAGAATATGCAAGGTGATGCCGGCATTCTGCGCTAAGGCCTGGAAGAATTCGCGCACCAGCTCGGTATCGAAGGTGCCGATCTTCGGCGCGCTGAACGACACGTTCCAGACGAGGAAGGGCCGACCGGAAAGATCCACGGCAGCCTTCGTCATCGTCTCGTCCATGGCGAGGTCGATCGAGGCATAGCGCGTGATGCCGCGCCGGTCGCCCAGCGCCTTGGCAATGGCCTGGCCGATCGCGATGCCGGTATCCTCGACGGCATGATGATCGTCGACATGCAGGTCGCCCTTGGTGTCAATTTCCATGTCGATCAGCGAATGGCGCGACAGCTGTTCCAGCATGTGGTCGAAGAAGCCCACCCCGGTCGAAATCGTCGATTTGCCGCTGCCGTCGATGTTGACGGAAACGGAGACCGAGGTCTCGTTGGTCTTGCGGGAAACGCTTGCCGTGCGGCTCGCTGCGGTCTCTGCCATGGGCTGCTCCATCGGAATACGGCCGTTCCTTATCAGGCGTATCGGGAAATATCCAGAAGTTACGCAAGGGCCTTACGCGTTTAGCCGGCTTGACGCCCTTATTCGGGCGCGGTTGCCATTTGCAATCGCCAAAACCCCTCTTACATAGGTGCTGACGGGGCCGATACGCGGCCCGGCAGAAAGCCCGCCGAAACGGGGGCAAACAGGTGTTAAATGACGACAATCGTAACTATTCGTAAGGGTGGCAAGGTGGTGATGGCTGGTGATGGCCAGGTGAGCCTTGGCCAGACCGTAATGAAGGGCAATGCGCGCAAGGTTCGCCGCATCGGCAAGGGCGATGTCATCGCCGGTTTCGCCGGCGCGACCGCCGATGCCTTCACTCTTCTCGAGCGCCTCGAAAAGAAGCTCGAACAATATCCCGGCCAGCTGATGCGCGCCGCCGTCGAGCTCGCCAAGGATTGGCGGACGGACAAATATCTGCGCAACCTCGAAGCCATGATGCTGGTTGCCGACAAACAAGTAACGCTCGCCATCACCGGCAACGGCGATGTGCTCGAGCCCGAACACGGCGCCATGGCGATCGGCTCCGGCGGCAATTTCGCGCTCGCCGCCGCACGCGCGCTGATGGACAGCGACAAATCGGCTGAAGACGTCGCCCGCCGCGCCCTCGATATTGCTGCCGACATCTGCGTCTACACGAACCATAACGTGGTCGTCGAAACGCTCGATGCCGAAGCCTAAGTTCCTCTCTTGATAGTTTCCAGCCCTGACAGGGAACATACGAAATGACCACTTTTTCCCCCCGCGAGATCGTTTCCGAGCTTGATCGCTATATTGTCGGCCAGCATGAGGCCAAGCGCGCCGTGGCGATTGCATTGCGCAATCGCTGGCGCCGCCAGCAGCTCGAGCCGGAACTGCGCGACGAAGTCATGCCCAAGAACATCCTGATGATCGGCCCGACCGGTGTCGGTAAGACGGAAATCTCCCGCCGCCTTGCCAAGCTCGCCGGCGCGCCCTTCATCAAGGTCGAAGCCACGAAATTCACCGAAGTCGGCTATGTCGGCCGCGACGTCGAGCAGATCATCCGCGACCTCGTCGAAGTCGGTATCGGCCTGGTGCGCGAAAAGAAGCGCGCCGAAGTGCAGGCCAAGGCGCATATGAGCGCCGAAGAGCGCGTGCTTGATGCGTTGGTTGGGGCCACCGCCTCGCCGGCAACGCGCGACAGCTTCCGCAAGAAGCTGCGTGACGGCCAGCTCGACGACAAGGAAATCGATATAGAAGTGGCCGATACCGGCTCCGGCATGCCCGGCGGCTTCGAAATCCCCGGCATGCCCGGCGCCAATATCGGCGTGCTCAACCTCTCCGAAATGTTCGGCAAGGCCATGGGCGGCCGTACGAAGAAGGTACGCACGACCGTCAAGGATTCCTACAAGGAGCTGATCCGCGACGAGTCCGACAAGCTGATCGACAACGAGGCGATCCAGCGCGAAGCCGTGCAATCGGCCGAAAATGACGGCATCGTCTTCCTCGACGAGATCGACAAGATCGCCGCCCGCGACGGCGGCATGGGTGCCGGCGTCTCCCGCGAAGGCGTGCAGCGTGACCTGCTGCCGCTTGTGGAAGGTACGACCGTTTCGACGAAGTATGGTCCGGTCAAGACCGACCATATCCTCTTCATTGCGTCCGGCGCGTTCCACGTTTCGAAGCCTTCGGATCTTCTGCCGGAACTGCAGGGCCGCCTGCCAATCCGGGTCGAGCTCCGTCCGCTGACCAAGGAAGACTTCCGCCGCATCCTGACCGAACCGCAGGCAAGCCTCATCCGCCAGTACAAGGCGCTAATGGAAACGGAAGACCTGAAGCTCGACTTCACCGACGATGCCATCGACGCGCTCGCCGATGTTGCCGTGCATCTGAACTCCACCGTCGAGAATATCGGCGCCCGTCGCCTGCAGACGGTCATGGAGCGGGTGCTGGACGAGATCTCCTATAATGCCTCGGATCGTGCCGGCGTATCGGTGACTATCGATGCCGCCTATGTCCGCGAGCATGTCGGCGACCTCGCAACGAACACCGATCTGTCCCGCTTCATTCTGTAAGCCGGCGGGTGAAGGCGATCTAAAACAGTAAATACTCGACAACGGGCCGTTAACTTTTTAGTTAGGGGCCCGTTTCCTTATGTCGGATGGCTTTATTCGGCCAAGATTGTCCGCCAGTCCGTCGCTCGGAAACATCGGTTGAAACTTCAACAGGACGGCCATCTTGCGACGCATACTGATCACCCTTCTTCTGGCGGTCGCCAGCTTCTCCTGGATACCAGCCTATGCGGATGCGGCGACCGTGGTGCCGCCGGGCAACCGCAATGCCGAGCAGCCGCCGGTTCCCGGTGCCTCCGTCCGGCGTACGCGCGGCACGAATTCGACCTTTGAACGCAAGTACCAGAAGGTGCGGGAACTGCTGGCGACCGATACGAAGCTGATGGCAAAGATCAAGTCGACGGCACGCGCCTACGGCATTGATCCGATCCACATCATCGGCGCGCTGGTCGGCGAGCATACCTACAATGTCGACGCCTATGACGGCCTGCAATCCTACTACGTCAAGGCTGCCTCCTATGCCGGCCAGAGCTTCCGTTTCGCCTACAACGGCGAAAACGTCGATGATTTCGTGGCCAGGCCGCAATTCGATGCCTGCAAGGGCAGGCAAGATTCCTACAGTCTCTGGACCTGCCGCGAGGATGTCTGGGAAGACGATTTCCGCGGCAAGACGGTTGGCGGCAAGTCCTATCCTAACAATCGCTTCAGCGCCGTCTTCTTCCAGCCCTTCTATGCCGGCCAGACCTTCGGCCTCGGCCAAGTCAATCCGCTGACGGCGCTTGAGCTGTCGGATCTCGTCAGCCGCACCTCGGGCATCCCGAAGCTGAATGAGAAGGATGCCGGCGGCGTCTACAAGGCGATCATGGACCCCGATCTGTCGCTCGCTTTCGTCGCCGCCTCGATCCGCAAGTCGATCGACGACTATCGCTCGATCGCCGGCATGGATATTTCGGGCAATCCGGGCATTACCGCGACACTCTACAATCTCGGCAATTCCCGCAAGCGCGCTGCTGCCCTTGCTGCCAAGAACCGCGGCTCTTCGCAGCCAGTCTGGCCGGAAGAAAATTACTATGGCTGGCTCATCAATGATAAGCTCAGCGACCTGAAGTCGCTTTTATAAGCGCGCAGCGCGACGTTTTATCGTCTGGATTTCGCAGGCGGCGTTCGCCATATCGAATGGGTGCGCCGCTCTGACTGCGTTCGTTCGGCAATGGCTGCTTTTCGAGGAGAATTGATCTGATGGACATGATTCCGGAAGCCTTCTCCCCACCGGCACCGATCCCGCGCACCGTGCCGCCATCGCGATTGACGATCATCCGCACGATCCTGCGCAATCCGCTCGAACTCTGGGGCGAGCCCTCCTATACGCTGCCCTGGATCAAGACCAAGTTCTTCAACGAGCGGACGCTCATCGTCAATGATCCCGGCCTGATCAAGCATGTTCTGGTCGACAATGCCGCCAACTACCGCATGGCCGATATCCGTCAGCTCGTACTCCGGCCCATTCTGCGCGATGGCCTACTGACGGCGGAGGGGCCGGTCTGGAAGCGCTCGCGCAAGGCGGTGGCGCCGGTGTTCACGCCGCGCCATGCCCAGGGTTTCGCCGGCCAGATGCTGAGCCAAAGCCTGGACTATCTGCATAAATACGATGATATCGGCAAGGAAGGCGGGGTGTTCGATATCGCTGCCGACATGACCGAGCTGACCTTCGCCATTCTGGCGGAGACCTTGTTTTCCGGCGAAATCGTCACCGAAGGCGAGCATTTCGCCGATGAGGTCAATGAGCTCCTGCATCGCATGGGCAGAGTCGACCCCATGGATCTCCTGCGCGCACCTGCCTGGGTGCCGCGCATCACCCGCATCGGCGGCCAGCGCGTGCTCGACAAATTCCGCGGCATCGTCCGCACCACCATGGATCAGCGGCTGGACAAGATGCGTCGGGATCGCGCCAGTGCGCCGGATGATTTTCTGACGCTGCTGCTCGAAAAGGCCGGTCCGGATGGACTGACCATGGAGGAGATCGAGGACAATATCCTCACTTTCATCGGCGCAGGCCACGAGACAACAGCCCGTGCCCTTGCCTGGACGCTCTATTGCGTCGCCAACAGCCCGCATATTCGCGATGCCATGGAAGAGGAAATCGACCGCGTGCTCGCAACCGATGCCGAGCCGGTCGCCTGGCTCGACCTGATGCCGCATGTTCGCGCCGCCTTTGAGGAGGCGATGCGCCTCTATCCGCCGGCACCGTCGATCAATCGCGCCGCCATCGCCGATGACGAATGGGTAAGCGCCACGGGCGAGCGCGTGACGATGGAGAAGGGGATCACCGTCCTCATCATGCCCTGGACGCTGCATCGCCATGAGCTTTATTGGGAAAAGCCGCGCGCCTTCATGCCGGAGCGCTTTCTTCCGGAAAACCGCGCCAAGATCAATCGCTTCCAGTATCTGCCTTTTGGCGCAGGCCCCCGCGTCTGCATCGGCGCGACCTTCGCGCTTCAGGAAGCGGTCATCGCCCTCGCCGTGATGATGCGCCGCTTCCGCTTCGACCTGACCGAAGAAACCAATCCGTGGCCGGTGCAGAAGCTGACGACCCAGCCACGCGGCGGTTTGCCGATGCGGGTTACGAGGCGGTAGCGTGCGGGCTTTATCCCGCCCCTGGCGGGCGGGAAAGCAATTTCTTGGGATTAGACGAGGGCTTGTCCCTCGTCTAATTCTTAGAAACTGCAAGGGCGGGGGTAGGTAGGGATGCACCGAATCTTGATATCATTTGAGCGAGAAACGGACCCCCGCTCTTGCAATTTCAATGATTTAGAAATTACGCCAAGTTTTGGACGTGTGGAACTTCCGGTGCCGCAATTCCTAAACCAATGAAATTGCTTTCTCGCCCGCCAAGGGCGAGATAGGCTCCGCGCTTGCCACTTCGCTTCCGTCATAATCGACATAGTGGAAGCTCATATTCATCGCCTAACTCAGAGGTTCCATATCTCGTGACATCTCACTTCCTGCTCGGCATCGATACGGGTGGAACCTATACCGATGCCGTTCTCTTTCATGAAACCGATGGCGTGATCGCCAAGGCGAAATCGCTGACCACGCGGCATGATCTGGCTGTCGGCATTGCCGGCGCCGTCGATGCCGTCATTGCCAAGGCTGGCATTCCCGTCTCAGCGATCGGCCTAGTCTCGCTGTCGACGACGCTTGCGACCAATGCGCTGGTCGAAGGGCAGGGTGGTCGCGCCGGTCTCATCATGATCGGCTTCGGGCCGGATGATCTCAAGCGTGATGGTCTTGCGGAAGCGTTGGGGTCCGATCCCGTGCTCTATCTCCCCGGTGGCCACAATGTGCATGGCAATGAAAATCCGCTCGATCTGACCGCGCTGCGCGCTGCGCTTCCGGAACTGGCCAAATCTGTGTCGTCCTTTGCCGTTGCCGGCTATTTCGCTGTGCGGAATCCGGCTCATGAAATCAGGGTGCGCGATTGCATCCGCGAAATCTCGCATCTGCCGGTCACCTGCAGCCATGAACTCTCTTCCAAATTGGGCGGGCCGCGCCGCGCCCTGACGACGCTGCTGAATGCCCGACTCGTGTCGATGATTGATCGCCTCGTTGGCGCCTGCGAAGGGTTTTTGGCGACGCGCGGCATCTCCGCGCCGATGATGGTGGTGCGCGGCGATGGCGCCTTGATTTCGGCCGATGAAGCCAAGCTCCGGCCGATTGAAACCATCCTGTCCGGTCCCGCCGCAAGTCTCGTCGGCGCCCGCTATCTCACCGGTCTCGATAATGCCGTCGTTTCCGACATCGGCGGCACCACCACCGACGTCGCCGTCATGGAGGATGGTAGGCCGCGTCTCGATGCCGATGGCGCCGTGGTCGGAGGCTATCGCACCATGGTCGAGGCCGTGGCCATGCGCACTTATGGCCTTGGCGGCGATTCCGAAGTCAAAATCAACGATCGCGGCCTCGTCGCCGCTTTCGAACTCGGCCCGCGCCGCCTGCTGCCACTCAGCCTCGCCGCTCACATGCATGGGGCCGCCGTGCTAGAGGTGTTGGAGCAGCAGCTGCGGGCGACGCATCTCGCCCGCAACGCCGGCCGCTTTGCGCTCCGCACCGGCGTACCCGATCATCTTGCAAGCGGCCTCACCGGGCCAGAGCAGGCCCTGTTTGATCGCATCGGCAGCGTGCCCGTGGCGCTCGATAAGCTTCTGGCGATGACGTCGCAGAAGGCGACGCTGGATCGGCTTGTCGCGCGCGGTCTCGTGCATCTGAGCGGCCTGACGCCTTCCGACGCCATGCATGTGCTCGGTGGGCAGGGGCAATGGAACGTTGAAGCGGCCCGCCTCGGGCTGGCCCTGGCGATGCGGCTGAAAGATGGGTCAGGACGCCCGATCGCGATGTCCGTCGAAGAGCTGGCGCAGAAGATCGTTGATCGTCTTACCCGCCAATCGGCTGACGTCATTCTTGCCGCCTGCTTGGCCGAAGATGGCGTGGCCGATCTGGACCCCGCAAAATCCATCTCCATCGATCGCGCCCTTCGCCGTGCGCCGGGGATCGCCCGCTTCGCCATTTCGCTCGATCGGCCGCTGGTCGGCCTCGGCGCTTCCGCTCCGGTCTATTATCCCGCTATTGCCGAGATGCTGGCGACCGAGAGCGCCATTCCCGGCGATTCGGACGTGGCAAATGCCATCGGTGCCGTCGTCGGGCAGGTCCGCACCAGCGTCACCGTCTTCATCACCATGCCGGAGGATGGCATTTATGTGCTGAATGGTGCCGGCGAGAGCCTGCGTTTTACCGACGAGGGCCACAGTTTCGCCGATGCCCGCGCGCGGGCGATCGAAGCTGCAACGGCGCAGGCAAGGCTGAATGGCGCGGTCGACCTCGTCGTGACACTGGATGAGCAGGTGGATGCGCCCGAGGTGGAAGGCAGTCGCAAGCTGATCGAGGCCCGGTTCGTGGCGACCGCCACGGGCCGTCCCCGAATCGCTATGGATTGATTGTTTCCATGGAGGCATAAATCTTTCGAACCATTGCCAAATTGACAGAAGTGAAACCGTGAGCAAAGTGGCAACATGTAAAAATTGAGCCGTAGAAGGCCTTGAGGAGTATATGGCATGAGCCGCATTGAAAAACACGGGCTTCAGATCGAACAGGTCCTCTACGATTTCCTCGTCAGGGAGGCGCTACAGGGTTCGGGCGTGGACGCCGAGACGTTCTTTGCCGGTTTTTCCAAGATCGTGCACGATCTCGCGCCGAGGAACCGTGAGCTGCTCGCCAAGCGCGACCGCATACAGGCAGCGCTTGACAATTGGTACCGCAAGAACGGCGCGCCCGTCGATCTCGCCGCCTATGAAGCCTTCTTGCGCGAGATCGGCTATATCGTGCCCGAAGGGCCAGCCTTCACGATCTCGACTGCCAATGTCGATCCGGAAATTTCAGTGATTGCCGGCCCGCAGCTCGTCGTTCCCGTCATGAACGCCCGCTATGCCCTGAACGCGGCCAATGCCCGCTGGGGATCGCTCTACGATGCCCTCTACGGCACCGATGCCATTCCGGAGACCGATGGCGCCGAAAAGGGTAAGGGCTACAATCCCAAGCGCGGCGAGAAGGTCATCGCCTGGGTTCGTGATTTTCTTGATTCCACCGTGCCGCTTGATGGCGCAAGCTGGAAGGATATCACCGGCTTTGCCGTAAAGGATGGCGCCTTGGCGGTTACGATTGATGGCGGCGTTGTAAAGCTCGCCGATGGCAGCCATTTCGCCGGCTATCTCGGTGATGCCGCTACTCCGACTCATATCCTGCTGAAGCAGAACGGCATCCATATCGAAATCGTCATCGACACGAGCACCGCCATCGGCAAGACCGACCTGGCCGGCATTTCCGATGTCCGCCTGGAATCGGCGATCACGACCATCATGGACTGCGAGGATTCGATCGCGGCCGTCGATGCCGAGGACAAGGTGGAGGTCTACCGCAACTGGCTCGGCCTGATGAAGGGCGATCTGACGGAAGAAGTCGCCAAGGGCGGCAAGACCTTTACCCGCCAGCTCAATCCTGATGTCACCTATACGGCGCCGGACGGCAGTACATTCGATCTGCATTGCCGCTCGCTGATGCTGGTGCGCAATGTTGGCCACCTGATGACCAATCCGGCCATTCTCGACCGTGATGGCAACGAGGTGCCGGAAGGCATCATGGATGCCGCCATCACCGGCCTGATCGCGCTCTATGACATCGGCCCCAATGGCCGCCGCAAGAATTCCCGCACCGGCTCCATGTATGTCGTCAAACCGAAGATGCACGGCCCCGAAGAAGTCGCCTTCGCGGTCGATATCTTCTCGCGCGTCGAGGACCTGCTCGGGATGCCGCGCAATACCATCAAGATGGGCATCATGGACGAGGAGCGCCGCACGACGGTCAACCTCAAGGAAGCCATCCGCGCCGCCCGCGAGCGCGTCGTCTTCATCAATACCGGCTTCCTCGATCGCACCGGCGATGAAATCCATACCTCGATGGAAGCAGGCCCGATGATCCGCAAGGGCGACATGAAGCAGGCGGCCTGGATCGGTGCCTATGAGAACTGGAACGTCGATATCGGCCTGGAATGCGGCCTGTCGGGCCATGCCCAGATCGGCAAGGGCATGTGGGCCATGCCGGACCTGATGGCGGCCATGCTCGAGCAGAAGATCGCCCATCCCAAGGCTGGCGCCAACACCGCTTGGGTGCCTTCCCCGACGGCAGCGACGCTGCACGCCACGCATTATCATCGCGTCAACGTCGCCGACGTGCAGAAGAGCCTGAAAAGCCGCGCCCGCGCAAAGCTTTCCGACATTCTCTCCGTACCGGTCGCCTCGCGGCCCAACTGGACGCCGGAGGAAATCCAGCGGGAGATCGACAACAACAGCCAAGGCATTCTCGGCTATGTCGTGCGCTGGGTTGACCAGGGCGTCGGCTGCTCCAAGGTTCCGGACATCAACAATGTCGGCCTCATGGAAGACCGCGCCACCTTGCGCATCTCGGCGCAGCACATGGCCAACTGGCTGCACCACAAGGTCATCACCGAAGCGCAGATTCTGGAAACGATGAAGCGTATGGCCGCCGTCGTCGATCAGCAGAATGCCGGTGATCCCAACTACACCGCCATGTCAGGCAATTTCGACGGTTCGGTTGCTTTCCAGGCCGCGCTCGATCTCGTCCTCAAAGGGCGCGAGCAGCCGAACGGCTATACCGAACCGGTCCTGCATCGCCGCCGCATCGAGCTGAAGGCAAAGCAGGCGGGATAAGCTCCGTCCTCCGTCGGAGGCCATCACAATCCTTCGAGGTCTTGTCGTCTGCGCTGAGGCTTTGACGGCAAGGCACCTCAGGAGAAGGTGGAGAGATTGTTGCGGCCAGCGAAAAAAGGTTAGCCCTCATCTTGAGGCGCGCAGCAAAAGGCGAAGCCTCGAAGGACGAGGGCGGGTCTGATGGTTGGGATCGATCCGAAATCCCTCAAGCAAAAAGGCCGCCGGATCGGTATCCGGCGGCCTTTTTCAATCCGAATGTCCAGTGATTACTGGATCACGATGACCTTGGTGCTGCGGCCCGGAAGAACGCGGCTGTAAAGATCGATCACGTCCTGATTGATCAGGCGGATGCAACCCGAGGAGGCAGCGGTGCCGATCGAGGCCCATTCCGGCGTGCCGTGCAAGCGGAACAGCGTGTCCTGGCCCTTTTCGTTGTAGAGATACATGGCGCGTGCGCCGAGCGGGTTGGAAAGGCCCGGGTTCATGCCGCCATCAACATATTTGGCGATTTCCGGACGGCGGACAGCCATTTCCTTCGGCGGATGCCAATTCGGCCATTCCTGCTTCCAGGCTACGTATGCGGTGCCGGACCAGGAAAAGCCCTGCTTGCCGACGCCGATGCCGTAGCGCATCGCTTCGCCATTGCCGAGGATGTAGTAGAGATGACGCTCGCGCGTATTGACGATGATCGTGCCTTCAGCTTCATCCGTCTTGTATTCGACGATCTGACGGCGGAACTGCGGCTTCACCTTCTGGATCGGGATCGCCGGCAGCTGAAAGCCATTGTCGGTCGTCACGCCGTAGTCGCCATCGAACGTCTTGATGGTTTCGGTGGCCGAATTTGCGGTAGCGGCCGGCGCTGCTGCGGCGGTGGTGGCATAGCCAGCCGATGCGAGCATTGCGACAAGGCCGAGTGCGGTCATAGCATTACGGATGCGCATGGAAGTCTCTTGAATTTTCGTGGCGGGAAACGGATGGCTGTAAACCATCTTTGTCTAAAGTTTATTTTCCATTAAACTTGGCTTTGCAAGCTGCTCTGGCCCTACAAAAATAGCGCCGGCGCGCAAATTAGAAGGACATGGTTTTTTTGCAACAACGCCAGGCCTGTCCCCGAGACAATTCATGACGATTTTGAACGTTTACAATAACAATCCGTTAATAGACGGCCGGCAGTCGGAGCGGGCCATGCTTGTACGCAAAGGCGTGCAACTATTACTGCACGACATGCGTCACGCCGTGCTACCCGAGCTGCCGCTCGCCAGTGGTCGTCGCGCCGATCTCATCAGCCTTTCGGAGAAGGGCGAGATCTGGATCATCGAGATCAAGACCTCGATCGAGGATTTCCGCGTCGACCGCAAATGGCCCGAATACCGGCAGCATTGCGACCGGATGTTCTTCGCGACGCACAAGGACGTGCCGCTGGACATCTTCCCGGAGGATTGCGGGCTGTTTCTGTCTGATGGTTACGGCGCCCACATGCTGCGCGAGGCGCCGGAGCATCGCCTGCCGCCGGCGACGCGCAAGTCCGTGACGCTCAATTTCTCACGTGCCGCCGCCCAGCGCCTAATGCTGGCCGAGTGGGCAACGGGTAAAGATTTTGCCTTCTCCCCTCGGGGGTCCGAAGGACGAGTCGAGACCGGTGGCTCGACCCCGGTCGGTGCCCGCCCTTCGATAGCTCAGGACGCCGATGAGGGGGGCGAGGAGCTTTAGCTTCGAGTGTTTTTTGCAACACGCGCTTACAGCGTCCTTCTCCAGAGGCAAAAGTATGCTCTATTTCGGCGCCCGCTTGGCAAGGATGCGCTGCAGCGTCCGGCGATGCATGTTGAGGCGCCGGGCCGTCTCGGAAACATTGCGCTCGCACATTTCATAGACACGCTGGATATGTTCCCAACGCACGCGGTCCGCAGACATCGGGTTTTCGGGCACTTCGGCCTTCTCGCCGGGGCGCTGCGTCAGCGCGGCATAGACGTCGTCGGCATCGGCGGGTTTGGCGAGATAGTCGAGCGCGCCGAGCTTGACGGCGGTGACCGCCGTCGCGATGTTGCCATAGCCCGTCAGCACCACGATATGCGTGTCGTCGCGCCGCTGACGGATGGCTTCGATCACATCGAGCCCGTTGCCGTCGCCGAGGCGAAGGTCGACCACGGCATATTTCGGCGGGGTCGCCTTGGATTTGGCAACGCCTTCCGCCACCGATTCCGCCGTCTCGACTACAAAGCCGCGTGCCTCCATTGCCCTCGCCAGTCGGCGCAGAAAGGGACCATCGTCATCGACGATCAGCAATGTAGCATCCGGGCCGATATGGGCCTCAGCATCCTTGGCCCCGGTCTGTGAGGTAAAGCTTTCCTTATCCGTCATTTTATCTTCTATCCCGGCGACCATCCGCCTGCATATTCAACCGATTTTGACGAAGGCAGTTTTAAGCCGCGAAAATCATTTTGTCGAATTACTGTCGATTAACACGCGCGGCCATTCGACGCGGACGCGCGCCCCCGGCGTCTCCGGATCGCGATTGCCGAAGGAAAGGGTGGCACCTGAGCGCTCGAGCAGCGTCTTGGCGATAAAGAGCCCAAGCCCGAGGCCGCCTGCCGTGTCGTCCCGCTGGCGTGAGGTGACATAGGGTTCGCCGATCCGTGCCAGTATTTCAGGCGAGTAACCGCCGCCATCGTCCTCGATGATAATAGTCAGAGTTTCGGCGGTGTATTCCACCGTCACCGTCACAGTCTTGCGGGCATAATCGACCGCATTTTCGATGAGGTTGCCGAGGCCATACATGATGCCGGCATTGCGTGACAGAACAGGTTCGCCCGCCCGCGGGCTCTTCTCGATGAATTCCAGGTTGATCCCGAACTCGCGATGCGGCGCGATCACCTCCTCCATCATCGAGGAAAGCGTCAGCCGCCGCATATGCGCCTCGTCTTCCGAGGAGAGCGTCGTCAGCCGCCTGAGAATATCGCGGCAGCGCTCGCTTTGGCTGCGCAGCAGCGCCACATCTTCCCGGAAGCGATCGTCCTCGCGCAGTTCCCGCTCCATCTCCTTGGCGACGACGCTGATCGTCGCCAGCGGCGTGCCGAGCTCGTGCGCCGCCGCCGCCGCCAGCCCGTCGAGCTGCGACAGGTGCTTTTCCCGCTGCAGCACCAGCTCCGTCGCCGAAAGGGCATCTGCAAGCTGCGAGGCTTCCATGGAGACGCGATACGCATAAAAGGCTGCAAAGGCCATGGTGGAGGCGATAGAGCACCACACGCCCAGCTGCATGACGCTATGCACGCTGACCGAAACGCCCTCATACCAGGGCAGGGGGAAGGGAGAGAATGCCAGACCCGTAATGCAGATCATCGCAAGTACGATGAGCGGCATGCTGTAGCGGATCGGCTGCGATGCGAAGGAGATGATGACGGGCACGCAGACGAGCGCCGAGAAGGGATTGGCAAGCCCGCCGGTGATCAGCAACAACCCGCAGAGCTGCAGGAGATCGAGGCTGAGCAGCGCGAAGGCTGCCGGCGGCTCCAGCCGGTGCGTCGGCGGATAGCGCAGGGTGAGGAAGAAGTTGATCCAGGCAAGGCAGGCGATCAGCACGCAGCAGGGCAGGAGCGGCATGGGAAATTTCAGCCAGAAGGCGACTATCATCACAGTCACCGTTTGACCGCCGACCGCAAGCCAGCGCAGGCGCACCAGCGTCTGCAGCCTTAGCCGCCGGCTGGTATGGTGGCCCTCCTGCGCCTTCATTTCGGCTTCGGAGAGCTTTTCCAGTCCCCGGAAGAAGCGTGCCATCGTCAGGTCCCCCTTGGCTTGGCGCGTGTCGTCGGCAAGGCCTGGGCCGGATCTTCCGGCCAGGGGTGCCTCGGGTAGCGGCCGCGCATATCGGCGCGTACATCCTTCCAGGATCCGGCCCAGAAGCCCGGCAGGTCGCGCGTCGTCTGGATCGGGCGATGTGCCGGTGATGTCAATTCCAGCACCAGCGGCAATCTACCGCCGCCGATGGCCGGATGCTGTTTCAGTCCGAAGAGCTCCTGTACGCGAATGGTCAAGAGTGGTTCCTCGCCATCATATTGAATGGGATGGCGCTGGCCGGTGGGCGCCTCGAAATGTGTCGGTGCCATCCTGGCGAGATCGCGCTGCAGCTCGTGCGACACCAGCGACATAAGCCCATTGGAAAGGCCGCCGGCGGAGATATCGGAGAGGCCGCGCGTGTCAGGCTGAAACGGCATGAACCATTCGTCAAGCCGAGCAAGCAGCGCCTCCTCGCTCATATCGGGCCAGGGTTCGCCGATCGTCCTGTATAAGAAGCCGATCCTGTCCCGCAGTTGCGTGGCTTCCTTGGAGAACGGCAGGACACCGATCCCGAGTTCGCGTATGCCCTCGGCGAGCGCCTTGGCCGCCTGTTCACCGCTGGGCCGCGGCAGGGGCGTTTCCTCGAAGATGATGGCGCCGAGCCGCGTTGCCCGTCGTGCGCGCACCTGACGGCTCGCTTTGTCGAAAAAGCTCTGATCTTCGGTGCGGATCTCGCCCGGCAAATGCTCTTCGACATCGGCGCGCGAAATCTCCGCCGCAGCAAGAATGCGCGCCTGCGCCGCACGTCCGGTCAGGTCGGCGATGACAAGCATCTGGGAGCCGGCAAGCCGCTCGGTCTCCGGCAATTCTGCGCCGCGCCCATTGGCCATGACGAAACGTCCCCGCCCGCCGCGCTGCAGCGCGATGCGGTCGGGAAAGGCATGCAGCAGTAGCGCGCCGGCGAGCGGAGGAGTAGAGGAAGGGGTGCTGCCGTTGCTACCGGCCGCTTGAGCGAGACGCCC
Organism: Rhizobium pantanalense; assembly: GCF_030182525.1. Taxonomy (NCBI): domain Bacteria; kingdom Pseudomonadati; phylum Pseudomonadota; class Alphaproteobacteria; order Hyphomicrobiales; family Rhizobiaceae; genus Rhizobium; species Rhizobium pantanalense. The sequence continues at coordinate 462,722 of NZ_JAQJCH010000004.1, forward strand.
GGCGAGACGACGCGCAGCCTCGGCTCGTTCACCCTTCTCGGTCTTGAAGCGTCGCAGCCGGTCTTCCAGGTCGATGCTCGATCCGCCGAGCCCCTGTTCCGTCAGTAGTACGGCAAGCAGCGCCGCTTCGCGCGCCTGGCCGAATTCGCCAGCCGAAATCACCATCGCCGCCAGCCGTGGCGGCAGGGCGAGCTCGCGCATCAGCCGGCCGCGCGCCGTCAGCCCGTTGTCCGCGTCGAGCGCACCCAGCTGCCGCAGCAGGGCTCGTGCTTCGGCAAGCGTCGTTGCCGGCGGTTGGTCGACGAAAGAAAGCGTTGCCGGATCCTGCACGCCCCAATGGGCAAGATCGAGCGCTAGGCCCGAAAGGTCGCTGGAAAGGATTTGCGGCGGCGTAAAGGCCGGAAGCGCCGCCGTCTGTCCCGGATGCCACAGGCGGATGGCGATGCCCGGTTCGGTTCGTCCGGCGCGGCCGGCGCGCTGATCAGCCGAGGCGCGCGACACGCGCACCGTTTCGAGCCGTGTAATGCCGGTGGAAGCCTCGAACACGGGCAGTCGCTGCAATCCGCTGTCGATGACGATGCGCACGCCGTCAATCGTGATCGATGTCTCGGCGATCGAGGTCGCCAGCACGATCTTGCGCGTGCCCTGCGGCGCTGGCCGAATTGCCGCATCCTGCTCCTTCTGGCTGAGATTGCCGTAAAGCGGCGCAATCACTGTCCCCAGCCCGAATCGCCCTTCAAGGCGCTCCGCCGTGCGGGTGATTTCCGCTTGCCCCGGCAGGAAGGCGAGGATCGAGCCCTGCTCGCGCGCATGAGCATCGAGTATCGTCCGCGTCACCGTATCCTCGATGCGCTCTCCCACTGGCCGATCCTGATGACGGATATCGATCGGGAAGCTGCGGCCCATGCTTTCGATGACGGGCGGATGGTCAAGCAGAGTCGCGACACGCTCCACATCCAATGTCGCCGACATGACGAGGATGCGCAGATCGTCGCGTAGCGCCGATTGCACATCGAGCGCCAGCGCCAGTCCGAAATCTGCATCCAGCGAGCGCTCGTGAAATTCATCGAAGATGACTGTGGAGATGCCGGAGAGTTCGGGGTCGTCGAGGATCATCCGCGCAAACACACCTTCCGTCACCACCTCGATGCGGGTCTTGGCGGAGATGCGGTTGTCGAGCCGCATCCGATAGCCGACAGTATCGCCAACCTGTTCGCCAAGCAGCGAGGCCATGCGGGCAGCGGCGGCCCTTGCCGCCAGCCGTCGCGGCTCCAGAAGAATGATTCTGCCATCGCCGCGCCACGCCTCGCCCAATAGATAAAGCGGCACGAGTGTCGTCTTGCCCGCGCCGGGCGGTGCGGAGAGTACGGCACGCCGCTCTTCAGCGAGCGCCGCAACGATATCGGCAAGCACATGCGAGACCGGCAGTTCCGGTAATGAGGGCACTCTATATGTCACGCCTGCCCGCTCCGCATATGTCTATGGGCGAAAGCGCGCATTTGCCGGGTCGGCGCCGCATGCGCCCGCCTTTTATCGAGAAGCATCATATCCGCTCCCTTCAATCTCTCGATGTCTATTAGGTCCTGGGTGTCCGGCTGGCAATGCGAGCCGGATTCGATGCTTGCAACAGGCACAAGTAGCTCTTTGGGAGCACTTATCCGGGAGATTCCGGCAGTCGGCGTAAAATGAATCCCAAAATCGCGGCCGCCCGCGAAAAAATCTCCAATATTTTGATCGCGCCCACAAATTGCCATTGTAAATCAGTCAGTTACAAAAATGTCAGAATTTTTACAGTTGGAGTGTTGACTTGGTTCGGAGGTAGGGTCTATAAGCCCGAT
>NZ_JAQJCH010000031.1:0-1059 GCF_030182525.1 Rhizobium pantanalense
TCTGGACCGGTTTGACGAGAATGGGCCCGTAGCTCAGTTGGTTAGAGCACACGCTTGATAAGCGTGGGGTCGGAAGTTCAAGTCTTCCCGGGCCCACCATGCTTCGCCGTTTGGCTACGCATGGCGCAGCCGGGAACGGACGGTGACGCGGAAGTTGCCGAACCCCGAAGAAGTTTGGGGCGATCGAGCTGATGGGGCTGTAGCTCAGCTGGGAGAGCACCTGCTTTGCAAGCAGGGGGTCAGCGGTTCGATCCCGCTCAGCTCCACCATTGTTTTGTCCTGACGCTGTCGCGCCTTTGGCGCTGCGCTCCGGACGGGCCGCCGAACGATCGGCGACAGGCCTCTGGCCTGTGTGGTTGGACGTAACAAAGTTTGTCTTCTGAAGAAATAAAGGTTTTGCATCGGCTTTCGGGCTTGATGCGTGTTCTGCATACATTGTGAAGAGAAGATTGATCTGGAGGCTTCCAGGTGTTTTGAGTGACCGTATGGTTGTTCAAGGCGTCCGAGCCCGGTCTTTGTGAAACCATGGATGGCCTAGCCGGCCGGATGTGGTGGAGAGATCGGAGGTAGGAAGGAAGCTTGTCGCTCTGGGTCGTCGTTGTTAGCGCTTTCGAGTGCTTCTGACGGACGGCTGGATTACCGTTGCCTGACCGCGCGGTACCGGATTTAATCTCGAGAAGCTGGTCTTAAAGATAGACTGCAAGCGAGCTGCTCGGCGTAGCTCCAATATCTCGCGAAAGCTTTATGGCTTTTGCGTAAAAGCAAGTCTATCGAACACGTCGATGGCATCTGATTGGCGCGATTGTAAAAGGTAATCACGCTTTGGACTGACCGTCTGGTCAGATTTGGCACCCCTTCGAGCGCAAGCGAGAAGGCAAGGTTTGCCAAATCCAATAAGGATGAGCATTGGCAATGAGAACGATCAAGTGTCGTAAGGGCATTTAGTGGATGCCTAGGCATGCACAGGCGATGAAGGACGTGATACGCTGCGAAAAGCCGTGGGGAGCTGCGAATAAGCTTTGATCCATGGATCTCCGAATGGGGCAACCCACCTTAAAT
>NZ_JAQJCH010000031.1:1119-3735 GCF_030182525.1 Rhizobium pantanalense
ATTGTAACAAGGTATCTTCACCTGAATAAAATAGGGTGTAAGAAGCGAACGCAGGGAACTGAAACATCTAAGTACCTGCAGGAAAGGACATCAACCGAGACTCCGCAAGTAGTGGCGAGCGAACGCGGACCAGGCCAGTGGCAATGAGTGTTAAAGTGGAAGAACCTGGAAAGGTTTGCCGCAGAGGGTGACAGCCCCGTACGCGTAGATACACTTATTGTCCTAGAGTAGGGCGGGACACGTGAAATCCTGTCTGAACATGGGGAGACCACTCTCCAAGCCTAAGTACTCGTGCATGACCGATAGCGAACCAGTACCGTGAGGGAAAGGTGAAAAGCACCCCGACAAGGGGAGTGAAATAGAACCTGAAACTGGATGCCTACAAACAGTCGGAGCCCGCAAGGGTGACGGCGTACCTTTTGTATAATGGGTCAACGACTTAGTGTAACAAGCAAGCTTAAGCCGGTAGGTGTAGGCGAAGCGAAAGCGAGTCTGAATAGGGCGATATAGTTTGTTGCATTAGACCCGAAACCGAGTGATCTAGCCATGAGCAGGTTGAAGGTTGGGTAACACCAACTGGAGGACCGAACCCGCATCTGTTGCAATAGATTGGGATGACTTGTGGCTAGGGGTGAAAGGCCAATCAAACTCGGAAATAGCTGGTTCTCCGCGAAATCTATTTAGGTAGAGCGTCTGGCGAATACTCCCGGGGGTAGAGCACTGGATGGGCTATGGGGACTCACCGTCTTACTGATCCTAACCAAACTCCGAATACCGGGAAGTACTACCAGGCAGACACACGGCGGGTGCTAACGTCCGTCGTGAAAAGGGCAACAACCCTAACCTCCAGCTAAGGTCCCCAAGTCATGGCTAAGTGGGAAAGGATGTGAGGATCCCAAAACAACCAGGATGTTGGCTTAGAAGCAGCCATCATTTAAAGAAAGCGTAACAGCTCACTGGTCTAGTCAAGGGTCTTTGCGCCGAAAATGTAACGGGGCTGAAGCCATGCACCGAAGCTGAGGATTCCTCTTTGAGGAGTGGTAGCGGAGCGTTCCGTAAGCTGATGAAGGGATACCCGTGAGGGGTCCTGGAGGTATCGGAAGTGCGAATGTTGACATGAGTAACGATAAAGAGGGTGAGAGACCCTCTCGCCGAAAGACCAAGGGTTCCTGCTTAAAGTTAATCTGAGCAGGGTTAGCCGGCCCCTAAGACGAGGCGGACACGCGTAGTCGATGGGAACCACGTTAATATTCGTGGGCCTGGTGGTAGTGACGGATTGCTTAACTTGTTCACACTTATTGGATTGTGTGGGCGGGGACGCGGTTCCAGGAAATAGCTCCACCGTATAGACCGTACCCGAAACCGACACAGGTGGTCAGGTAGAGTATACCAAGGCGCTTGAGAGAACTATGTTGAAGGAACTCGGCAAATTGCACGCGTAACTTCGGAAGAAGCGTGACCCTTATGTGCGCAAGCATGTGAGGGTGGCACAGACCAGGGGGTAGCGACTGTTTACCAAAAACACAGGGCTCTGCGAAGTCGCAAGACGACGTATAGGGTCTGACGCCTGCCCGGTGCTGGAAGGTTAAGAGGAGGGGTGCAAGCTCTGAATCGAAGCCCCAGTAAACGGCGGCCGTAACTATAACGGTCCTAAGGTAGCGAAATTCCTTGTCGGGTAAGTTCCGACCTGCACGAATGGCGTAACGACTTCCCCGCTGTCTCCAACATAGACTCAGTGAAATTGAATTCCCCGTGAAGATGCGGGGTTCCTGCGGTCAGACGGAAAGACCCCGTGCACCTTTACTATAGCTTTACACTGGCATTCGTGTCGGCATGTGTAGGATAGGTGGTAGGCTTTGAAGCAGGGACGCCAGTTCTTGTGGAGCCATCCTTGAAATACCACCCTTATCGTCATGGATGTCTAACCGCGGTCCGTTATCCGGATCCGGGACAGTGTATGGTGGGTAGTTTGACTGGGGCGGTCGCCTCCGAAAGAGTAACGGAGGCGCGCGATGGTGGGCTCAGACCGGTCGGAAATCGGTCGTCGAGTGCAATGGCATAAGCCCGCCTGACTGCGAGACTGACAAGTCGAGCAGAGACGAAAGTCGGTCATAGTGATCCGGTGGTCCCGTGTGGAAGGGCCATCGCTCAACGGATAAAAGGTACGCCGGGGATAACAGGCTGATGACCCCCAAGAGTCCATATCGACGGGGTTGTTTGGCACCTCGATGTCGGCTCATCGCATCCTGGGGCTGGAGCAGGTCCCAAGGGTTTGGCTGTTCGCCAATTAAAGCGGTACGTGAGCTGGGTTCAGAACGTCGTGAGACAGTTCGGTCCCTATCTGCCGTGGGTGTAGGAATATTGACAGGATCTGTCCCTAGTACGAGAGGACCGGGATGGACATATCTCTGGTGGACCTGTTGTCCTGCCAAGGGCATAGCAGGGTAGCTATATATGGAATGGATAACCGCTGAAGGCATCTAAGCGGGAAACCAACCTGGAAACGAGTGTTCCCTATCAGAGCCGTGGAAGACGACCACGTTGATAGGCCGGGTGTGGAAGTGCGGCAACGCATGAAGCTTACCGGTACTAATAGCTCGATTGGCTTGATCGTTC
>NZ_JAQJCH010000032.1:0-2556 GCF_030182525.1 Rhizobium pantanalense
GCCTTGCCATCAATATCAGGGCCGCTGTGGTAACGGCCGTCGCTCTTGCCTTCTGCCTCCTGGCGGGCCTTTGGGCAGCGTCCATGCAAACACTCGCCCTAGTGACGGTTTCGGTCGCTATTTCGGTCATGATCGCCTTTCCTCTCGGCATTCTCGCGTCGCGGCGCAAGGGTTTCGAGATCGCGATCAGACCGCTACTCGATATCATGCAGACGGTGCCGCCGTGGGTCTATCTCATTCCGGCAGTCATGATTTTTAGCCTCGGCCGCGTGCCGGCGATCATCGCCACGATCATTTATGGCGTGCCGCCGATGCTGCGTTTGACGACCTTGGCGTTCAATCAGGTGCCTACCGATCTTCTTGAACTCGGTCAGGCAACCGGCGCGCCACCGCGTTCGATCCTTTTCAAGATCGAAATTCCCTCCGCCATGCCGACCCTGCTCGTCGGGCTCAACCAATGCATTCTTCTCTCGTTGGCCATGGTCGTCCTTGCCGGGCTGGTTGGCGCCGGGGGCCTGGGCGCTGAAGTCACGCGTGGCCTGACGCGAATGGAAATGGGTCTAGGCCTGCGCGCCGGGCTTGCCATCGTTGCCATCGCCATCCTGCTCGACAGACTTTCCAAGAGTGCGCTGCAGGGTCATGCGCGTTCATCGGCCAAGAGCGCTTAAACGAAAAGATTTACCGAATGCGTCACAGCTTCTTCTGCATCGATTCCCACACCTGCGGCAACCCGGTCCGGCTCGTTGCCGGCGGCGGGCCTTTGCTTCCGCATCTTCCGATTGCGGAACGACGTGAGATTTTCGTTCGCGATCACGACTGGATCCGGCAGGCATTGATGTTCGAACCGCGTGGGCATGACATCATGTCCGGCGCCGTCATCTATCCCGCCTATCGCGAAGACTGTGATTTTGCCGTGATCTTCATCGAAGTCAGCGGATGCCTACCCATGTGCGGGGCCGGGACGATCGGTTTGGTAACGGCGGCAATCGAAGAAGGCCTCGTCACCCCACGCATTCCCGGCAAGCTTTCCATCGAGACACCGGCGGGCCGCGTGGATATCGCCTATGACAAGCAGGGCGAATTCGTCGAAGCCGTCCGCATGTTCAATGTCGCAAGCTACCTGCATGCAGCCGATGTCGAAGTCGATGTGCCGGGGCTCGGAGCCCTGACGATCGATATCGCCTACGGCGGCAACTATTATGCCGTCATCGAACCGCAGAGGAACTGGGCTGGATTGGACGGCATGTCGAGCGATGAAATCGTCGACGTCAGCAGGAAGCTGCGCGATGCCCTCGAGCCGATCTGCAATCAGGTTCATCCCGAGGATGAAAGGATAAGCGGCGTCCACCACGCCCTATGGTGCGACACGCCGGCGAGCAGCAAAGCCGATGGGCGGGGCGCGGTTTTCTATGGTGACAAGGCGATAGATCGCTCCCCAGGCGGAACAGGTACCTCGGCACGCCTCGCTCAACTGCATGGTAAGGGCCGGTTGAAGGTCGGCGACACCTTTCGCCAGGAAAGCCTGATCGGCACCATATTCGAGGGACGTATCGAAGCCGAAGCAGCTATTGGACGGTTCAGAGGCATTAAGCCGAGCGTCGGAGGGTGGGCGCGGATCATCGGCCACAATACGATCTTTGTCGACGATCGTGATCCCTTGGCCCATGGTTTCCAGATCAAATAGAAGGGTTTTTCCGGGGCGAGGCGTTTGATGAAATCCGTGAAAGTTGAAGCGAGACATGGCCCGTTGAAAGTCGGGTTCATCCTTGCACGGTCATTTACTCTTTCTGCATTCGCCCTCTTCGTTGACACGTTGAGGCTGGCAAGTGACGAGGCTGATAAATCCGGCCGGATTCTGGCCGACTGGCAGGTAGTGGGTAGCACCCGGCATCTCATCATATCGAGCTGTGGCGTGCAGGTCGCGCCGACCTCGGATTTTATCGACCCGAAGGAATTCCATTACATTGTCGTCGTCGGTGGACTTTTGAACACGGATATGACCATCGACAGCCAGACGTCGGACTATCTCAAGAAAGCTGCCGTTCAAAAGGTCCCATTGATCGGGGTCTGTACCGGCACATTTATTCTGGCCCGATTGGGTCTCATGAAGTCGCACCAAACCTGTGTCAGCTGGCTGCACTATCACGCATATCGGGAGCAATTCCCGGGGCATTCCGTACGCTCGGATCGATTGTTCAACCTCGACCGGAACCTTGGCTCTTGCGCCGGCGGAAGCTCGGCGGCCGACATGGCTGCTTTTCTGGTCCGGCGACACATCAGCAGAGACGCGGAACGGAATGCTTTGGAAGTGCTCCAGATCGAGCGGGCGCGATCGGGGCTGGATATACAGCCGCGCAAACCGCTTGAGATCGAATGCCAGGATGCCCGTCTGAAAGCGGTGCTCATCACGATGGAAAACCACATCGAAGATGTCGTGCCGACCGTAGATCTTGCCGCCTCCGTTGGCCTGTCCCGGCGACAGCTCGAACGTCTGTTCATGGAAGAAATGAAGGCCCCACCAGGGGCCGTCTACACGCGCATTCGCATGGAGCGCGC
>NZ_JAQJCH010000033.1:0-2215 GCF_030182525.1 Rhizobium pantanalense
TCTCCCGTATAGAGCTTTACAATCATTTGGTCTCGGATAGCGCCCTCGAGCTCAAAATGAAGGTGGAGATAGTAGGCTTGCCGATCGCCGCCTCGGCTCACGCTCCTGCGCCGCTGAGTAACCTGCTTCAGTTCGGCTTCAAAGGGTGTAAAGCCCCGAAGGTGCAGCAAGACGGATTTTGACTCGAAGCGTGAATCCGCCGCAACCGCGACAACGGCCTTGTCGAGTGCCAAACTGACTAGCCGGCCGGGGATGTCATCCACCGAGGCCGGTTCGTCCAATTTGAACGCGTGAAACAATCGTTGCGGTTTCTCGAAACAAATGAGAGAGGCGATGACCAAAACGACGATGTTGATGCCGGCCCAGAAAGCCGCGATCGGCGAGAATTGCGCCTGGATCTGTGCTGTCTCTGGGACAATATCGACGAGTAGCCCAACCGCCGTGATCGTGATCAAGGTTGCGATCCAGGCAAACGTATATTTGTCGAATTGATTTGCCTGGTTGCCACTGCCTTTCGGGGTCACCCTGAAGGGCTTGCCGAACGGTCTGATCAAGCTTGACACCACCGTGGGCAGCATGCGGAAAGTTGCAAACGTTCCAACAGCACTTGAGATAATGGGCAGATATCGTGTTGGCGTGATCCAAAGCATTAAAAGGAAATAGGCGGCCAGTAACGGTGCCTGGTATGAGACGTAATCAGCGATATCAGTGAAATAAAGCGGCAAAAATCCGAACCAGAGATAGGCGATCGGAATGACCAGGATCATCAGACGAACCAGATATTGGACTATCCATGAAACTGGTAGGAACATGATCCGCTGAAACAAAGACAGTCCTGGGCCGCGCAACGGGCCATTGTGCAAGTAAAGCGTCTGAATGCCACCCTGGCACCAGCGTTCTCGCTGAACGAAATAGCCCGTCAGATTTTCAGCGGCGAGCCCCATCGATAGCCGCTCGTTCAGATAGCGCGTCTTGTAGCCTTTGTTGAGCATCGAAAGCGTGGTCAGCAAATCCTCGGTAATGGACTCCGTCGGGAAACCGCCGATCGCGTCGATCGCCTTGCGCCGAGCGATCGAGCATGAACCACAACAGAAACTGACATCCCATCCGTCGCGGCTGGGCGCGATCTCGTCAAAAAACAGACGCTGCTCGTCCGGCCATATGTTCTCCAACCCCAGGTTCGTCTGGACCGGATCCGCATTGAAAAAGTGCTGTGGTGTCTGGACGATACCGATGCTTTCGTCGGAAAAGAAGGGCAGGGTGCGACGAAGAAAATGCCGATAAGGTACGAAATCGGCATCAAAGACGGCAACGAATTCACCTGAGCTGACTTGCAGACCGTTATTCATGTTGCCGGCTTTGGCGTGAGCATTGTTGCTGCGCGTAACATGAATAGCGTTCTTGTCTTCGCAAAAGGCTTTTAGCCAGTCGCGGCGCTGGTCGTCGAGGACATAAACCTTCAGCTTTTCTGCTGGGTAATCGAGTGAGAGTGCGCCGACAATTGTTCGCTCCAGGACATCGAGCGGCTCGTTGTAGGTAGGTATGAAGACATCGACCGTCGGCAGTTTGCGCTCGTCACGCGAAAAAAAGATCTTACCAAGTTCGTCCGTCTCAAGGCTCCGGTCGATGTAACGGCTCATGAGGATGAGGAACAGCACAACATCGGAAAATGCCAGCAGCTCGACGATGAAGACGAGCCAGACCCAATAGAAGTTGGTCCCGTCGTAGGGATAGGGAAGAACGGTTTGCGTGAACCGCCAAATCATGTAGCGCAATGCGACGGCCGCGACGAACCCGCAGGTGACTGTCCTCGCCCAGCTATGATGGCGTGGCCAATTGAATGGCCCCAGGAGAAAGAAGGCCACCACGAGAAAGGTTGGAGCAAGCGCTAGAAGATACTGAACCACAGGTTCCTGATCCAATTCGAAAAACCAAATCCGTGCCTTGGAAAACGGACCTGGACCGAACGTCCCACTTGGCAGAAATTTTTGAAGTCGCTGTTCATGAAGGAGGGTTCGAGACGAACCCTGATGCGGGCATTGCGTTGCGATGTAACCGGTAGACTGGCCGCAAATGAATCGGTTTCCGTAGCTGCCGAGCTGCCTTTCACGGAAACGACTGAACCTTTGAAAACATCGCTGCGACCAAGCAGCCGAACCTGTGCGGCCAGTCCGGGATAGATTTCGTCATAATCGACTTCGGGAACAAGGATGTC
>NZ_JAQJCH010000035.1:0-1766 GCF_030182525.1 Rhizobium pantanalense
AAATTAAATTGGCAGTACTGCAAAACGAAAACACGGATGCGAAAATCACAAACCAGATAGATTTATAAAACTTTGTGGGAGGTGAAGATGTTTTTTGAGGCTTTTGATCGCATTGATGCGGCGCTTAGCATTGCGATCCCGCTTCTGGTGTTGTTGAGGTTTTTGGTTGTGAAAAAGCGCTGATTTTGCGTTTATTTTTTGCTCAAAGCTCGCGCGCGTTCCTTGTATTTATACTTAAGGGATAACTCTGGGATTCAAATTGGCCTCCAGCCCTTGTCCCGCAAGGCTTGAGGGCACATTTGCTCCGAAATGGGTTTGGAAGTATTCTGTCGGAAGTGGTCGCGTTAAAAGCGACCCCCGCAACGACGGGCATCGTTCGGGGGCGTGACCACCTGTAGAGATTCGAATTGGTGATACGGCTAACACAGGTGATATGGCAATGATAACACGTCAGATGAGCCATCGCCCACAATCGGGTGGTGTGCATGAAAAATCCTGAACTCCAGAACCTCACGGACTATTCCCCCTCAGATGCGCCCTGGGACGCTCACAGAAGCGTTTCTGACGACGTGGGAGGGATTTACCTGCTTGCGGCCGAATATGAGCGCTACGGGGCGCGTATGGCCCTCTGTGGCGGTTTATTGCGTTTCGGGTGGTCTACCCTCAAGGAAACCGGAGAAACGCGTCTGAGGCTGCGTGAGGCGCATTTCTGCCGTGTCCGGCACTGTCCTGTCTGCCAGTGGAGGCGCTCCCTGATGTGGCAAGCCCGTTTCTACCAGTCCCTGCCGCGTATCGTGGCGGATTACCCTGATGCCCGCTGGATGTTCCTGACCCTGACCGTGCGCAACTGTGCGATCGGGGAGCTGGGCGAGATGCTGAACCGGATGAATGCAGCTTTCCAGCGACTGAAGGATCGCAAGGAGTTCCGGCCTGTTCAGGGCTGGATACGCACCACGGAAGTCACCCGCAGCAGTGACGGCAGCGCACATCCCCACTTCCACACCCTGATGATGGTGCCGCCCTCAATGCTATCTGGTGACGGTTACGTAAAACATGCTCGCTGGGTTGAACTCTGGCGGGAGTGCCTGCGGGTCAGTTACGACCCGAATGTTGATGTCCGGGCAGTAAAACCCCGTAAGCCAAAGGATGGCGAATCGCTGGCCGGTGCCACTGCCGAACTGGTGCGCGGTGCGGTGGCCGAAACCCTGAAATATTCCACGAAGCCGGCTGACATGGTGGCCGATCCTGAATGGTTCCTCGAACTGACCCGCCAGACGCACAAGCGCCGCTTTGTGGCGACCGGCGGTGCACTCAAAGACGTACTGAAGCTCGATCAGGAAACCGATGCCGACATGGTGATTGGGGATGATATTTCCGAGGGTGACGATGACGGTTCACGCATCGCGTTCGAGTGGAAAACCGAGGTCAGAAAGTACCGTCACTCACCGACGAAAGATAAAACTGAATCAGACTAGCAGGGTGTCGGGGTGCAGCCCTGACCAGATGGCAATTGTGATAGCGTCGCGTGTGACGGTATTACAATTGCACATCCTGTCCCGAAAATTCCCGTCCCGAAAATTCCCGCCGTTTCTCGGTTTTTTGAGCATCGCAGATCGCACGACAAACGAAACGAAGTGAAGTTTGTATAAGTGCGCACTTCGTGGGTGTTCTGTGCCGCCAGCTTGTCGAACGCGTGGCGGAGCTGCGCGACAAAAATGGCAAAATAATTCGCTGTCCGTTCGCCAGAATTTTGCACGGCCGTGGTA
>NZ_JAQJCH010000036.1:0-1573 GCF_030182525.1 Rhizobium pantanalense
TGCATCGGAAGAAATGTCGGCAACGTCGGAGGAGCTCGCCGCCCAGGCGGAGGAGCTGCAGGCCTCCATCGCCTTTTTCAAGGTCGATCAGGCCAATGCTCGCAAGGCTCAGGCCGCACATAGCCCTGTCCACACGCCGATCCATCATGCTGCCAGCTCTGCCAAACCAAAGCCTGCCGCCAAGGCACCCGCTGCCAGAGCCCCGGCCGCACGCACCGACAACAGCGTCGCCGCGCAGCAGGCTCGGCTCAAGGGCTTTACCCTCGACATGTCCATGGGTGGACCCGATGCGGATGACAATGATTTTCGCCAGAGCGCCTGAGCGCTTGGCCTGATGTCAACAAACACCGGCGCCGGAAGGCGCCGGTCAAAGGCCGGCAAATGCTACCGCCGGCCTCAAGAACCGGTTCCGGTTCGCGGAAGGGTGAATGTATCGGTCTTCGCGCATCAAGACGGCTCCCCGTCTGACATTTCAAATATCGAACCCTTCATCTCCAGGAGCTTTTCAGAGATGCGCTTTACCATCAAACTCAAACTGGCCCTCGCCTTCGGCTTCCTGATCCTCTTGTCGACCGGCATGTCCGTCCTCGCAATCATGAGCCTGTCTTCGCTCAACTCCGCCATCACCGATATCGTTCAAGGACCGGCCAACAATCTCCGCAACTCCGGCGATCTTTCCAGCGCCGTGCTGGATGCGATCCGCAATGAAAAGAATGCCATCCTCAACACCGATCCGCAGGCGATCGGCGGTTACATTGACGCCGTTCACGAGAAACAAGTCACGATCGAGCAGCTCGTCCAGAAGCTTGCCCAGGACCCGGCGATTTCCGACAAGGTTGCCGAGTTTTCCAAGCAGTATCCCGCCTGGAAGCAGATCGATGATCAGATCCTGAAGCTAGCGACTGAGAACACCGAGGAAAGCAATCGCAAGGCCGGCGCCCTCTCCATGGGTGAGGGACGCAAGGCAAGCGATCTGCTCCAGAATGCGCTCGAGACCGTCAACAAGGCAATTCTTGATGACTTGCATCAAACCGATCTGTCGACCAACGACCAATATGCGTCTGCGCGAAATCTGCTTCTGACGTCGCTTGGCATCATGTTCGTGATTTCTACGGTCGTTGCCATCTGGATCGCACTCGGCATCAATCGCGGCCTCAAGAAGATTCAGGCAGTCGCGGAAGGCGTTGCCATTGGCGACCTCAATCAGAATATTGAGATCAAGACCAATGACGAGATCAAGGACCTCGTCAACACCATCAACGTCATGACAGGCAATCTGCGCAACACCGCAACGATCGCTGACCAGATCGCCAATGGCGACCTGACGGTCAAGCCGAAGCCGATGTCGGAGAAGGATACTCTGGGCATTTCGCTCCAGTCGATGGTCGAACGTCTGCGCGGCGTCGTTGCCGATGCACTGTCGGCCTCCGACAACGTCTCGTCAGGCAGCCAGCAGCTGTCGGCCGGGTCCGAACAGCTGTCTCAAGGTGCCACCGAACAGGCCTCTTCTGCCGAAGAAGCTTCCGCCTCGATGGAAGAGATGGCCGCCAACATCAAGCAGAATGCCGATAAC
>NZ_JAQJCH010000037.1:0-1022 GCF_030182525.1 Rhizobium pantanalense
CGCACCAGCGGAATGACGTGCTTGCCGAAATATTCGACCTCTTCCTGGAAATGCAGGAAGCCGAGAAGGATCAGATCGGCACCCACCTGCTTCAGAGCGATAATGCGCTCGGCAACCTGCTGCGGCGTGCCGATCAGGTTAGAGCGGAAACCGTCATTATACTGCACCAGATCCTCGAAGCTGGATTTCGCCCAATTGCCCTCGCCTTCCGGTGAAGCCTTGCCGGCATTCTTCACCTCGTGCCCGAAGGCCTTGACGGCATCGGGATTGGCTTTCTCGACAATCTCGGCAAGAACCGCCTTGGCTTCCTCTTCCGTCTCGCGCACGATCGCGAAGGCGTTGACGCCGATGCGCACATGATGGCCGTTCGCTTTTGCCTTGGATTGGATATCGTCCACCTGCTTGGCAATCTCCTCGGGCGTATTGCCATTGGTGAAATACCAGTCGGATACGCGCGCCGCCATGTCGCGGGCCGCACGCGACGAGCCACCCTGGAAAATTTCCGGCTGCGGATCGATCGGCTTCGGCTTCAGCGAATAATCGGTGAACCGATAGAAATCGCCACGGAAAGTGAAGCTGTCTTCGGTCCAGATGCCGCGCAGCGCCCGGATGAATTCTTCCGAGCGGCGGTAACGCTCGTCGTGATCGAGCCAGTGCTCGCCGATGGCCGCGAACTCGCCGCGAAACCAGCCGCTGACGATATTGACGGCGACGCGGCCGTTAGTCAGGTGGTTGATGGTGGCGATCTGCTTCGCTGCCAGCGCCGGCGTCCATGGTCCGGGCAGGATTGCGGCAATGACTTTCAATTTCGTCGTCGATTCCAGCAGAGCATGGCTGAAGGAAACGGATTCATGCTGAAACTCCGCGCCGTAGCCTGCGGTGAAGCGTATCTGGCTCAGCGCATAGTCGAAACCACTCGCCTCGGCGATCTGCGCAAGCTTTCTGTTGTAGTCGATCGTCCAGCTTGTGCGCTGCTCGATGTTCGAGATGACCAACCCGCCCGACACGTTCGGCACCCAGTA
>NZ_JAQJCH010000038.1:0-908 GCF_030182525.1 Rhizobium pantanalense
GGCATAACCATTTCCGTGCCTTCCGGAAGCGTCACGATGCCGGTCACGTCAGTCGTACGGAAGTAGAACTGCGGACGGTAGTTCGTGAAGAACGGCGTATGACGGCCGCCTTCTTCCTTCGTCAGGATGTAGGCTTCAGCCTTGAACTTCTTGTGCGGCTTCACAGAGCCCGGCTTGCACAGGATCTGACCACGCTCGACGCCGTCACGGTTAACACCGCGGATCAGCGCGCCGATGTTGTCGCCAGCCTGGCCCTGATCGAGCAGCTTGCGGAACATTTCAACGCCGGTAACCGTCGTCTTCGACGTCGGACGAATGCCGACGATTTCGACTTCTTCACCAACCTTGATCACGCCACGCTCGACGCGGCCCGTCACAACCGTACCACGGCCCGAGATCGAGAACACGTCTTCGATCGGCATCAGGAACGGCTGGTCGATCGGACGCTCTGGCGTCGGGATGTAGGCATCAACCTGAGCCATCAGCTCGCGGATCGCGTCTTCGCCGATCTTCTTGTCCGAATCTTCAAGAGCAGCAAGTGCCGAACCCTTGACGACCGGGATGTCGTCGCCCGGGAAGTCGTAGGACGACAGAAGTTCGCGAACTTCAAGCTCGACGAGCTCGAGAAGCTCGGCGTCGTCAACCTGGTCGACCTTGTTCAGGAACACGACGATTGCCGGAACGCCAACCTGGCGGGCGAGCAGGATGTGCTCGCGCGTCTGCGGCATCGGGCCGTCAGCAGCAGAGCAAACCAGGATCGCGCCGTCCATCTGGGCCGCACCCGTGATCATGTTCTTGACGTAGTCGGCGTGGCCGGGGCAGTCAACGTGCGCATAGTGGCGGTTCGGCGTCTCGTATTCAACGTGGGCCGTCGAGATCGTGATGCCACGAGCCTTCTCTTCCGGAGC
>NZ_JAQJCH010000039.1:0-824 GCF_030182525.1 Rhizobium pantanalense
TCTGGACCGGTTTGACGAGAATGGGCCCGTAGCTCAGTTGGTTAGAGCACACGCTTGATAAGCGTGGGGTCGGAAGTTCAAGTCTTCCCGGGCCCACCAGCCTTCGCCCTTATGGGCTATGGCTTGGCGAGCCGGGAGTGAACGGATGCGGTTTTGTTGCCGAGCCGATGGAGTGATCCATTGGGTGTCGAGCTGGATGGGGCTGTAGCTCAGCTGGGAGAGCACCTGCTTTGCAAGCAGGGGGTCAGCGGTTCGATCCCGCTCAGCTCCACCAATCTTCGACTTGTCGAAGATTGTCTCGCCGAAGCTTGAAAGCGAAGGCGGGCTGGTTCGGTTGTTGTTTGTCGCGCTGTGGCGCTGACGTTGTCTTCTGAAGAAATAAAGGTTTTGCATCGGCTTTTAAGCTGGATGCCTGTTCTGCATACATTGTGAAGAGAAGATTGATCTGGAGGCTTCCAGGTGTTTTGAGCGACCGCAAGGTTGTTTAAGGCGTCCGAGCCCGGACCTTATGATATCGTGGATGGCCTAGCCGGCTGGAAACGAAGGAGGGGACGGAGGTAGGAAGGAAGCTTGTCGCTCTGGGCCGTTGTTGTTGACATTCTTCGAATGTCTCTGACGGACGGCTGGATTACCGTTGCCTGACCGCGCGGTACCGGATTTAATCTCGAGAAGCTGGTCTTAAGGTATGGCCAGGCGCACGCTCGGCGTGTGCGCTTAAAGAATGGACCATACCGAACACGTCGATGGCATTATTGATAGGCTGGGTTGTAAAAGGTAATCCGGTCTGTCGTTCGTTTTCTGAGGGTAAAGAAAGACGAGATGAT
>NZ_JAQJCH010000040.1:0-808 GCF_030182525.1 Rhizobium pantanalense
ATGGATCGAAAAGAGGGGGCGCTCTCTGACCGTTAAACCATCGCTTCGTTTCAACCATTACACTGAGACAATTGCTGCGGCTCGAGCAGGGCAGGGGATCGCGCTCGGCTGGCGTCTTCTTGTCCAAACCTTTCTCAACGACGGCACCCTCGTAGCACTCAATTCGGAAGAGACGGTGACCGAGGACCACTATAATGTGCTGCTACCTCTAAGGGCGCGCCGAACGATTGCAGTGAGCGACACAGCCAAATGGCTTGCCGGTGCACTTCACACCCTGGATGATTAGGCAAGGATTCGAGCAGATGAGACCGGTGAGGTTGCTAGCCGCTTACATATAGATAAGGCGATCGATTAAGCGCGCTTGCATCGAGCTAGATCGTACAGACATCATGTGCAGAACAGCGATATGCCCATCTTCATGTCTGGTTGCGCTCCCCGAGTTCGAACCAAATCGTTCTTTTCCGCCCGCCACGCCTTCGTTCCTGTGATCAGACCGGAACCGATTCGCGTTAGCGATATATCGGTCGCATTGCATTGCGACATGTCGCATCAGATTGCCTTCAGCGTTTTAGGCACGGCACGGCGCAATTGTGTGGGAGATCCTCCAAACGCCTTCCGGAACAGTCTGGCGAAGTGAGATGCACTGTCAAACCCCACTTCAAGCGCAATTTCGATCAGCGGAGCCTCTGTCTGAAGAACCAACTGCCTGGCGCGCTCCATGCGAATGCGCGTGTAGACGGCCCCTGGTGGGGCCTTCATTTCTTCCATGAACAGACGTTCGAGCTGTCGCCGGGACAGGCCAACGGAG